>CAVQIQ010000018.1:0-67969 GCA_963712645.1 uncultured Actinomycetes bacterium | reverse complement strand
CGCCTGCGCGAACAGCGAGAGGTCGCCGTCGAAGAAGGTCTCGCAGCAGTGGTTCCAATCGAGGAGCCGCAGCCGGAGGTCCGGCGAGAGGTTGAGCGTTCGGAGCATCGAGTTGTCGTTGACGACGAAGTGGTCGTTCGGAACCGGGCCCGTGTCGCCCGTGGCCTCCTGGTACGCCTGATTGGCCTCCTCGCCGGAGAGGAAGTACGCGAGGTCGAACTCGATCGTGCGCGCGTCGGCGTCGACGGAGCGCACGTACCCGAAGTGACGGCCGTCCTCCAGGGCGGCTCCCGGGAACGGCGCGGGCTCTGCGGCGCCGACGGTACCGTGAGCGACGACATCGCCGGACGCGTCGAACCCGCGGAGGTCGATCTTGCCCTCCGGCGCGACGACCAGCGCGAACGCGTTCAGGTCGGGATCGATCGTGTTTGGCACGTCGAGGACGTCGGTGGACACGGTTGAGCCGTCGGGGCCGTCGGCGGAGGTGGCCTCCACCCGGACGACGCCCGTGGGGACGGCGCCGAAGATCACGAGCTCGGCGCCCGAGCCGGAGCCGAAGAGGATGGTGGACGCCTGGATGTTCGTCGAGGATGCGTCGAGCCCCGCCGTGCCCGCCCCCGTCGTCTCCCCGGCGATGTCCAGGCTCAGGCCGCCCTTGTCGCGGGCGGCGAACAGTTGCCAGTCCTGGCCGCCCGCGGTCCCGTGTGCCAGGACGACCGACGTGACGCCGCCAGTCGACGGCTCGAACGTCATCGAGGCGAACGCCGCGGCCATCGCGTCGTGCTCCTCGCCGCTCGCCTCCGGTGAGAACCCGACCCGGGCCTCGAACGTCCTGCCCGACGCCGTCCACCCGGCCCGCAGGAACTCCCAGTCCGGGTAGCACCCCGACTCGGACGCGTCGACGGCAAGCGGCTCGAGCTCGACCGGCCAGGGCATGGCCGCCGGGCCGTCGAGTGCCAGCGGCTCCTCTTGGATCGTCATGAGTGAGGTCGCGGCCTCGCTGTTCGAGCCGCCGGGGCACCCGAAGGTCTCCGGGGCCTCAGTCGGTGCCAGGGCGAGGGCGATGCGGGGCGTCGGGACCTCCGCCATCAGGCTGGACCCGTTCAGCCCCGCTTCGTCGGGGTCTATCAGGCTCCACGCCTGCGGGTAGGTGATCGTGATCCCGTTGAGGGTGCCGGTCGTCGTTGGCCCCTCGCCGGCCGGCTGGCTGTTCCCGACCGGGAGCAGCATCGTAGCGCCGGCCACGACCCCGACGGCGATCGCGAGCGCCGAGAGCCCTACGACGCCCCCGAACACCGCCTGCCGGCGACGGACGGACCGCCGGAGCCCTTCGGGCGCCGCGATCGGGGTCGGGACGCGCCGGGCGTCCTCGTGGAGCACGTCTCGTAGGTCGCGTTCGAGATCGTTCACGTGTCCTCACTCCTCGGGATCCGTTCGCGGAGCGTCTCCATCGCGCGGGCGACCATCGACCGCACGGCGGCCGCGGAGCAGCCCAGCGCCTCGCCCGCCTGCTGTTCGGACAGGTCGGCGTAGTAGCGGAGCACCACCGCGGCACGCTGCCGCGGCGGCAGGGCCGAGAGCGCCGCCCGCAGCTCGTCGCGCCGGCCGTGGTCCGGCTCGTCGACCGGCGCCGGATGGCGCGCCTGGCCGCGCACGTACGCGGCCTCCACCTTCCGGCGGCGGAAGTGCGAGGTGCACGCGTTCACCACCGCGCGGCGAAGGTACGCCTCGAACGCCTCGGGCTGCCGGAGGTGCCGGAAGCGGCCCACCGAGCGCAGGAAGGCGTCGTGGGCGATGTCCCGGGCCAGGTCGGCGTCGCCGGTGATCAGGGAGGCGACGCGGACGGCGCCCGACATGTGCCGCACGTAGAGGTCCTCGAGATCGGTCCGATCCGCCACGACGGTGCGGACGATACCGGTGTCCTGGCTCATCACCCTCCAGACGCGTGAGCCCCCGGTCTCATAGCGGCAGCCTGTTGGTACCATGCCCGGCCGAGACCCCAACGCCTCGAAGGACCGAACATGGCCGAAGTCAAGCTCGTCGCCGAGCCC
The DNA here is from genome assembly GCA_963712645.1 of uncultured Actinomycetes bacterium. GTDB lineage: Bacteria > Actinomycetota > UBA4738 > UBA4738 > HRBIN12 > DASSJM01. The sequence goes on along the minus strand of CAVQIQ010000018.1, from coordinate 65,918 downwards.
AGGGAGGGCACCGGCAAGGGCGTGGCCCGCAAGCTGCGGGCCGCCGGCCGCGTGCCGGGGGTGCTATACGGGCACGGGATGGACTCCACCCCGCTGTCCGTGGACGCGAAGGACCTGTTCCACGTACTCCATACCGGCGCCGGCACCAACGTCCTGGTCGACCTCGTCGTCGACGGGACCGAGCACCTGATCATCCCCCGCGACGTCCAGCGCGATCACATCCACGGTCGCTTCATCCACGTCGACTTCCTCGCCGTCCGTCGCGACGAGAAGCTCCACCTGTCGATCCCGGTGCGCATCGTGGGCGAATCCGTCGGCGTGAAGGCCGGCGGCGTCGTCGAGCACCACCTGTGGGAGCTCGAGGTCGAGTCCCTGCCCGGCGACGTGCCCGAGGCGATCGACGCCGACATCACGTCCCTCGAGATCGGGATGTCGCTGCGCGTGAGCGATCTCGTCGCACCCAAGGGCGCGACGATCCTGACCAACCCCGAGGAGTCGGTCGTCGCGGTGCAGCAGCCCCAGATGGCCGTCGAGCTCGAGGAGGAGGAGGCCGCCGCCGAGGCCGAGGCCGCCGAGGGCGAGGCCGCCGAGGGCGCGGAGGGCGAGGCCGCCGAGGGCGAGGGGGCCGAAGGCTCCGACGAGCGGTCCGAGGGCTAGACGCCCTCGCCGCCATGACCTGGCTCGTCGCGGGGCTCGGCAACCCCGGCGAGCCGTACGCGAAGACCCGTCACAACCTCGGCTACCGGGTCGTGGACGAGCTCGCCGCCCGCGAGGGCGAACGGTTCCGCAAGGCGCGGTTCGTCGGCGCGGACGTCGGCGAGATCCGCGTGGGGGGCGAACGCGTCCTGCTCGCGAAGTCCCGCTCGTTCATGAACGAGAGCGGTCCGGCGATCGCCTCACTCGCGCGCAGGCAGGACGTCGAACCCGACCACGTGATCGCGGTGCATGACGAGATCGATCTGCCCTTCGGGGCGCTCCGCGTGAAGTCCGGCGGCTCGACGGCCGGCCACAACGGCCTGCGTTCGCTGCAGCAGGCGCTCCGAACGCCCGACTTCTTCCGCGTGCGCCTGGGCGTCGGCCGTCCGACCGGTCGCACGCAGGCGGCGGACTGGGTGCTCGACGCGTTCGCCAAGCGCGAGGAGCCCGACGTGGCGATCCTCGTCGACGACGCGGCCGACGCGGTCCGCTCCCTGATCGCCGACGGCCTGCTCCCAACGCAGGACCGATACAATCGCTCCGCCCCGCGCGAACCGTAGCGGGGCCGAAGACGATCGCGTGGCAAGGCCTCGTTCGCCGAACGAGGCCTGTTCGTGCTGTCCGGCGACGCTTCCAAGGGACGAAGATCGGGGAGGTCATGTGAGCCTGGAGCAGGCGCTCGACGCGCTGATCGGTTCGCGGGCGTTCGAACGCCTGCTGCTCGAGCGGGCCCGCCCACTCGTCGCCCGCGCGGATGCGGGCGAGGACGCGCTGGTGGCGGCGCTCGCTCGGGCGCTCGGCGCTCCGGTGCTGCTCGTCGCGCCCGGCCCGCGGGAGGCGGAACGACTCGCCCGCGGGGCGCGAGCGTGGCTCGGGGACGACGGGGCGGCACTCCTTCCGTCGTGGGAGGCGCTCCCGTACGAAGGCATCAGTCCCTCGCCGGAGGTCTCGGCGCGCCGGGCCGACGCCGTGCGCCGGCTGCGGGCGGCCAAGGGCGCGTTCGTCCTGGTCGCCCCCGCGCTCGCCACGATGCAAGGCCTCGTCCCCACCCTCGGCGAGGTCCCGCCGGTCGAGCTGGTCAAGGGGATCGAGCTCCCGCCGGACGATCTCGCCGAGCGGCTCGTCGCGCTCGGGTACGCGCGCACGGACGTGGTCGAGCACCGCGGTGAGTTCGCCGTCCGGGGCGGGGTGCTGGACGTGTTCCCCGGGACCTCGCGTCGTCCGGTGCGCCTCGAGTACTGGGGAGACGAGATCGAGTCGCTCCGCGAGTTCGTGCCGTCGTCGCAGCTGTCGACCGGGCCCGTCGTCGGCGTCGAGGTGTCGCCGGTGCGCGAGCTGGTCCCCGACGACGCGCTGGCCGAACGCGCGCGAACGCGGGCGCCCCGCTACCTCGACCGGTTCCGCGACGGGCTCGAGCGGATCGCGGAGGGCCTTCACGCCGAGGGGCTCGAGTCGCTCGCCCCATTGCTGTTCGACCGGATGCCGGTCCCCGCCGAGCTGCTGCCGGAGGGCTCGTGGGTCGTGGTCTCGGAGGCCCGCCGCACGTTCGACCGGGCGCGTCGGGCGTTCGAGGACGCCGAGGCGCTCGCCGAGGCATCGAACTGGCCCGGCCCGCGCGCGGTCCACGACCTGGGGGAGGCGCTCGAGGGTCCGGTCCGGCTGGAGCTCACGGGGTTCACCGAGGGCATCGACACGGGTCTGGAGGGCTGGGGCTCGGCACAGGGCAACCCCGCCGAGCTCGCGCGACGTGCTTCGGAGCTGGCCGCGCGCGGCTACCGTGTGCTTCTGACGGCGCGCGGCCACGGCTCGCTCGAACGCGTCCGCGAGTTCGTCGCGTTGCCGCAGGCCGAGCCCGTCGAGGCCGAGCTGCAGGCCGGCTTCGTGTTCCCCGCCGGCAGGCTCGCGGTGGCGACCGAGGAGGATCTGTTCGGCTCGCGGCGCCACACGCGCGACGCCCCGAGGTTCGCCACGCGTCGGACCGACGCGATCGCCGAGGAGCTCGAGGTCGGCGACTTCGCCGTGCACCGCGTGCACGGCGTCGCGCGCTACATCGGCGTGCAGCGGCGCGAGATCGGTGGCTCCGAACGCGACTACATGGTGCTCGAGTACGCCTCGGGCGACCGGCTCTCGGTCCCGACCGACCAGGTGGGGATGGTGGCGAAGTACCTCGGCGGCGAGACGCCTCGCCTGTCGCGCCTGGGGACGAGCGACTGGGCGCGCACGACCGGGCGCGTGAAGCGCGCCGTGAAGGACATGGCGGGCGAGCTCGTGCGGCTGTACTCGGTCCGGCTGTCGATCGAGCGCCCCCCGTACGGCCCCGACACCCCGTGGCAGATGGAGCTCGAGGACGCGTTCCCGCACGAGGAGACCGGCGACCAGGTCACGGCGATCGAAGAGGTCAAGGCCGACCTGCTGCGAGCGCGCCCGATGGACCGTTTGATCTGCGGCGACGTGGGGTTCGGCAAGACCGAGATCGCGGTGCGGGCCGCGTTCAAGGTCGTGATGGAGGGCAGGCAGGTGGCGGTGCTCGTGCCGACGACCCTGCTCGCCGAGCAGCACCTGATCACGTTCGGCGAGCGCTACGCGCCGTTCCCTGTCAAGGTCGCGATGCTGTCGCGCTTCGTCTCGAAGCCGGAGCAGGAGCGCATCGTCGAGGACCTGCGCCGCGGCGCGATCGACGTCGTGATCGGGACCCACCGTCTGTTGTCGGCCGACATCGGGTTCAGGGACCTCGGGCTCGTGGTGGTCGACGAGGAGCAGCGGTTCGGCGTGGCGCACAAGGAACGTCTGAAGAGGCTCCGCGCGCAGGTCGACGTCCTCACGATGACGGCGACCCCGATCCCACGGACGCTCGAGATGGCGCTCGCCGGCATCCGCGACATGTCGACCGTCGACACGCCTCCCGAGGACCGGCAGCCGGTGCTCACGTACGTCGGTCAGTACGACGAGGGCCTCGCGCTCGGCGCCGTCCGGCGCGAGCTGCTGCGCGAGGGCCAGGTCTTCTGGGTCCACAACCGCGTCGCGACGATCGAGCGCCAGGCCGCGTGGTTGCGGGAGCAGGTCCCCGACGCTCGCATCGTGGTCGCGCACGGTCAGATGGACGAGGACATGCTCGAGCGGCGGATGATCCGGTTCTGGGACCGCGAGGCCGACATCCTGATGTCGACCGTGATCATCGAGTCCGGCCTGGACGTGCCGAACGCGAACACGCTCGTCGTGGACGCGGCAAACCTGCTCGGGCTCGCGCAGATGTACCAGCTGCGGGGTCGCGTGGGACGCAGCCACGAGCGGGCGTTCGCGTACTTCTTCTTCCCGCCGCAGCGCGAGCTCACGGAGGAGGCGCACGAGCGGCTCACGACGATCGCGCGGCACCAGGCGCTCGGCAGCGGGTTCCAGATCGCGCTCCGCGACCTGGAGATCCGGGGAGCGGGCAACGTCCTCGGCGCCGAACAGCACGGCCACATCGCGGCGGTGGGGTTCGACACGTACGCGCGGCTGCTCCAGGAGTCGGTCGCGGAGATGAGGGGGGAGCCGCTGCCGGAGGACAAGGAGATCCGCATCGACCTCCCGGTGCGGGCGTTCGTGCCGCCGGGCTGGCTCGAACAGGAGGCGCTCCGGCTCGACCTCTACCGGCGGATCTCCTCGGCCGGCGACCACGGCCTGCTCGAGCGCGTCCGCACCGAGACCGTGGACCGGTTCGGCCAGCTCCCGGAGGAGGTCGAGACGCTGTTCGCGGTGGCGTCGCTCCGGATCACGTGTGCGAGGCTCGGCGTGGGCGAGGTCTCGACCTACCGGCAGCAGATCCGCGTCAAGCCGCTCGACCTGCCCGAGCCGCTCGAACACGACCTGCGCGAACGGGTCCCGGGGGCTCGCTACCTGCGCACGACCCAGACCCTGAACCTCGACATCGGCCGCGTCCCGGGTTCGGAGCTCCCGTGGCTGGTGGAGCGCGGCCTGGTCCGGGCCACGGGCGAAGACGAGGTCGTTGCTACGATGACCCCGTGATCCCCCTCCCGCGTCGCGTTCGCTTGCTCGCGATCCTGTGCGTCGTCGTGCTGTTCACGGCCTGCGCGAACGATCCGTCGTCGGCGGCCACCGTGGGAGACGGCGAGATCTCGATCGACCAGCTGCACGCGGACGTCGCGCTGTTCGGCTTCCTGACGGGCCTGTCCGGTGCGACGTGCGGTACGCCGATGGGGAACGAGACCCAGGAGGCGGCCTGTGCACGGTTCGCGCTCGCGAACGATATCCGCGAGGAGCTCGCGAAGGCCTACGCGACCGAGAACGACCTGAAGGTCGATGCCGCCGACGTGACGGACGCCCTCACCCAGCTCCAGCAGGGCCTCGGGGGAGCCGACGCGCTCACGGCACAGCTGTCCGACGCCGGCATCACGCGGGCCCAGGTCCAGGCGTTCGCCGCGCGCCTGCTCCTCGTGAACGCGGTGCGGCAGGCGGTGGTCAAGGAGCGGTTGGACGAGGAGGCGCTCCGCGACGCCTACCAGGCGAACCTCGCGCAGTTCACCACGCTCGATGTGGAGCACATCCTCGTCGCGGACGAGGCCGACGCCGAGCGGATCGCGGCCGAGGTCACGCCGGCGACGTTCGGGGAGACGGCGCAGCGCGAGTCCATCGACCAGCAGTCGGCGGTGCAGGGTGGGAGCCTGGGGTCGTTCTCCGAGGCGCAGTTCCAGACGCAGTTCGATCCGGACTTCGTCGCGGCCACCCTGGCGCTGAAACCGGGCGAGATCTCGGCACCCGTCCAGACGCAGTTCGGCTGGCACGTGATCCACCTCGTGCGACGCGACGTGGCGCCGTTCGAGGACGTCCGTGATCAGCTCGAGGCGAATCAGAGCGGGACGGTGTTGAACGACTGGTTCACCGAACAGCTCGGGACGACCAACGTCGAGGTGAATCCTCGGTTCGGGCGCTTCGATCAGGACACCGGCGAGGTGCTGCCGATCCGGAGCACCGCCCAGGAACCGGCGGGCGGCTCGGGCTCCACCGGGTCCACGGGCTCGAACGCCGGCTCGTGACCGAGCGCGACGACCTCCTGTCGCACGTTCCGAGCGGACCGGTGCCCTCGTCGCAGGCGGGAGCCCGGCTGCTGGATCTCGTGCGCGTGATGGCGCGGCTCCGGGCGCCGGACGGCTGCCCGTGGGACCGGGAGCAGACCCACGCCTCCCTCGCCCGCCACCTGCAGGAGGAGACCCACGAGGTCCTCGACGCGATCGACGCCGACGACCGCGAACGGCTCCGCGAGGAACTCGGCGACGTCCTGCTGCAGGTCGCGTTCCACGCGCAGCTGGCGGCCGACGACGGGGCATGGGACGTCGACGACGTCGCCCAGGGGATCGTCGAGAAGCTGATCCGGCGTCACCCGCACGTGTTCGGCGACGTCGAGGTGGCGGGCGCCGACGAGGTGCTCGTGAACTGGGAGCGGATCAAGGCGGGAGAGAAGGGCGAGAAGCCGCTCGAGGACGACATCCCCGCGTCCCTGCCCGCCCTCGCGCGCGCCTCGAAGGTGCAACGCCGGGCGGCGGGCTGGGGGTTCGAGTGGCGTTCGACCGACTCGGCGATCGAGGCACTGAAGGAAGAGGTCGGCGAGCTCGAGTCGCACACGGGTTCGGACAACGCCGAGGAGGAGATCGGCGACGTGCTGTTCGCGACGGTGTCCGTCGCGCGGAAGCTCGGCGTCGACCCGGAGAGCGCGCTTCGCCGGACGATCCGGGGTTTCGCCGAACGCTACGAGCGGTTCAACGATCTGCTCGAGGAGCGCGGCCTCCGGCTCGACGACCTGCCCGAGGACGAGGTCCGCGCGCTGTTCCGCCGCGCGCGTTCGTGACGGCGTCGGCCGTCGGGGATCGAGACGCCGACCGATTGGTCAGCGGGTGTAGACCGCGAGATCCCAGACCACGCGACGGCGCTCGTGCCGGACCCGCCGGAACCCCGCCGCGCGGATGCGCTCGTCGACGCGGTCGAGGTCGTGGATGAAGACCCGGAACCCCCCGTACTTGGAGGGACGCAACCGGTAGCCCACGTTCTCGAGCGTGCTCCACAGCCGGTTCCACCAGCCCGTCGGCCCCTTCGAGATCGGAGCCGTGATCGCGAACACGCGCCGCGCCGCGCCGAGCGTGTGTTCGAGCAGGTTCTCGGTGTCGGGGTAGCAACACACCACCCGGTTGATCACGACGATGTCGGCGGCGGGCAGATCGAGCTTCGCGCCGTCGCCGACCTCGAACCGCATCCGGTCGCCGACGCCGCGTGCGGCCGCCAGCTTGCGGGCCTCCTCGATCGCCTTCGGGGACAGGTCGTACCCGGTGCCGCTCGCGCCGCCCCGGGTGACCACCTCGATCGCCAGGTCGCCGATGCCGCACCCGACGTCGAGCACCGTGCGGTCGGCCACCCCGGCCTCGGTGATCGCGTCGAGCAGGGAGGCCGTCACCTTGGCGGCGGTTGGCTTCGTCCTCGCCTGCGACGTCCAGTCGTCGACCCAGTCGTCGAAGCAGCAGCGTTCGGGCCCGGGGTCCTCCATCTCGTCCATTGGCTCGTCCATTGGGGCGCAACCGTACCCGACGCGAAATCACCGGTACCACCCGTACCCGGCCGTAGGATATGGGCCCCCATGTCCCTGATCGAAGCCGTCCAGGCGCGCGAGGTGCTCGATTCGCGCGGCAACCCCACCGTCGAGGTCGACGCGATCCTCGTGGACGGCGCGTTCGGCCGGGCGGCCGTGCCCAGCGGCGCCTCGACCGGCGAGCACGAGGCGCTCGAGCTCCGGGACGGGGACCCCAAGCGGTTCGGCGGCAAAGGGGTGCTCCGCGCGGTGACGAACGTGAACGAGGTGATCGCGCCGGCGCTCGAGGGCATCGACGCGTACGACCAGCGTGAGCTCGACCGCGTGCTCCTCGAGCTGGACGGCACCGCCGACAAGTCGAACCTCGGCGCGAACGCGGTCCTCGGCGTCTCGCTCGCGCTGGCCCACGCGGCCGCGGACTCGCTCGGCCTCCCGCTCTACCGGGCGCTCGGGGGCCCGAACGCCCACGTGCTCCCGCTGCCGCTCGTGAACGTGATCAACGGCGGCGCGCACGCCGACAACGAGCTCGAGCTGCAGGAGTTCATGCTCGCGCCGGTGGGGGCCGCTTCGTTCTCCGAGGCCGTCCGCTGGTGCTCCGAGATCTACCAGGCGCTCAAGGCCATCCTGCGCTCGAGGGGACTCTCCACGGGCGTCGGCGACGAGGGTGGGTTCGCGCCCGAGCTGGGCACCGCGGCCGAGGCGCTCGAGCTGCTCGTCGAGGCGATCGACACCACGGGACTGGAACCCGGCGACGAGGTCGCCCTCGCGATGGATCCGGCCTGCTCCGAGGTCTACCGCGACGGTTCGTACCACCTCGAGGGCGCCCCGCGGAGCGCCGACGACATGGTCCGGTTCTGGAGCGGGCTGCTCGAAGCGTTCCCCATCGTGTCGATCGAGGACGGTCTGGCACAGGACGACTGGGAGGGGTGGGCGGACCTCACGGCCGAGCTGGGCGCTCGGTGCCAGCTGGTGGGCGACGACATCTTCGTGACGAACCCCGACCGGCTCGCACGCGGGATCCGCGAACGCGTGGCCACCGCGATCCTGGTCAAGCCGAACCAGATCGGCACGCTGACCGAGACCCTCGACACGATCGAGCTCGCCGTGCGCAACGGCTACGGGCAGGTCGTGAGCCACCGTTCGGGCGAGACCGAGGACACGACGATCGCCGACATCGCCGTGGCGACCAACGCCGGGCAGATCAAGACGGGTGCGCCGACGCGAGGCGAGCGGACCGCCAAGTACAACCGGTTGCTGCGGATCGAGGAGGAGCTCGGCGAGCAGGCGCGCTACCTGGGCGCCGCGGCGATCCGGCGTGCCGCGACGTGAGCCCATCGTTCGGAGGCTGCCCGGCATGAGCGCGACCAAGACGAGGAGCAGGCCGTCGCCACGCCCTCGGCTCGAGCGCGACGGGCCGAGGCTCACGGGCCGCGCCGCCGCCCTGCTCGTCGCCGTGGCGATCCTGGCCGTGATGGCGATCGTGCCGATCGGGCGCTACCTCGATCAGCGCTCGGCGATCGCCGACATCGAACGTCGTGCGGCGGCGCTCGAGGCCGAGAACGCCGACCTGCGCGCCGAGATCTCGCGACTCCACGACCCTGCGGAGCTCGAGGAGCTCGCCCGGTCGTGCCTTGGGATGGTGGGGCCGGGCGAGGTCGCGTTCGTCATACCCGGTCGGACGGCCGACCCGTCCGACTGCTGATCGCGGAGAGGCGAGAGGCTCCGTTCACCCTTGACTGCGGCCCGATGTGACGAACGTGTGAACAGATCTCTGCCTCCCGAGCCCTACCCGAGCCGGCGGCTAATCCCCCGAAGGAGGTGGTGATGATGATCGGATCGCTCGCGGCCTACGGATACGGAGGGGGCGGCTCCGGGGGGACCTATTGGGTGGTCGTTGTCGTCGTGGCGGCGGTCGTGATCGCCGCAGGCTCATGGCTGTTCGTTCGCATGCGGCGTCGTGCAGCCGATCGAACTCACCCGAGTCCGTAAAGCGCCCCAGGCGAGGTGAGGCCGTTGCGCATCTCGCTGTCGAGGTTGACGGCGCGCTGGCGCTCTTTGTCCTTCCCGCCGGCGCGTGCAGCTCGTCGAGTGGAGGAGGCTCGTCGTGACCGACCTCCTCCCCGCGGCCGGTGTCCACTCTGGCGCCGGTCCACGGGACGTACTCGCCGTTGATCGATCCGGCGAACTCCGTCCAGACGATCGCCGATCCCTACGTGACGATGTGAGGGTGGCGGGAGGTCACGATGACTCGGAAGCACAGCCTTCTTGCACTTGTGTTTGCCTCGTTGGCCGCGGCACTCATTCCAACCTCCCCAGCCTTGGCCATCACGGGAGGCAGCCTCGATACCATCCATACGTTCCTGGGTGCCGGTGTCATATAGGTCGTCACATCAGCCCAGGTCTGGAAGGCCTCCACGGCCCCCTCTCTCCACCTTTGACTGCTTGCCGGGGACGCTGGATGCTACCCGTATGACCTCGAGGCCGAGGTGGCTGCTCTGGGCCCGCGGCATCTTGCTCAGCGCGATCTGTGGGCACTGGATCGCGAACTGGGTGCTCGACCGCAACGAGTACGCGCAGGCGGGCCTGGAATACACGTGGCGCGCGTCCATCCCCATCCTCATTCAGACGATCCTGGCGCTGCTGGTCGTGCTCTTGCTCGGGCCGCTGGCTGCGAGATGGAGGAGCGCCAACATCTCGCGAGCCCCCATCGGCACCTTGCGCTTGTTCCTTCTGACACGGCTGGTGACGTCTCAGCTCCTCCTCTTCCTCCTCCTGGAAGTGAGCGAACGACTCGTCCAACGCGAGCCTTTCAGCGAAGGTTTGCTTGAGTCGGGATTCGTATTCGAACTCCTTTTCGCGATCGGATCCGCACTGGTTGTCGCCGTGCTCGGATCGGTCGCGCTCCGCGTCATGCGGACTCCTCGTCGCGAGCCGACTGCGGCGACGGGCGAGGACCGCGTCGCCTCCATCGCTGAGTATCTGGTGTTCTCTCGCCCGCTCATCGTGGTGGGCGACGTGCGCGCCCCCCCGCTCCTTTCGGAGTAACGAACGCGATCCGGCCGCCCTCGGGCCACGGACCGGCCGCTTCCGCGTGCCCGGCCGAGGTGGATCGGCACGCACGCACGCGATGCCCGAACGGAGAGATGTCCGTGAAGATCCACAGATCAGACCAGCCACCGCATCTCCAGCATGCGGACGAGTCGAACAAGGGCTCCGACTGGCCATTCCCTCACCCGACGCGAGGGACGTGCGTCCCTGACTGCTCCTCATACGGAACATGCCACTGCGGCTGCGGCGCTCGACCGAAGCTCAGCCATATCACGGTTCTGTCGGCAGATCGGGTTGCGGGGCGACCGTTTACGTTCGTATCCGGCCACCAGTTGAGGGTGATCCACCCGCGAGCCGGCGTATGGTCGAAGAACGGGGTGCCCATCGAGAAGATCCGCCCGTTGCTGTTCTGGTTGCGGGAACGGCACGGATCGATCAAGGCCGTGGCGATCTTGCTGGATACGCCTGAAGCGACGATCAGGGGCTATGCGTACAACACCAAGCGCAAGCGGGTCCCACCACAGACCGCGAGGAAGATCGCGAATCTCGTGCTAGCGCACCGAAGGAAACGTCGCCCTCTCGACATGTGGGAGGAGCAGCCCGGATTCCGGCCATTGGTCCGCTTGGAGCATCAACGAAGGCGGAGCTAGCGTTCGGGGCGACACGTACGCCGGCTTGGAAGAGCGACAGACCTTGTGCCTTCGCTACCTGCCTCTCCTGATTCGCGGCAGTTCCTACGTGACCGCCGCCCCCAGGGCCGAGCGTCGACGAGGGATCCCCCTGACACCGTCGGCACCGTCGGCACGTCGGGACCCGCATCGACTCGGCCTGGTGGCTGCTCCATCTGTACCCTCCCCGGGGTCGTATTGACGCCCCAAACGGGCCGATGGGAGACTGGCCATCTGGCGATGCGCCGGAGAGGAACGACCCGGCGGACGACGAAGTTCGGTACGAGGAGGAGTCCTGGCAGATCTTGAGGTCGGCGCGGTCATCGACGGGACCGTCAGCCGCATCACCCCGTACGGCGCCTTCCTGACCCTGGAGGGCGGAAAGATGGGGCTCGTCCACATCTCCGAGATCGACAGGAACTACGTCAAGGACGTCCACGAGCACCTCCGCGAGAACGACGTCGTCCAGGCGAAGGTCATCGCCATCAAGGAGGACGGCAAGATCGATCTCTCGATCAAGGCGCTGCAGGACCCCGCGCCCACGCGTCAGCGCCGCGGCTCCGACCCGGACTTCGAGGCCCGCCTGAAGAAGTTCATGCGCCAGAGCGAGGAGCGCCAGGTGGACTTCAAGCGCTCCGTCGAGCACAAGCGCAAGTAAGTCTCCAGGCGAACCGGAGGACGAGCCGGTGGGGGAGCTCCGCGGAAGCGACCTCCGGATCGTCGCGGAACAGCTCGGTCGCGAGCCCACGGTCCCGTTCACGGTCGTGGCACGGTGCCCAGGCGGTCATCCCTTGGTCATCCGGAACGCGGTCGTCGACGAACGAGGCGATCCCTTCCCCACGACGTTCTGGCTCACGTGCCCCGACGCGGTCCGGGCGGTCTCCCGCCTAGAGGCGGAGGGCTGGATCTCGAGGCTGAACGAGCGGCTCGAGGCCGAGCCCGACTTCGCCGACGCGGTCGCGAGCGCCCACGCCGAGTACGCCCGCGAACGAGCACGGGACGATCCGCGCGCCGAGCAGTACGGCGGGGTGGGCGGGACCAGGAAAGGCCTGAAGTGCCTCCACGCGCACTACGCCAACCACCTCGCCGGCGGCGATGACGCCGTAGGGGCGTGGGTGGCGGGGACGGTCGAGCCGATCCACGACGAACGCCCGGGCCGAGTTGCGGCCGTGGACCAGGGGACGAACTCGACCCGCCTGCTCGTTGCCGGGCCGGACGAGGCAGGTGGGTTCGAGGATCTCGCGCGCGACATGGTGATCACCCGGCTGGGTCAGGGTGTCGACGAGACCGGTAGGCTCGCCTCCGAGGCCCTCCAGCGCACGCTCGTGGTGCTCACGCGCTACGTCCGCCGAGCCAAGGCCCTGCACGTCGAACGGATCCTCGTCGCCGCGACGGCCGCGGTCCGCGACGCCGCCAACGCGGCCGAGTTCGAACGCCCCGTCGGCGAGCTCGCCGGATCCCCGCTCGAGATCGTGAGCGGGGAGGAGGAGGCACGGCTCTCGTTCCTCGGCGCCACCCGGGGGCTGGACGCCCCGCCGCCCTTCCTCGTGCTCGACATCGGCGGCGGCTCGACCGAGTTCGTCCTGGGCTCGGAGCGTCCGTCGGCCACGATCTCGACGCAGATGGGGAGCGTCCGGCTCACCGAACGCTTCGTGCGGAGCGATCCGCCCGAGGCGGGTGAGCTGGACCGGATGCGTGCGGCCGTCGGCGAGCTGCTGGACGACGTCGAGCGTGCGATCCCCGTCCGCGACGCGCACACGTTCGTCGCGGTGGCGGGGACGTCGACGACCGTCCAAGCCATCGCGATGGGGCTGAACTTCTACGACCCCGAGCGGATCCACCGCACCCGCCTCACGCGTGGCGAGGCCGCGCGCGTCGCCTCGCAGTTGGCCGCGATGACGACCGCCGAACGAGCCGCGCTGCCCGTGATGGCGCCGGGTCGCGCCGACGTGATCGTCGCGGGGTCGGTGATCCTGGTCGAGGTGATGGAGCGGTTCGGGTTCGACGAGGCGATCGTGTCCGAGACCGACATCCTCGACGGGCTCGTGCTCGAGATGCTCGGGCCTGCCTGATGCCCGCGTTCGGTGGCTGGACCGGGTGGGTCGCCCTCGGGCGCGTGCCTGAGGAATGTCGACCGACTTTCGGCCAGGGGAAGTACCGACTTTCGGCCCATAGCAGGGCGACCACCGGTCGGCCTACGGTGGCGCGGAGGAAGCGGCCCGGCGCCTCGTGCCGAACGGCGCCCGGTGCACGGCAGGAGGTGAGGTCGGATGGCCATCGACGAGCCTGGTCTTTCGCCGCAGGGTGAAGGCGAGCTCGCAGCTCGATCGGAGAACGGTGGTCTGCCCGCGACGACGTTCGACACGGTACGGCGCGGATTCGCCCCCGATCAGGTCGCCGAGTACATGCAGCGCGTGGCGACGCTCGTGTTGAGCCTCGAGGCGCGGCTCAGGGAGATGACGTCCGAGCTCCTCGAGACGGCCCGGGAGCGCGACGACGCGCGAGCCGCGCTCGAGGCCTCGGCCGCCCGACTTCCGAACGACGGCGCCTCGGACCGAGTGACAGAGCTCGTTGAGACGTTCGACCATGAGGTCAGCGGGCTGCTCCGCGACGCCGAGGTCGAGGCCGAACGCCTCCAGTCGGACGTGCGGATGGAGGCGGATCGCATCCTCGCGCACGCGAGGGATGAGGCCAAGCGCGTCCTCGGGGAGGCGGAGGCCGAAGCCGAACGGATCCGGGCGGATGCGCGGACGCTGCAGCGGGAATCCCAGATCCGTGCCGGACGACTGATCATCGAGGCGCGGGAGCAGGCCGACCAAGCCGAGAGCCACCTCGCGACGGTGCGGGGGCGGATGCTCGACACGTTCCGGGACATCCGCGAGCGGACGATCAGCGCGCTGGGCGAGGTCGAGGCCGTGATCGAGAGCGGAGCCACGTCCGATCGGGTGGTGATCGTCGACGATGCCGCCGAGCTCGCAGGGGACGATACCCCGGGGCTCGCGGCCGACGATGGCGCCGCGCTCGCACGCGCCGACCTTCCGGAGGTTCCCCGACCGGATCTGTGAGCCGAGGAGCCGGACGTAGGTCGTCGGTGCGATCGCGGGGTGTTCGGTAACCTGTGCCGCCGTGCCGAAGAGGACCCGCCACCGACAGCTCGCGAGGCAGCATCAGCGTCGCCAGGCCGAGCGCAGGAACCAGCAGCGCAGGCGTCAGACGACGACCATCGTGGTCGCGCTCGTGATAGCCCTCGTTGGCGGGGGGGTCGCCTATGTCGCGTTCACCGGCGGCGACGACACGCAGGCAGGAGCCTCCGGCGCGACCGGGACGACGAACGAACCGACCCCCGGGCCCACGGGCGCGACGTCGAGCCCGAACACCGTCGAGCCCCAGCCCGGCCCCGCCGAGGTCGCCTGCGGCGGCACGGAGCCGAAGGACGCGACGAAGCCCAAGCCGCAGTTCTCGGAGCCTCAACAGGTCGTGCAGGAGGGGACGACGTACACGGCCGAGATGCAGACCTCGTGCGGCACGATCGTGATCGAGCTCCTGGCCGACCGGGCGCCACAGACGGTGAACTCGTTCGTGTTCCTCGCGGAGAAGGGGTATTTCGACGGACAGCGCTTCCACCGCCTCGACACGTCGATCGACGTGATCCAAGGTGGCGACCCGACGGGCACCGGGTCCGGAGGGCCCGGGTACACGATCCCCGACGAGCTCACCGGGGATGAGTCGTACGGCCCCGGCGTCCTGGCGATGGCCAACGCCGGGCCCGATACCGGTGGCAGCCAGTTCTTCCTCATCACGGGCGACGCGGGGCACAACCTCGACGCGAACCCCGCGTACACGATCTTCGGGATGGTGGTCGAGGGCCTGGACGTGGCCGAGCGGATCCAGGAGCTGCCGATACAAGACCCCTCCGCCGGCATCCCGGGCCAGCAGCCGAAGCAGTCCGTGTACGTCGAGAAGGTCACGATCCGCGAGGGCGGGTAGGGGGTAGGCTGCCGGTCGCCCGGGTGCCGGAACTGGCAGACGGATGCGCCTTAAAAGCGCTGGTCCCGAAAGGGACGTGTGGGTTCGAATCCCACCCCGGGCACCAAGGGGCTGTCACAGAGTCCACACCACGATCGTCGCGGCCCTGTGTGGAACCCTGCCTGACCAGCTCCTTGTTCAGTAACTGACAGACGCTGTAACTTACTCTGCGTGTCAGTTACAATCCCCTCCATGGCGGGCTTCGTCAACAGGTCGAGTGAGCTGCAAGCCCTGGAGGAATGGTGGGAGCGCCCTACGGGCGCGCTGGGGCTCGTCTGGGGCCGGCGACGGGTTGGGAAGACCGCGCTCCTGCAGGAGTTCGCCCGGAAGAAGAAGAGGGTGATCTTCCACACGGGGGCCGCACGACCACTCACCGATGATCTACGGATCCTCTCCAGGCTCACGGCGCCGGTCGTAGCTGGAGCTCTCCGAGACCTGCGGAGCCGCCCCTTCGGCGACTGGGATGACGTCTTCGACACGCTCGCAACCGTCAGCCGAGATGAGCCGCTGCTGCTCGTCCTCGACGAATTTCCCGAACTCGTTGGCACGACTCCTGGACTCCCCAGTCTGCTCCGAGCGTTCTGGGACCGAGCGAGGGAGCGAAGCAAGATCCGCATCCTGCTGTGCGGCTCGGCAGTCCGAACCATGATTGCGGTCCAGGAGGAACGAGCTCCTCTGTACGGTCGGCTCGATCTGTCGCTCCCCGTTCACCCATTCCTCCCGCATGAGGCGAGCGCGATGCTCCCCGACCTCTCGCCGAGCGACCGGGCTCTTGTCTGGGGGGTCGTTGGTGGCGTCCCCATGTACCTCTCGTGGTGGGAACAGGCAGTCACCGTCCGGGAGAACCTGCTCCGCCTCGTCTGTAGGCCAGGCGGTGCTCTTCTGACCGAAGGGCAGCTCGTCCTTGCAACCGAGGCCGAGACCGGAGAGCTGGGCCGGCTCGTCCTCTATGCCATCGCGTCAGGCCGGACGAAGTACAACGAGATCGCAGATGCCGTGCGAGCCGAGCCGGCCCGAACGCTGGACCGGCTGATCGAACTCCGGCTCATCGAGCGCCTCGTGCCCGTAACGGAGGACCCTCGCCGCAGTCGCCGACGCCTCTATCGCATCTCGGACAACTTCCTTGCGTTCTGGCTGGGGATCGTCGACCGCTACCGCGCAGAGATCGAGCGAGGGCTTGGGAAGACGGTCATGAACGCGGTGCTGGCGGAACTGGACGACCACATGGGCGCGGTGTGGGAGGAGGCGTTCCGTGATCATCTCAGGCGGCTCGCTGCCGAAGGTGCGCTCGGGGACGACGTAGTGGCCGTGGGACGCTGGTGGAAGGAAAAGGGGGAGGATGAGATCGATGCGGTCGTTCTCGCGGGGAGATCGCGCGAGGCGACGCTCGTGGGGGAGGCGAAGTGGGCCAAAGTCATCGATGCCCGGCCGGTGCTGAGGACGCTGGAACGTAAGGCTCAGGGATTGCCTCGCGTCCGGCATCCACTTCGTTTGGCGATCTGTGCACGGGAGCAGCTTCGGAATGTTCCGGCCGGCTCGTTCCGAGTCACCGCCGCCGACATCTTCTGAGCGCCGTGCGGGGAGGCGCCGGTCCGTCCTCAGTCCCGTTCCGAGCCGGGTAGGATGCGCCGGCAAAGATGCCCGGGAACTGGATCGCCATTCGGGTCACGCTGCTGGGCGGAGGTGGGATCGATTGCGATCCCCCGCCGGGCCGGACGATGATCGTCGGGCCCCGCCACACGTTCGCCGATCTCGCCACTGCGGTGGACCAGGCGTTTGCCCGATGGGACCTCTCCCACCTCCACCTGTTCCAGCTCCCCGACGGCAGGCTTCTCGGACCCGCGAGCCCGGAGTGGGATCAAGATGTGGTGGACGAAGCGAACCACGGGGTGGCCTCGACGGTGGGGCTCGGGGAGCGCTTCGACTACGTATTCGACCTTGGGGACGATTGGCGCCACTCCTGCGAGGTCGAGGCGACCGATGTCGATCCGATCGACGTCTACGGGGTCGTCCCTCGCTCTCCCGTACCGATCTGGGGCTGGGGGTGGATCCCCGACCAGTACGGCCGCCGATCGAGTGAGGGCGACGGCGATGAGGAGTGGCAGCTTCGTTGGGTGAAGACATCCGACGACGACACGGTGGACGAGACTGAGTAAGGACTCGCCAGCTGGGCGTCCTGCGACGGCATGGGACCCAGAAGCCGTCGCCCGGCTGCGCGGCGCCGCGTACCGGGGTGACGGGCAGGCCGTGGTGGATGCGGTAGGAGAGCGACGGCTTGAGGATGTCCTGCAGATGGCGGGAGACGGGCTGCTCGCTGCGGTCTCCGACGGAGTCGCGGACGCACGAGACCCAGCGGCACGGTGCGCGGCGCTGCTCCGGGAGCGATCGAACTCGGGAGACGAGGAGCTCGCCGACCAGCTCGAGGCGATGCTGTTCTCTTCACCCGCGCCCATGCTCCGGCCGCTCGCGGTCGATCTCGGGGAGCTCTCCGCGATGCTGGAAGGAGACCTCGTTCGAGGAAGCGGTCGGATAGACCTCGAGAGCGGTGAGACCTGGCCGCCGGAGACGGAGGACGTCTGGGGCGAGGAGCTCGGTGACGACGACGACCTCGACGGTGCGGGGAGCGAACGGTGGCTCTGGGTCGAGCGCCTCGGCTCCCGGGACGGGTACGTCGACATGGAGGACTTCATCGTCACAGTGGCCGATCTTCGCCGCCGGGAGATGCTGGAGGTCGCGATCGCCGGCCGCGGAGCGTTCCGGCGGTTCAAGGACGTGCTGGCTCGCTGGCCGGGAGAGCTCGAACGTTGGCATCTGCTCTCCGACGAGCGGAGCCGAGGCCGTGCCCGGGCCTGGCTGGCGCGCGAGGGGTTTCGTCCCTCGATCCGGGCAAAGCACTGAGCGGCCCATCACTTCGGGCCGCGGGTGGTGTGGAACGGCACCCGGACGAGAAGGTCCGAGGGATCACTGTTGCGTGTGGACTCTGTCTTGTTCCGGCCCCGGCATCACCCCGGGCACATTTCTCCCCGGGCACGCGTGTGACGCGGGTGCGCCGGTCAGGAGGCGCCGTGGAGGGGGAGCCTGGCGACGGCGTCGCGGAGCGCCTCGAGCTCCTCGAGATCGAGCTCGAGCAGCTCGGGCGGCGGCTCGTACAGGGTCCGGATCATCTCGTGCTTCGTCCGGTCGCCCTTCGCGGTGAGGACCACCATCTTGACCCGGCGGTCGGTGGGGATCGTCCGTCGTTCCGCGAGGCCTCGCTCCTCGAGCCGGTCGACGATCCACGTCGCGTTCGATGCGTCGCACAGCCATTCGTCCGCGAGCTCGCTCATCGAACGGCCGCGCGTGCGGTCGAGGACGAAGAGCGCCCGCGCGTCGTTGGGCGTCAACCCGCTGTCGGCGAACACCCGTTGGCGGTGCTTCGCCGTCTCGAAGAAGAAGCGGGCGAGCGGCTTCCAGGCCTCTTTGGCGAGGGTTCGCTTGCTCGTGCCCGTGCTGCGGACGTCCATAGGGGAATCGTACCCGACGGAGCCCGCAAGGTCCAATATGTTCAATCTTCCAGATTCCTGGATACTTGTCATCTCTCAACTATCTGTGGCATCCTGGTCCGGTCCGCGAACATGGAGGTGCCGATGTCGAACGCGAACGACCCCGCGATCGCGGTGCGTGGGCTGCAGAAGCGGTTCGGCGACCTGGAGGCCCTCGCCGGGATCGACTTCGAGGTGGCCCCGGGCACCGTGTTCGGCCTCCTCGGTCCCAACGGCGCCGGCAAGACGACCGCCGTCCGCATCCTCACGACGATCCTGGAGCCCGACGGGGGCTCCGCGCAGGTGCTCGGGTTCGACGTCGTGCGCGACGCCGAACGCGTCCGGCTGCGCATCGGCCTGGCCGGTCAGTCCGCGACGGTGGATCCGAACCTCACCGGCCGCGAGAACCTCCGGCTGGTGGGGCGGCTCGCGCAACGGCCGCGGGATTGGGTCGCCCTTCGTGCGGCCGAGCTCCTCGACCTGTTCGAACTGTCGGAGGCGGCCGACCGGCCGATCAAGACGTACTCGGGCGGGATGCGGCGCCGGCTGGACGTGGCCGCCGCCCTCGTCGGACGTCCGCCGGTCCTGTTCCTCGACGAACCTACGACGGGCCTGGACCTGCCGAGCCGGAACGCGCTCTGGGGGACGATCCGCGACCTGGTTGCGGACGGCACCACCGTGCTGCTGACGACGCAGTACCTGGAGGAGGCGGATCAGCTCGCGAAGCGGATCGCGGTCGTGGACGTCGGGCGCGTGATCGCCGAGGGGACGCCGTCCGAGCTCAAGGCGCAGCTCGGGAGCACCGTGATCGAGTTCGTGATGGCGGAGGAGCTGGACGCGCACCGCGCGGCGTCGGCCCTGGCCTCACCGGGTGGTACCCCGGAGGTCGAGGGCGCGAGGATCCGGGTGCCCTCGGGCGAGGGTCCCCGGGCGCTGATGGAGATGCTCAGGACCCTCGATGCGCAGGCGCTGTATCCCGTGTCGCTCACCGTGCGCGAGCCGAGCCTGGACGACGTCTTCCTCCGTCTGACCGGACACCACGCCGAGTCGGCTCCCGAGCCCGAGTCGACAGAGCCCGTTCCCGTTGGAGGTGGAGCATGAGCCAGGCGACCGTCGCGATCCCGATCCCGTCCGAGCGCCGCGGCCTGGACAAACTGACCGGGGCCGTCTCCGACTCCCTCGCCATGACCTGGCGCAACGTGATCACGCTCCGCCGCGTGCCCCAGCTCCTGGTGTTCTCCACGATCCAGCCGGTCATCTTCGTGCTGTTGTTCGTCTACGTGTTCGGGGGGGCCGTGCAGAACGCGTCCGGCCTGCCATACGTCGACTACCTGATCCCCGGCATCTTCGTGCAGATGTCCGTCTTCGGCGCGATGGGGACGGCGGTCGGGCTGGCCGCGGACGTGAAGAGTGGCCTGCTCGAACGCTTCCAGGCGCTGCCGATGGCGCGGTCGGCGGTCCTCGCAGGCAGGACCTCGGCCGATGTCGTGCGCAACATCTTCGTGATGACGCTCGTGAGCGGGGTCGGCTTCCTGGTCGGGTTCCGTTTCAACACCGACGCCCTCGGCTACCTGGGCGGCGTCGTGCTCGTGCTCCTGTTCGGCTACTCCCTGTCGTGGGTCTTCGCGACCGTGGGGCTCGCCGTCAAGGACCCGGAGACGGCCCAGGCGGCGGCCTTCCCGGTCATGGCGCCGCTGGTGTTCGCCTCGTCGGTGTTCGTGCCCGTGGCGTCCATGCCGAGCTGGCTCCAACCGTTCGCCGAGCACCAGCCGGTCTCGGTGGTCGCGTCGGCCGCGCGCTCCCTGATGAGCGGCACGCCCAGTGACCACTACGTGGTGCAGGCCCTCGCGTGGATCGCCGCGATCGTCGCGATCGCGGCACCCTTGGCGGTGCGCCGGTACCGACGCGTGTTCTGACTCGCTCGGCGCGGTTCGGAGGGCGGGCTAGCGGGCCGAGCCGTCCCGCGCCGCGGCCTCGATCAGGTCGGCGGCGCGCGCGGTCCCGTCGGCCGACCGGATCGTCGCCCCCAGCCCCTCCGTCCTCGAGCGGAGGTCCGGATCGCCCACCAGGCGGTCGACCGCACGCCGCAGCTCGTCGTCCTCGAACGAGTACGTGTCGAGCCGGAGGCCCAGCCCGAGCTCGTGGACCCGCTGCGCGTTGTCGTACTGGTCCCAGAACAGCGGCAGGACGATCATCGGCTTGCCGAAGTGGAACGCCTCGGTCGTCGTGTTGTTGCCGCCGTGGGTGATCACCAGATCGCAGTGTGGGATCACGCTCGTCTGCGGCACCCGGGCCTCGCCCCACATGTTGTCGGGAAGATCGAACTCGTCGGCGCGCGGGCCCTTCGACACGACGTAGCGGTGCGGGGTGTCCGCGAGCACCGTAACGAGCCGCCGCATCAGCTCGACGTCCGCGGAGCCGAGCGAGCCGAGCGACAGGTACACGAGCGCCCCCTCACCCGCGAGCTCCTCGGGGACGTCCCACTCCTCCTCGGTCTGCCGGACGGACGACTCCAACCGGTGCCAGGTGGGGGCGGGCGCGTGCGACCGACGGTAGTCGGCCGCCTCGGGGAAGACGTAGAGGTTGAGGCGCTCCGACTCGTGGATGAACTCGAGATCGGGGAGCGGCGGCGCCCCGCTGTCCACCATGAACGCGTTGAACCGCTCCCAGGTGTCGCGGTAGGTGCGTTCGACCTCGGCGCCGAACTCGTCCCATCCCGTCCGGTCGTCCGTGGGGTAGCCGCTGAACGTCGGTGGGAGCGCGGGATCCTTCAGCTCGAGCGGGTTGCACGACATGATCCTCACCCACGGCGCGCCCTGGGTGAGCAGTGCCGGGAAGCTGTTGACGTTGTCCTCGACGATGACGTCGGGCCGGGCCCGTTCCAGGATCGCCTGGAGCTGTTCGTGGCAGTACACCGCCCCGTCGATCAGGGAGGACCAGACGGGTTCGATGAACGTCGCGAGCTGCTCGATCGTCGGCTTGCGGAACTCCGGCGCGGTCTCGGCGACGAAGTCGATCCAGAACTGGCCCGCGTCCTGGTCGCCCTCGGCCGGCGGCGAGAGATCGACGAGATCCTCCTCGAAACCCAGCGGCTCGAGCTTCCCCTTCCACGACGCCTCGGCCGCGAACACGACGCGGTGCCCCCGCCGTTCGAGCACCTTGCCGATCCCGATGCAGTTGTTCGTCGGCCCGTAGGCGCTCTCGGGCATGAACACGATCGTGCGCCGTTCGCCCGCCATGATGCGCCGCACCCTACCCCAGCGGCTCCGGCACCGGCGCGCCCGGCGCGACCGAGCCGCCTGGGCTCATGCCGTCGGCTACGTGACGGTGATCGTCCCCGTCATCTGCGGGTGGATCGAGCAGTGGTAGGCGAAGGTCCCACTTCGGCGGAAGCGTCGCCGGAAGGTCTCGTCGGGTGCCAGGGTGTGGTTCCACAGGCTCGTGTTCGACGTCGTGGTGTGGGTCCGGCCCCCGCGGTTCACCCACCCGACGACGGTGCCCCGAGCGATCGTGAGGTTCCGCGGTCGGAACGCGAAGTCGATGATCCGCACGCGGGCGACCTGCGTCGCCCCGCTGGATCCGCTTCCCCGCTCGTGCGCCCCGACCGCCGGTGCGAGCACGACGAGGACGAGCGCGACGGCCATGCATCGGATCGCGGCACGCATCAGGACGCTCCTTTCGGGTCGGGCGCGCGCGGCTGCGCCGGGCCATCGTAGTGCAGGTCGTTGAATCGGGGGACCGGCTGTCCTACGGTCGGTGCCGTTCGGAAGTCACCGAGCGCCCACGTGCGGGAGGCGATCGAGATCCAGGTGGACCGCCCCGAGGTCGTCGAGCCCATCGAGAACAGGGCCGATCGCCCGTGGTACGGGATCGACGGTCCCCGTCGCCGGCCGCGAACCGAGGTCTCGGCTCCACCGCCCTCGGTCGTCACCCCCTCATCCTCCGAGGATGCCGGCGACGTCGTCGGCCCGTCGGATGCCGCATCCAGGAGCCCCGATACCGGACACCCAACCGTTCGGGACCGCTGGCGTGAGGAGTCGGAGGAGCGTGCCCGCGAGCTCGCGCCCGAACGCGCGATCGCGCCGGTACCCCACGGCGCCGAGACGGCGTCCCGAGACGTCCGCGATCTCGAGGAACGGTTCGAGATGCTGCGCGTCACGATGACCATGGAGCTCGGGAGGCGGATCGACGCGGCCCTCGCGCGGATGGAGGGGACGTTCGAGCGGGAGATCGAGGCGCTCCGGACCGCGAACCGCGAGGAGGCCAAACGCTTGCGCAGCGCGAACGGGGAGGCCTTCGTGCTGATCCGCGCCGCCGACACCCAGGAGCTCGAACGCATCCGGCGCGCGATCGACGAGGGCATCGAACGCCTGTGCAGCGTCCTCGAGGATCAGCTCGACCGGGTCTGGGGCGCGAACGACGTCGAGCTCGATCGGATCCGCTCGGCCGGCGCGGACCGGCTCGCGGAGGTGCACGAGCTCCTCACGGACCAGCTGGAGCGTCTGCGCATGGAGCGACCACCGGAGCCGCCTCCGTCGGAGCCGGCCCCGGCGCCCCGACGTCGCTGGTGGGGCCGAGCCCGGGGCGGCGCCTCGGGCTGAGCGAGCTCAGAAGGGAAGGGCGCCGGAGTCGCAGACCATCAGCAGGAACTTGTGCGGGTCGACCGCCTTGCCGTTGTCCGGGTGCCACTCGAAATGGTCGTGGGGGCCGCCCGCGTTGCCCGTCGCGCCGACGTAGCCGATCACGTCGCCCGCCTTCACCGGTCCGAGCTGCCCGAACGCCGACAGGTGCGCGTTGTAGACGTAGCCGAATTCGCCGAACACCTCGACCGCGTTGCCGCCGATGTGGTTCGTCGCCGTGACGGCCGTGCCGTCGAACGGCGCGACGATCTCCGCACCCATGGGCGCGTAGATGTCGTTGCCCTGATGGATGTGGTCGCCGCCCTGCTTCGGGGGATGGTGGACCATGATGCCGAAGTCGTCGGCGATCGGTGCCGGACCGACCAACGGGCACACGGAGAAGGGCCGGATCTGCGAGATCTCGTACTGGATCTGCTCGACGCGATCGCGCAGCCGCGCGACCAGCCGCTGGGACTCGGCCATGGTCCGGCGCAGCTCCTTCTGGTCGAGCTCGAGGCGCCGCTTCGTGAGCTCGATCACCTGACGGGCGCGGAGCACCTCGCCCTCGCTGCGCGCCAACCCGTCAGTGGTCTCGCGCACCTTGGCCGCCAGCACCCCGTCCCGGCGGTTCATCTCGGTGAGGAAGGACATCCGCGACGCCGCCTCGGCCGCCGACGTGGCCGTCAGCAGGTACAGGACCGGCGCGCCGCCGAACATGTACGCCTCGCGGCTGCGCTCGTCGAGCTTGGCCTGCAGCAGGGAGGCGCGGACCCGCATGACAGGATCCGCCGCTCGAGCTTGTCGACGCGCTGCTCCGCGGCCACGAGATCCGACTGGGTCTTGGAGATCCTGGTCGCGAGGCCGTTCATGCGCCGTTGCAGCTTCCGGATCTTCCCCAGCTGGGCCCGGACCTTGTCCCGGGTGTGGTGCAGCTCCTGCTTGGACTCCTTGAGCTGGTCGTCGGTGGCTGCGAAGCTCGACAGGGCGACCCCCGGCAGGCACGCGAGAACGAACGCGGCGACGGATGCTGCCACGATGCGGTGGGCGCGCGGAACGGCGCCTCGAGTGGTGCGCGGGCCGGCCATCTCGATCGCTCGAACGTACCTGCGCATACGCACACCACAACCGCGCTTGGTCGTAGGCCGCGCCGAGCACGAGGACCCCGTCTGGGGGCGGCTCGGGGCTCCCTCCGTCCCACATGCTTGTCTCGGGCAGGGCGCGGGCTAGACTCCACCTCCCCATGGGGCGTCTTCCCCGCCTTCGCCCGTTCTCGGGTGGCCGTGTGCGCACGGGCTCGCTCGTCGCACTCGTCGTGGTGCTGTTCCCCGCGGCCACCTTGGCGATGTCCGGCCTGGGCGGGGACCGTCAGGAGGCGGAGGCCCCGGCCGCCGCCCGGTCGCCGGCGCCTCCCTCACCGAAGGCCCACGAGGGGCCCGAGGGGATCTTCAAGCTCGACCACCTGATCTTCATCGTCCAGGAGAACCGCTCGTTCGATCACTACTTCGGGACCTACCCGGGCGCCGACGGTTTCGAGATGGTCGGGGGTGTGCCGACGAACTGCGTCCCCGATCCGGTCCTGGGTCGGGACTCGTGCGTGTATCACACGTCGATGGACGAGTTCAACGGCGGCCCGCACAGCCGGCCGTCGGCGCTCACCGCGATCAACGGCGGTGCCATGAACGGCTTCATCGACGCGCTCCCCCCGACCCCGAGGTGGTGCGTGGACCGCGCGACCGCCGAGTGCGCCGGCTACCTGGGTCCCGAGGGGCAGCCCGACGTGATGAGCTACCTCACCCGGCGGAACATCCCGAACTACTGGGCCTACGCGGACGCGTTCGTGCTGCAGGACCGGATGTTCGCGCCCACCGACGGCTGGACCCTGCCCGCGCACCTGTTCCTCATCTCGGGCTGGTCCGCGTACTGCTCCGACCCGGGCGACCCGATGTCGTGCATCTCCAACGTCGACCTGGGGGAGGAACACCAACGGTACGAGTACGGCGAGC
This sequence comes from uncultured Actinomycetes bacterium, assembly GCA_963712645.1. Classification (GTDB taxonomy): domain Bacteria; phylum Actinomycetota; class UBA4738; order UBA4738; family HRBIN12; genus DASSJM01. The sequence continues at coordinate 40,763 of CAVQIQ010000018.1, read as the reverse complement.
CCCCGATCTACGCGTGGACCGACATCACGTGGCTGCTCGACCGCGATGGTGTGTCCTGGGGCTACTACGTCGCCCCCGGTACCTGTTCGTTCCCGCCGTGCCACGGCCGGGCGCTCGACGGCTCCGATGGGACGACCTCGGCGCCGAAGAACCCGCTCCCTGGGTTCGCGACCCTGTACGAGACGGAGCAGCAGGACCACATCCTCGACTACCGGAGCTTCGAGCGGAGCGCCCTGCACGGGACGCTCCGGTCGGTGTCGTGGGTCGTCCCGGGCGACGGCGTGAGCGAGCACCCCCAGTCGAGCCGCGGCGTCGCGGCCGGCATGGCCCACGTCACCCGGATCGTGAACTCGGTGATGCGGGGGCCGGACTGGGACAGCTCCGCGATCTTCATCACCTGGGACGACTGGGGAGGCTTCTACGACCACGTGGTGCCGCCGCTCGCCGACGAGAACGGGTACGGGCTGCGGGTGCCGGGGCTCCTCGTGAGCCCGTACGCCCGGCGGGGGTTCGTCGACCACCAGACGCTCACGTTCGACGCGTACCTGAAGCTGATCGAGGATCGGTTCCTGGACGGTCAGCGCCTGGATCCGTCCACCGACGGGCGTCCCGACGCGCGCCCGGTCGTGCGCGAGACCCTGCCGCTCCTCGGGGACCTCGCGCTGGCGTTCGACTTCGACCGGAAGCCGAGGGCGCCGCTGATCCTGGATCCCACTCCTCGGGCGACCCGTCCTCGGTGACCACGGCGGACGACAACCGATCGCCGGCGTGATGGCCGCACGCAGCTATGCCAGAGAGATCCTGGTGAGGAAGACGTCTCGGTCACCCGCGTTGACGTGACCCTCGAAGGCCCCGTGCGTCGTTCCGGCGACATAGGCCGCCCCCGGTCCCAGGGCGAAGCCGTAGGCCTGGTCGTAGTCGGAGGTGCCGAGCTGCAGCGTCCACACCTCGGTCCCCTTGGGCTCGTATCTGCGGATGAACGCGTCGGTCTCACCGAGGAGCTCCTGGTCAGGAAGCGCTCCGGTGGTCGAGCCGGCCACGTACACGGCATCGGCGGTCCCCCCAACGGCGGCGGCATCATCGGATGCCTCCGTACCGAACTGACGCGTCCACACCAGCTCACCACGTGCGTTGAGCCTCATCACGAACGCGTCCGAGCCGCCGACCGATGCCTGACCCTGGAGCGTTCCATCGGTCGTGCCGGTCACGTACGTCGTTCCGGGTAGGGCCAGGACAGAGGTCGCCGCATCCGCCCCGGCGGATCCGAGTTGGCGGGCCCAGCCTCGCCTCCCCTGCGTGGTGTACGTCTGAACGAACGCGTCGTCACCACCGAGCGATGCCTTGCCTCGAAACGCCCCGTCGGTGGAACCGACGACGCGCACCGAGCCCGACTCGACGCTCAGGCCACGGGCCCTGTCCGTTCCCGTTGACCCGAACTGCCGGATCCAGCGAACCTCGCCCTCCAGGCTGAACGCCCCGACGAACGCGTCGGTGCCACCCAGGCGCGACGCCCCGAGCCTCCCGTCCGTGGAGCCGGAGATGAAGAGTCCCGCCCCTGCCGCCACGACCGAGACCGCCTCGTCCGATCCTCGGGTCCCGAACTGCTCGAGCCACATCTGGTGCCCGTTCGGTCCGAACTTGGCGACGAACGCATCCAGCTCTCCTGCAGGCGCCTGCTTCGGGAAGCGCCCATCCGTCGACCCCACCACGTAGACGCCGGAGTCATCGACGGCAAGCGCCAACGCCTGGTCCGTCCCCGGCGTTCCGAACTGCCGGGTCCAGAGTTCGGTGCCCGAGGCGTCGTACTTGCGGACGAACGCGTCATACCGATGGTGGTACCGCTGCCCCGGAAGGGCGTAGTTGGTGAACCCGGCGACGTACACGCCGTCATCGGCGGCCGCCGTCGCGTACGCCAGGTCGTACCGCTGGGTTCCGAACTGGCTTGTCCAATCGATCGAGCGCGTCTCGTCCACCGACCCGCAGTGCGCCCCCGCCGCCAGGCACTCCTCCACCAGCTGATCCAGCCGCTCCTGTTGCCACGTGTTCCAGAAGTCGGCGTGGAGGGTGTAGAACGGACCGCTCGAGAGCGTGAGCGCCACCGTTCCATCGGGGTTCAGCGGGTTCATGACACCCATATGGATGCGCTCACTCAGCCGAGGAAGCACGTGAGGGAATCCGGCCGGGCACTGGCGGGCGACCGGGTAGGCAACGTCGTCGGGCGTCAGACCGAGGCCGCTCCAGCAGCTCGGCATCTCGATCTGCGCAACGACGCCATCGACGAAGCCGAATGCCCTCCACGGCCGGCAGTCGTAGGGCGTGTCCATGAGCGGCGTCCGTTGGTCCTTGATCTGGCCGCAGAACCAGCTGACGTGTGGGTTCTCGGCAGGTGACGTGGCCACCTTGTTCCCGCCGATCAGCTGGAGTCCGGGCGGGATCGTCTCGACCTGCCCGAACGGATCGCCGAAGTAGTAGATCCGCATCACCGGCGGCCGGAGCTGCTTCCCGCTCAGGTACGGCGTCGGTGCCCAGTAGCCGGCGGTGTCGCTCGGGACGCGGCAGGTCGTGGCCCCCTTGAGGAGCGAGGCCACCGTGGAGAAGGCGTCGACGGTCTTGTTCCCGAAGAAGTCGTGGAGGTGCGACGCCCCGGGCTGATCCGGGAACACGATGGGATCGTCCGCCAGTGTGTGCGAATACGTGCAGCGCAACACGAACTGGCCGGTCCTCGACGCGCCCTGGGCGGGAGTGGGGGCGAGGAGTGCCAGGGGAAGAAGCAGGCCGAGTGCTCGCCGGACGATCCTCATGAACCCGGGGACGCTACGAGAAGCCGGGGACCACAGCAACAACCACGCCCATCCTCGATCCCACGGCCTGATTCCCTAGTCCGTTTGGCCTCTTGGGGGGGCTACGCCGCGTGCTACAGTCGTCCGTCCGGGCCGGAAATGCGTGGCTCAAGCAACCCTAGGGTGCAGCCGACGTTTTGACTTTGAGGAGATAACTATGGTCATCCGGGTTCCCGACCAGGGCAACACCCTGGGCGGCTACGCCGCCCTGGATGACCGTCTCCTCGTCCTGGATTTCCAGGCCGGGAACCCGCAGGCGTTCGTCGAGATCCATCACCGCTATGGGCCGCTCGCGCGCCGGGTATGCCAGCGGTTCCACTCGAATCCCCAGGACGTCGACGAGGCCTTCCAGGAGACGATGATCCGGGTCTATCAGGGCCTGTACAGGTTCAACGGCCGCTACGCCTTGCAGCCCTGGGTCGCCAGGATCGCCAAGAACGTCTCCCTCGACATCCTTCGTGGTCGAGCGAGACGCCCCAAGGATGACGCCTGGGCGCCCGCCGCGGAGGAGCTCCCCGGTCCGGACGACGAGGCGGAGCAGATCGTGGAGCGGCTGGTTCAGCACGACACGGTGCTCGCCGTCCTCTCCGACCTGCCCGAGACCCACCGCCGCGCGCTGATGCTGCGCGAGCTGGATGGACGGTCGCATCGCGAGATCGCGCAGGAGATGGAGGTCTCCACGGCGCAGGCCAAGGCGCTGATCCATCGGGCGAAGATGAGTTTCCGAAAGCGGTGGCTCGAGAGGGTGGCCGAACGGGGTGGCCTCATGGGGATCGGTCTCGTACCGCTCATCTGGCTCGTTCGGATCGCGGGTGCCTTGCGCAGGGTCGGGGACCGACTCGGCCACTCGGCGCAGCTGGCACAGGCCGCCGTACCGGAGGCGGTCAGCTCGACGGTGGGAACGACGGCGGCGCCGGTCGTGTCGAGCGGAGTGGGCGAGCGCGTGGTCGCGGCGGGGATGACGTTGCTCTTGGCCGGCGGGGTCACCGTCGGAGCGGCCAAGATCGTGAGGGGTGGAGGCAAGGACAACGCAGCGCCGCGAGCAGTCGCCGCGGCGCCGGCACCGACTCCGGATACCCCCAGGGTCCGCGCGACGCATCCGCGCGTCGACCATCAGGTCTTCGAGAGAGGACGAACGGGTGATGCGGCCGACATCCGAGCGGAACCGCCCGTTGTGGTCGACCCGGAACCGAGCCCGGTGGTCGAGCCGAGCCCGGGTGTCGAGCCATCTCCATCACCGGTCGTGAGTCCGTCTCCCGAACCCACGGTGGCGCCGCCTACGCCGGCGCCCGAGTGGACGATGAGCTTCGCGTCCGATCTTCTCGGTGAGACATCGTCCCTCTCGCTCGTGAACTCGAAGGTCCAGGGCAAAGTGGGCAAGGCCGTCCGGTACTCCCAAACCGTGACGGGATCGCTCGGTGGGCGGAAGCGTGCGGTCACTCGCATCTATGTCGAGTATTGGGGGTCGGCCGAAGGCAAGACGGGGAACGCGGAGTTCTGGTTGTTCCTGGACACGCCGGCCGGCAGGTACGAGTACCGGGCGACAGCGTCGCTCGCCTCGGTCACCCTGGCTGAAGACGGGAGCGCCGTCTACGGGCTCACGGGCTCGTACGCACTCACCACGGCTCCTGCCGCCGCCGACGCCATCATGCCGCACAACGGATCGATCACGCTGACCCTTGACTTCTGGAGCGACGGGACGTCCCTGTATTCGAGCGATCTCGAGCTCGTCGAAACGTCCTGATTGACTTCTTCGGCAACCGTAAATAACCTTCCGGCTCCCAGGCCGTTCTAGTAGGCGGAGATCGAAAACTGGGCAAGGCGGTGCCCCGTTCGGGCGATGCCCGACGCGCCTTGGACTCGGAAGGGAGGCGTGGAAACGGGGGGTCGCGACCATCGACTCCCGGTCGGCCAGCTCACAGATCCGGCCGACTTCCCCCGGCTGGAGTTTTGTGCTGCAACGGGGGCAGCAGGAGATTGGGCGGAAGCCGACAGAAAGGAGAAGGCTCATGAGTTTCCTCTCGCGAGGAAACAGGCGAGGGCGCCGGGGGGTCGCCCTCGTAGCTGTGGGGGCGCTGATGGCGTTCCAGGCGCTCGCGATCGTCATGGCGCCGGCCGCATCGGCCGCCGTCACGTGCTCGTTCTCGGGCGGCGTGATGACGATCAACGCAGACCCCAGGCGACGGCATCGTGGTTCAGCAGAACGGCACCTCGGAGACGATCGAGGTCAATGGAGGTAACTGCACACCGGTTGCCCCGATCGCCACGACCACGGCCATCAACATCAATGGAGATATCGGGGATGAATCCGTTGTGCTCCGTATGTTCGACACGACCGGTGCCACGATCGACTGGGGAACGGTCAACTGGACGATCAACCTGGGGTCCGACGTTACGGAGGACTTCCTCGGGATTCCCAACAATGCCGGTGACGACTCCGTCGATATCGCACTCGGGGCATCGGGCATCGACCTGAACAATGATGGCGACTTGGACGTCACACTCTCGGGCACGGAGGAAGTGCTCGTCTCAGGCGGTCCCGAGGACGACACCATTTCGGCCGCGGGTAGCACCGCCACTGGCGCGGCGTTCCCGACAAGTGTGCTCCTGAGCGGTAATGCTGGAGACGACACGCTTGCAGGCGGGGCCGGGAACGACAACCCGTCTGTCTTTGGCCAGATCAACGGTGGCGCTGGCGACGACACAGTCTCCGGTGGCGCCGGCGACGACCTGCTCGACGGCGGCACTGACACTGGTGTCACGACCGACTGCTCGGCCACGGGTGGCGACTGGGTGGACTTCTCGGCTTCAACCGCGGCCGTGAACGTCAACCTGACGGCTCTCAACGCGACCGGCGAGGGGCTCGACACGCTGGCCGAGATCGAGAACATCACCGGGTCGGCCCAGGCCGACACGCTCACCGGCGATGGCGCTGACAACGAGATCGCGCCGGGGGCCGGCGACGACAAGGTCGACGGATCCGGCGCAACCGACACGGTCGACTACTCCGACGCGACCGCGGCCGTCACGGTTGACTTCACCGCCAACACGGCGACCGGAGGCTCCGGCAACGACACGCTGACCTCGATCGAGAACGCTCACGGTTCTGACTTCGACGACACGTTCGTCGACCAGACCGATCAGGACAACGCGGACTGTGGTGGTGGCGGCAACGATCTGTTCAACCAGGGTGCCAGCGCCTCATCGGGCGAGAAGGACATCCTCGATGGTGAAGGCGGTACCGACACCGCTGACTACGGTGCACGGACATCGGATCTGACCGTGACCCTGAACGGCTCAGCGAACAAGGCGTGCCCGCCGAGGAGTCGACCTCCGGTGAGTCGGCTGAGACGGACTGCATCCACACGACCGAGAACGCCAACCTCGGAACAGGCGATGACTCGTTCAAGGGGAATGAGTTCAACAACGTCGTCAACCCTGGCGGCGGACAGAACGTCCTGGATGGTGAGGGCGGCAGCGACACCCTGGACTACTCGGGATACGAGGCGGGCGTCGTGGTCAACATGGCCGGCGGGTCCACTGCTGGCGACTCGGCGGTGGAATTCGAGAACGCCAAGGGATCACCGCACGATGACAACATCACCGGCAACGAGCTGTCCAACACCCTGAAGGCCGGCAAGGGCAACGACAACGTCAAGGGCGGTGGCGGTGACGACACCGTTCGAGGGTGCGCGGCGGCAAGGACACGCTCCGCGGCGGTACCGGTGACGATGACATGTTCGGAGGCGCCGGGGACGACACCCTGTACGGTGGCGGAGGGACCGACCTCTGCAAGGGTGGCAAGGGCAAGGACAAGAAGAAGGGCTGTGAGCTCGGCGGGAAGGGCTAACCGAGCGTCACGGCAACGGTCTCAGGACCGTGGACAAACAGGGAACCGGTCCCCGTCGGGGGGCCGGTTCTCTTTCCCTCTCGATCCGCCCGAAAGACGCCGTTGAAGAGGTAGCGGCGAGGCTGGCCGAGCTGCTCCACCGTCGAAGTGCCAGTAATCGAAAGGCGTCGTTCCGGGTGCTAGTGTCGGCCGGCATGGGGCGATGGCCTGGATCCCGATCGGCGTGGCGGCCGCGGCGTTGATGCGCGGCGTTTTCCGTCGACCCCGGGTCGCGGCCGTGTTCGGCGTGCTCCTCGTGTCGTTCGTCGTCGGGCTGAGCGCCGTTCCGGCTTACGCGGCAACGTGCTCGGGTGGCACGACGATGACGATCGATGTCGCGGGTGGCGAGTCCATCGCACTCTCGCTGAGCGGCGGTGCGGATCCCCTTGGCATCGTCGTGACGCCATCCGATCCCAGCTGCGGCGGCTTCGACACCTCGACGGTGACGACGATCCAGGTGAACGGCACCGATGGGGACGAGAACGTCACGATCGACCAGAGCGGCGAGCGCCCCGTTCCCGCACCAGAACACCACCTCGATCGTTCTCGCGCTCGGTGACGGCGCGGACGCCCTCGTCATCGTCGGACAGAGCACCGCCGACTCGATCGGGTTCGGAGCCGATGGCATCAGCCTGGATGCCGGCGGTACCCCGGACGTCACCGGGATCGGCACGGTGGAAAGCTTCACCGTCGATGCCGGCGAGGGAGACGACGCCGTCTCGGGCAAGGAAGGCGGCGGGCTGGGTGGCGAGTTCCCGACGGCCATCACGATCCTCGGTGAGGCGGGCAACGACGTGCTCACGGGTGGGAGCGGGAACGACACCATCAGCGGCGGGACCGGGAGCGACACGCTCAAGGGCGCCAAAGGTTCCGACACGCTCGACGGCGGCGCCGGCGACGACGTCGCCTCGGGAGGCGACGGGGACGACACCGTCGACGGCGGCCCGGGGAAGGATCGAGCTCAAGGGCGGGGACAACGGCGACACGCTCGACGGCGGAGGCGACAACGACACGCTGACGGCCGGGGAGGGCGACGACGTGGTCAACGGGGGTGATGGGAACGACGTCCTCCGCGGCGGCGGTGGTGTTGACGACGTGAACGGTGACCCCGGAAGGGATCAGCTCGCCGGTGGCCACGGCAACGACCATTGCCTCGGGGGGCCCGACCCCGACTCGATCACCGGCTGCGAGAGCGGACACCCGTGAGCCTGTGAGGATCCTCGTCCATCCGAACGCCACGCGGGCCGAGCCGGGCTACTCGCCGGGGTCGGCGCCGGGGAGGATCAGGACCGCGTTGGTGATCCTGCGCTCGCGCCCGTCCGAAGGCCGGTTGACGACCTCTCCTTTGACCACCATCTCCGACGAGCCTCCACCGTCGAGGTTCAGTGCGTCGACGGCGCCCAGGTCCCTGAGGGTGTTTCTGAGCTCGCCGAGCGTCGCGCCCCGCGACCAGCGGGGCTGGCGGCCGTCGATCACGACCAGGAGGATCTTGCCGTCGGCCGTGACGCCGATCGCGGTTCGAGGCTGACGGGCGCACGAGACGCACACGGGGGTCTGAGCGCCGCCGAGGAGCAGGATCGGATCGCCGCCGACCGCGTCGAAGACGTCCGGCCAGCCCAGCGTCCAGTGCAGACGCATGGGCGTGCCGGGGGTGAGCGCGAGGAGCTGCTCCGCCTCGTCGGTCCCCGGCGCGGTCGAGATCACGACACCCCCGTTGCGGTCGAGCGGCGACTCGGAACACATCGCCAGGTCGACGACGTAGTCGCGGTCGACGCCGTCCGGGTCGGCGGCCTGCGGCGGCCCCTGCGGAAGCATGCGAACCGAACACGAGAACTGCGGCGGTGACGCGAGCGTTCCTCCCAGCGGCGAGAAGCCGACGATCTCGCCCGGCTCGGGCGCGCGCCGATTCCATCGATCCAGGGTGAACACCCGGCCGTTCGACTGATCGGTGACGTTGACCTTCAGCTTGGGGTTCCCGAGGAAGGTGCTCGACTCATCCTTGCTGACGGCGAACATCTCGGCGTCGGGGCCGGCGGTGTGCAGGAGATCGCCGTCCTGCGCGAACGGGTGCACGGTGTTGCCGAGCCCCTCGTCGAGGTCGCCGTTCACACCGGCGAGCGCGTCGTGGTTCCGCACGATCCTGGAGAGCTGCTGTCGCGACGGCAGGGCGTCGTCCGCGATCGTGGTGTCCAACGTGATGGCCTTCGACAGGTCGACCTTGAGCACGAACGTCCGGAGCGGGATCTGGCGCCGCACGATCCGGATGAAGGTGAGCCCCGGGGCGATCTTCCGGGTCTGCACGATCGGTGCGCGTGCGCCGGGCGCCGCCCGATCGGCTCCGGCGTCCTGCGCAGGGCCGATCGCGAGCACCAAGAGCGCGGCAGCGGCCAGGCTGACCAGGAGGCGGATGGTAGGGTGCAAAGGTTTCACGACGGCACATCCTAAAGGGGAACCGTGCGAAGGGTCAGCTTCATTGCGATCGCGGTCCTTGTGCTCCTCGAGCTCGCTCCGACCGAGGCCGGCGCGCAGCCCTCCGCCTTGACCTCGAGCAACGGAGTGCTCGTCTTCCGGTCGGATCGGGACGGCGAGCCCGACCTGTTCACCCTCGATCCCTCGGCGTTGATCGTCACCAAGCTCACGACACGTTCCGGCGCGGCCGAGCTGCAGCCGGCCTGGTCACCGGATGGCGAGCGGATCGCGTACGTTCGACGGGGCGGCATCACCGGCCGGGCGGACCTATGGGTCATGAAAGCCTCCGGGAGAGGCCGCACGAGGGTGACCTCGACCCCCGTCCCCGAGCGAGACCCTTCCTGGTCGCCGGACGGCACCCACCTGATCTACGCGGCGCGCACGGGGCCGGGCGAGCCGTTCCGGATCTTCGTCGCCAACGCCGACGGTTCCGGCCCCGACCAGCTGACGACCCAGGCCGCCGGCTCGGCCGATCGGTCGCCGGTGTGGTCGCCCGACGGGAGCCGCATCGCGTTCGTCTCCAACCGCGCCGGCGGGTTCCCCGAGCTTTACCTGATGTTCGGGGATGGGACCGGCGTCGTGCGCCTCACGACCAACTCGCTGATCGATGCCAACCCGTCCTGGTCTCCCGACGGCACCAAGCTCGTGTTCGAGCGGTGCTGCGAGAACGGCACGTCGGACCTGTTCACGATCGACGTGGCGACGCGGGCCGAGGTGAACCTCACCGCCTCCACGACGCGCCAGGAGTTCGATCCGACCTGGTCGCCGGACGGCACGCGGATCGCGTTCGCGGCGTTCGAGGTCGGCCAGGGCAACATCGACATCTCGGTCATGAACGCCGACGGGACCGCTCCGATGCGGCTCACGCAGGAGGCCGGACCGGACCTCTCGCCCCATTGGCAGCCGATCCCCGTGTGAACGATCGGATCGCGGATGGTCGACCCCGGTCGGCATCCTGGGGTCGCTGGGTCAGTCGGAGATGTCGACGCGCTCCAGGACGACGTCCGTGACCGGCCGGTCCGGGCCCTTCGTGGGGGTACGAGAGATCGCCTCGACCACGTCGTAGCCGTCGGTGACCTCCCCGAAGATCGTGTGCTTGCCGGACAACCAATCGGCTGCGGCGACGGTCACGAAGAACTGGCAGCCGTTGGAGTTCGGTCCGGCGTTGGCCATCGCGAGGAGCCCCGGACGGTCGAACCGCGGCCCGGCGGGCGGGCATTCGTCCTCGAACGTGTAGCCGGGGCCTCCGGTGCCCGTCCCGGTGGGGTCGCCCCCCTGGATCATGAAGTTGCCGATCACGCGGTGGAAGATCGTCCCCGCGTAGAGCGGGTCGGTCGCGTGGCTCCCGTCGCGCGGATCGGTCCATCCCTTCGATCCCTGCGCGAGCTCGACGAAGTTGGCGACGGTCTTCGGCGCGTGCTCGGGCATCAGTCGGGCGGTGAACGAACCCATGGACGTCACGAACGTCGCCTCGGTCATCCCGCGGAGCCCCCCCTGGCACGGAGCGGGCATTCTACCCGCGGGTCCCCGTCCCGGACCGTCGGAGCCAGGGGAGGGCGGGCGGCACGAAGTGCACGTCCTCGTACCGGTCCGAGGACCACGGTGCGCGCGGCGCCATCGAGAGCCTCGCGAGCGCGACCAGCGCCACGTCGTAGTTCACGCGCCAGCCGGCGAAGTCCCGCCAGCTCCGATCCCGGTCTGGTCGCAGCGGGACGCCGGAGGCCCGCAGGCGCTCGGCCGCGGCGTCGAACTCCTCCCGCGTGATCGAGATCGGGTCGTCGGGCTTGGGATCGTGGTCGACCGGGATGGTGAAGAACTCGGCGAGGTGTCGCAGACACAGGTACCCCGACCGGATCATGAACTCGGGTTCGGGCTGACGAGGTGTATCGACCGTCGAGGCGAACAGGGCCGCCCCGTCCAGGATCGCACCGGCGGCCGTGATCCACGACTGATCGGGATGGGTGGAGCGGAAGAAGACGAGCGCCGGGAACGAGCTGTGGGTCTCGTCCACGTCGGTGAACCAGTCCTCCCACTCTGCCCAGAGCGCGCGGAGGTTCTCCAGCCGCCCCACCGTCCAGGCAAGCTCGATCAGGTAGGCGCCGCTCGGCGGCTGCCCGGCCCGAACCTCGAGCTTGGCCACGCCGCGCTCGCGTCGCTGGAAGGCCCCGTACAGGCTCGGGAGATAGGTGATGAACAGCGCGAGGAGCACCAGGCCCAGCCCGGCGGCCGTGACTGAGAGGACGACGCCGGCGTCGTCGGGTGGCATCGCGAAGCCCAGGGTCAGCATCGACGACCCCGCCAGCGTGAACGCCTCGAACGGGCTCACCCCGCCGAGCGCGAAGAACATCGCCGAGTAGCCGGCCAGCAGGAGCGCGAACCAGACGGCGAGCAGGATGAGCAGCGCGACCGGCGCGTAGAGCGCCATCACCCGATCGCGCATCGCGTAGTCGTGGCGCTCTCTCGCCCGCAGTCGGAACACGCGGCGGACCGTCACGAAGACGGCTCGGGACAGATGGGCCTGGAGCGCGCGGGGGACCAGGAAGGTCCGCACCAACGAGCGGATCATGAGCAGGACGAGGGCGAGGCCCGCGAGGAACAGGAGCACGCGGAGGACGATCACGTTCGGGCGAGCCTACCCCTCCGAACCGACCCGTCGCCGGGCGTGCGAGGGCCTCGTTCCGCCGACCTGCGCCGCGAGGGCGGCCGGATCAGTGACGGGGAGCAGGCACTCGAAGCGCTCGCACACGTAGGCCGTGGCGCGCCCGTCCCTCTGCGGGCGGTCCCGAAGGAGCGCGACCGCGGCGCTCGAGGCCTCGTCACCGGGGGAGGACACGGCGAGGACATGGTTGGGGAGGAAGCGGTTCGTGGTGACCTCGGCGACGAGGGCCAGGGTCTCCTCCGACCCGGGGTCGCCGACGATCGCCACCTCCTTGACGGCGGACAGGTACGTGTCGAGGGCCGCGAGCGCATGCCCGAACCCCGACGGCGCTCCCGCCATCGCGTCCCGGACCAGGCGCAGCGCGCCCACGCCCGCCTCCTCGTAGGAGGCCTCGCCCGTCAGGTGGGCGACGCGCTGCAGAACGTCGGCCGAGGCGGAGTTGCCGCTCGGCGTGGCGTTGTCCGAGAGGTCCTTCTGACGGACGACGAGCGTCTCCGCGTCCCGTCCCGCCACGAAGAAGCCCCCGCGTTCTTCGTCGTGGAACAGACGCACCAGCTCGTCCGCCAGCGCTCGCGCCTGCTCGAACCATCGGAGCTCGAAGGTCGTCTCGTACAGGACGAGGCATGCGTCCGCCATCGCCGCGTGGTCGTCGGCGAACGCCGGTCCGCCGGCCCGTCCGTTCCGCCACGATCGCAGCAGCCGCCCCGGATCGTCCCGCAGGTGCGTGAGGACGAAGTCCGCGGCGCGGACGGCGGCCTCCACGTACTCGACCTCGCCGAACGCCCGCCCGGCCTCCGCGAGGGCCGCGATCGCCAGGCCGTTCCATGCGGCCAGGATCTTGTCGTCGGTCGCCGGGTGGGTTCGGCCCTCGCGGATCTCGAACAGCTCGGCCCTCGCCGTCTCGAGCTCGCCGGCCAGCTCATCGGGATCGAGTTCCGTCTCCGCGGCCACCGCCTCGAGCCGCAGCGGGCGCCACAGCACGTTCGTGCCTTCCCAGTTGCCGTCCGGCGTGGCCCCGAACGCGGTCGCGACGGCCTCTCCCGCGATCGCCACGAGCTCGTCCCAGGGCCAGACGAAGAACCTGCCCTCGACGCCCTCGCTGTCCGCGTCCTGGGAGGAGAAGAACGCCCCCTCGGCGTGCCGGAGCTCGCGGAGCAGGTACTCGCAGGTCTCGGTGGCGACGCGGCGGTAGCGCTCGAAGCCTGTCACCTGCCACGCGTGCACGTACAGGCGGACCAGCAGCGCGTTGTCGTACAGCATCTTCTCGAAGTGTGGGACGTGCCATCGTTCGTCCGTCGAGTACCGATGGAAGCCGCCGCCCACCTGGTCGTACATCCCGCCGCCGGCCATCTTGTCCAGCGTGATCGTCACCACGTCGAGCGCGTCGGGGGTCCCACGCAGGTGCATGCGCAGGCAGAACTCCAGGGTCATGGGCTGGGGGAACTTCGGCGCGCCGCCGAACCCTCCCCAACGCGGGTCGAACGCCCGCCGGAGCCCGCCGAAGGCCGTCTCGAGGATCGCCTCGGTGAGCGGCTGCGGGGAGGCACCGAGGCCGGTCGACCGCTCGATCGCCTCGGTGATCCTCGAGCCCTGCTGCTCGGCCTCGGAGCGGCGGTTGGCCCACACGTCCGCGATGGCCGACAGGACCGTCCGGAAGGCGGGGAGGCCGTGGCGCGCCTCGTTCGGGTAGTAGGTGCCGGCGTAGAACGGCTTGCCCTCCTGGGTCAGGAACGCGGTGAGGGGCCATCCGCCCCCGCCGGTCATCGCCTGGACGGCGTCCATGTAGATCGCGTCCAGGTCGGGGCGCTCCTCCCGGTCGACCTTGATCGAGACGAAGTGCCGGTTCATCAGCGCGGCGGTCTCGGCGTCCTCGAAGCTCTCGCGCTCCATGACGTGGCACCAATGACAGGCTGCGTAGCCGATCGAGAGCAGGATCGGCTTGTCCTCGGCACGGGCCCGCTCGAGCGCCTCCTCGCCCCACGGGTACCAGTCCACGGGGTTCTCGGCGTGCTGGAGCAGGTACGGGCTCGTCTGGTTCGCGAGGCGATTCATGGCTCGACTGCCAGTTTAGGCGGGCGTTCTCAGGTGGGACGCCCGACCCGGTGCCGCCGGCGCCGACTGCCAACGATCGCTGGCAGTCGGCGACGCCGGCTCTACTTCCCGAAGAAGGTCTCGTACACCTTGATGGCGCCGGGCCCCAGGATCACGATGAACAAGGCAGGCAGGACCATGAAGATCATGGGGAACAGGAGCTTCAGCGGCACCTTCTGGGCCACCTCCTCCGCTCGCTGACGCCGCTTCTGTCGAAGCTCCGTCGACTGAGCCCGTAGCACCTTCGCGACCCCAACGCCGTACTTGTCGGCCTGGATCATCGACAGCACGAACCCGTCCAGTTCCGGGACCTCGGTCCGGTCGTTGACGTGCCGAAGCGCGTCGGTCCTGCTCACGCCGATCTGCATCTCCTGGAGCATCCGGGCGATCTCCTCCGACAGCGGACCGGGAACGTTCTTGACCACCTGGGCGAGCGCGGCATCGAAGCCGAGGCCCGCCTCGACGCTGATCGTCAGGAGGTCCATCGTGTCGGGCATCGCCTTGCGGATCGCCTTCTGCCGCTTCGAGGCGCGGGAGGCGAGTCCCGCGCTCGGGATCGTGTACCCGGTGAGCGCGAACAGCCCGGCCGTTGCCACCGTAGCCAGGAAGCCCGTGAACGGCAGCAACGGGGCCACCATGATGCCGACCACCAGGCCGGCGATGCCGAAGATGATCTTGAACGCCACGATCCGCTCCGCCGTCATGGCCGGGGGGTTCCCCGCCAGCTCGATCAGCCGGTTCTGGCGTCCGTACAGATCCAGGGGCGTGAGGCGGGTGATCGACGAGATCACCTTCCCCGCGAACGGGAAGATGAGCCGCTCCAGGGCCGATGTCTTGAGTTGATTCTGCCGGACATTCGCGATGCTGTCCGGCGTGACCCCGACCTGTGTTTGCAGCACCGTCGCATATCGGCGTCGCGTGCTGAGGATCGTGTCGACCACGAGGCCGATCACGAAGATCGTCAAGAACGTCCCGACGAGCGCGAGCGCGAGCCACACCTGACTGTTAAACATCGATCCTCACGATCCTTGTCATCACGAAGATGCCTGCCGCCATGAGGGTCCCGCCTATGAGCAACAGGAGGCGACCGATCATGGTGGTGAACAGCGGGCTGACGTATTCGGGGTTCATGAGCGAGAGGTAGATGAAGATGCCGAACGGCAGCGCGGCCAGGATCGCGATGGAGAGTCGCCCCTCAGCCGACAGAACCCGTACCTGACGCTGGACGTACGCGCGCTCTCGAACGGTGTTCGCCACGATGTCGAGCACCTCCGCGAGGTTCCCCCCCACTTGCCTCTGGATGTTCACGGCCATGACGGCCCACCGCATGTCCTCGCCTCCGACGCGGTCGGCCATCTCGACCATCGCGTCGTCGATCGACCGACCCAGGCGGATCTCCGACACCACCCGATGGAACTCGCTGGCCGACGGGTCTTTGATCTCGGCGGCCACCTGGTCGAGAGCCTGGAGGAAACTGTGCCCCGCTCGGAGGGAGCTCGCCAGGATCGACAAGACGTCGGGCAGTTGCTCGGCCATCTTCGCCCGCCGCTTCTTCCGAGCGCGCACCAGCCATGCGTACGGGATCAGGCTGGCGACGAGGGCGATCATCAAGACGAAGATGATGTTCGTCAGCAGGAGGGCCCCGAGGACGCCGCCGCCGAGGGCGCACAGGACCGTGAGCGCCGCGAACTCGCCGGCCTTCATGGGGAGCTCCGCCTGCTCGAGCATCGCTTCCAGTCGGCCGCCGAACCCGCCCGCCGTGGCCAGCCGATCTCCCGCCTCGGCCATTCCGGCGGGTATCCACGAGGTCTGGCCGGCCGGCTTCTTCCCACCACGTCCCATCAGGGCGGCGAGGCTCCGTCGCTGTTGGCCCTTCGTCCTCGTCGACAAGAGCAGCACGGCAAGCAGGAACGTCGCGACGAAGGCCGCCCCCAACACGAGTGTCAGCCAGGCGTCGTTGCCGAACAGGTCACGGGTCATGTGCGGCGGACCTCCATCGGTCGCGAAGACCTCGACCGGAATCGAGATCCCCTGCTCGGCCAGGCGATCCACGAACCTCGGACGGAGGCCTGTTGCCTGAAGCTGCCCGCGGAACTTGCCGTCCTCGTCGATCCCGGCGCCGTAATCGAACAGGAACAGATCCTGAAGGCTGATGATGTCCCCCTCCATCCCCACGATCTCCGTGATGTGGGTGATCCGGCGCACGCCGTCCTTCATGCGTGTCTGGTGGACCATCAGATTGAGGGCCGAGTGCATCTGTTCCCGGATCGCCCGCATCCCGAGGTCCATCCCAGCCATCAGCATCATCGTCTCCACACGGGACAGCGCGTCGCGCGGCGAGTTCGCGTGGATGGTCGTGATCGACCCGTCGTGGCCGGTGTTCATGGCCTGCATCATGTCCAGGGCCTCGCCGCCACGGACCTCGCCGACCACGATCCGGTCCGGTCGCATGCGCAGGGCGTTGCGGACCAGGTCGCGGATCGTGATCTCGCCGCGGCCCTCGATGTTCGGCGGTCGGTACTCCAGGCGCACCACGTGTGGCTGCTGGAGCCGGAGCTCCGCGGAGTCCTCGATCGTGATGATGCGCTCGTCGTCGGGCAGCAACGACGACAGCACGTTCAGCGTCGTCGTCTTCCCCGCGCCCGTCCCCCCCGAAACCAGGATGTTCAGGCGCCCGCGGACACAGGCGTCGAGAAGCTCGACGGTCTGCTTGGTGAGGGTCCCGAACGAGACCAGGTCCTCGGCCCCGTACGGGTCTTGGGAGAACTTCCGGATGGTCAGGCAGGCGCCGTCGATCGCGAGCGGTGGGATGACCGCGTTCACGCGCGAGCCGTCGGGCAGGCGCGCGTCCACGTACGGCGACGTCTCGTCGACCCGGCGACCGACCCTCGCCACGATCTTGTCGATGATCTGGCGGAGCTGAGCGTCGTCGTGGAACTTGGCGCCGGTCCAGTAGATCTTGCCGGCGCGCTCGACGTAGATGGAGTCCCAACTGTTCACCATGATCTCGGTGACGTCGGGGTCGCGGGCGAACGGCTCGAGCGGACCCAGCCCCAGGACGCTGTCCGCGATCTGACGAACGATGACGAGCTTCTCCTGCGCGGACAGGGCCGACTCCTCCTCGTCCAACAGCTCTCGAAGGTGCTGCTGGACCAGGCCCTCGAGCTGGCTCTCGGAGAGCGTGGCGTCGTAGAGCCGGGGCCCGAGCGTCTCCACGAGCCGCTCCTGGATCCGGTTCCGCGTCTCGGCGATCCGGGTCTGAGCGACCCGGTCGTTCGGTGTTGCGTTGGCAAGTCGATCTGCGAGCGACATGTCGTTGTCCTCCTACCGCTTGAAGAGGCGGCGCTTCCCCACCGAGGGCATCGGCGTGAGCTCGCCGCTCCCCTCTGCCGAGGGTGCACCGATGAACCGTGAGGCGAACCGGAAGATGCTGTCGGCGACCTCGGAGTCCGGCTCCTCCAGGACGAGGGGCCGCCCCTTGTTCAGGCAGGTCGGCACGAGGCGGCTGGACGGGATCAGGGTGTCCACCTGGAGCTTCATGACCCGCTCCACGTCCTTGGGGTCCAGGCCGACCCGGCTGTCGGCTCGATTCAGGACGACCCGGAACCGTTCGCGTGGCACACCGATCGTGAGCAGGGTATCGAGCGCCTTCGAGAGGTGTTTGACCCCCACCACGTCGAGCATCGTCACGAGGCAGATGGCGTCCGACAGGTCGAAACAGGCCAGGGCGAGATCCGTGTAGGCCGCCGAGGCGTCGACCACGACGAACGCGAAGTTCTCGCGCAGGGTCCGTAGGAACTTGCCGACGGCCTCTCCGCCGGGCGGTGGCGCGGAAGGATCGGGCACCGCACCGAAGCCCCACAGGTGCTCCTCCAGCTTCGTGCCGTTCGCGAACACGATCTCGCGGTCGACCTTCTCACCGAGGGCGAGCAGGTCCGCCATCTCCTTCGCGGGCTCGCGCCCGAAGTACGAGAAGACGTCCCCCATGTTGACGTCGAGATCAGCGATCGCGGTCTCCTGCTTCGAGATGCCTGCCAGCGCGGCGGCCAGGTTGGTGGTCAGGAAGGTCTTCCCCACGCCGCCCTTGGAGGCGAACACCGAGATGATCGAGCCTCGATGCTTGGAGGTGGCGGCCTTCTGCCCCCTCGCGCTGCTGACGTTCTCCGCCCACAGGATGGCCCGCTCCACGGCCTCGCGGAGCTCATCGCCTCCGCGGGTCAGGTCCACCACGTCCCGGATCCCGGCACGCATGGCGGCAGGAAGCAGTCCATTCCAGGACTTGTCCCGGACGACGACGACAGCGGTCATCGGGGCGGCGCGGCCCACGAACTCGGCCAGGCCGAGCGCGTCGGCCTCCCTCACCTCCGGGGACACGACGAGGACGTGGGCGGAGTGATCGCTCTCCACGAGGATCTCTTCGGCCGCGACGACGCTCTGCACCCAGCCGACCGCGTCGTCCTCGACCTCCAGCGACCGAGCGAGCGCCGCCCGGAAGGACTGGGGCGTCCCCACCGCTATGACTTGCTGCTGGATCACTGCACGACCTCGGCGAAGGTGATCGGCTCCATGGGCTGGCCACTCTCGTCCGGTGGCAGGAGGCCGAACCACACGCTCCCCGACTCCATCGAGAAGACGAAGTGCTGCGCGTCCTCGGGCGAGAGAGCAACGGTGACCGCAAGCGAGCCGGGAAGCTGCTCGCTGGCCGTCGCCTCGTCGCTGCCGAACGTGGCGGTCGCGAGCGGACGGAACACCGCCAACAGCTCGGCCGTGGGAACGAGGACAACGGTGGTGGTCTCCCTCTCTGCGCCCGCGCCCTTGGCCGGAGCGTCCCTGAAGGTCGAGTAGATCGTCACATGGTCGCCGGTGTTGATCGCACCCGCGACTCCCCGTGGAGCATCCAGCGACACGGTGATCGCCTCCATGCCCTTCGGGATGGCCAGGGCTCCACCCGGCACGTTTCCTGAGATGCGAGCGCTCGGGATCTGCTCGCCGGCCAGGATGGCCGCGCCGTTGCTCTTGCCCGCCAGCTGGTCGAGCGAGGTGACGGCGCCGTCGACGACAACGCTCTCCGGGACCTGGATGATCTTGAGCTGGTCCTCATTGATCAACTGGTCCAGGTCTGTCCTGGCCGGGACGTCCACCTTGGAGACGACGACCTGAACCATCGTCCCACCGGTCTTCGCCTCTTCCTGGACGCCTCGGGAGTACATGAACACCCCTGCGGTCGCCAGCGTCGCCAGGATCAACGCCAGGAACACGACGAGCCCTCTACCCTTCATGACAGATCCCCCTATGTCTTCTCGCTAGGTCTTTTCGGCCGCCGGACGGCCAAGGTTTAGTCCACGACCCGAACTAGCTACGGCCGAGGTCGAACGTCAGCACCAACATGCCGATCAGGACGAGCAGGGTGATGGCGACGATCGCCAACACCGTGCCCTCCTCATCAGCCGAGCCAAGCCGAACCCCCTTTACTCGCATCGGAACACCTACTCGCATCGGAACACCGCCTTGATGGTCGGGGTCACGGTCACGTCGTTCCAGAACGGGATGTCGATGTCGAGCGATTGCTCCCACGAGACCTGCACGTCCTCGCCTCGGTCGGCGTCGGTGCATCCATCCGGGGCGCCGCCCCCGCCGAGGATCTCGACGGTGGCGTCTTCATCCGGTTGGTACGGCTCGGCCGCATCGTCGATCGCCGTCTGGATGTCGCACTCGCTGGTGGAGGCGACCGAGGCGCACCGGGCGCCCTCCTTGGCCGCGCCGTGGAACACCTGGTACTGGCTCCACACCCGGCCGAACTCGAGGACCCCGAACAGGAGCAGAGCCAGCGGCAGGATGAGGGCGAACTCGACCGCCGCCACGCCCTCCTCCCGCAAGATGCGATCCCTGATGGACGTCGTGATCGCGAACCTTCCTCCGGGATGCATTCGGGGATCGACTTCTGTCGGCCCCTCACTCTCCCCGACCGTGAGAGTGAGCGGCCGACGAGGCCGCTCTTGATGCGTTTAGCTCGGTGCGACGCCGCCGAGGGTGGTTGCCCCCCTCGTGAACACTGCAGCGATCGCGGTGCCGAGGGCGATGGCCGCCGCGATGATCGCGAGAGCGATCAGAACAAGCAGGAGCGCGTACTCCGTGGCGACCGCACCATCCTCCCCCCTCACCTTGCCGCGCAGGTCCGCCACCAGCGTCTGCGCTCCAACGTAGAGTGCGAGGAACATTCGTTCACCTCCTTCCGCTCAAACCCGGCGCCGAATGTTCCTGCGCCGCATGTTGTCTCTGATGCCTTATCGGTATGGTGGGGGACGGGCTTGAGAGGCTGGTATCCCGGCTTCCACTGGCTCCGCGTATGAAGTTCTACGTAGGATGGGTGTAGGCGCTTCAGTCACCCCCATGGCCTGCCGATGACCGCCTCGTATGGCCGGCCCAACGTCCGCGATCGCCCATGCACCGACCGGTGCGCCTGGGCTTCGCGCCTCGGTCCTCGCGAGGATCCGGCTCTCGCATGTCTGGGCGGCGAGCGGGATCCTGATCCCGGTCATCGTGATCGCGGGGACGCCGCTCGCGGTGAACGACCTGGCGTACCACCTCCGTGCCGGCGACATCATGTTCGACACGCACGCGATCCTTCGGACGGACGTCTTCTCGGCCGTGGCGTACGGCAAGCCCTGGCTCAACCAGCAGTGGCTGGCTCAGCTCGTCCTGGCGACGGCCTTCCGGCTCGGCGGGTGGTTCGGTCTGGTCGCGCTCCGCGCGCTCCTGGGGACCCTCGTGCTCTCCTTCGTGTTCCTCGCCTGTCGTGCCACCGGTGCGGCCACCAAACGCGCGGCATGGCTCACGCTGGGAAGCGGCGTCATGCTGCTGGGGGGGTTCACGCTTCGACCGCAACTCCTCGGGATGGGCTGCTTCGCGGTGACGGCGTGGTTGGTGGCCCGTCGCCGAACGCGCCCCGAAGGGGTGTGGATCGTGATCCCGATCACCATCCTGTGGGCCAACCTGCACGGGAGCTTCTTCTTGGCCCCACTGCTGCTCGGACTGGCGTGGGTCGAGGACCGTTGGGTGCGAGGACGCGGAGCGCGCACCCTGCTCCTGGCCGGTCTCGGCAGCCTCCTCGCGACGACCGTGACCCCGTACGGCTACCGGGTGTGGTCCTACGCCGCCGGTCTGGCGACGAACCCGGTCATCCGGAGAACGATCACGGAGTGGCAGCCCCCCAGCATCGGGGTGTACACGGGGGCCGCGTTCTTCCTGTCGGTCGTGGTGGTGGCGGCGCTGCTGATCGCCAGGGTGCGCCGACCCGTCCCGTGGGGGTCGCTGCTGTCCCTCGTGGTGTTCCTGGCGATCGCCCTGACCGCGATCCGCGGCGCGTACTGGTGGGCCATGGCTGCGCCGATCGTCCTCGCCGGCGTGCTGGAGGACCGGCCGGCGCCCACCGAACGCCGGGACCCCGCCCGTGTCCTCAACGCCGCGATCGTCGGCCTGCTCGCGTTGGCCGTCATCGGAAGCTTGATCCGGTGGGTGCCCTACACCGGACCGGGCATGCCGACGGGAGGCAGGCTCGCCTTCGCTCCGGTCGGGATCACGCGGGAGCTGCAGCGCACGCTGGGGCCGGGGGAGGTCGTGTTCAACGCGCAGAAGTGGGGCTCGTGGCTGGAGTTCGGGTTCCCGCGGAGCCCGGTGATCGTCGATTCGCTCATCGAGGTCATCCCGCCGAGCGTCTGGTGGAAGTACTACGCCGTCTCGAGCGGCGTCGAGGGTTGGCAGGCAACCCTGGATGCGTGGGACGTCGACGTGGCCGTCCTCGCCCGCGACCAGCAGGGGCCTCTCATCCCGAAGGTGCGGGCCGACCCCGGCTGGCGGTTGGTCTACGAGGATGCCGAGGGCCTGATCTTCAGGCGAGTCTCGACACCCGTCGAGGTGGCGGGACCCGCGGACGGCGCGATCCTTCGCTCGAGCAGGTAGACGGCGGGAACGGCCACGAGCAACGCGTTACGGAGCAACAGGATCGCCTTCACCGACCACAGGGCGTTGTAGTAGAGAAGCTCCGAACTGAACGCGAGGAACATCAGGCCGCTCACGAGCATCAGCGCGGCCAGCAGCCACCGCACGTACCCCGTTCGCTCCATCCAGGCGATCGCGGCCCAAGGGGCGAGCCAGATCATGTACGGGGGCGACAGCAGCGGTGCGGACAGCATGAGGATCGACATCGCCGCCACCGCCGGAAGGCCGAGCTCCCGAGGCTCCCGCCGGGACGCGCGGTACCACACCGCCGCGATCCCGGCCAGGGCGGCAACGAGCAACAGTGTCTTGGCCCACCCCGGCGCGACGCCGACCCGTGTCGAGTCGTTGATGATGACGAAGTCGCGTCCGAGGGCCCACAGGATCGAGCCGACCACGCTCTCGTATTCCCATCCCGGGGTCTGGCGCTGGGTGGCCACCTGAACGAGACCCGACGCTCCGCCCCACCACACCCAGACGAACGTGCCGAGCGTGAGCGACGCTGCCGACCAGACGAGCGCTCGCCACTTCCGCTGCAGGACCATCACCGGCAACAGGACGAGCGGCCACACCTTGGCCAAGATCGCGGCGGCCAGCGCCACGCCGCCCAGCCGGTCGCGCCCTCGAACCACGAGCGCGAGCGCCCACACCGCGAGCGCTACGGAGATGAGGTCGATGGTCGTATACAGGAAGCCGAGCAGCGGCGCGGAGAGGAACAGGTAGGCGACCGCGGTCCTCGGGCCCCAGCCGAACGAGAGCCCGGCGACGGTGGCGAGGTCGCAGAGGAGGATGATCCAGACCAGGTGGGCGCCGGTCTCGTTGCCGGTCGGTCCGGCCGCCGCCTCGATCGCGGCCAGCGACACGGGTGGGTACTCGACGGGGAAGTCTCGGTAGGGCCTGCCCTCGGCCGCCGCGATCTCCGTGAATCTGGCGACGTACGTCGTTTTCGCAGCCGGCGGCCCGGATTCGAACTGGCGAAGTGACAAGTAGAACTGCACGACATGGGCGGTGATCCCCACGACCAGCAGCGCGAGGAGCGCGAAGCGCCTGGCCACGACCATCCAGTCCTCGCGGGAGACGCTCGCGACGGCCGCCTCTCGGCCCTGCAGCTTGGAGACCATCCCCGCTTGTATCGGCGCGACCACGCGATGATGTAGCGGCTCAGCCGAACTCGGTCGATCGCGGGTCGAGGGGAGATCCGGATCGAGCGCTAAGGTTCTCGGCGTTCCTCGCCGAATGATGTTGGCAAGGAGCGAAGGACCATGGGCGTCGGCCGTAAATCACCTGGGGCGGTCATGGCGTACGACCCCGCGGTGCGGTGGAGGGCGCGCGCCTGGGCTCTGGTCGCCTATCTCGCGGTCCTGGCTGCCGTAGCGGGCATCGTGCTCTTCGCCCTCCGGTACCAGCCCCTTTCCGCCGCGAACTTCGCCTCGGGATCGGTGGCGCAGTCCGACTCGAAGATGGTCCGGGTGGGTTACGAGAACGGCGGGACGTTCTCCTTCGGCTTCCTGGTCGTCAACGACGGTCCGCTCCCGGTCAAGATCCAGGCGATCCAGGTCACCGGCCAGAGCGAGCTGCTGGTCACGGTCGGGCTCCAGACGGCCGCGAATCGTGACGCCGGCAGCCTCGCCCAGGGCGATCCCTCCCTCGACAAGTTCCTTCCGTTCACGTTGACCGGGGGCGATCGCCGGTGGGTCGTGGTTCGGACGCGCTTCGGGAACTGCGGTCGCTTCGCGGCAGGCGCCCTCGAGACGTACACGCGGTTCAAGGTGACCTACAGCGTGCTCGGCTTCACGAAGCACGCCTGGGTCCCGCTCCCCAAGGACATCGGGGTGGACTCGCCTCCCGACTTCGCATGTCCGACGCGGGCCGTCTGACGGCCGCAGGCTTCGTCCGCTCGGGTGATTGAACCACCACACCCTTGGCGCGAGAATCGCGGCGCGGCTCCCGAGCGCCAGGGAAGGATCCCCATGGAAGCATGGCAACTCAGGCGAGGCCCGTTCGGCTACACGTCCAGGAGCGTGCGTCTGGTCCTGGCGGAACGCGACGGGTTGCTGGTGAAGGCCTCGGAGCGGGCCGGGGCGGCCGAAGCCCAGGTGCTCGACGTGCGGTCCGAGGCCGAGACGTTGAAGGCGCTTCTCGCCGAGCGAGTCGAGCAGCTCGGTGCGCTGGGGGCCGAGGCTGCCGAGCTGAGGACCGACCGAGACGCCGCTCGCCTGGAGCTCGAGGAAGCGGTTGCGGACGCGGCGCGCCTGAAGCTCGAGCTGACGGCCACCAGACGCCAGTTGGAGACCGTCCAGCACGATCAAGAAGCCATCCGACTCGGGAGCGAGGCCGCCCGAGGCGGACCGGACCTGCAGGAGGAGCCACTCCGAGCCGCGGAGGAGCGGAGCGGCGAGATCGCGTTCATCCGGGAGGAGTTGAGTTCGGCGCGCCGGCACTTCCTGATCCAGAGTCAGCAGATCAGGAGCGCCGAGACCAGGATCGAGGTACTGGAGACCGAGGTCCGGTCGCTGCGCCCCGAGCTCGACGCCGAGCTCAGCGCCGCCGTAGCCGATCTCGAGGCGGCGCGCGCGGCCGTCGACGAAGCCGCGACGCGTCCGGCGCCGGATCCCTCGATGAACGGTGCCGGGACCCATGCCGCGGAGGAGCTTCGGGAGGCGGAGCTGGCCCGCAGCGAGACCCTGGCGGAGATCGAGCGGCTGGCGGCCTGCCGCGATCGACTGGCTTCCCTCGTCGGCGTGGTCCGGTCCACGATCGAGGACGCGGGGGAACAGGCTGCCGGGCTCGGCGACCGGTTCGACGAGGCCGTCGCCCCCCTCACCGACGCCATCGAAGAGCTGAGTGCTCGGCTGGGGGCGTTCGCCGAGCTCGCCGCACTCCCCGGCGAGGACACGTGGGAGCCTGCATCCGAACGTTCGCTCAACCTCGTCGAGCTCGAGGAACGGGATGGCGCTCCGGGTCAACCCGATCCCGCCGCGGAAGGGATCGTCCCCCCCGCACCACCCCCGGTCGATCAAGCACTCCCGCTGGGCGCCGAACGACCTTCCGGCTGATCCGGTTCCTGTTGCGAGATGTTTGAACCGCCTCGAGGCCGCGCACATAATCCTCGCACCGCGCAAGCCATCGCCGCTCCGGAGGGGGACTCCACCCATGGCCGACCTGAAGCGCACGCTCTTCGGATACAGCTCGGCGAGCGTTCGGTTGCTCCTCACCGAGCGAGACGCCACGCTCGACCGGACCTCGAAGAACGCGAGTGCGGCGGAGCAGCGGGCCGAACGCCTCTCGTCCGAGCTCTCCGAGACGCAGGGCCGGCTGGCGGGGCTCGAGGAACAGTTCGACACCGCGGTGAAGCTCTCCGTGACGATGACCGCGGATCTCGAGCAAGCGGCCGCTCAGCGCGAGTCGATGGAGGCGGAGGTCCTCTCCCTCCGCCGGGAGCTCGAGGATGTGCACACCGAGCTGCGCGACGCCAAGCAAGCCGTCCTCGGGCAGGAGGAGCAGCTCCGTTTGGCTCAGGCGGAATGCGCGAGTCTCGAGGAGCGCCTGCGGCAGCAGGCCGAACGCCTGGAGCTGGCCACGGCCGAGGCCGCGGAGAGCCGGGAGCAGCTGCGGGCGCTCGAGGAGTCGGGCGGGTCCGAGGCGGCGATGAGCGCCCAGCAGGCGCGTGTGGTCGAGCTCGAAGAGCTCGTCGAAGGTTATCGGGAGCTGATCGAGAGCGGGAGCGCAGAGGCGCCATCGGTCGAACCGAGCGACGCGCAGGAGACGCCCGCCGGCCCCTCGACCGCGAGCGAGCTGGCCGCCGTGATCGAGGTCGCGGAACAGGCGGTGACGAGCATCATGGAGTCCACCCGGGTCCGCGCCGACGAGGAACTCCGCGCCGTCGACGGAGAGAGAGAGCGGATCAGGCGGGACGTCGAAACGATGACGGCGTGGCGAGATCGAGCCGCGCCGATGATCGCCTCGCTGCAGGCCGCCATGCACGAGATCCAGAGCCAGGGGGCGGAGATCGGCCGTCGCGTCATGGAGGCCCTCCGCCCGGTCTCGACCGCCGTGACGGCCCTCGACTCGCAGCTCGGGTCCCTGGACGACCTCGCTCGAGCACCGTTGGACTTCTCCGCGGAGGCGGCGGCTCCATCGGAGCCCGACAACGTGATGGAGCTCCCCGAGGAGCACCCCGCCGGCCGCGACTCCTCCGACTGGTAGTCGATCCGGAGTCGGCCGAGGGCTATGGCGACATGAAGTCCAGACCCAGGATCTCCTCGACCACGCGCATCGAGGCCGTCATGGCATCAAGATCGCGTTTCCGCGCCCCTTCGGCGCCCCGGTCCAGCGCCTCGGCCACCGCCCAGGCCTTGACCTCGGCCTCGCCGAACTCGATCCGGTCGTCCGAACCGGCCGCCTCCAACAGCATCTCGAAGGTCGCCTGCACGTAGAGGTCGATCAGAGCCACGATCCGCGCCGAATCCTTGGCCTCGGGCAGCATCGAATCGCGCAAGGACGCGAGTACCTGATCTCCGCGGGCCACCAGCGCCACTCGGGCCCTCTCGGGGTCGGACTGCGCCAACTTCAACATGGCCGAGACAGACTGCACGAACACGGCGTCCCGGCTGGTCATGCCTCCTCCTCACCGCTCGGCCCACCAGCTCTCTCGGCTGGATCTACCGCACATCCTCCAACCGGGGCCAGGCCCCGACAATCGGCCGATGGTCCATTTCCCCCGACAGCGGGACGCGGCGGGGTAGGTCTTTCGACGGGTAAGTGAGATCCGAAGGTCGCAGAACGAAAGTCGGGCCCGGTGGCGCATCAGGCCTGCGGCCCAACACCGGACCGTGAGAGGGCTGAAGGAGTCCTAGCTCGCACCCCGCATCAGGAAGACGGCCGCGGCACAGCCCCCCACGACCACGAGCAGGGTCACGACCACCACCAGCCGGCGGCGCTTGCGGCGGGTCGTGGGCACCTGCTGTGGGTCCGATCCGACGAGCGGGAGGGGCGGCGGGAGAGCCGCGTACCCGTGATCGTGGCCCGCCGGCAGGGAAACCACGACCAGGGTCTCGGCGACCCGGTCACCGTATCGCTGCATCTTCGGTGAATTCGAGACGGCGTAGGCCCCAACGAGATAGGGGACCACGTAGGGAAACGCGTCCAGGAACCTCATCAGGTTGCGGGTCAGCGCGGCCTCGGGGCTCACCGGTTCCCCGTCTTCCATGACGACGCGGAGCCCCCTGGCACGCTTGCCGAACGACGCCCCGTACTTCGCTTCCATCCAGGTCATGTACGCCAGCCACAGGACCGTCGCCATGAGCAACGGAGGGGCGCTGATGTTGATCCACAGGAGCCCGTTCGACGAGCTGATGCCTCCGTAGATGACCGTCAGCGGGACGAATCCCGCAAGCCCAGACGAGGGCATCGATGCCCAGGGCTTTCGCGCGTGCTTGGATGCTCGCGCTTTCGGGGGTTGGAACCTCGGGCGGGGGGACGAAGTTCAGGCGGGGCGAGAGGTTGAGCCCTTGCGACGTGTTGTCCGGCTCCGGCACCTCATCCAGGTCAGCTCGATCCATCCGCGCCCCTCTCCTCGCGACCGCGTGGGCGGCAATACCCGCCTGTTAGAGCAATCGGACCGAGCGACCGGAACCTTTAGACCGTCGTGCCGGGCCGGGGCGGTCTCTGCACCTCGTGCGCTTTGCCCGGCGCACCTCCCCCTAAAGCACCCGCGCCCGCTTGACGATGCCACCGGAGACGTCGAGCGATGCCGATTGCGGCAAGAGACGCGAGGGAGGGGCCAAGGATGTCGAGACGAGGACGCCGTCAGGGCGGCCGAGGTCCGGACGAGCCCAGTGAACCTGGGATCAAGGAGACCCTCGGCCCGGAGATGACCGTCGTGGGCCGTGGGGCTCAGCTGGAGGGGACGCTGGTATCAACCGAATCGATCCGTATCGACGGCCAGGCCAAGGGGAAGATCGCAGCACGAGGCGACGTGATCCTCTCGTCCCACAGCCACGTCGAGGCCGACATCCAGGCCCAGAACGTGGTGGCGGGGGGGACGCTCAAGGGCAGCATCACCGCACGGACCATGACCGAGGTGGCCGAGGGCGGCCGGGTGGAGGGCACGATCCGATCCAAGGCCCTGGTCGTGAGAGAGGGCGCCCTGTTCTCCGGCCAGGGGAGCATCGACCTCCAGGACGCCCCAGGCCAGGTAGACGGGTTCGCGTATCCAGAGGACGAGCTGCAGATGGGCTATGAGGACTCGGTACGCCGGGCCGCCGACTGGTACAGGTCGACCCTCTATGGCCCGACGGCGGAGCCGGATGACGACGGCGCGAAGGACCCGGACGCCGCCGGCATGTCAGAGCCGGACGAGACCACGCCGATCTGGGCGAAGAAGCCGTCCTCGCCAGGCTGGGCCTCGGGCGTCACAACGGATCGGAGGCCGAGGAGAACGCTGACGTCGCTCGATAGGCCCCAAGGACCGACGACCAGCTTGGGTCTCCCATTCACAAGAAGAACCGGCCCCGGAGGGGGCCGGTTCTTCCTATCGAGCCTTTCAGAGCGGGGCCTACTTCTTGATCGTCTGAGTCGCTGACTTGTCCTTCTGACAGACGTCGACCCCATTGTTCAGTGCAACCTTCGGGGCAATGGCCCGGTACTTGCCGGGCTTGCCCTTGGTCTTCTTCGAGTAGGACCCGGTGGCGGTGGTGGTCGTGGTTCCCGCGTTCTTCCAGCCCCCGCTGCTCTTGCGCTGGATCTTGACGGGAACACTCGCCGTGCACGCGGTGAACCCGTCGCTCACGCTGACGGCCCCACTGGCCTTACCGCTCTTCTTCAGCTTCAGCGTGATGCTCCTCGAATGCGTCTTGCTCACCGTGAAGTTGGTCGTACTGGTCGCCGAGCCACCCGGGGTCGTGACCTTGATCGGACCGGTGGTGGCCGTCGAAGGCACGGTGGCCGTGATCTGGGTCGCCGAGTTCACGATGAACGTGGCGGTCACATTGTTGAACGTGACCGCGGTCGCCCCCGTGAAGTTCGTCCCCGTGATCTTGACCGATGTCCCGACGGTCCGGACGTGGGCGTGAATGATGTGATCGTCGGGCGGCAGGCTACGGTGAAGTTGGTCGGGCTGGACCCGGTGCCCCGGGAGCCGTGACCCTGATCGGGCCGGTGGTGGCCGTCGTGGGCACGGTGGCCGTGATCTGCGTGCGCCGAGTTCACCGTGAATGTGGTGGCGGTCACATTGTTGAACGTGACCGCGGTCGCCGCCGTGAAGTTGGTCCCCGTGATCGTGACCGATGTCCCGACAGGTCCCGACGTGGGCGTGAACGATGTGATCGTCGGACAGGTCGATGGCGGCGTGGGGCGACGTCGAAGTCTGCCGGTGTTGTGCTGTCCCGTCGGCGTTCGTGACCTCGACGGGACCGTCGGTCGTTCCGGTACTCACCACCGCGGTGATCGACGTGCCCGAATCGATCCTGAACGAGGCCGCATCGGTCGTTGTTGAATGTCGACCGTCGGTCACGTTGGGGTTGTTGAAGTTCGTTCCCGTGATGGTGACCTCACATCCAACGGGGCCGCTGCGTCGGCGTGAACGACGTGATGGTCGGGGCCGCCGCGAAGGCCGGGGCCTCGAGGCCGAGCACGAGCAAGGCCACCGCCACGCCGACCGCAGCCACGCGCCGGCCCATGTGCCGTTTGAAAAGGGTCATGGCTCCGTCCTCACTTTCCTCATCGACTTCCTCCCGCCTCTGGTTTCACCGCCAGGCGTTTCCCGGAATTTCACCCTGCGTATCTGATCCGTCGCCGGGCCGCGTGCTCCACCTCGAACGAGGCTCTGCATGCACTGCTCCTCCCCCTGTCTCGCTCCGTCTCCAAGAAGCCCAGCACAAACCGCCCGAAGAGGGGGAAGTCGAGCGGACTGTAACCTCCGGCCCTTTGCGAGTCAAACCTTCCGGCCCACCACACTCGGCATCGCTCCTCCTCGCCGGAGCGCTGGAGAGCTCACCTCGGCGCTGCCCTCCTGACCTTGATAACGCGCCCGAGCGGGAAAGGTTGCGAGGCCTGGAAGCCGTGGAGAGAAGTGCCCCAGACCGAGGGTGAGGGACGAGGCCACGCGCTTGCCCTCCGGGGGAGCTCGACCTCCGAGAGCGAGGGTCTTGTCGCCCCAAAACCGGCGAATCCACCGGACGATCCGCGGCCACGATCAGAGACCAGCCGCAGGCCAGAGGCAATCGACCTGGCTCGTTGGACCTCCTAGCGAGCCATTTGAGAACAGACACCCAGGGCCTCGGGGTCACGGCGGATGACCTTCTCTCCGTAGGACCTCTGATGCTCGAGGCGCGCGCCCTCTGAATGACTGTTCGACTGACGGCAAGGACCTAGATGGGCATCGAGAGCCCGTACCATCTGGACCAGCTTTCCCGACGGCCTAAGAGAAAGAACCGGCCCCCTAACAGGGGGCCGGTTCTTCTTATCGAGCCTCTCAGAGCGGGGCCTACTTCTTGATCGTCCGAATCGCTGACGTGGCCTTCAGACAGTCGTCGGCCGAAGTGGTCCCTGCAACCTTGGAGGCAATGGCCCGATACTTGCCGGGCTTGCCCTTGGTCTTGACCGTGTACTTCCCGGTGTCATCGGTGTTCGCGGTTCCCGCCGTCTTCCAGCCGCCACCCTTGGCCTTGCGCTGGATCTTGACGGGGGCGTCCACCACGCATGCCTTGAAGGGGGGGTCTTCGGTCGAGCTGACGACCCCGCTGGCCTTACCGTTCTTCTTCAGCTTCAGCGTGATGGACCTCGTGTGCCCGCCCACCGGCGCGCAGTCCGGCGGCGGCGTCTGGAAGAGGACGGTGCTGAGCAGCCCTGCCACCGGTCGCCGCGAACGTGGTCACCTGGATCGGTCCGTCCGCAACGCCCGTGGGCACCGTCACCTGCAGTGTCGTCGGGTCGCTGATGTCGGGGTTGGTGGCCGTCGCGTTGACGCCGTCTGTCGGAGGTGCGCCGGTGAACGGGGCGAACTCCACCAGACCGCCGCCCTCGCCCGCCGTGAGCAGGTTCGTCCCTGTGATCTTCACGACGTCCCCGGCCACCCCGCACGTCGGCGTGAACGAGGCGATGGTCGGTGCACACGTACCGGCGCTCGACGTCAACAGGAACGTTGTCGTGCTCGCGGTGCCCGTTCCCAGAATGGCGTCGTCGACCCGGATCGTGTAGTCCGCTCCAACGGTGAAGCCGCGGCCAGCCGCCGGGACGGTCGCCCAGAGTTCGGTGTCCGAGATGACCGTCTTAGACGCGGTCGTCGCGACGATGGTTGCCCCGGTCATGAAGTTGACCGAAATTTTCGCCGCAGGGGAGGCCTTGAAGCCCGTCCCCGTGACGACCACAACGCAACCGGGCGGACCACTCGTCGGCGTGAACGACGCAGTGGTCGGGAGCCGCGAACGCCGGGGCCTGGAGGCCCGAGCACCATCAAGGCCACTCCGACCCCGACTCCCGCTACGCGTCGGCCGATGTGCCGTTTACCCAAACTCATAGCATCGTTATTTTTTTTTTTTTTTTTTTTTTATTATTTAATTATTTTTTTAATTATTAATATTTTTTTTATATTATTGCATCAGCGGGGGGGTCCCGGTAGTCTTGGAGGCAACGGCCCGATACTTGCCGGGCTTGCCCTTGGTCTTCTTCGAGTACGACCCCGTGTCGGTGGTCGTCGCCGTTCCCGCGTTCTTCCAGCCGCCACCCTTGGCCTTGCGCTGGATCTTGACGGGGACGGCCGTCACGCAGGCGGTGAAGGGAGTGGTCCTCGGTCGATTTGACGACCCCACTGGCCTGACCGTTCTTCTTCAGCTTCAGCGTGATGGACCTCGTGTGCCCGGTCGCCGCCGCGCAGTCCGGCGGCGGCACCTGGAAGACGGTGGCGCCGAGAGCCGCTCCCGACCCGATCGTATCGTTGCAGGTGCTCACCCGGATCGGCCCGTCTGCTGCACCCGTCGGCACGAAGACAGTAGAGTGTCGTTCCGGAGTCTCTGTCGCCGCATTCGAATGCGTCGCTGCGCGTCCTGGCGTAGCGCACGTAGCGGAGTACGAAGCGCACTGTCGTGACGCCCCCGGTGCCGTCGTCCGCCTTGAGGAGGTTCGTCCCGCGATCGTCACTTCCGTCCCAGCCACGCCACATGTCGGCGTGTACGAGGTGACGGTTGGCGCACAACCGCCTGCGCTCACTGCTGGATCGGTGACAGTGAACGTTCAATCACCGCTGTTCGGGGGGCTACCGTTGTTGATGGTGATCGTCGTGGGTCCGACAACCTCGGCGGTGACGGTGTGTCTATTACCCAGATTTTATTTATAGGTTCGTTCGTGATCCACACTCGTACCCCACACGTCGCGTGAACAGTATGTCTGTGCGCATTTCTTCTTCGTAGCAGAATTGTTTCCTTCCTTTTCGTATATATTTGTAGTTCGTCCCAGACGCGTCCGCACCGGGACCGTCGCCCAGAGCTCGGTGTCCGAGTTGATCGTGAAAGTCGTGGCCGTCGGACGATGGTTGCGCCGGTCATGAAGTCGACCGATAGTTCGCCGCAGGGGTGTTCTTGAAGTTCGTTCCCGTGACGACCACCACGCAGCCGGGCGGGCCGCTCGTCGGCGTGAACGACGTGGTGGTCGGGGGCCGCGAACGCCGGGGCCTCGAGGCCGAGCACCATCAAGGCCACTGCAACCCCGACTCCGGCTACGCGTCGGCCGATGTGCCGTTTACCCAAACTCATAGCATCGTCCTCTCTTTCCGCATCGACATCTTCTTTTTTTTTTTATTTATTTTTTTTTTTTTTTTTTTTTTCTTTTTTAAAATTTTTTTTATATATACCACTCTACCAGTGCTCACAGATCCACGCCATTTCTTGAGCATCTTGAGTACTTTCTTACGTTCCAATCTCATGTTCTTGCGCTATCCTGAGTGAACACTTCTTACTAATACACTGCAATTCTGCAAATATACTATTAATCAGCATCTAACATGCTCTGTCCCAACTAATCCTTTATCCCTCGCGACCTTGTTCAAATCCCTGTGCCGATCCCTGCGCCCATCGCTGACTCGAAGCTTACGTCCTCGTGCCATCGTGACAATTACTGTTTATGCACACACTAACACATAGCTGCCCAGTGTGTCCTTCGCCGCCCGCGGTCCTTCAAACTCATAGCATCGTCCTCTCTTTCCGCATCGACATTCTCCTTACTCTGCCTTTCCTCGACCGAGATGCTCTCTCCGTTTCCTCCTTCCTCACTCAACCCTCTTCCATGGGCACGCAGGACGAGCCCTCAAGAGGTGGGGAAGTGGCCTGACCGTACACTCCGGCTCCTCACGAGTCAAACTTCCCCGTCCACCACTTCCCGGAGCCTCCTCTCATCCATTCCCAACCACCCCCTCACCTCACATTCAGGGGTGCACCACTCCTATAGAGAACGACTTCCCAGCGCGAAGGTTGCGATCTGAAGCGTCGGGAGATGGGCCTACACGAAAAACGCTACCCACCTGCCGCCCATCGTCGGGTCGATCGGGATCCTCACTCGCTCTCCGGGGAGCCAACCGTGACGAGACCCGATCGCGCCGCCTCGATCACGGCGCCCACCCGGCTGTTGACGCCGAGCTTGCCGTAGATGCGGCCCAGGTGCGTGGTCACGGTCCTCTCACGAACGCCGAGATGGCGTGCGATCTCCCGCGCCGTCAGACCCTCGGCTGCCACCTGCAACACCTGGTGCTCGCGTCGAGTCAGCCGGGACTCGATGTGCCGGGTTCGATCGAAGCCGTCGGCGAGGGAGCCCACCCAGTCGACCGGGGCGCCGGCCAGGACGACCTCGCCCCGCGCGGCCTGGCGGATCGCCTGGAGGAACTCCGCGGGGTCGACGTCCTTGTCCAGGTACCCGTCGGCCCCCAGGAACAGCCCACGCGAGATGGTCGTGGCATCGGCCCCGGCCCCCGACGCCAGGATCGTGGCGTGCGGGTAGCGCTCACGCAGGGTCCCGATCAGCCACAGCGAGTCGTGCTCCCCGGGGAGACCCAGCCCCACGAGGACGACCAGCCGGGAGCGCCGGATCCGCCTCACGGCCGCGAGGCACTCGTCGGCCGAGCCCGCCTCGGCGAGGACCTGCATATCCGGCAGGTCGCCGATCAGCTTCCCCAGGCCGGCGCGCACGACGGCGAGCGGATCCACGACCACCACACCCAGACGCGGTCGTACCTGCTCCCGGCTCCTCGTCTTAGATGATCCCGCGGTCTTGGCCATCCCCTCCTAGCCGGGACCCGGGCCCGGTTGGGCGGCATCCTCGGCCCTCCGCGTGAGGAGGCTCGAGTACCCCGAGAGCCGTGCCCTGGGTGGGAACTTCCTGCCACCCAGCCATCCCCCGAGTGCACCGCCGACGACCCCCCAGACGAGCGCCAGGAGCCCGGCGGCCCCCAGGGCGGGTCCGATCAGGACCGAGGCGTTCGCGGGGATGCCCGCCGCGGACGAGGAGAGCGCCGCCGACACCGAGGCCAGCCACGAGCCCAACGTCACCAGGACCGCGAAGACCACGCCGGACGCGGCTCCCACGCCGACGGCCTCCCACTTGAGCCGTGCGCGCTTCCTGGCGGCGTATCGGCCTCCCAGCACCACCGACAGCGCGGGCACCAGGAGGAACAGGAGGTAGCCGGATGGCGCCTTCGCGAAGTCGGCCCCGACGGCCGGCGTGCCGGAGGTCAGTCCCTCGGGGCTCAGCGATACCGTCGTCGGGACCTTCGAGTAGCAGAGGAAGGTCGCGGAGACGCCTCCTCCGGAGAGACCGTCGCAGCCACCCATCGCCGGGACCAGCACCCACATCGACTGGTTCGGCAGCAGCAACACGTGGTGCGCGATGTTCATGGTCGTCTGGTCCGTGGGTGGCCCGGAGACCGTCTCGAAGTAGGTCCCGGTCGCGCCGGGGCGGAACGCCGCCAGCACCAGGAGCCCGGCGAACGACAGCAACAGGCCGAGCACGAACATCCGCACCCCCCCGGCGATGGCCCCGGCCGCCCGGCGCCCCCACGGATCGTGCGAGATCAGCTCGTGGCGGCCCGAGCGCAGGCCGCCGGCGGCCCCCGCCGCGGCCGCGATCAGCAAGGGGAGCACGAACCACGAGAGGCGCTCCGATGGCATCTGGAGGCTCCCCGCCACCAGCCCGTTCCGCGGGATGGGGATGTCGATGCTCACGAGCCCGGACACCACGAATGCGAGGGATCGCGTACGCGGGCGCCACCTTCATCCCGTGGAGGACTCGGGCCACCCCACCGCCGCGTGCCCCGTCCGCCACGGCACGGCCTCCCCTGTACAGGATCGCGATCGCGAGGAACGTGCCCAGCATCATCGCGAGCCCGACGTCCGCCGTGAGGCCGGCCTCGCCGCCCGCCCGCACCCCTTCGACCGAGGTCACGCGAGTCGTGACGGCCGCGTGGTGGAACCACCCGAAGTAGAGCCAGCCCAGCTTGGCGGCCGTCGCCGGCCGACTCGCCGGGCGACCGGGCGAGGTTCACGGCGAACGCCACCGCCTGCCCGAGGGCGGCCATCACCACGAAGGCCAGCCCACCCCAGGCCAGCCCGGTGCCCCACCCTCGGGTGAGGATGGCGATCCCCGACGACCCCCGCGGCGTCCATCCGGTGACCTCGGATCGGAAGGGCATCTGCGGCGAGGTCTCGTTCAGGGCGGGGTCTCGTGCACGACGGGGCTGTCCCCGCCATCTCGACCATCTCGGTCGGCGTCCGGCCGAACTTCGAGCTCGCGCTCTTCGTCACTCGACCTTGGCTCGGGCCCTTCGGCTGGACCCGGTGATGATGGCGCCTGCGTCGCACTCACGATGGCCCCCTCTCCGCCGACTCCGCCGCCTTGCGAAACGCGGCCGCGACGAAAGCGAGACTCTCCTTGGGGATGACGGCCTTTCTCCTGAACCGGTGGACCTTCGCCGTCTCCGAGAGCCTGTCCAGCGCTCTCGGGATATAGGCCGGTGCGAGACTCTCCAGCTTCTGCCCGGTCGTCCGCACGTTCTCGAGGTACGAGAGGGGCACGGTGACCGTCTCCTTGCCCTCCGTCTCCGGGAGTATCAGGTCGTAGATCCGATCCGCCTCTATCTTTGCGATCGTGGCGATGTCCAAACGCAAGCTCACCGGGCGTCCCTCCCTGTTCCTCTCGGCTCCTCTGACCCCAATGACTCTCGGCGCGATGTCCGTCTATTACTCTCGGCGCGATGTCCGTCCAACCTGACCCGAGAGGGGCTCTTTTCCCTTCCGTCCGCCGGGCCTTGCACACGTAGATCGTCGCGATCGGGGCTGCGGCGCGGTCATGCCCGTCGCGGCGGTGGTTGATCGGTTCAGCGTCGGACGGTCCACGGTGTAGGCCGACCGGGTGACTGCAGCGGCCGGTCCGACGGACTCATTTGGACGGATAAATAGTCCTTAGGGCGGATACGCGCGTCCCATCCTCGCGCCGATA
The DNA here is from genome assembly GCA_963712645.1 of uncultured Actinomycetes bacterium. Classification (GTDB taxonomy): domain Bacteria; phylum Actinomycetota; class UBA4738; order UBA4738; family HRBIN12; genus DASSJM01. The sequence goes on along the minus strand of CAVQIQ010000018.1, from coordinate 4,342 downwards.
TTCACCATCGAACCCAACCATTTGGGGGGAACGATGTTGGGAAACGTTGGGCGTCATCGACGGTGGCCATGGGCGGTCCTGTTCTTCCTGTTTGCGCTGACCTTCGTTTGGTCGTTCGCCGTCATGGGGGAGAAGGGCGGCGGCGTCTGGATCACCCTCCTGATCGTGTCGGCGGTTGGAGCCGGCATCTCTCTGTTGCTTCTCGTCCTCATGTTCATCTCGTCCCGACGCCATCCGCGGGCGGAGGGCGACGAAGGGGCGGAGGCGGGGGCCGAAGGGCAGCAGCCCGGGGAGCAGCCGCCCACCGAGGAACGCGCCCCCACCTATGAAGAGGTGTTCGGTGTCGAACTCGATCTCGACGAGGGAAGTCTTCCCGGCGCGCCCGAAGACGAGGAATGGCAGGGCGACGAAGGGGCGGAGATGGAGGCCGAAGCGCAACCGTCGGCGGAGCAGTTGCCGGCGGAGGAACGCACTCCCACATCCGAAGAGGATGTTCAGGATCTCGATGCTGACGTCGACGAAACGGTCGATCAGGTCGATGCCCTCGACACCGATGGCGATTCCCAGGAGCACCTCCGGCGGATGCGCGAGGAGTTCAAGGCCAGGGCCGAGGAGGCCGCGCTCCGGGTCAAGCAGCGCGAGGTCGAGCTCCACGAGGCCGCGTCCGCGCCGGATGCACAGCGATAGGCGAGCGGGGGATGCGGGACTCGGTCGCGACCGAAGAGATCGGCGATCAGACGGTCGCCAACCGACGAAGTGTTTCGGAGGGAGCGATGTTCGGATCCGCTGTCGCGCGTAGGCGACGGTCGCTGTGGGCGATCCTGGCGTTCCTGTTCGCCCTTGGCTTCGCCGTGTCCGCGGCCATGGTGAACTCCGCTCGGAACGCGGCCCTCGACAGCGCGGCCGAGCGGGCGCGCGAGGAGGCGCAGCTTGCGACGGCCACCTTGACCGGCAAGCAACTCACCAAACCGATCACGGGTTCGAGCTACGACAAGGTCGCAAACAAGATCTGGAGGTCCGTCTCCTCGGAGGGATCCATCGACGGCGTGACCATCTGGTCCTCACACGGCCGGATCCTCTTTTCGTTGAACGAGTCGCTCGTGGGGAACACCCCTCCGGAGATGCGGTCGCTGATCACGGGGATCGCAGAGGGGTCGGGCTCGACGCGTGTCGTCGCCGGCACCGTGCAGACGTTCACGCCGGTCTCCAAGGCCGCCGATGGCCCGGTCGCGATCGTGGAGGTCGATCAACCCTTCGCCGTCGTGGAGGCTCAGACCGGCGACCTCTGGAGCATGCTTCGGCTTGGATCGGCCGTCGGACTGGCGGTCTCTCTGCTGCTCCTCGGCCTCACGTTCGTCCCATCGAAAAGCCCCGCGCGCGCGCCGGAGGACGCCGAACCGGCACGGCTCGATGAGCGGCGGGAGGGCGACGAAGTCGGGGAGACGAAGGCCGAAGGGCAACGGCCGGCGGAACAGCCGGCGGAACAGCCGGTGGAACAGCCGCCCACCGAGAAACGCGTTCCCACCTATGCAGAGGTCTTCGGTCTCCAATCCGATCTCGAGGATGCATTTCCTGCTGGCGCCCCCGAAGACAGCGACCGGCCGGGCGACGAAGAGGCGGTGATGGAGGCCGAGGGGCAACCGTCGGCGGAGCCGTTGCCGGAGGAGCAGTCCCCGGCGGAGCAGTTGCCGGAGGAGCAGTTGCCGGAGGAGCCGTTGCCGGCGGAGCAGTTGCCGGCGGAGGAATGCCGGCGCTCCCACCTCCGGCGGAGGAACCCGCTCCCACCTCCGAAGAGGATGTTCAGGCTCTCCAGGCCGATCTCGACGAAGCGGTCGATCAGGTCGAGGCGCACGACGCCGATGGCGAGCTCCAGGAGTCGATGAAGCAGTGGCCCGAGGAGTTCCACGACGTGTTCCAGGACATGGCCCGTGGGGGCGGTGCCCAGACGCAGGAGATGCGGCAGCGGCGCGAGGAGTTCAAGAACAGGGCCAAGCAGGCCGAGCTTCGGCTCAAGAAGCTGGACGCCGAGCTCGACGAGGCTCCGTCCGCCCCGAATGCAGAGCGATAGGCGAGGAGACGATGGGCGACATGACTGACATCGAGACCGGCGATCAGACGTCCGCTCCCACCGTGCCCGCCGGTGCCGCAGTTTCACACGCTGCCGGGGAGTTGAAGCGAGCCGCCGAGCGGCTGTTGGCTCGAGAGGACGAACAGGCCAAGCAGGCCGAGCTCCGCGCGCGGGACGCGGTGGAGCGGGCCAAGAAGGCCGAGCTTCGAGCACTGGCCGCCGAGGACCAGCTCAAGGAAGCCGCCAAGCTGATCAAGGCCGCAGAGGAAAACGCCAAGCTGGCCGAGGACAAGTTCAGGATGGCCGAGGTCCGCGCGCAGACCGCGGAGGAGCAAGCTCGAGAGACCGTCGAGCGTCTGGAGGCAGTGCATCAGCAAGCAGAGCAGCTCAGACAGGCCGAGCAACGAGCCACGGAGCAGGTCGGCCAGGCCGAGAACCGGGCGCAGACCGCCGAGGACCGGGCGAGCCGAGCGGAGCTTCAGGCGCAGGCGTTGGACGAGCAGATCCTGCACGCCAGCGAGCTCATCCAGGTCGCCGAGGACCAGACCACGAAGGCAGACGAGCGCGCCCGGGCCGCCGAGGAGCAGGTGGGACAGCTCGATCATCGCGCCGAGGCCGCGGAGGAACAGGTCGGAAAGCTCGCCCATCGCGCCCAGGCCGCCGAGGAACAGGCCCTGCAGGCCAACGAGCTCCTGCAGGTCGCCGAGGACCAGGCCAAGAAGGCCGAGGTGCGGGCCCGGGCCGCCGAGGAGCAGGCGAGGCAGGCCGAGGTGCGCACCCAGGCAGCCCACGAAGAAGCGAGGCAGGCCGCCGAACTTCTCGAGGCGGCGGAGGAGGACACGAGAGGCGCCCAGGAGCGAGTCAGGCAGACAGAGCTCCGAGCGACACAGGCGGAGGACCAAGCCCTCCAGGCCAACGAGCTCATCCAGGCCGCCGAGGACCAGGCCAGGAAGGCCGACGAGCGCACCCGGGCCGCCGAGGATCAGATCGGGCAGCTCACCGAGCGCCTTCAGGCCGCCGACCAGCAAGCCCTGCAGTCCAACGAGCTCATCCAGGTCGCCGAGGACCAGGCCAGGAAGGCCGACGAGCGCACCCGGGCCTCCGAGCAGCAGATCGGACAGCTCACCGAGCACCTGCAGGCCGCGCAGGCGGAGGCCTCGCAGGTCACCGAGCGGCTCCGGGCCGAGGAGGAAGAGGTCGCTCGGCTCACCCAGGCCGCCGACGAGCAAGCCCTCCAGTCCAACGAGCTCATCCAGATCGCCGAGGACCAGGCCAGGAAGGCCGACGAGCGCACCCGGGCCGCCGAGGATCAGATCGGACCGCTCACCGAGCACCTGCAGGCCGCGCAGGCGGAGGTCTCGCAGGTCACCCAGCGGCTCCGGGCCGAGGAGGAAGAGGTCGCTCGGCTCACCCAGGCCGCCGACGAGCAAGCCCTGCAGGCCAACGAGCTCATCCAGGTCGCCGAGGACCAGGCCAGGAAGGCCGACCGGAGGGCCAGGGACGCGAAGAAGCAGATCGGACGGCTCACCCAGGCCGCCGACGAGCAAGCCCTGCAGGCCAACGAGCTCATCCAGATCGCCGAGGACCAGGCCAGGAAGGCCGACGAGCGCACCCGGGCCTCCGAGCAGCAGATCGGACAGCTCACCGAGCACCTGCAGGCCGCGCAGGCGGAGGTCTCGCAGGTCACCGAGCGGCTCCGGGCCGCGAAGGCGGAGGCCTCTCAGGTCACCGAGCGGCTCCGGGCCGAGGAGGAAGAGGTCGCTCGGCTCACCCAGGCCGCCGACGAGCAAGCCCTGCAGTCCAACGAGCTCATCCAGATCGCCGAGGACCAGGCCAGGAAGGCCGACGAGCGCACCCGGGCCTCCGAGGAGCAGATCGGACAGCTCACCGAGCACCTCAAGCCGCGCAGGCGGAGGTCTCGCAGGTCACCCAGCGGCTCCGGGCCGAGGAGGAAGAGGTCGCTCGGCTCACCCAGGCCGCCGACGAGCAAGCCGTGCAGGCCAACCAGATCATCCAGATCGCCGAGGACCAGGCCAGGAAGGCCGACGAGCGCACCCGGGACGCCGAGGAGCAGATCGCACAGCTCACCCAGGCCGCCGACGAGCAAGCCGTGCAGGCCAACCAGATCATCCAGGTCGCCGAGGAACAGGCCAGGAAGGCCGACGAGCGCACCCGGGACGCCGAGGAGCAGATCGGGCAGCTCACCGAGCTCGTCGAGGCCGCGAACGAGCAGGCCCTACAGGCCAACCAGCTGATCCAGGTCGCCGAGGACCA
>CAVQIQ010000017.1:0-167715 GCA_963712645.1 uncultured Actinomycetes bacterium | reverse complement strand
TCGTCGCGGGGACGGGATTTGAACCCGTGACCTCTGGGTTATGAGCCCAGCGAGCTACCGGACTGCTCCACCCCGCGCGACGATGATACCGACCCGTCGCGAGCCCGCCAAGCGCGGCACGGTCAGACGACCACGACCGTGCCCCGCATGCCGTATACGTAGTGGCCGGGTAGGTGGCACCCGAACAGCAGATCGCGCTCGCCGAACGTGAACGTCGTGCTCACGGTCTCGCCCGCCGGGATCGTGATCTCCCCCGGGCGAGGCGGGTGGAACGCCTCGGTCCCGAGCTCGTGCGCGACCTGCACGGCTTGGTCCCCGATGATGAACTCGTGATCGATCGGGTCCGTGTTCGTGACGACGAAACGCACCTTCTCACCCGGCTCGACGTCGATCCTGTGGAGCGAGAAGGCCGAGTAGTGGATCCCGATCGCCACGGTCCGCACGGACGTCGATGCGGACGCCGGCGCGCACGCGGCGAGCGCCACGAGCGCGACCGTGAACAGGCGGCGTCGCATCGCGGACCTCACACCGCCGGGCGTCCGGTCCGGCGGCGTTCGCGTCCCGCTGCGACGCCCAGGAGCACGAGGACCGCGATCGCGGTCCAGATCGCGGGTCCGTACGAGGGCGCGCCGGCGGGATCGGACGCCGCCTCGGGGGCGAGGCCGGCGGCCACGGGCGACGGCTGGCCGGCGCCGCTCGCGTCGATCGCGAGGTCGTAGTCGAGGTCGCCCGCGAGGGCGTCGACCCGCAGGTAGCTGAGCCACATGCCGCTCGAGGGCAGCCAGTCCATGCCCTTGTCGTCGCGGAGGTCGGTGAGCAACGACGGAGACGCGGCCTCGCTGCGTTCGAGCACGAGGCCGGGACGCACGCCCTGCGGCAGCCGGGTCGCGAGACCGGGGGTCAGCGGCGCCGGGAGGGTCGCAGGCTCGAGGTCGGTGAGCAGGTAGACGTCGGCCTCGACCGGCGCCTCGGGTCCCGCGCCGAGACCCAGGATCCGCAGCGGGACCCAGGGGTTCGTGGTCGGGATCACGACGTGGACGGGGGTGCCGTCGCCGGCGCCGAGACCCTGCTCGGCGGCGCGGCTCGCGTCGAACCGCACCGTCATGAAGATCGGGCTCCGCTCCGCGTAGAAGTCGAGGACCTCGGGCGCGTCGGGCGGGAGGAAGAAGCCGTGTTCGCGCGCCCAGTCCCCGACCGCCGTCCCGCCGCCCTCGAGCACGACGATGTCGAGCGCGTCGATCTCGGTCTTGAGGATCACCCGCGCCTTGTCCTCCGCCGCGCCGGCGGTCGCCGCGAGCGCGAACGCCTCGGGCTGCGGCTGCGTCTCCTGTACCAGACGTTGGAGCGTCCAGTCGCCGCCGCGGATCACCTCGGTCGGCACGCCCGGGAGCGGGATGATCGAACCGAACTCCCCCGTGCCCCCGGCGAACTCGAACGACGTGACGTAGTGCTCGATCCCCCGGTGGTAGGCGGCGAGCGTCGTGGTGCGCACGAGCGTGACGCTCCCGTTCGTGTTCACGAGCCCACCGCACGCCCACGCGGGCGCGGCGATGAGCAACGCGAACAGACCGAGGACGATCGCGAGCGGCAGACGGAGAGGTCGCATCGGCGGTGCTCCTTCCGGTCGACGTATCGCGGTTCGACGGCCGCGCGCGACCGGGTGGTTCCCCGTTCGCCGAGATGAGCCGTTCGGGTCAGCCGGAGGGACTGGGCGAGGGCGACACCGAGACCGACGGCGAGGGCGAACCCGACGGCTGGGCGCCGAGGAGGCCGGCGATCAGCCGCTGTGCCTGTTCGGTGGCCGCCTGGGCGGCCGCGATCTCTCGCTGGTACGTGGCGAGGTCGCCCGCGCGCAGGGCCGCGTCCGCCGCCGCGAAGTGTTGGGTCGCCTGGTCGAGGAACGCCTGGATCTGCTCCTCGACCGAACCCTGCGGCGGCTGGCCGCCTCCCTCCGGCGGCACGACCTCGCCGAGCGAATCCGTCAACGCCGCGCGGAGCGACGAACCGATCCCGATCTCCGACCCGTTCACCACCACGACGCGTTTGAGCTCGGGGATCGCGTTCTCCTGGTCGGATTGGACGTAGACGGGTTGGACGTACAACAGCGAATCCTGCAGCGGGATCACGAGGAAGTCGCCGAACACGATGCTCGATCCGCCCTGGCCGAGCAGCGTCCGTTCCGAGGAGAAGCGCGCGTCCTGGTTGATCCGCGAGAAGACCTGCGTCGGTCCGTCGACGTTCACCCCCGACGGGAACTCGAAGCTCACGATGTCGCCGTAGTCCGGACCGGGATCCGACTTGGCGGCGAGCCAGGCGACCATGTTCTGCCGGTCGAGCGGCGTGAACGGCAGGATGAGGACGAAGGTCTCGTCTTGCTCCCCCGGCAAGCGCATGAGGACGTAGTACGGGCGCATCAGGAAACGGTTGCCCGCGGTGGACACGGTCGGGTCGATCGGAAGGGCCCAGAAGTCCTGCTTTCCGTAGAACACGTTCGGATCCGTGACGTGGTAGTTCGTGTACTCGAACGCCTGGATCTGGAACAGGTTCTCGGGGTACCGGAAGTGCGCGAGCAGTTCCGGCGGCGCCTGGTCGATCGGGGTGAACATCGTCGGGAACGCGAGGCTCCACGCCTGGATGATCGGGTCGGAAGGGTCCGCCACGTAGTAGCGCATCGAGCCGTTGTACGCGTCGACGACGACCTTCACGGAGTTGCGGAGGTAGTTCACGTCCCCCCCGAGCGACGGGGCCTGCTCCTGCGAGGAGGGCGACGCGACCTCCGCCAGGTCCACGAAGTCCGAGTAGGGGTACTGGTTCGTCGTCGTATAGGCGTCCCAGATCCAGACGAGTCGTCCGTCCACGACCGAGGAGTAGGGATCGGCATCGAATCGCAGGAACGGGGCGGCCTTCGGGACCCGCGCGGTGATGTCCCGGTAGATCATGATCCGGCTGTCACCGGTGATCAGGTCCGAGATCAGCAGGTTGACGTCGCGGTAGCGCCACGCGAACAGGGCGCGCTGGAACAGGCCGCCGACCGGGATGCCGCCGTCGCCGTCGTAGGAGAACGTCGCCTGCGCCTGGTCGTCGGTCGCCGTGCCCTGGTAGTCGAGCTCCTCGGTGCCCGTGTCGACCACGACGAAGGCGGCGTCGCCCGGCGCCCCCTCCCCGTAGTAGACGCGCTGCCCGTTGCCCTCGAGCGCGGGCTCACCCACGGGCGGGATGTCGCGGAGCGTGAAGACGGGCTGTCCCTCGGTCGTCGCGGTGTTCACCTGGGACGTCACCGCCCCGAACCCGTGCGTGTACTGCAGGTGGACGTTCTGCCAGGTCTTGCCGCCCTCCGGGATGCCGGCCTGGCTCACCTCGCGCGTCGAGATCATCAGGACGCGCCGTTGCCCGTCGATGATGTACCGGTCGACGTCCACGTCGTTGAACTCGTAGTACGAGCGGAAGCGCTGCAGCGAGATGTAGTTGTCGCGCAGGACGTCGGGGCGCCACAGGCGGATGTTCGAGATCGTCGCCTCGTTCGCGCGCACCTCTTCGGCCGTGGTCGACTCCCCGATCGGGCGCGAGCTGCTCTGGATCCCGTCCAGGGAGAACGCTAGCCTCGTCGCATCGATGTTGTCCACGATGTACGGCTCTTCGCGCTGGAACTCCTGCGGCGTGACGCGGAAGCGCTGGACGAACGCGGGGTACGCGGCGCCGGCGATGATCGAGACCAGGGCGAGGAGCCCGACCGCGATGACGGGCAGGGCCCACCCTCGGAGCCGGATGTTGACCAGGAACAGGATCGCGCACGCGATCGCGATCACCACCAGGATCCGGAGCGCGGGCAGCTGGGCGTTCACATCGGTGTACGACGCGCCGACCACCACCCCGCGGGTCGAGGTGAGCAGGTCGAACTGTCCCAGGTAGTACCCCCATGCCTTCGTGAGCATGATGAGGCCGAGCAGCACCGACATGTGGGCCTTGACCTGCGGCGTGACCTTGTCGACGAACCCCGGCGCCTGGGGCCGGATCCCTCCCCACAGGTAGTGGGCGAGCGCGGTCAGGAAGGTCACGCCGACCAGCGCCGAGAACAGCCAGCCCTGCATGAACTTCAGCCACGGCAGGCTGAACACGTAGAAGGCCGGGTCGCGCCCGAACAGCGGTTCGGGGTTCCCGAACATCAACCCGGAGCCGTTGCGCCACAGCAGGTAGGTCTGCCACTGGGTCGTGACGCCCAGCCCGACGAAGAACGCGATCACCAGCGCGAACAGCGGCAGGAGCCAGCGGATGTACGGCTCGAACTGCATGCGGTAGCGCTCGATGATCTCCTGCTCGGGGGTCAGCGCGTTGAAGCGCGGCGTGATGCGGCGCACGATCCACAGGTTCGAGAACAGCAGCACGAAGAACGTCAGCCCGAACGCGAACCCGAGCAGGACCCTGGTCCGCAGGACGGTCCAGAACACGTCGGAGAGGCGGACCTCGCGGAACCACAGGACGTCGACGAAGAACCCAGAGAGCGCGGTGAAGAGAACGAGGAAGGCGGCCACCACCGCGACGATGATGATGATGAGCCGACGCCGTCCCTGCGAGGGCGCAGCCGTCGGAACGCGTACGACCATAGGTCCCTGGTGTCCGTCTTTCGCGGTCGATGGGAGAGCGGCGCAAAGCCTATCACCGGCGCCTGCGGAGGACGGAGCCGGCTATCGACCGTCCAGGTACGCGAGGGCGTCGTCGAAGGCGGCGACCGGCACGAGCTCGAGCCCGTGGTCGCCCGATGCCCTCGCGGCCCTCATGTTGCCCTGGGGGACCAGGAAGACGGACGCGCCGGCGTCCGCGGCCGCCACCAGCTTCTCCTCGATGCCGGCGATCGGGATCACGCTGCCGTCGAGGGCGATCTGACCGGTGCCGGCGATCGTCCGGCCGCTCGTCAGGTCCCCCGGGGTGAGCAGGTCGTACAGGCCGAGCGCCCACATCAGGCCGGCCGAGGGGCCGCCGATCTCCCCGCTGGAGATGCTCACCTCGAAGGGGAAGCTGTTGATCATCCGGACCCCGACCAGCGGGTCCCGGCTGTCGCCGCACGGCTCGCGCACCAGGTCGACGGTCTCGGGATCGCCGTCGACCGACAGATCGAACGTGAGCGTGGACCCCGACGGGGCGGCCTCGATCGCCCTGCTCGCGTCGCGGTAGCTGTCGACCGGCTCCCCGTCGATCGACAGGATCCGGTCTCCGGGGAAGAGCTCGCCGTCCGCGGCGCAGCCCGAGACGACGCTTTCGACCAGCACGCCGTCGCCGTGGTCCTTCGGGTAGCCCTCGAGGGCTCGCAGGGCCACCGCCGACGCGTCGAGCTTGCTCGAATCCATCTGCGAGATCGAGCGCTCGCGTTCGACCTGGACGTCCTCCCCGTCCGGATACAACACGGAACGAGCGACCACGGCGCGGTCGGGGTCGAGCCAGGCCAGGAGCATCTCGAGACCGGTCAGCCGCGTGTACCGCACGGAGGTCATCACGAAGCTGCCCTGCGATTCGTACCGTGTCCTGTCCTCGAACCGGATCAGTGGCTGGACCGCACGGGCCGGGCCAGGGCCGACCGCGTACCACGGGAGATAGACGGTGACGGCGAGCCCCGCCATCACCCCGATCGTCACGTAGAGGACGACGCGCTTCCAGCGCAGCATAGGAGCGATGGTACGGGGAGGTCGCGCAGACGAGGGAGAAGCGGGGGTACGCTCCTCGCGATGCCGTTCATGATCGTGGCCGTGCTGTCGGTGCTCGTCGGCTGCGCCGTGTACCTGGGGACCGTCCGCGGTCGAGGGACGCCGCCGGCGAGTGGGTTCGGGGAGACGGAACCGCAGGAGGCCCTCGAGGCGAGCGAACCGGGGGCTCCGGCCCCGGGGTACGCCTACCTCCAGGTCTCGACGCAGGGCCCGGGGCCCCGCGAACGGCTGCAGGGATTGGTCGGCGTCATCGTCCTGCTCGGGGTCGGCGCCGCGGCGCTCGCGTTCGCGCTCTACGAGCTCGGCCACCTGATCAACAAGACCATCGAGGCCTTCCTGGACTAGCGGCCGGTCCGGATCCGTCGCCGGTCAGCGCTTGCGGACGAGCTGGAACGACGTCCGGTAGTCGTCGAGGTGCTCGAGCATCGCGCCCAGGCCGAGGACCACGGTCTCGAGCGGCCGTTCGGTGAGGTGCACCGGTACCTCGCACTCCTGCGACAGGAGCAGGTCCAGCCCCCGCAGGAGACCGCCGCCGCCTGTGAGGAACATGCCGGCCTCGAGCACGTCGTGGGTGAGCTCGGGGGGCGCCTCCGCGATCGTCCTCCTCGCGGCCTCCACGATCTGGTGGACGGGCTCTGACATCGCCTGGCGGATCTCGTCCTCGTTGACGCGGATCTCGGTGGGTGCGCCGGTCGCGAGCGCCCGACCCGTCACGATCGCGGCGCGTCCCTGCGGGGCGGGGAACGCCGAGCCGATCGCGATCTTGATCTCCTCGGCCGACTTCTCCCCGATCGCGACGTCGTACTCGCGACGCAGGTGGTCCTGGATCGCGGTATCGAGGTCGAATCCGCCCAGCCGCGTCGAGCCGCCGGAGACGATCCCGCCCATCGAGGCGACCGCCATCTCGGTCGTGCCGCCGCCGATGTCCACGATCAGGTTCCCGATCGGCTCGTGGATCGGCAGACGCGCGCCGACCGCAGCGGCGAGCGGCTCCTCGACCAGCACGACGTCGCGCCCGCCGGCGAACTTCACGGCCTCCCGAACGGCCCGGCGTTCGACCTCGGAGGACTCGCTCGCCACGCATGACATCACGCGGGGTCTCGGGAAGCGGGAGACGCCGACTCGACGCAGGACCACCTCGATCATCCGCTGGGTGATGTCGAACTCGGTCATCACCCCGTGACGCAGCGGGCGGAGGGCGACGACGTTGCCCGAACGCCCGCCGATCATCTGCCAGGCCTCGTCGCCCATGGCTTCGACCTTGCCGCTCGATGCATTCATCGCGACGACGGTTGGCTCGTTGAACACGATCCCCTCGCCCTGGCGGTAGACGAGCGTGTTCGCGGTCCCGAGGTCGATCGCGAGGTCGCGCCCCATCAGCGGTCCGGGGTCCCGACCATCACGACCCCATCACCCAGCTCGAGACGCCGGTGGTGAGGTGCTCCTTCTTCCAGATCGGCACGTCCTTCTTCAACTGTTCGATCCCGTGCCGGCACGCCTCGAAAGCCTCCGCGCGATGCGCCGAGGAGCACGCGACCACGACCGAGACGTCGCCCAGCCCGAGCTCGCCGAACCGGTGGAGGAACGCGACCTTGCGGACCGGCCAGCGCTCGAACAGCTCGTCTGCGAGCTCCTCGAGCCGGCGCTCGGCCTGGCCCTCCCATGCCTCGTACGTGAGGCCCGTCACGGCCCCGGCGTCCGAGTGATCCCGCACGGTCCCCAGGAAGACGCAGATGCCGCCCGCCGCGTGGTCGTTCACGAAGTCGACCGCCTCCTCGGCGCCGATCGGATCCCCCGTGACGCGCACGAGCAGGTCGGGTCGCACGGACCCATCGTAGCGAGCGGTCCGGGCCTTCGAGGCTGGCGAGGACCCGGGCGCCGGCGTAACGCGGGCGCGGCCGTAGGATGGCCGCATGAGCCCAACGCCCGAGGAGCAACCGTTCGGCGTCCCGCCCGGCGACGTCTGGAACGACGTCCCGCTGTTCCGGGAGATCCAGCGGGTCCTGATGTCGTCGAGCGGACCGGTGAACTGGGAGCTCGCGAGGCAAGTGGGGATCGCGTCGGCGTCCTGGGGCGCCGAGGACCCCGCCCCGAGCGAAGAGGACCGTCGCGGATTCGAGGAGGCCGTCCGGGTCGCCGAGCTCCAGGTGGGCGGGTTCACCGGCCTCGAGGCCCCCTCCGACATCCCGAAGGTCGAGGCCGTCCGGCGCGGGCAATGGGTGCAGGCGAACATCGAGGGGCTGCGGGCGTTGGTCGAACCGGCCGCCGCGAAGATCGGCGACGCGATCGCGACGGCGCAGCGGGATGCGGTGCCGGAGCAGGCGCAGGCCGGGGTCGCGCAGGTTTTCGGCCAACTGTCGCCGCTGCTCCTCGGGGCGCAGGTGGGTACGGTGCTCGGGACGCTCGCCCAGCAGGTCTTGGGTCAGTACGACATCGCCGTGCCGAGGCCCGACGGCGCCGGCGCGCTGCTGTTCGTCGTCCCGAACATCGCCGGCTTCGAGAAGGAGTGGAGCCTGGACCCGACCGACTTCCGAACCTGGATCGCGATCCACGAGGTGACGCACCGGTTCGAGTTCGCGCGGCCGTGGACGCTGACGAGGTTCCGGGAGCTGATCGATGACTTCACCTCGACCCTCACGCTCGACGTCGAGGAGCTTCAGCAACGGCTCGCGTCCCTCGATCCCTCGAACCCGGAGGCCATGCAGGAGATGCTCGCCGGACAGGACTCGCTGTTCGGCGCCGTGATGGACGACGAGCAGCGGCTCAAGCTCCGCCGTGTCCAGGCGTTCATGACCGCATCCGAGGGCTACGGCGACCACGTGATGCACGCGCTCGGGGCGCAGATGCTGCCGTCGTACGCGCGGATCGACGAGGCGATGCGGCGCTACCGCGAGACCGAGCACGTCGATCCCGTCTTCGAGCGGTTGCTCGGGATCGAGGTCAAGCGCGAGCAATACCGTCTGGGTCGGGCCTTCTGCGACACGGTCGTGGAGCTGACGGGGGAGGCGACGCTGGCGCGCATGTGGGATTCCGCCGAGGCGCTCCCATCGATGCCCGAGCTCGAGGAGCCGCGCCTGTGGCTCGCGCGCAGCGCCTGAAAACGGCGTCGGGCCGAAGAGCGTGAGCGGTGGGCGCGTGCGCGACGCGTGAGCGGGCAGGGGTCGGGTATCCTCTCGCGGCGATGACCGTCGGCGAGCTCGTTTCCGCCAACGTCGTGGACCAGCGGGTCTGGGACACGTACGGCGAACAAGGTCCCCCCGGCATCTACCTGCTGGGCTCCCCCGGCACCGCGCTCCCCTTCGTGGTCACCCGATCGTGGAAGGTCGGGACGGGCATGGTGACCGAGGAGATCCACTTCTACGGGCCTTCCGGTCGCCTGGTCCATCGCTGGGGTCCCGCGGTGCGCCGCATGATCGGCTCGATGGACCTGACCGTCGAGACCGACACGATCTCGGACGCTCGGTTCGACGAGACCGGGACCTACGTCGTGTCGTTCGTGATCGACGACGAGATCGTCGGCGAGATCGAGGTGCCGGTCCTGGTCCAGCTCGGGTCGGCGAAGCTCCCCAAGGCGATCGAGGACGGCCTCAAGCGCTCGGATGTGATCTGGGTCGGCGTCGAGGCGAACGGGCGGCGCAAGCTGATCCCGTCCTGGTTCGTCTACCGCGACGGCAAGATCTTCGTGCTGTCCCAGCGGGAACCCGGCCCCGAGGATCAGACCGTGCCGGGCATCCCCGGCGCGTCGGAGCTCGTCGTCGTGACGCGGCGCAAGGGCCGCGACACCGCGGCGGACGAGTTCCACGCGGCCTCGCGCGTGCTGCAGGGCCCCGAGTGGGAAGACGCGGCCAAGCTCCTCGTCGACAAGCGCAAGAGCCGCGCGGGTGCCCCGAGCGAATGGCTCGCACGCTGGCGAGGCTCGTGCGACATCGCCGAGCTCACCCCGGTCCTTCCGGGCTAGGTCACACAAGGTTCGCGCTTCCCACCCGGGTCGGACCGTCCTTGGGCCTACGGCTTCGGCACGATCCGGTTCAGGGGCGGGACGGCGATCCCATCAGGCTCCGCGGCATCGAAGTACGCGACGAGCGCATCGATATCCTGGGCGCCACCAAGCGCGTTCGTTCCCTCGTTGAAGATGGTGAAGCCGTCGCCGCCGGTCGCGAGGAAGTTGTTCATCGTCACTCGGAATGAAGCGGCGGGCAGGATCTCGTCATCGTTCACCCACATCTTTCCGATCTTGTCCGCGCACGCCGCGGCCGACGGGTTCGACTCATAGCTGAGAGTGCTCGAGATCTGCAGGAAACGTCCGGCCGCGGGCGCCGTGCCGCCGCAGCCGAGGAACTGCTGTTGCAAGAGTCGACGGATCATGTCGCCGGTCATGGTCTTCGTGACGAGGCTGTTTCCGAACGGCTGGACCGTGAACGCCTCGCCGTAGGTGACCTCCCCGAAGGCCTCGCCACCCGACGAGATGTCACTCTGTCTCATGTCGGCGCGGATCCCGCCCGGGTTCATGAAGGCGATGTCGGCGTCACCGAGGTTCACGGGTGCCGTCGCGGCGAGTTGGGCATCGGCGATCACGTCACCCAGCGTCGATTCCCCAAGCGACGATGCGGTCCGGGTGAGATCACCCTGAATCCTTCCTATCACGATGTTCGCGAGCGGTGCGGAGGCGGTCACGTACTGGTTGACCACCGCCTGGACCTGCGGGTCTTCCTTCGATGTGTCCGCCTGGCGGGTGACCGGCGGCTGGCCGGGCGGCGCCGGAGTGTTGAGGGCGTTCGCCACGATGGTGTTGGTAGCACTCGCCGCCACTAGCTCACCAGACTTGTCGTTGATCGTCAGCGTGATGTCGGAGAGGACCCGACCGAACGACGATGCGCTCGTGATCAGCCGGGTGACACCGCCGATCGAGATCGTGCACCGATACTCGGCGTGGGTGTGCGCTGACACGATGACCTTGATCGCGGGATCGAGTCGGCTGGCGATGTCGGCGATCGCGCTCCCCGCCAGGTCCCCGGCGCAACCGTTCAGAACCGCACCAGATGACTGGAAGCCGCCCTCGTGGATGACGAGGACGGAGGTGTCGACACCCTTGTCTTCGAGCTCCTGCACGGCCGCATTCGCGGCGTCAGCCTCGTCCTCGAACGTCAGTCCCGCGACCCCGGTCGGGGTCACGATGGTCGGGGTCGACTCGAGCACCTCTCCGATGAAGCCGACCTCGAACTTCCGGCCGCTGTCCCCCTTGAACCGCTCGATGCCGTAGGCAGGGAAGAGCGTTTCCCCGGTGTCGGTCACGATGACGTTGGCGGACAGGTACTGGAAATCGGCTCCCGGATACGTGTTCGTGGTCGACCCATTCGCGAGGGCATAGGGAGCACCGGTGCACCCGTCGACCGGGTGGCAACCACCGTTCTGGATCCGCAGCAGTTCAGCGCTGCCCTTATCGAACTCGTGGTTGCCGACCGATGCGAAGTCGACGTGCATCAGGTTGGCGGCGATCGTGATCGGTTCCTCGTGGAAGAGCCCATTCGCCAGGGGGCTCGCCCCGATGTTGTCACCGGCGAAGATCGTCACCTCCCGATTCCCGTACCGGGCCTGGCGGTCCTTGATCGCCTTCGCCAGATAGGCCGCGCCCCCGGCGAACTGACCGTAGAGGTTGTTCCCGGCGGCCTCGAGGGTGCCATGCAGGTCGTTGAACGCCAACAGGTGCACGTCCGTGTTCACGCCCTTCGGCTTCCGGAACGTCACCGCGACGCGATCCGAGATCGATCGGGCTCCCGAGATGATCACCGTGTCCCTGGCCGCCGACTTCGTCGAGGCGAGCGGCGCGGCGATCACCACCCCCACGGCCAGTGCCGCGAGCGCCGCGTGCGTCACCCAATTCCGAAGCCCCCGTCGCATCATGTCGGTCTCCCCTTCCGGCGTCCGTCCCGTCCGGCGTCCGTCCATCCGCACATGGCGAAGACCTTCATATCGCGACCGAAAACGACGGCGCAAGCCCGACTTCGATGCCGACTGTATGCTCGCAATTTCATGGTCCGAGCGGTCGCCGACGACGCTTCCGCAGGCGGAGAGCGCGCGGGCGAGCACCAGGGACGCCGCATGTCGCGTCTGCGGGGTCGAGACGGCGTCGCGGTCGTCGCGCTCGTGGTGGTTGCGGCGGCCCTGTTCCGCCCGCTGCTCGAGAACCTGCTGGACCAACCCGCGATCGCCCACTGGGCGACGGTGTTCGTTGCGATCGTGGTGCAGGCGATGCCGTTCCTGGTGCTCGGGGTGACCATCAGCGCCGCCGTCGCCGCGTTCATCCCCGGCGACCTCCTCGCAAGGATCCTGCCCGCCCGGCCGGGACTCGCCGTCCCCGCCGCGGCCGCCGCTGGGGTCGCCTTGCCCGGCTGCGAATGCGGATCCGTGCCGATCGCCGCGCGGCTCGTGGACCGCGGCATGCTCCCCGCCGCCGCACTGGCGTTCCTGCTGTCCGCTCCGGCCATCAACCCGATCGTGCTGGTGGCGACGGCGGTGGCATTCCCCGGCCGGCCCGAGGTCGTGGCGGCTCGCTTCGTCGCCAGCCTCATCGCCGCAACCGTCGTCGGCCTCATCTGGGCGCACACCGGGCACGACGGCTTGCTCCGGATGACCCGCCGCCCGCCGGTCGGCAAGGGCCCGCGCCTTGCGGTGATGATGGCGACGGCCCAGCACGATCTGCTCAACGCCGGCGGCTTCCTCATCGTCGGCGCTGCCACCGCCGCAACACTGCAGACGGTCGTGCCACGGAGCGCGCTCGACAGCCTGGGTGGCGCCGGCGTCCTCGCCTTCCTCGCGATGTCCGGCCTCGCGGTGATGATGGCCATCTGCTCCGAGGCCGACGCGTTCGTCGCCGCGAGCTTCACCGCGGTCCCCATGACGGCGCGCCTCGCGTTCATGGTCGTCGGACCGATGGTCGACGTGAAGCTCATCGCGCTGCAGGCGGGGACCTTCGGCCGGGCCTTCGCGTCCCGCTTCGCGCCGCTCACGCTGGTGGTTGCCATGGTGTCGAGCGCCCTCATCGGCTGGTGGTTACTGTGAGCGCCGCCGGCGGGACCATCAGCCTGCTCATCGGCGCGGTGCTGTTGAGGCTGACGTTGACCGGCACCTACAGCCGCTACGTCCGCGTCGGCATGGGCCCCTGGCTCGCCGTCGCGGGCATCGCCGTGTTCCTGCTCGGCCTGGCGACCCTCCTCCGTGCGCTCCGCCGCCCGGACACCGCCGATGCGGACGTCCACGACCACGGGGCGGACGGCGTTGGATGGCTGCTCCTGGCGCCGATCGCGGCGCTCCTGCTCGTCGCTCCCCCGACGCTCGGGAGCTACGGCGTCGGCCGCGGCGCGACGGTCGACGTTCGAGCCGGGGCACCCGTGTTCGATGACCTCCGCGCCGGGCGTGAACCGATCCCCATGACGCTGCTCGAGTTCGGTCAGCGGGCGTTCGAGCGCGACGGGGCGAGCTTCAATGGAGCGGAGGTCGAACTGACGGGGTTCGTCGCCCAGACGCAGGGCGATGGCTTCGAGCTCGCGCGCTACCAGATCGCATGCTGCGCGGCCGACGCGACCCCGGTGGTGATCCGTGTCACCGACGTCTTCGGGGACGCTCCGCCACAGGACGGCTGGGTCACCGTCACCGGAGTGTTCCAGCCGGGCGGAGAACCGATCCCGCGGCTCGCGGCCACGACCGTCCTCGCGATCACACCGCCGAACGACCCGTACGAGTGAGCCCGGCCGGTCTGGCGATCGTCAACCGGCGTGGTTGAACGGGCGCCCGAGGGCACCCGCAAGCTGCTCGAGCTCGCGACCGAGATCGAGCATCTCGTCGGGCGTGAGTGCCTGTGGGCCGTCGCACAGCGCGGTCTCGGGATCGGGGTGCACGTCGATCATCACCGCGTCCGCCCCGGCCGCGAGCGCCGCACGCGACATCGGCGCGACCAGATGCCGCTTGCCGACCGCGTGCGACGGGTCGACGATCACGGGCAGGTGGGACTCCGTCTGCGCGACCGCCATCCCCGCGAGGTCGAGCGTGTTCCGCGTGGCCGGTTCGAAGGTTCGGATCCCGCGCTCGCACAGGATGATCTCGGAGTTCCCGCGTTGCGCGATGTACTCGGCGGCCTGGAGCCACTCCTCGATCGTCATCGCCAGGCCCCGCTTCAGCATCACGGGCCGGCGGGACAGCCCGACCTCCTTCAGCAGCTCGAAGTTCTGGGCGTTCCGCGTACCGACGCGGATGCAGTCGGCAACCGCGGCGACGTGTTCCACCTGCGAGACGTCGACGACCTCCACGACGATCGGCAGCCCGGTCTGACGCCGGCACTCCTCCAGGACCTCGAGCCCCCGTTCGCCGAGCCCCTGGAACGAGTAGGGCGACGTCCGCGGCTTGTACACGTCGCCACGCAGGATCGTCGCGCCGGCGGTCCTCGCGGCCTTGGTCGCGAGCAGCGCCTGCTCCTCGCTCTCGACCGCGCACGGCCCGGCGATCAGGGTGAACGTGCCACGACCGACCGGCGTCGAGCCGACGTTCACGGTCGTCGGGGTGGGGTGCAGATCGGCGGCGACCATCTTGTACGGCTTGCCGACCTGGATCACGTGGTCGACGCCGGGGAGCTGCCCCCAGGGGATCGCCTGGAACCGCTCGGTGTCGCCGACGAGGCCGACGATCGTGTGGACCGCGCCGCGCGAGACGAACGCCTCGCCTCCGGCGGCGCGGACGCGTTCGGAGACCTGCTCGATGTCGGCCTCGGTGGCCTCGCGCTTCATGACCACGACCATCGCGATCCTCCAGCTCCCTCGTCGCCCCTCGGCGCGTCCGCTCGAACGGCCTCGGGAACGACGAAACCCCGGGCTCCCGGCCCGGGGTCCCTGTTCCCTTCGGTTCAGGCGACTAGGCCGGGCACCGCCCGCCGTAGAACCAGAAGCCGAAGGTCTCCCGCATCAGGGGGCCATCGTGGCAGCCTCGCCGTGGTCTGGCAACCCATCGATCGACGGACGGCGTCCCGCATGAGCGGGGCCTCGCTCGCCCCCGGTAGGATGCGCGCGTGTCCGTGACCGTCGTGGACCATGCGCTCGCCGGCCACCTTCTGGCCCAGCTGCGCGACGAGGAGACGGCCCCGCCGGTGTTCCGAACGTTGGCCAAACGCCTGGCCTTGACCATCGCGCTCGAGGCGATCCGCGATCTCCCGACGACGGAGGTGACGGTGCGGACCCCGATCGAGGAGACGACCGGACGCATGTTGGGCGACCTCGTCGCCGTCCCGATCTTGCGTGCGGGCCTCGGGATGCTGGAGGCCGTGACCGAGCTGTTCCCCGAGGTGGCCGTCGGGTATATCGGCCTCGAACGCGACGAGGCCTCGCTCGAGCCGCAGTCGTACTACCGCAAGCTTCCTCCGGTCAAGGGCCGTCACGTGCTCGTGCTCGACCCGATGCTCGCGACGGGCGGGTCGGGTTCGGCGGCAACGTCGGCGGTCAGGGAGGGCGGACCGAGGTCGATCCGCTTCGTCTGCGTCGTGGCCGCTCCCGAGGGCATCCGGAAGATGGAGGCCGATCATCCCGACGTGCCGATCTTCACGGCGGCGATCGATCGGCAGCTGAACGAGCGCGGGTACATCGTGCCGGGTCTCGGCGATTTCGGGGACCGGTTGTTCGGGACCGAGTAGGCTCGGGCTAGATTCCGCCCCCGCCCTCGTAGGCCTTCCCGGCCGCCGCGGGCGGGCGCACGCGACCGACGAAGCCCGCGATCGCCACGATCGTGACGACGTACGGGATCATCCGGATGAACTGGGGCGGCAGCGCCGAGATGACCGGCGCGTCGTTCAACCGGAGCGGGATCGCGACCGCGAACCCGAACAACCACGCGAAGAACATCAACCGGATCGGGTTCCAGTTCGAAAGGATCAACGCGGCGAGCGCGATGAACCCGAGCCCGAGCGTCTGGCCCTCCCGCCAGTTGCCGATCACCTCCGAGGCGAGGAACGCGCCCGAGAGCCCGGCGAACGCGCCCGAGAGCAGCACGCCCTGGTAGCGATACTGCGGGACGCTCACGCCGAGCGACCTCGTAGCCTCGGGGTTCTCTCCGCAGGAACGCAACCGGAGCCCCCAGCGGAGACGGTTCAAGACGTACCACACGGGAAAGACCATCAACGCCGCGACGATCACCATCGGAGACAGGGACTCGAAGGCGCGGCTGAGCCCGCCCGGTAACGACGACAGCAGCGGGATGTCCAGCCTCGACAGGTGCGGGCCGCCCGGGTCGGACTGCGTGGATTGCCCGTTGAAGAACGCGTACGAGAGGAACCGCGCGAGCCCCACTGCGACGAGGTTGATGACCACGCCAGAGACGATGTGATCGACACGGAACGTGATGGTGGCCACTGCGTGCACCCCGGCGAAGATCGCCCCGCACAAGGCGCCGAACAGCAAGCCGAGGATCGGTCCCCACGGGAGCCCCAGATCCATCGTGTCGGTGAAGAACCGTGCCCCGAACGCCCCGGTGACCGTTCCGATGATCATCAGCCCTTCGAGGCCGATGTTCACGATGCCCGAGCGCTCGCTGAAGAGCCCCCCGAGCCCCGTGAGATAGATGATCGTGAAGTAGGTGAACGAGATCTGGAGCGCGACGGCGATGTCCGTGAATGGCATCAGACGCCGCCCTCGCCGGCGCCCTCGAACGCTTCCCGACCGGTGATCTCCGGGCCTTGTGGGCCGGCGTCTTCGCCCGAGCCCGCCGAGTCCTCGAGCTCGCCCGCCGCGCCCGCACGTTGGAGCTGTCGGGCCGCGAGCCGGCGCTTCGCGACCTGATAGGTGATCACCACCGACAGGATCAGGATGCCCTGCAAGATGATGATGAACTCGCGCGGCACCTCGCTCTCGATCTGCAGCGCCACCTCACCGCGTGACAGGATCCCCCACAGGATCGCCGCGAAGATGATCCCGATCGGGTTGTTCTGACCGAGGAAGGCGACCGCGATCCCGGTGAACCCGAGGGCGACGACGTAGTTCTGTGGAAGGTACCCGCGGTCGGCCAGGATCTGCTGCATCCCCACCAACCCGGCCAGCGCGCCCGAGATGAGGAAGAGCCGGAGCTGGATCGACCCGATCGAGACCCCGCCGACCTTGGCCGATCCCGGCGAGGAGCCCACGGCTCGAGCCTCGTACCCCAGGCGTGTCCTGCGGATCAGGAACCACACGAGGACCGCGGCGCCGACCGCCAGGAAGAAGAGCCACGACAGGTGGGCGCCCGGCGTCACCCCGAAGTAGTGCCCGATATCACCGATGAGTCCTCCTTCGGGGAACTGGTCGGTCCGCAGGTCGACGTTCTGTCCCGGCGGCGCGTTCGAGAACTTGAGGGGGAAGTTGATCGCCCACGCCAGGAGGCTGACCGCGATGCCGTTCAGCATGATCGTGGTCACGACCTCGTGTGCACCCGTCTTCACCTTCAAGATCCCCGGGATCGCGGCCCAGATCATCCCGCCGAGCATCGCCGCGATCAGGACCGCGACCACCAGGATCGGCCCCGGCAGGAACCCCAGCTCGATCTCGGCCCAGGCGGCCGTGACCATCGCGACGAGGTACTGCCCCTCCACACCGATGTTGAACATCCCGCCCTTGAAGCAGACGGCCACCGCGAGCGCCGAGAAGATCAGCGGCGTGGCGATCGCGAGCACGTAACCGATCCCGTCCGCCGATTCCACCGAGTACCTCAGGATCGACGAGTACACCGTGATCGGGCTCTCTCCGTACGCGATGATCAGGAGCGAGCCGGCGAGGAGCGCGATGCCGAGGGAGGCGAGCAGGGCCAACAGTTGGCCGACGAAACCCTCGAGCCAGGCGGGGCGCGATCGCACGGCGGACACGGGCGGCGCGAGACCATCGGTGGCCATCTACGGCACCGGCTCCTTGGTCCCGCCGAGCATCCCCACACCGATCTCCTCCGGCGGGGCGTCGGGTGCGAACTCGCCGGTGATCTTGCCCTCGTAGAGCGTGACGATCCGGTCCGAGAGCGCGTAGATCTCGTCGAGCTCGGCCGAGATCAGCAGGATGGCCCGGCCGGCAGCCTTCTGGTCGAGGATCTGCCTCCAGACGAACTCGATCGCCCCAACGTCGAGGCCCCGGGTCGGCTGGGCGGCGATCATGAGCTTCGGGTCGGTCTCGAGCTCCCGGGCCAGGATCAGCTTCTGCTGGTTGCCACCCGACAGCGTGGAGGCGTTGACGTCGACGCTGCGCGTACGGATGTCGAAGAGCTGCACCAAGCGGACGGCGAGTGCCTTGATCTTCTTGCTGAACAGCACGCCGAGGCTGCTCGAAAACTCGTCG
Organism: uncultured Actinomycetes bacterium; assembly: GCA_963712645.1. Taxonomy (GTDB): domain Bacteria; phylum Actinomycetota; class UBA4738; order UBA4738; family HRBIN12; genus DASSJM01. The sequence continues at coordinate 149,690 of CAVQIQ010000017.1, read as the reverse complement.
TCGTCCTGGCGGCCCAGGACCGCGTTCTCCCAGAGCGTCATGTTCAGCACTAGCCCCTGGTCGTGACGGTCCTCGGGGATGTAGCCGACCCCGGCGTTGCGGATGTCCCCCACCGGGCGACCGGTGATCGATGCGCCCTCGAGCTCGATCGTCCCCGACGTTGGTGTCCGCAGCCCGAAAAGTGTCTCGGCGAGCTCACGCTGGCCGTTGCCCTCGACGCCGGCGACGCCGAGGATCTCGCCGGCCCGGACCTCGAGGTCGATGCCGTTCAGCTTGCCCTCGCCCATGAGCCCTTCCACGCGAAGGACGGGCTCGCCGATCTCGACCTGCGGCTTGTCGAGCCGGAAGAGCACGGGCCGGCCGACCATCATCTCGGCGAGCTTCGCCTTGGAGGTGTCGGCCGGTCGCGTCTCGCCCACGACGCGCCCTCGACGGAGCACCGTGATCCGATCGGCGATCTCGAGCACCTCGTCGAGCTTGTGGCTGATGAACACGATCGTGCGCCCTGCCTCTTGGAGCTTGCGCAGGTTGCCGAACAGGTCCTTCGTCTCGTTGGGCGTGAGGACCGCCGTCGGCTCGTCGAGGATGAGGATCTCAACGCCCCGGTAGAGCGCCTTCAAGATCTCGACGCGCTGCTCCTCGCCGACCGAGAGATCCTCGATGACCGCCCCCGGATCCACCCGGAAGGCGTACGAGTCGGCGAGCTCGGCCACGCGTTGCTGGGCGGCGTCGACGTCGAGGCGCGCCCCGCCCTCCTCACCCAGGATGATGTTCTCGGTGACCGTGAACGGATCGACGAGCACGAAGTGCTGATGGACCATGCCGATCCCGAGGGCGATCGCGTCGCGCGGCGACCCGATCTTCGCCTCCTCGCCGCGCACGAAGATCCGGCCGCCGTCGGCCGGGTACATGCCGTACAGCACCCGCATCAACGTCGACTTGCCAGCCCCGTTCTCCCCGATCAGCGCGTGAACCTCTCCGGCCCGCAGCTCGAGATCGACCTCGTCGTTGGCCAGCACGCCGGGGAACCGCTTCGTGATGCCTTCCAGTACGACGAGGGGCGGGGAGCCGTTGCCCCCCGCCCCGACGCCGTTCGTCACGGTGTTCGCCGTCCCCCGGCCTAGGCGCCCGGGGTGTCCGGCACGACGATGGTTCCGTCGATGATCTGCTGCTTGAACTGGTCCAGCTGCTCGGTGATGTCCGCTGTCAGCTCGGTGGGGTTCGAGGTCGCGTAGTCGACCCCGTCCTCCGCCATGCCGAAGACCTGGCTGCCGCCGAACGTGCCGCTGCCCACTGCCTCGATCGAGTTGTACACGGCGACGTCGACGCGCTTCAGCATCGAGGTCAGGATCAGCGGCTGCTGCTCGGGGCTGGCCGTCAGGTACTGGTCCGAGTCGACGCCGATCGCGAACTTCTGCGCCTCGACCGCGGCGTTGAAGAGACCCGCTCCGGACGCGCCGGAGGCGTGGTAGATGATCTCCGCGCCCTGGTCGTACATCTTGGTCGACAGCTGCTCGCCCTTGACCGGGTCGTTGAACGCCGTCGTGTCGTCGCCGATGTACTCGACGAGCACCTCGACCTCCGGATCGATCTGGTGGGCACCGGCCTCATAGCCCGCCTGGAACTTCTCGATCAGCGGTCCGGTCTGCCCGCCGAGGAACCCGATCGTCTTGCACTCGCACTTCAGCACGGCCGCGGCACCGATCAGGAACGAACCCTCCTGCTCCTTGAAGGTGTAGTCGGCGACGTTCGGGATCGCGTCGGCGTCGTTCGACAGCCCGCAGGCGGTGCCACACGTCGCGTACCCGTCCACGATCATGAAGCTCTGGTCGGGGTAGTCCGGGGCGATCGTGTTGACCCCGGGTGAGAACGCGAACCCAACACCGATCACCAGGTTGAACCCGGCGTCGGCAAGCGCCTGCAGGTTCTGGTCGCGGTCGGAGCCGGTGGAGTTCGCCTCGTTCGTGACGACGTTCTCCTCACACACGAGGCCGTCGGCTATCGCCTGCTGGAGACCGGTGTTCGCGGCGTCGTTGAACGACTTGTCGCCGAGGCCACCGATGTCGAACGCGATCCCGACCTGCATGTCCGCGTTGCATTCCGCGCCTGCGGTGCCTCCCGTGGCGGTCCCGCCCGCCCCGCCGGTCTCGCCGCCGTTGTCATCGCCGCCGCAGGCCGCGGCCACGATCGACAGCACGCCGATGAGGACCAGCACCTTCGCTCGCCATGAGCGCATGCTTCCCCCTCCCATCCGATGGGTGCCCCGAACCCGGGGGGCACGGCCGTAGATTCTCCGCTCGCCGGGTCGAGCCCGTCAAACGAGGTCTGCGCACCCACTCCAGGTACGTCCGAGAGCGTGCTATCGGATGGGCGCCCGCTCGTCGGCTCGGGCGGCAAGCGCGCTCTTCAGTAGTCGACGTCGATCTCCTGCATCTCCTTGGCCAGCTCGGAGAGCGCCCCCTGGAGCTGCATCAGGAGCATCATGCTGCCGTTGATGCGGATCTTCCCGGTCATGAAGGCCGAGACGGGGTTGAGCTCGCTCCTGGCGAGCGCGACCGCCGTGTCGTAGTCCTGTTCGATCGTGGCGTCGGCCTTTTCGGCATCGCCGGCCTCGAGCTTCACCGAGCCTGCCTCGAAACGCATCCAGTAGCGCTTCGCGCCGTCCGGCGTGTCGATCACGTTCTGGATCGTCACGTTCGCGGCGGCCGCGGCGGTCCGGAACGCGTCGCTCGCGTTCAGGCGCTTCTCGAGCTCTTCGGTCCACTCGGGCGAAAGGAACTGGACGGGCATGTCGGCCTCCTGGTCGGCTGTGGTGTGGGCTGCGATCGACGCGGAGTCTAGGGCTCGAAAGCCTCAGGCGTCCGCGAACAGGTGGGGGTCGGTCAGGTGGAGCGCGTCGTTGAGGAACCTGACCCGGCGCCGGTCACCCTCGACGACGATGGAGTTGAGCGACGTGTTCTCGGGCACGAAGAACATCTCGTGCTCCACGCCGAGCAGCGGCGCGATGTAGGCGTTGATCACCCCACCGTGGCAGAACACGAGGACGTTGCCGTCCGGGTGGGCCGCCAGCAGCCGTTCGACGACGGCGTGGACGCGTGCCCGGAACGGCCCCAGCTCCTCGACGAACGGGGCGTGACGCCAGATCGGTTCCTGGTTGCGCACCCGGTGAAGCATCTGCTCGTCCGTCGAGAGGATCTCCTCGAACGACTTGCCCTCCCACTCGCCCAGGTGAGCCTCGGCGAGGTCGTCCTCGACAAGCACCTGGATCCCGGCGGGCTCCGCGTACGCCGAGGCGGTCTCGCGCGACCGGAGCAGGGGCGAGGAGGCGACGACCGCGGGCTCGGGCATGGCGCGGAGCCGGCCGGCGAGCATCGCCGCCTGCTCCCGCCCGCGTTCGCCGAGCGGTGGGTCCCATTGCTCGCCACGAGGGCTCGGAGTGGTTCGGGTGGAGTCGAAGTCGGATTCGCCGTGGCGGACCAGGTACAGGATCCGCTCGGTCACCGGGCGATCCTGCGGCCTTTGCGCCGGAGACGATCGCGACCGAAGGCCTCGACGTCCTCGCGCCGCCAGACGCGCCCGGACGCGAGGGCGGCGATCGGCTCGGGGAACGCTCCCCGGCTCACGTACGTCGCCACGCGTCGGCGATCCCATCCCAGGATCGTCGCGGCCTCGGTCACGCCCACGACGTCGGGGGTGACCTCGACCCACAGCAACGCGTCGGCGCCCGCGAGGCGCCGCAAGCCGTTCAGGCAGCCGTCCCGGGTGCGCCGCCTGATCTCGCGACCGCGGACCCTGCCCACCCAGACCGGTGGCTCGTGATGCATCGACGCCCGCACGGGTGGTGGCGGCACGGGCCGATGATAGCGGGGGCCGAACGCCGTTCAGCCACCCGGACGGCGACCGCGCGTCCGGTTGAGCTCCACCTGCCAGCAGCGCTCGTGCCAATGACGACGCTCCTCGGGGACGGCGGGGACCACGACGAGGTGCCACGTGCCCGGGCGGATCTCGAGGTCGCACCCCGGGCAGCGATAGGGCTTGTCGCTCGTCAGCCGCCGCACCTCGATGCCCGGAACGCTCGCCCAGGGTGGTGCCGCCGACTGCGGCATGCGTGAGGGCTGCGGCCCCTCGTCCGGAGCCCGGCGGTTGCGGCGCGGCATCAGCGCTCCCCGGCGACCCGCCGGACGAAGGGTGCCGCGGCCCCGGCCAGCCCCGCGCCGATCTCGCGATCGTCGGCCTTGACGCCGCGGATCCGGAACGAGTGGTCGCCGCCCTCCACCGGCTCGAGCACGGCCCGGTCGCCGAGCTTCGCCAGCACCTGCTTCAGGAGGTCCGGATTCGCGAACGGATCCCTCGTGCCCTGCAGGAACAGCATCGGGACACGGATCCGCTCGAGGTGCTCCGCGCGCAGCTTCTCGGTCTTGCCGGGCGCGTGCAGCGGGTAGCCGAGGAACACCAGCCCCGCGGCCGGCATCCCGTCGGCCGCGCACATCGAGGCGATGCGGCCGCCGAGCGACTTGCCCCCGGCGAGGACGCCACGTCCGTCCGCGCGTTGGGACGCCGCCTCGAACGCCGCCAGCCAGGTCTCGCGCAGCACGCGCTCGGGGTCGGGCGACCGGCGGCCGCGCTCGACGAATGGGAAGTTGAAGCGCATCGTCGCAACGCCCGCCTCCCCCATCGCCCGGCAGAAGCCGGCGAGGAAGGGGTGGTCCATGCCCGCACCGGCCCCGTGCGCGACCACGAGCGTGGCCGCGGCGCCTCGCGGACGGATCCAGACCGACGCCACCTCCCCGGACGACAACCCGATGTGCCCTCGGCTCTCCGGCGTGGCCATGCCAGAATCCTTATCAGATGGACGGGAACCTCTACCTCGGGACGTCGGGGTTCGCCTACGACGAGTGGAAGCACGGCGTGTTCTACCCGGAGGGGCTGAAGAACCGCGAGATGCTCTCGTACTACGCGAGCCGGTTCCCCTCGGTCGAGATCAACTACACGTTCCGGCGCTTCCCGACCCAGAAGTCCATGGAGACGTGGAAGGCGGAGACCCCCGAGACGTTCCGGTTCACCCTGAAGGCGAACCAGCGCATCACGCACTGGAAGCGCCTGGCGGACGCGGACCAGGACGTGCGCGACTTCCTGGACCTCGGGCGGTTGCTCGGGGACCGGCTCGGGAGCGTCCTGTACCAGTGCCCGCCTACCCTGAAGTACGACCGCGGGCTGATCGAGTCGTTCGTCGGCTACCTGCCGCCGACGCCCCGGGCCGCGATGGAGTTCCGACACCCGTCGTGGATCGAGGCGCGCGACCTGCTGCTCGAGCAGGGCGTCGCCTGGTGCGTCGCGGAGACCGACGAGAACGACCCCGGACCCGACGACCTGTCCTGGGAGCCGTTCGGGTTCCTGCGCCTGCGCAAGACCGAGTACCCGGACGAGGAGCTGCGCGGCTGGGTGGACCGGATCCGCCCCTCGCTCGAGGCCGGCCGGGACGTCTACTGCTACTTCAAGCACGAGGACGAGGGCCACAGCACGCAGATGGCCGATCGGCTCCGGGCGATGCTCTAGCCGAACGCGTCCGCGGCTCGCGCCGAGGTCACGGTGCGATCCGGCCTCGTAGCGCGTCCTCCAGCTCGCGGATCCGCTCGAGATCGTCGACCCTGCGCCCGAGGTCGTCGCGGACGTAGAAGGCGTCGACCACGCGCCCGCCGAACGTCGCCACCTTCGCGATGTGCACGTCGAGCTGTAGCTCGGCGAAGGTTCGGGTGATGTCGAACAGCAGCCCGAGACGGTCGGGCGCGCCGACCTCGATGACGGTGAAGAAGTCCGACGCGTCGTTGTCGACCTCGACCCGCACCGGGACGTCGGCCTGCGGACCCGGGTAGTGCCGCCGCTTCTCTCGGACGCGGTGATCGAGCGAGAGCCGGCCCTCGATCACCTTTCGCAGCGTCGTCCGGAACTCCCGCCAGCGCTCCTCGCCGACCTCGGGCTCGAACGCCCCCTCGATCTCGAACAGGTCCACGGCGACGCCGTCGTCGGTCGTGAACACCTGTGCGGTGAGGATCGACAGCCCGGCGAGCGAGAGCGCCCCCGCGATCATCGAGAGCAGCCCCGGCCGGTCGGCGGCGACGACCGCGAGGTCGTATGCGGCCGCCCGGGATCCCTCGGTAGCGTGGGTCCGCACCTCGTGCGAGCCGACGGCCGGGGCGAGGAGGCGGTGGTGGATCGGCACCCGGTCGATCGGGACCGTCAGGACGTAACCGCGTGGCATCCGCAGGAGGAAGCGCTCGACGGCTTTGGGATCCTCATCCCCGAGCGCTGCACGGATCTCCTCCGCCCGAGCGGTCAGCCGTTCCGCGGTACCCCAACCCACGTCGTCGCGCTCGAGGGCGTGTCGGACCTTGGCGACGAGCTCTCGGACCAGGGTCGCGCGCCACGGCGTCCACGCGTGCGGCCCCGTGGCCTCGGCGTCGGCCATCGTCAGCAGGTACAGCGCGGCCAGTCGCCCGGGATCCCCGACGCGATCGGCCACACCGACGATCAGGCGCTCGTCGTCGAGATCGCGACGTGTGGCCGTGTCCGACAGGAGGAGGTGCTCGGCGACGAGGAACCGCGCGAGGCCGGCCGTCGGACCCGACACGCCCATGTGCTCGAGCGTCTCCCCGGCCACGCGCGCCCCGACATCGACGTGGTGGCCCTCGCCGGTCTTGCCGATGTCGTGCAGGAGCGCGCCCAGGCGTAGGGCGTCGGCGTCGGGGACCGCCCGCACCGCGAGCGCCACGGAAGGATCGTCGCCCGGATCGTCCAGCAGCCGAGCGACGCCGGCGAACGAGGCGAGCAGGTGCACGTCGACCGAGGACCGGTGGTACGGGTCGCGCTGCGGCCGGCACCGGACCGGCCCCCACGCCGGCACGAAGCGTTCGAGGAGGCCGACGCGGTCGAGTGCCTCGAGCCCGTCGGCCGCCTCTGGGCCGCACCGGAGGAGCTCGAGGAACGCCGCTCGGATCGGTTCGGTCCACGGCAGGTCGGCGTCGATCGTCACCGCCGCCAAGGCGTCGAGCGAGGCGGCCGGCATCACGTCCCCGTCGCGCGCGACCGCGGCGAACGCGCGGAGGATCCCCTCCGGTGTGGGATCGAGCGGAGCCGACAGCGAGGAACCGCGCAGGAACCGATCGAACACCGAGGCCGAGACGTGCTCGACCTGGCGCGCCTGCTCGAACACCGAACGCATCAGCCCGTCGACCGCGGGGAGCCCGGGCTCGTCCGCGAAGCCCATGGCTGGCGCGACCTGCGGCTGGAGTTCCGCGAGGAGCCGGTCCGAACCCCGGCCGCTCTCCAGGTGCAACGCGCCGCGGACACGGGTGAGGAATTCCTCGGCCCTCTCCACCGAACGACCCTCCGACTCGCGCAGGAACCCCGCTTCCTCGAGCGGAGGGCCCAACGCGGTCTGGAGCCAGGCCAGCGCGTGGACGTCCCGCAGACCCCCGACGCCCTCCTTGAGCTCGGGCTCCAGGAGCGACGACACCGACCCGAACCGGTCGCGCCGAGCCTCGCGGTCGGCCGCCAGGCGCTCGGCGAACGCGCGAGGGTCGCCGCGAACGAGCTCCAGCAGTGCCGAGCGCACGTCGTCCCACGAGGACCCCAACCCCGCCAGGAATCGGCCGTCGAGCATCGCGGTGGCCGCGTCGAGCCGTTCGACCGCGATCTCGACACAGGCGTCCGGTGTTCGGACCGCGTGACCGACGCGGAGACCGGCGTCCCACATGGGGTACAGGAGGTGCTCGGCGAGCGCCGCAACGTCGGAGGTCGACGACCCGTCGTGCAGGATCAGCAGATCGAGGTCGGATCCGGGCGAGAGCACCCCCCGTCCGTACCCGCCGAGCGCGACGAGCGCGACGTCCCCCGGCATCCGGGCGTCGGACGCGAGGTCGCGGATGCACGCGTCGACGAGCCCGGCGCGGCGCCGTCCCGACCAGCGCCCGTGATGACCGGTGGAGTACGCGCGATCGAGCGAGCGAAGATGCTCCAGGAGCCGGCCGACCGGCGCGGGCCGCTCGCTCACGCTAGAGGGCGTCGGGACCCATCTCGCCGGTCCGGATCCGGAGCACCTGTTCGACGGACGTCACCCAGATCTTGCCGTCGCCGATCTTGCCGGTGCGGGCGGCCTTCGCGAGCGCGTCGACGACGCCCTGCACCTGCTCGTCCTCGCAGAGCACCTCGATCTTGATCTTCGGGACGAAGTCGACCTGGTACTCGGCGCCCCGGTAGATCTCGGTGTGCCCGCGCTGTCGCCCGAACCCCTCGACATCGGTGGTCGTGAGTCCTTGCACGCCGAGGTCCTGGAGCGCCTCCTTGACCTCGTCGAGCCGATGCGGCTTGACGATCGCGACGACGAGCTTCACGGCGCTCCCGAGGGCGTGGACGCGCCCCAGCCTAGCCCGCGAGCGGCGGGCCCGTGCCGATCCGCGTCACTCGCCCCTCGTCACTCACCTGACGCCTTCTTGCGCGGCGCCGCCTTCTTCGTGGTCGCGGCGCGCTTGGCCGTGGGCTTCTTGGCCGCCGGGCGCGCGGCGCCGCTCCGCTTGGCGCCTCCCGCGGAAGGCGTCTTCTCCTTTGCCGCCGCGACCGAGGCCTTGAGGGCCTCCATCAGGTCCACGACCCGCGCGGGCGCCTCCTCGGGGGGTGCCTCGATCGGCTCGCCGGCGAGCTTCTTCTCGACGATCTCGAGCATCGCCTCGCGGTAGGCGTCGGTGAACGCCCCGGGGTTCCAGGGCTCGGTCAGGCTCTCGATCAGCGACCGGGCCATGTCGACCTCGTTCTCGCGGACCTTCTCGTCGGCGGGCACGGTGTCGAACTCGGCCGCCCGGACCTCGTCGGGCCAGTACATCGTCTCGAGGACGAACACGTCGTCCTTGAACCGGAGCGCGGACAGGTGCTCCTTGTCGCGGAAGCTGACCTTCGCGATCCCGACCTTGCGCTCGTCCGAGAGCGCCTTGCGCAGCAGAGCGTAGGCCTTGGCCCCGGTCTCGTCCGGGACGAGGTAGTAAGACTTCTTGAACAGGATCGGATCGATCTCCTCGAGGTCGACGAACTGCTGGATGTCGATCGCACGGCTCGACTCGACCGGGACCGCGTCGAAGTCCTGGTCGGTCATGACCACGTACTTGTCCTTCTCGACCTCGTACCCCTTGACGATGTGGTCGAACTCGACCTCCTCGCCGTCGACCGAGCACACACGCTTGTACCGGATCCGGCCCATGTCCTCGTCGTGGAGCTGGTTGAACTTCAGCGACTTCTCCTCGGTGGCCGGGTAGACGGCGACCGGGATCGTGACAAGGCCGAACGAGATGGCCCCTTTCCACATCGCTCTGGGTGGCATGCGCGCTCCTCGTGCCTGGGCGTCCCGCTCGACGCAGGGACAGGGATTCTAGTCGCCGCCGGAGACAAATCCCCCTCCACCCGCTTGCGCCGCTCCGCCCGACGCGGCTTGACCCGGCCCATGGCCTCGGGGTACGAAGCCTCCGTGCGCATCGCCCGCATCGTCGTCCCGTTCATCGTCGCGATCGTGCTGTTCGCGGCCTGTGGCGACACCGAGGTCCAGGGCGGAGGCACGCCGGCGACCGGGCCGACGGCGACGGAACCGACGGCGACGGGACCAACGGCGACCGGGCCGACGGCGACCGGGCCCACCGGCGGGACGGCTACAGACGGCGCGTTCGACGGTCCGGTCTCGGTCGACACCCAGGCGCAGGCCTCGGCGGGGTTGACGGCGGCGTTCTACTCGTGCGACGGGGTCCAGGGTGTGTGGACCTACACCGTGCAGGGCGGCCCGTTCGACTTCGACATCGACACGACGGTGGACATGGGGGGCGGCACGGGGACCCTGGTGATCAGCGACCGATTCGAGGTTCCCACGTTCGGCACGATCTCGTTCACAGACACCATCGATCTCGTGATCGCGGGAACGGCCGACGCACCCGCGTTCAAGGCCACCGCGATCGACGTGGAGGTCGATTCGGCGGTCCCCGGACTCGACGAGGTCGCGAAGTCCTTCTTCCCGAAGAACACCGAGGTCCCGATCCTGAGCGGTGCCGCGCAGTGCTGACCAGGGCCTGACGGCTACCCTGGCGGGATGTCCCCGCGCAAGAAGGCGTCCGGCGGCCGCGCCTTCACCGTCGAGTTCCCGACGCCGCTCCCGGTCGAGAAACGCGGCGACGCGTGGTGGATGGACGTTGACGGCCGCGAGCTGCGCCTGTCGAACCTCGACAAGGTGTTCTGGCCCGACGAGGGCTACACGAAGGGCGACCTGCTCGCGTTCTACTACAACGTCGCCGGGCTGATCCTGCCGCACCTCCATGACCGGCCGCTCACGATGAAGCGCATGCCCGACGGCGTGAACGGGCCCTTCTTCTACGAGAAGACAGCGCCGTCGCACACGCCCGACTGGATCGCGCGATGTCCCGTCCCAAGCGACGACAGCAAGGACGGCGTGATCGGTTACATGTTGGTACAGGACATCGCGACGCTGTTGTTCGTCGTGAATCTCGGCGCGATCGAGATGCACCCGCTGCACTCGCGCTGCCCGTCGATCGAGTCGCCCGACTACCTATTCTTCGACCTGGACCCGATGGGAGCGAGCTTCGAAGACGTGCTGATCGTCGCGCAGCACGTCCAGGCGGCGCTGGGCGCCCTGGGGTTGACCGGCTACCCGAAGACGTCCGGCGCGACCGGCGTCCAGATCTACGTGCCGATCCAGCTCGGCTGGTCCTATGACCAGGTGCGCAACTTCGTCGGCACGCTCGGGCGGACGATCGAGCGTGCCGATCGCGAGCACGTGACGATGGCGTGGCAGATCTCCAAGCGCACCGGCAAGGTCTTCATCGACCACAACATGAACCGGAGCGGCGCCAACATCTCGGCCGCCTACTCACTTCGGCCCGAGGCGATGGCCACGGTCTCGACGCCGGTGACGTGGGAAGAGATCGACGCGGGGATCACGCCGCAGGACTTCCGGATCGAGAACGTGTGCGAGCGGTTCGACAAACTCGGCGACCTGTTCGAGGGCGTGCGTTCACAGCCGCAGGACCTGGCTCCGGCGCTCGAGGCGGTCGGGCTGCCCGCTGAGAAGGCGTTCGCGGACCCGAGCCAGGCGACCCGGCGTAAGTCCGAGGAGGTCATCGCGGCCTCGAAGGACCCGGACCTGGGCGAGTACCTGCGCAAGCGGACGTTCGGGCCAGAGGGCACCACCGAGCCGCCCCCCGGCGGCGCGGCGGGCGAGGGGAACTCGTTCGTGATCCACAAGCACCGCGCGACGCGCCTGCACTACGACGTCCGGCTCGAACGCGACGGCGCGCTCCCCTCGTGGGCCGTGCCCCGCGGGCTGCCGACCCGGCCGGGCGACAAGCGCCTGGCCGTGCGCACCGAGGATCACCCGCTCGAGTACGGATCGTTCTCGGGCACGATCCCCGAGGGCCACTACGGCGCGGGCGAGGTGCGGATCTTCGACGACGGCTGGTACGAGCCGGTCGAGTGGACCGATTCCAAGGTGAGCTTCCGCCTGCACGGCAGGCGCTACCCGGGGCTCGAGTACCACGTCGTCAGGACGCGGACCGACTGGCTCGCCTTCCTCGCGTCCCACCAGGACGCCTCCCTGATCCCCTCGCCCCCCGCGTTCCCGCCGATGCTCGCCGAGGGCGGCTGGAAGGCGTTCGACGGCGACGACTGGTGGTTCGAGCCGAAGTTCGACGGGATCCGTTCGGTGACGCCGATGGCGACCGACGCCACGCATCTGGTAACGCGGAACGGCCGGGACGTCACCGACAAGTACCCGGAGCTTCGGATGATCCACGAGCTCGTCGACCAGGTGAACGCGGTACTCGACGCCGAGATCGTGGCGTTCGACGAGGACGGGAGGAACTCGTTCGAGGCGCTCCAGCAGCGGATGAACCTGTCGAACGAGCGCGAGATCAAGCGGATCTCGAGCAAGGTCCCGGTCGCACTGGTCGCGTTCGACCTGCTGTGGCTCGACGGTCACGACCTGACCGGCCTCGGGCTCGAGGAGCGGCGCGAGCTGCTGGAGACGATCGTCGAACAGGACCACCGGCTCCAGGTGGTCACCCACGTCGAGGGCGGCGGGAAGGCGTTCGTCGAGGTGGCTCGCGAACTCGGCCTCGAGGGCGTGGTCGCCAAGCGTACCGGCTCGACCTACCAGCCCGGTCGGCGCTCGCCCGACTGGCGCAAGATCAAGCTCACCAACACGCAGGACTGCGTGATCCTGGGTTGGACGCCGGGTCAAGGCGGCAGGTCGGGGACGTTCGGCGCGCTGCTGGTCGGTGCCTACGACGACGGTGAGCTGATCTGGATCGGCCAGGTCGGCACGGGGTTCACGCGCGCCACGCTCGATCGAGTGCTCGAGGCGCTCGAGCCGCTGAAGCGGCCGACGCCGCCGATCGACGACCCCGAGCTCGCCAGGGTCAAGGGAGCGACGTTCGTGGAGCCCGAGCTGGTCTGCGAGGTCGAGTACCTCGAGATCACGAGGAGCACGAGGAAGATGCGCGCCCCCTCGTTCAAGGGCCTCCGCGACGACAAGTCGCCGGACGAGTGCGTCCTCGAGCGCCCTCGTGGGCGCTGATCGGTCCGTCAGAAGGGCTCGAACCCGGCGCGCACGAGTATCGCGCGGACCTCGCGCTCGTCCAGGCCGCGGTCGACGAGCTCCTTGTACATCCTGACCGCCGCGAACGAGCGACCGCAGCGCGGGCAGAACTGGAAGTGGTCCTCGGCGGGGGTCTCGCACCACGGGCACCGCGTCACCTCGACGCGATTGTCGGGCTCGAGCCCCGTGTCGGCGAGCGCGTCGACGTACCCCTTGCCGTAGTCCCACTGGATGTACTCTTCCTCGCGGACCTCGAACGCGGGCTCGTGCATCTGCGACTCGCCGGTCTGGAGCATGTGCTCGAGGTTCTCGAGCAGCAGGTCCCACTCGTAATAGTGGTTCTCCTCGCAGCGCTCGCAGGCGATCACCACGCCCTTGACGCCCTGGGACCGGAACGTCCGCCGCATCCCCTCGAGGTCCTCGAGATCGGCGCGGATGTTCTGGGCCTCCTCGGGTTCGAGCCCGAAGGTCTCGCGTTCGTCGTCGCCGCCGAGCGGCTCCTCCATCACACCTGTCCCCTCATCGCGGGCTCAACGACCCTCGTCCTCGTCGCGGAGATCGAACGTCTTGAACCCCTCCGCGTACTCGAACCCACCCTCCGCGCCGAGCTCGCGGGCCCGCTCGCGTACCCAGTCGAGGGCGTCCCCGGTTCCCTGCGACTCGTGCGCGCGCAGGGACTCGAGCTTGGTCTCGAGCGTCTTGGAGATGTCGACGTAGGTATCGGCGTCCTCGGAGGCAAGCCACAGGTAGGGGATCTCGAAGGGCTCGAGCCCCTCGTCGAGGAGCTCCGGGAACTGCGGGCGGCTCGGCGCGTCGGGCATCACGGCGCACAGGGCCAGCGACCCGGCTTGCTTGTGGTCCCAGTGGTTGATGTACCGGTTCCCGAACCACAGCCGCGAGGGGTCGGGCGCGACGATCACCTCCGGCCGGACATGGCGCACCACCCGGGTGACGGCCTTGCGCGTCTGCAGGTCGACCTGGAGCTCTCCGTCCACGAACCCGAGGAAGGACACGCTCCGCACGCCGAGCACGTCCGCCGCCGCCCGCTGCTCGCGTTCGCGGATCGGCACCATGGCCTCCCGCGTCATCCCCGACTCGTTCGAGCCGGCCGAGCCGTCGGTGACCACGCAGTAGTGGACGTCGGTCCCCTCGTTCACCCAGCTCGCGACGGTGCCGCCGCACATGAACTCGGCGTCGTCGGGATGGGCGAAGATCACGAGCGCGCTGGCGAACCCCACTTCGAACAGCGTACCGGCTGCCGTCGTGGTTGCGAGCCGCCCCGAGACGCTTGCGGGTGGGTGGGAGGCGGGGTTCGATAGAGGACGTGGACGAGCCGCTCGAACGCGACCGCCGGATCCGCGAGCTCGAGCGCCGCTTCCGGAGCGCCGGGCTGCCCCTGTTGGCCGAGGACTACTCGGCGACCGAGGACGTCTTCAACCGGGCGATCCCGCTGCTCGCGGTGGTGTTCGTGCTCGAGATCCTCGGCGCGATCAACCTCGACTGGCCGCCGGCCCTGAACGTCCTCGCGCTGCTCGGCGGTGTCGCATTGGTCCTCGGCGCGTTCGGGCTGCTCAACGTCTCGCGCGGCCGGCGGTTCCTGTCGGTCCCGCACAAGCTCGGGGTCCCCGAGCTCACGGCGTTCGTCGTGCTCCCGGTGGTGCTCCCGCTCGTGTTCGGCGGGCAGCTCACGAGCGCGCTCGTCACGGGGCTCGGCAACCTCGTCCTGCTCGGCCTGATCTGGCTCGTCGTCGGGTTCGGGGTCTTCTCGATCCTGCGGTGGATCGCGGCGCGCTTCGTCCAGCTGCTCGGCGCCTCGCTCACCCTCCTCGTCCGCGCGCTCCCGCTCCTGCTGTTCTTCTCGCTCGTCACGTTCTTCACCAACGAGTACTGGCAGCTGTTCGGCGAGGCGAGCGACGTGACCTTCTATGCGGGCGCCGGGCTGTTCGCGCTGATCACCGCGATCTTCCTGATCGTCCGGCTCCCGGGCGGCGTCCGCGATCTCGAGCGGGCCAGCTCGCTCGCGGTCCCGCTCCGCCGGCGTCAGCGCGTCAACGTCGGGCTCGTGATCTTCCTCGCGCAGGCGCTGCAGATCGCGTTCGTCGGCGTTGCGATCTGGCTGTTCTTCATGGTGTTCGGCGCGCTCCTGGTCACGCCGGCGATCCGGAAGGATTGGATCGGGACGGAGGGAACCGTGTTCTTCACCATCCCGTTCTTCGGTGAAGAGCTCGAGATCACCAAGCAGCTCGTCCGCACGGCCGCCGGCGTCGCGTCGTTCTCGGCCCTGTACTACGCGGTGGCCTCGGCGGTCGACTCCACCTACCGCGACGAGTTCATCGAGCGTCTCACGCAGCAGCTGCAGGAGACCTTCCGCGAGCGGGGCGAGTACCTCGACCTGCTCGCGACGCGGGACCGGGCGATCGAGTCCCGCGTGGGCTAGGACCCATCGGGCGTTCGGCGGCGAAGCGCGACCATCGGGAGCCCCCCGCGGGGTCGGAGGGTGATGACGGCCTGGAGGTCCGGCTCCCGGTCGGTCGGGCTCGCGAACCGCCACCGCCGCGCGATCGACGCGAGGAGCATCGCCGCCTCCAGCCGCGCGAACGGCTCGCCGATGCACACGCGCGGACCTCCGCCGAACGGGATGAACGAGTACCGCGGCCGCTCGAGGTCGTCGTCGAGCCAGCGCTCGGGGCGGAAGGACTCGGGCTCGGGCCACCACCGAGGGTCGTGGTGCAGGAGCCACGGCGAGACCACGACGATCGATCCCCGATCGATCGCGTAGCCGTTCGCCCGGTGGCCGGCGATGGCGGTCCGGCCGATCGCCCAGGCCGGCGGCCGGAGCCGGATCGACTCCGAGATCACGGCCTGCGTGTACGGGAGCTCGGGGAGGTCGGCGACCGAGGGCACGCGATCCGGGAGCACGGCGTCGAGCTCGGCGTGCAGGCGCGCCTCCGCCTCCGGGTTCCGCGAGAGCAGCCACCACGTCCACGTGAGCGCGATCGCGGTGGTCTCGTGACCGGCGAGGAAGAGCGTCAGGGCCTCGTCCCGCACCTGCCTGTCGGTCATGCCGGCCCGGCCCTCGCGCGCCCGGAGCAGCAGCGACAGGAGATCGTCCCCGGTCGCGCCGGCGACGCGGCGCTCGGCGATCATCTCCGCGATCACGCGGTTCAGGTCGGACTCGACGCGGCGGTAGCGGCGCATCGTGGGCGAGGGCAGCCGTACCAGTAGGCGGAACAGCGGCGAGTACACGCGGTCGAACATCCCCAGCGTGTCCGTGAGGGCCCGCCGCACGGTGGCGCTTTGCCGCTCGTCGACGTCCGTCCCGAACAACGTGTCTCCCACCACGGCGAGGGTGAGCGCCGACATCTCGGCCTGCACGTCCACCGGCTCGCCGTCGCTCCACTCCCCGGCGGCCCGCTCGGCGAACCGGACCATCGAGGCCGCGTAGGTCGCGATCCGTTCGTGGTGGAACATCGGTTGGATCAGACGCCGCTGACGAAGGTGGATCTCGTCCTCGCTCGTGAGCAGCGACTCGCCGAGCAGGATCTTCGCGGCCCGGATCGTCGGGCCCTTGTGGAACGAGCGATGATCGCCCACCAGCACGTCGTGGACCAGGTCCGGATGGTTCAAGAGGTAGGCGGCGGACCCCGGCACGTCGATCCGGACCACGTCGCCGTACGTGGCCAGACGTTCGAGGAGCCCCAGCGGGTCGTTCCGGAACGCACGCAGGGCCGCGAACCGGCGAAGGTCGGGGCCCGGTGGGCGGACGGTCGTGGTCACGGAGCCATCATCGGCGCGTTCCACGCGACCGCAACCCCCCTAGGCTGGAGCCATGTCTCCCATGCCCGCGGGCTACGAGATCCGGCCGCCGACGTCGGACGACGTCGAGGGCATCTCGACGTTGATGCTCGCCAACGACCTCGCCGAAGCGGCCGAGTCCGACTTCGACGCCGACGTCCTCGGTGACCAGTGGTCCTCCCCGGGGTTCGAGCTCTCCGACGACGCCTGGGTGGTCGTCGATCCGGACGGCACGATCGTCGGGTACGCGAACGTCTCCTCCGACGGCGAGGCCAAGCTCAAATCGTGGGGCGTGTCGCATCCGGCCAGCCGAGGCATGGGCCTCGGCTCGGCGTTGCTCGATCGGATCGAGGCCCGGGCGGCCGAGCGCTTCGAGCCAGGCTCCGGCGCGCTGTTCACGGCGATCACCGACGCGAACGCGTCGGCGGAGGCCTTGGTTCGATCCCGGGGGTTCGAGCGCGTCCGGACGTTCCGGCACCTGCAGATCGACCTCGACGGATCCCCGAGGGACCCGGGCGAGCTCCCGCCGGGGATCGAGATCCGTGGGATCACGCCCGAGGCCGACCTGCCACGCATCCACGCGATCTTCGTGGAGGCCTTCCGCGGCCAGTGGGGCTACCGGCCGATCCCCCTCGAGGAGTGGCTCGGCATGGAGGTCGAGACGCCCAACTACGAACCGAGCCTGTGGCTGCTCGCGACCGAGCGTGAGGAAGCGGTCGGCGCGCTCTCGGGCGTCGTGTGGGGCGACCGGGGCTGGGTCGGCGAGCTCGGCGTTCGCGCGGCCTGGCGCGGACGCGGGATCGCCTCCGCGCTGCTCCGACGCGCCTTCACCACGTTCGCTTCGCGTGGGCTGCCCCGGGTGATGCTGAACGTCGACAGCGAGAACTCCACCGGCGCCGTTCGCCTCTACGAACGCGTCGGGATGCGTACCGTTCGGGCCTGGGACGTGTACGAGAAGCTCGTCGGCTGACGACACGCCGCGCCGGGATCGGGTCGCCGAGCTCGTCAGCCAAGCTCGGCGAGACGCTCCGCCACGACCCGAGCGTGCGGTATCCGCGTCTCCGCGCCCTCGCTGAGGAGCGCGCGGACCGAGGCGGCGAGGGCTGCCCGCAGCGCCCCGGGCTCGATCGCTCCGACGTGAGCATCCTCGAAGCGCGCGAGGGTTTCGGCGGGCAGATCGTCGTAGCCGCGCGCCTGCACCGCGGTTCGTCCCTCGCGGAGACAGGCGAGCAAGAGGGCGTGGTCGCGCACGGCGCCGACGTAGTGCTCCGCCTGCCACACACGCCCGCGCTCGATGCACGCGCGCGCGTGGAGCGCGTAGATCACGGCCCATCCGAAGATGTCCCCTGCGGCCGGCGACGTGGCGATGAAGAGTTCCCCCATGGCGGGACATCAACCACGGCCGTCAGTCTTCCCCGCTCCAGTGGTCCTCAAGGTGACGAGCGCTGCATCCGACGACGGATCAGGACGGCACCTGCGACCAGTGCCACCAAGGCCACATCGAGATGGAGCGTCGACGTCGGCCTTCGCTCGCTGCAGATACTCAAGCGTCCTCCGGCTCCGGCTGGACGAGCGGGTTCCACGGCCCAGATCTCGCGTAGCCGAACTCCTCGGTGTTCTTCCCGTCTGCGTCCGCGATTTCGAGATGGTGGGCGCGGCTGTACGCAATGCGCGAGCCGTCCGGTGACCAGTTTGCATCCCTACCGTAGGGGATCACCAGGGTGAGATCCGATCCATCGGCCCTGATCGTGTAGAGAGCCCCGCCGTAGTCGATCGCGAGGCGTGTGCCGTCGGGAGACCAGACGAGGCGGAGGGGGTGGCCCGTGTCTTTGAACGCGTCGTGGCTCAAGACTCGCGAGCCGCTCCCGTCGGCGTTCATCACCCGGAGGTGGTAGCGGTGGTAGGGCCGCCCATACCATGCGAAGTAGGCGATCTTCGACCCGTCAGGAGAGAACGTCGGCACGGACAGCTCATTTCCGCTGAGCAGTACCTGTGGCGTACCACCCGCAGCGTCTACCACGAGGATCCGGGAACGCTTAACGCCGAAGGTCGTGGCGTAGATAACCTTCGAGCCGTCCGGGGAGAACGAGCCGCCGGTGATCCACGCGTCACCCTCCTTCAAGCGCGTCTCGGTTCCATCTGCGTTCAACACGAAGAGGTTGCTGCCGGCGAGGATTGACGGGGGCTGCGGGGGCTCGGTGTTGGTCCGCAAGATGAGCAACCTCGAGCCGTCGCTCGACCACGCGATGGGCCACCCGGTTCCACGGCTCAGCAGGATCTGATCGTTCGGATCACCTGAGGCTCCGGGGTTGACCGCCCAGATCCCGCTCGTGCCTTCCAGGTTGGCATAGGTGATCCACCCAGCGACCTCCGAGAAGATCCCTTCGGGCTTCGGTTCGTCCGCGGGACGTTCGGCGGTGCGGAAGGCGCGCGTCAGGGCCACGAAGCTCACGAGCGCGAGGATGATCGCGAGCGCCACCGCGCCGAGACGTCGGTTCCGTCGCTTGCGGTCGCGCCGGCGGATGAGTCGCTCGAAGTCGCCGGGCTCGAGGTCGACCGTCGTACTCTCACGCTCGAGCAGTTCGGAGACGCTAGGCATCGTCGACCTCCATCGCCCTACGGAACGACTCACGACCCTGGCGCGACAGGGACCGGACTGTAGACGCCTGCACCCCGAGCGCCCGGCCAGCCTCGTCGGGGCTGAACCCGAGCATCTCGGTCAGCACCAAGGCAGCGCGCTGACGCGGCGGTAGCGTGGAGAGCACCAGCCGTACGGTCGCGCGGTCGTCAGCATCGGCGAAATCGTCCCGCGAGGGCGCAAGTCCGATCGTTCGGCGGAGCGCCAGCAAAGCCCGGCGATACCGCTTGCGGAACAGGTTCATGGCCGTGCGGTAGAGGTATCCAACAGGGTCACTCATCGCGCCGACCTGCTCCCACCGTTCCCAAACCCTCAGGAACGCGTCCTGCATCAGCTCCTCCGCCTCTGCGCGGTTCCCGGTGACGAGCCACAGACGGCGAAACAGCGTCCGACTCTCGGCGTCGTAGAAGGTCTCGAAGCTTCGGGACGCCTCGAGAGTCTCGGAGGCGGGTGCCTCCGCGGCCAGGTGGAGCGGCTCGTTCATGTCGTATCGATGAACCCTCGGCGGGCTCCGAACGTGCAGGCGCTCAGCCACAAAGTGCAAGAGTTGATCCCGGTCAGGCTCGGACCGGCGCCTCCCATCGCGACCGGGCCGGACGGCAGCCTGACCAAGTCGCGTGGCAGTTTCCCGCCGGGGACACTTGCCGACGCGATGAGCAGGACGAGCTGTTCACCAGGTCGCCGTTTCAGCGGGTTCAAGGTTCGGTGCGTCGCATTCGAGCGACCAGCACGCCGGGCAACTCGGTGTAGACGTAGCCGGGCGTTCCGGGCCTCGCGACTTCGGGACGGAGGAGCGGCTCTTCGAGCCCGTCGAGGGCGAACGATCGTTCGAAGAACGGCTCAAGGACCAACCACAGCGGGCGGTGGAAATACCATTGCTGCACCGGCTGCCCGGGCACGGCGACTCCCTTGCCCGTCGACGGCTGCCCGTAGGCCGACACCTTGACCGAGTACACGTCGGTAGTGTCTCCGTTGGGGTCAAGCTCCACCGTCGGCCGCACGTTCCCCGAGTTGAACGCCGGGTGCAGGATCGAGAGGACGAACCGGCCGCCGGGTCTCAGCAGCCGCGATGCCGCCGCGACCATCGGCTCGATGGACTCCATGTCCATGATCGCCATGTTGCTAACGACCGCATCGAACGACTCCTCATCACCAAGCTTGAGCAGCTCCTGCTCCTGGGTCGCGTCGGCGTACGCGTACTCGACGTCGCCCCCGTGTGCGCGGGCGCGCTCAAGCATGCCCTCGCTGAAGTCGACCGCCAGCACCAGTGCTCCGACCTCAGCCATCCGACGTGCGAAGTCACCCGTCCCGCACGCGATCTCCAGGACTCGCTCTCGCGGGCGGAGTGCAAGCAACCGCTCGACGGTTGGGTGGATGAGATTTCCTTGCCAGGTCTCGCCAGCCTGCATGCGATCGTCCCAAAACCCGGCAAGCCGGTCCCACGCGGAGCGAACCTCCTGGTGCAGGCTACGTTCATCGCTCACGGGCCGAGCCTAGTCCGTCCAACATTCGCCTGTCGGGCGAGAGGAGATGCGCAGTCGCAGCCACGTCGAGGAGGCCTCACGATGTCGCTTGGTGACGGAACCGACATCCCTTGGCCCGCACGACGTCAGCCCTGCCGGTCCGTTCCTTCCCGCTTCCAGTAGGCCTCAAAGGTCACGACCGCTGTACCACCCGCCTACGGATGAGGACGACCCCTGCTGCGAGGGCTGGCAAGGCAACCACGAGAAGGAGCGTCGAAGTCAACGCCAGGGCCTTGCTCGCCGGAGGTACCTCGGCTACCTCGGGCTCCGGTTGAACGAGCGGGTTCCACGGCCCAGGTTCGGCGTAGCCGAACTCCTCGACATCTGTCCCGTCAGGAGTCGCGATCTCGAGCGTGCCGAGCGAGGCGTAGCATCGGGGATCGGCGCATGGACGCTGCGGTGAGACAACAGGGTTGAGACTCGCGAACGCGATGCGGGTGCCGTCCGGTGACCAATACGGAAACGCCCCATGCGGGATCGCGAGCGTGATTCCCGAGCCGTCGGCGCCGACGACATAGATCCCTTTGGATCCGAGGCCGAACGCGAGCCGTTCCCCGTCGGGAGACCAGGCGAGGTTGTAGACGCGATCTGCCATCAGGTTGTCGACGAGGACGCGAGTGCCGCTTCCATCGGCGTTCATCACCCGAAGTTGGTGAACGGGTCCTTCCCTGCTGGTCCCTGCCCCGTCGAAGTAGGCGATCTGGGTACCGTCGGGAGAGTACGCCGGGTTGTAGGCCAGAGCGCGGACCCTGCGCCCGTTGACCGAGAACCAGCGACGGCTTGCGGTTTGGAGCACTCGCGGTGTGCCGCCCTGCGCGTCGACCACGTAGACGGACGACTTGTTCGCGAAGGTGACCTGGGATCCGTCGGGGGAGAACGAACCCCCGATGTCGGGGGAGGACCAACCTCCGCCGAGGACGTAGTTCTCGCTCGTGGTCAAGTGCGTCTCGGTGCCGTCCGCGTTGAGGACGAAGAGGCGGACCGGTCGCGACGGGTCGATGTTCTGCCGCAGGATGAGCAGCTTCGAGCCGTCACTTGACCAGGCCAGCGGGGTCCCTCCTTCCCCGCTCAGCCGGATCTGGCTGTCGGGGTCGTTCGGGCGAGTGGGATCCACCGCCCAGATCCCGTTGTCGTCGCCGAAGGCGATCCAGCCGCCGACCTCCGAGAAGATGCCCGGGGGCTTCGGCGTCGGCTCGTCCGCGGAACGCGCGGCGGTAGCGAAGGCGAGAGTCAAGGCCAGCAACCACTCGAGCGCGAGGATGATCGCGATCGTCCCCGCGCCGGAGACTCGACGGTGTGAGCTCATCAGGAGGAAGCGGAGGCGGAGGTCACCCCAAGGTGACCGGGTGTCCACCCTCCTCCTGCCGCGAACGACCCGCCACGCCAGCTATTGACCGTCAGCTCGTCGATGGGCTGTGGCTCGCCGATCTCGCCCATGTCGACGACGAGCCACTGCGTCGGGCGTCCGCCCCTCCTCCCGACGGTGAAGGCCAACCTGGAGCCGTCCGGCGACCACGTGGGTCGGAGCGAGAGCGAGAGACGGAATCCTGGATCGAAGACCAACGTTGGGTTCGAGCCGTCAGACGCGACCGCGCGGATCTGCCCGCTATACCCACTGCCGGACCCGGGCTCCTTGGCGTAGAAGACATAGGTGGTGTAGGCGATCTGGGTCCCGTCCGGGGACCACGTCACCTCGGGATCTTCCTGGAACGGGCCACCTCCTGGGACCCGGAGGACGAACAGCTCCGAGCCCTCGGCGTCCAGGACCCGCACACCCCACGTCCCGTCGGCCTCGCGGACGGTCTCGAGGGCGATCTTCGTTCCGTCGGGCGACCACTTGATCCCGCCGGGCCAGCCCCAGAGCCCCCCCACGACCCCTTCATACGTGGCGATCCGCGTCCGCTCGCCGTTCCCCAGATCGACCAGGTAGAGAGCGCCGCCTACCGCGAACGAGATCCGCGTTCCGTCCGGGGTCCAAGACAACGCGTCGATCTGACCGTCGACCCGTCCCAACGACCGTCGCGTCCCGTCGGACGGATCGAAGACGAAGAGCTCGCTTTCGCACGGCGCGCGACACCCTCTCCCGCGGCCAGAGTGGAGGTAGGTGTAGGCGACCCCTGTGCCGGCCGGCCCCCACGCCCAGGCGTGTGACACCACGATCTCCGGATGGCATGACTCGCAGGGACCAGCCACCTGCCGAGGCTCACCTCCCGCGCCGACGACCCAGAGTCCGCCTCGGCGGCGGCAGGATCCCGGATCGCCCCCAGAGCAGAACAGATCGAACGCCACCCACCGGCCGTCCGCCGACCAGGCTGCGAGGGCGGGAGCGGTGTGGCAAGGGCCGCGAACGTAGCCGCAATCGATGATGGCTGAAGTGTCCGCGAAGAGACGGAGCTGACCCGTCCCAGGATCCTGGGCGGCGAGGTAGAGCCCGGAGGAACCTGCGATGTCCGCGAACTGGATGAGCTCCCCGTTCCGGCGCGGACCTGGACTTGGCTCGGCGGGACGAGGAGGCGCGGCCCGGAACGCCGACCAGAGGATCGCGAGTGCTCCGAGGAAGACGACGAACGCGACGACGGCCGCCACCAACCGCTTCCGTGGGAGTCCGCCCGGCCCTCCGTCGTGTGCCGGCAACTCGGTCGGTCCCGGCCGCGTCGCCCGGCTCTCGATCTCAGCCCACAGCTCGGACGGAGGGAACCATTCCAACTCACGGTCGAGCTCCTGCCTCAGTCCCATGACATTTCCTCCCCGAGGAGCTCTTTCAGCCGATTCCGCGCGCGGTACAGGTGGACCCGGGCCGTGGATGCCCTCAGGCCCAGCACTTCGGCCACCTCGGTGACCGGTCGATCGGCGTAGTAGCGCAAGACCACCGCGGCCCGTTGGCGTTCGGGTAACGCGCGGATCGCGTCGAGAACCCGCGTGTCGAAGAACTCGGGCTCGTAGCTACGCTCCGGCACCTTGTGAGAGAGCCTGGACCTTCGCTTCAGCTCGCCGGCGGCCAGCCGGAAGGCAGCGGTCCAGATCCAGGTGGTCGCATCCCGCACATCGTCTCCACGGCGAAGCAACTGGGCGAAGGCTTCGGCGACGGCGTCGTCTGCGACGCCGCGATCGCCCGCGTACGCGAACACGGCCGACCACACCCGACCGCCCTGATCCCGGTACAGGCGTTCCACACTCTCCGAGGCCACCTGCGCATCCTGCACGTCATCATCTATGGGCGCGAATGTGCGGTATTCGTTTACATCCCCAGCAGTTTCGCGGTCGTGACATGGCGCTGACGGTCGCGGGATGCCGGCCCCCTGGTGGTCCTCGTGTCGCAGACGGTGAGGGATCTCGCTGTCGGAAGCGGCGCAGATTTCCAAGACGATGTAAGCCGACCGACATCGGTTCGTAACGGAAGCGACATCGAAGACCGTTCACGACTGCTAGGGACGATCGAAGCGCACCGACGCCAACAGCGCCTGTGCTCGCTCGATGACTTCTACGAGCCAGACGCCGTCCTGGGGTCCCCGCTCGTCCTCGCGTGGGAACGCAAACTGGTTCAGCGTCTCGTCCGAGCCGAACTGGATCCCCTTCGTCCGCAGGTACTCGCCGACCGCGAACTCCCACGAGAACAGCGCGCTCCCGTCCTCGAGCTTGTGCACGGTGTAGGTCAGGAACGGGTTCGGCTCGGCGACGAGCACCTGCACGCCCTTGGGCGTCCGGCCCGTAGCGGGATGGAAGCCGAGCGTCGCGAGCGTCGCCTCGAAGTCCACGGCTCGGAGCCTACCCGCGCCGTCTACCGGACTGCCTTCAGCACCTCGTCGACGAGCTCGAGCTCCGGTGCCGGATCGATGGCTGCGGCGGTCCGCCCGCGGGCGATCGAGCCGCGCGCCTTGCCGAGACCCGAGCGGAGCTCGTCGACGCCGTTCGAGACCATCGTGGCCGCTCGCGCGACCTTGTTCTCGAGGACGAGCTGCATCGCGTCGAGCACCGACACGACCTCCTCGAGCGCGGAACGCGCGTCGTCGGCGTCGCCGAACCGGTGCGCGAGGCTGTACAGGAACAGGAGCACCGGCAGCGCGGTCGAGTACGGCACGATCACGACCCCGCGCGAGAACGCGTCGGCATGCGCCCGTCGAAGGACCTCGTACGCGGCATCGGGAACCGCCGCGACCGCGACCGGCGCGGTGAGCGACGGATCGAGGTACTGCGCGACCTCGCGCGCCCGGAGCGCGACCTGGCGCTCGACCTCGCGGGCGAGCGTCTCGCGCTCGAGCGGATCATCGGCGGCCTCGAGCGCCTCGAGCTCGGCCACCGCGGACCACTTGGAGTCGACCGGCAGCCGCCGGCCGTCGGGGAGCAGCAGCCCGAACTCGACGACGCGACCGTTGACGCGTAGGTCGGTGACGAGCATCCCGGGCGGGAGCTGCGCGAGGTGTTCGCGCAGCACGTTCTCGCCGGCCCGGCCCTTCGAGGCGCTGCCGACGAGCACGGTCGAGAGACGACGGACGATCTCCCAGGATTCGGCGTCGCGTTCGCGCCGCTCGTCCTCGCGCAGGGCGAGGGCCTCCAGCACCCTTCGGGCAGCCGCGAGGTCCGAGCGCAGATCCTCGGCCGAGCCCTCGCGCGCGGCCGCCGCATCGGCGAGCCGCCGGAGCTCGGCCGCCTGCACCTCGAGCCGTGCCTCCACCCGCGTCGAGGGCGTCGAGACCGACCTCCGCCACGTCCCGAACACCACCGCCCCGAGCGCCGCCCCGAGCACGAGCCCGAGCACCGCGTAGCCGAGCTGCGTCATCGGTTCCTCCTTGTCCCGGGCAGCGTAGGGACGGGGAGTGACAAAACCTGCCCGGCGCGTCGGCGTGTGCCTAGGAGACCGAGCCGGCAGCGATCTCCCCGCCCCTGAGCACCAGGGCGGGTTCGAGCACGGCTCGGATGTCCTCGAGCGGGTTCGAGCCGAAGAGCACGAGATCGGCGGCCGCACCCTCGGCCACCACGCCGACGTCGGCGAGCCGGAGCAACGCGGCCGCGTTCGAGGTCGCCGAGCGCATCGCCTGCAGCGGGGTCATCCCCCACTCCACCATGCGGACGATCTCGACCAGCGCGTTGCCGTGCGGGTTGAACGGCGTCCCCGCGTCGGTCCCACACGCGATCCTCACGCCGCCGCGGAGCGAGCGCCGGAACCCCTCGCGCGCGAGCTCGACGAGCGCGGTCGCCTTCTCGACCGCGTACGCGGGCACCTCGTCGGCGTGGTCGACGATGCCGCGGATCGCCGAGATCGTCGGCACGTGGAACGTCCCGCGCTCCTTCATCAGCCGGGCCCCCTCGGCCGAGAGCATCGAGCCGTGCTCGATCGAGTCGACCCCGGCGCGCACCGCCCGGAGGATCCCCTCGGGACCGATCGCGTGCGCCCCGACCACGCGGCCCCACGAGTGCGACTCGTCGACGGCCGCGTCGAGCTCCTCCTGTGTGAACGCCGTGAAGTCGTGCGTGATCCCCGGCGTGAGCACCCCGCCGGTCGCGACCAGCTTGATCGCGGTCGCGCCGGCGCGGATCTCCTCGCGAACGGCGCGACGCAGCGCGTCCGGCCCGTCGACCTCGCGCGCGAACCCGATCTGGTGGCCGTGCCCGCCGGTGATCGTGAGCGCGCGACCGGCGGCGAGGATCCTCGGCCCGGCGAGCAGGCCGCGTTCGACGCCGCGGGCGACCTGGATCACCGAGTCGCCGCGGCCGCCCAGGTCCCGCACCGTCGTCACCCCGTGGTCGAGGGTCCGAGCCGCGTTGCGGACGGCCTTGACCGTCGCCGCGGCGTCCGTCGTCATCTCGCGCGCCTCGGCCGCGAAGTCGGCGCTCCCGTCGAAGCACAGGTGCACGTGGCAGTCGATCAGCCCGGGCGTCAGGGTCCGGCCTCGCCCATCGATCTGGTCGGCATCTCGTGCCGAACGCGGTGCGCGGGCGTGGGGACCGGTCCACTCGACGCGACCGTCCGCGACGAGCACGCCGGCCCGCTGCTTGACGGTCCGGCCGTCGAACAGGGTGACGTTCGCGACGTAGGTCGGCACGCCGTCACTCGCTCCAGGGCGGCGCGACGCGCTCCCCGTCGGCCCGGATCAGCAGCGTGCCGACCGGCATCGACGTGAGGATCACGGCCTCGTCTCCCTCGAGCGTGAAGGAGGCATGGATCACCCCGGCCGGGATCACCGCGGCGTCGCCGGGCCGTAGCTCGAAGTCCTCGCCGTCGATCGTCATGGTCCAGCGGCCCGAGAGGAGCTGGGAGACCTCCTCGTGGTCGTGCGTGTGGTCGGGGACGCGTTGCCCGCCCTCGAGCTCGACCCGGTAGGTCATCGTCTCGGTCGCCCCGCGAGCCGGCGACGCGAACCCCCGGATCCGAACGCCCGACAGGTCGAACACCGGGGCGTCGTCGAACCGCAGGATCGTCATTCCGTCGCTCCTCCCTCGATGGCCGGCTCGATCTCCCGGCCTCGACCGCCGGAACCGGGCCGCATCTTCCCAGACGGCGCCCGCATCTCGGAACGCGACCTCCCGCACGCCGGGGTAGGCTTGTTCCGCAGCAGTCCTTTCCTTTCCTGGAGGTCCGATCGGATGCTCGACGTCGCGAAGCAGGCGGTCGAGGCGGCCAGAGCCGCCGGGGCCGACTATGCCGACGGGCGCGTCGTGGCCGACGACTCCGAGTCCATCACCGTGCGGAACCAGGAGATGGAGGGGATCGACCGCTCGACCTCGGAGGGCCTGGGGATCCGGGTGCTCGTGAACGGGTACTGGGGGTTCGCCGCCACCGCCCGTCAAGAGCCCGAGGAGATCGACCGCACCGCACTGCTCGCGGTCGAGATCGCGAAGGCCGCCGCCCGTCTCCCGATGGAGCCCGTCGTCCTGGCTCCGGTCGAACCCGTGACCGGCACCTGGCACTCCCCGATGCAGGTGGACCCTTTCAACATCCCGCTCGAGGAGAAGGTCGCGATGCTGATGGAGGCGACCCGCCGGATGCAATCGGTCGGGGGGCTGGCCTTCGCCGAGGGCGGGATCGACCTGTTCCGCCGTCGCACGTTCCTCGCGACGAGCGATGGCACGGCGATCGAGCAGACGACCGTCCAGTCGGGGGCGGGGATCGAGGCGACGGCGCTGGGCGACGGCGAGCTCCAGCGCCGCTCCTTCCCGAACTCCTTCCGCGGCCACATCTCGGCCGCGGGCTGGGAGCACATCCAGAAGCTCGGCCTGATCGAGGAGGCCGAGCGGACCGCGACCGAGGCCGTCGAACTGCTCTCGGCCCAGGAGTGCCCGAGCGAGGTCACGACGCTCGTGCTCGACTCGGGGCAGGTGGAGATCCAGATCCACGAGTCGATCGGGCATCCCGTCGAGCTCGACCGCGTGCTCGGGATGGAGGAGGCCTACGCGGGGTCCTCGTTCGTCCGGCCCGAGGACCGCGGCTCCCTCCGGTACGCGAGCCCGCTGGTCTCGATCACGGCCGACGCGTCGCTGCCGGGCGGGCTCGGGTCGTTCGGCTGGGATGACGAGGGCGTCCCGGCGCAGCGGGTGCCGATCCTGGTCGACGGCGTGTTCGAGAACTTCATCTCGAGCCGGGAGACGGCGAGCGTCCTCGGGCTCACATCGTCCGGGGCGATGCGGGCGGACGGGTGGGCGCACTATCCGCTGATCCGCATGACGAACATCTCGATCGAGCCGCGCGAGGGCTCGCTCGCCGACATCATCGGCGACACCGACGACGGCGTGTTCATGTCGACGAACACGTCCTGGTCGATCGACGACCACCGTGTGAACTTCCAGTTCGGGTGCGAGATCGCCTGGCGGATCGAGAAGGGCAGGCTCACGACGATGTACCGGAACCCGAACTACACGGGCATCACCACCGAGTTCTGGGGCTCGTGCGACGCCGTCGGCGGTCGCGAGGAGTGGACCCTGTGGGGTACGCCGAACTGCGGGAAGGGGCAGCCCGGCCAGGTCGCCCGGGTCGGCCACGGCGCGTCGCCCTCGCGGTTCCGCAACGTGCAGCTGGGGGTGCGCGGCTGATGCGGGCGGGCGGGATGAAGACGGGGCTCATCGGGCCCGACGAGGTCCGCCGCATCGCGGACGCGGCCCTCAACGTGCCTCGCGCGGACGGTGTGGAGGTCCTGTTCATGCACGAGTGGGGCGGGCTCACGCGGTTCGCCTCGAGCTCGATCCACCAGAGCACCCATCGCGAGGACACGGGGATCCGCGTCCGCGTCGTCTCCGACGGGCGCATCGGCGTCACGGGCACGAACGACTTCTCGCCCGAGGGCGCGCTGCGGGCCGCCGAGAGCGCCCTCGAGATGGCGAACGTGGTCGCGCCGGACCCGATGTTTCCCGGGCTCTCGCCGCCCGCGCCGATCCCGGAGCCCCAGGCGTTCGACGAGGCCACCCCCGCGACCACGCCCTCCGAACGCGCCGAGGCCGTGGCCGAGCTCGTCGCGCGATGCCCCGAGGGGTTCACGGCCGCCGGCGCATACGAGACCCTCGCCAGCGAGGTCGCCGTCGCCAACACCCAGGGCCAGTTCTGCTGGGCGCCGTCGTCGCAGGCCTCGGTGACGACGGTCGTGACCGGCTCCGACGGCGGGAGCGGCTTCGCGGAGGTGTTCGCGGCCGGTCGAGACGAGCTCGACCCCGCGTCCGTGGGCAAGCGCGCGGCCGACAAGGCGGTCGCCTCCCGCTCGCCGCGCGACATCGACCCCGGCAGGTACACGGTCGTCCTGGAGCCGTCGGCCGTCTCGACGCTGGTGGGGTTCCTGGCGTGGATCGGTTTCGGCGGGCGATCACTGTTCGAGGGGCGCTCCTGCTTCTCGGGCAAGCAGGGGCAGCAGGTCGCGGCCCCGACCGTGACGATCTACGACGATGCCCTGTCCGACGGGACCCTCGGCCTGCCGTTCGACTTCGAGGGCGTGCCGCGATCGCGCGTCGACCTGATCGAGGACGGGGTATTCCGCTCAGGCGTCTACGACCTTCGCACGGCCAAGCAGGCGGGTACAACGACGACCGGCCACGCCCTGCCTCCGCCGAACCCCGAGGGTCCGTTCCCCCTGAACCTGTTCATGGCGCCGGGCGAGGCCGACGTCGACGAGATGATCGCGTCGACCGAACATGGGCTGCTTGTGACTCGGTTCCACTACACGAACGTCGTCCACCCGGTCGAGTCGACGATCACCGGGATGACGCGCGACGGGACGTTCCTGATCCGGAACGGTCGGATCGACCATCCCGTCAAGAACCTCCGGTTCACGCAGTCGATCCTGGAGGCGCTGACCGGCACCGAGATGATCGGGCGCGAGACCGAGCTCGCGAGCGAGTTCTTCTTCTCGGCCAGCCGCGTCCCCGCGCTCAAGGTCTCGTCGTTCAACTTCAGCGGGCGTTCGGACCACTGAGGCCGCCCCACCGCCGTTCGGAGTCGCTGGCCGCTCCGAACGGGCAGGGGTTAGGCTGTCTCCCCCCGAACGGAGGTAGCCGCGATGCAGGTCCGCGACATCATGCATACCGACGTGAAGACCACCTCGCCCTCGGACACGTTCGAACAGGTGGCGACCGTGCTGCGCGAGCACGGGATCTCCTCGGTCATCGTCATGGACGGCGCCACCCTCGCCGGCATCGTGACCGAGCGCGACCTTGTCAACCTCGTGGCCGAAGGTGGCGACCCGAAGGCGACGACGGTGTCCGAGCGCATGTCGACCGACCTGGACACGGTCGACCCCAAGACGGACATCGCCGAGGCGGCGGACCACATGGCTCGGCTGAAGATCCGTCACCTGCCCGTCGTTCAGGACGGCGAGCTCGCGGGGATCATCTCGATCCGCGACCTGACCAACTGGGCGGTGCACGAGCTCACCTCGGGTCACGAGCTCCCCGACCTCGAGCGGAGCCACTCGGCGCTCTCGGCCGCCGCCGAGGTCAATCGTCCGGGTCCGTAGGCCGCATCCCCGCTGCGCGCTCGAACGGCTCGCGCGGGTGCTCCAGCGAGCCGAGCTGTGCGAGATCGCGGGGGAACAAGAGCGCGACCGTCCAGTCGGCCGCGATCTTGACCTTCCTGCCGAGCGTCGGCATCGCGTACAGGTGGTACGAGCGGTGGGCGAACCACGCCGCGAACCCGCGGAGCCGAACGCCCCGGATCGTCGCCACGCCCTTGTACCGGCCGAGCGAGACGACGGCCCCGATCCCCCGGTATCCGAACCGTTCCGGCGGACGCCCCTCCAACACCGCCACGACGTTGCTCCCGAGCCGCTTCCCCTGTCGCATCCCGTGCTGCGCGGTGGGCGGCATCAGCCCCCCGCCGAGGAGATCGGGCACCGCCGCCGAGTCGCCTGCCGCCCACGCGTCCTCGACGCCATCGACGCGCAGGAACGTGTCGGTCCGGATCCGGCCCGTCTCCTCGACCGGGAAGCCGGACTCGGCCGCGAGCGGTGACGGCTTGACGCCTGCGGTCCACACGAGCGTCTCGGCCGGGAACGCCTGCCCGTCGGACAGGCGGAGCACCCCGCCCTCCGCGGAGTCGAGCCGCGTGTTCAGCAGGACCTCGATCCCGCGCTCTCGCAGGCGCTCGATCGCGTAGTCGGCGAGCCCCCGACCGATCTCGGGCAGGATCGAGCCGGTCGCCTCGACCAGGACCCAACGCATCTGGTCGGGTCGCAGGCTCGGGTAGCTCTCGATCGCGTCGCGGGCCAGGTCCTCGAGCTCGCCCAGCGCCTCGACCCCCGCGTACCCCCCGCCGACGAACACGAACGTGAGCGCCGCCCGCCGGCGTTCCGCGTCGTCGCTCACCGCGGCGAGGTCCAGCCGCGAGAGCACGTGGTTGCGCAGCCAGATGGCCTCCTGGACCGTCTTGAACCCGACCCCGTGCTCGGCCAGGCCGGGGATGGGGAGCACGCGCGCCCACGAGCCGGGCGTGAGCACGACCACGTCGTAGCCGAGCGCCACCTGCCGGCCGTCGGCGAGGCGGACGCGCGCGGTCCGATCGCCTTGGTCGACGCGTTTCACCTCGCCGATCACGACCTCGCAGTGACGGAGCACGCGCCGGAGCGGGACGACCACCGCACGCGGATCGATCGTGCCCGACGCGACCTCGGGCAGGAATGGGTGGTACTGCATGAAGTTCTCGGGGTTGACGACCGTCACCCGGTGACCGAGGTCGACGGCTCGGCGGAGATGCAGGGCCGCGTAGAGCCCGGCGAACCCGGCGCCCACGACGAGGATCCGCTTGCCGGCCATTCGGGCCGATGCTACGGGGTGGGCGCCGCGGGCGATCCGCGGAACGACGCGGCACGCAACGCGACGAACGCCTCCGGATCGCAGAGCGAGCTCCCCAGCCGGACGGGGTCGTACCGCGTCCCGTGGCAGTCCGAGCCGCCGGTCGCGATCAGGCCGAGCCGGTCGGCCAGCGCGCGGTAGCGTTCGCGAGCCTCGGGTGTGTGATCGGGGTGGTCGACCTCGAGACCCCGCATGCCGGCCGCCGCCATGCGCTCGATCAACTCGTCCGGCACCGAGCTCTGATCGCCCCACATCCCCGGGTGCGCGACCGCGCACACGCCGCCCGCGGAATCGATCAGCACGACCGCGTCGATGGGGTCGAGCGCGTGCTTGGCGACGTGGGCCGGCCCGCCGTCGCCGATGTAACGCTCGAATGCCTCCTTCTCGGTCGAGACGATGCCCGCCTCGACCATCGCCTGCGCGATGTGCGGGCGGACGATCGTGGCGTCCCCGGCGATCTCGCGGACGCGTTCGAACGCGATCGGCAGCCCGAGTGCGCGGAGCTGGTCGACCATCAGCTCGCCGCGCCGGTAGCGGTCCTCTCGCAGCCTCCGGAGCTCGAGCTGCAGCGCGGGGTCCCCCGCGTCCATCCAGTAGCAGAGGATGTGGACGCTCATCCCCAGGTACTCGGCCGAGAATTCCACGCCGGGCACGACCTCGACGCCGACCTCGAGCCCGGTGGCGAGCGCCTCGGGCAGGCCGTCCGTCGTGTCGTGGTCCGTCAGGGCAACCACCTGGAGGTCGCGCTCGGCGGCCAGGCGGATCAGCTCGGCGGGCTCGAACGTCCCGTCGGAGTGGGTCGAATGCGTGTGGAGGTCGATCCGGGTCATGCGGACGCCCATGCTGGCAGAACACCTCGAACCCCGTCACGCGCGCCCGACGTACGTCCCCGTGATGTCCGCGACCGAACGGGTGCCGGCCAGAACCATCGTGTTCTCAAGCTCCGACCGTAGGATCCGAAGGACCTCCACCACGCCGTCCTCCCCCGCCGCCGCGAGGCCCCAGCACGTGGGGCGTGCGACCAGCACGGCCTCCGCGCCGAGCGCGAGCGCCTTGAAGACGTCCGTCCCGCGTCGGAACCCGCCGTCGACGAGCACCGGCACGCGACCCCCAACGGCCTCGACGACCTCGGGGAGCACGGTGATCGGCGCATGGACCGAATCGAGCTGACGGCCGCCGTGGTTCGACACGACGATCGCGTCGACGCCGGCCTCGACGGCGAGCATGGCGTCCTCGGCGGTCAGGAGCCCCTTCACGAGCAGCGGCACCGGAGCGGCCTCCCGGATCCACGCGAGATCGTCCCAGGTGAGGTCGGGAGCGAACGTGAGATCGTCCTGGGGCAGGCCGATCGGCATGTCGAAGAGGTTCCGTGCATCCCGATGGCGCAGGCCGCTGTCGGGAAAGTCGACCGTCAGGCACACGGCCGTGAACCCCGCCGCATGCACCCGGTGCAGCATCTCGACGGTCATGCCGCGGTCTGTGAACACGTAGAGCTGCCACCACTTCGGGGCGTCCGAAGCGGCCGCGACCTCCTCGAGGTAATCGACCGTGGTGCTCGAGACCACCATGATCGTGCCGGCCCGGGCGGCGGCGCGGGCGGTCGCGAGCTCGCCGTCGGCGTGCGCCCGCCGCTGGTAGGCCCACGGCGCGACGAGCACGGGGAACGCGATGTCGGTCCCGAGGATCCGGGTGGAGGGATCGATCGGCCAAGCGCCGGTGAGCATCCGGGGCCGGATCACCCAGCTCTCGAACGCACGCCGGTTCTCGGCCAGGGTCCACTCGTCCCCCGCGCCGCCGGCGAAGTAGTCGAAGACGTCCGCTGGCAGGACCTGTCTCGCGAGTGGCTCGTAGTCGTCGACCGTGAGGATCCTCGGCGTACCCACGGTGCGCAGCCTAGTCAAGTCACAGCTGCGAGGACGGGACCGAGGTGACGACCACGGCCTCCTGATCCCCACCCAGGACGGATTCGTGGAGTGTCGCACGCAGCCGGGCGTTCGCGGCGAGGCGCGCTGCTACGATGCCGACGAAGCCGTGACCACCGCCGCCGACCTCCGCGCCGCAGCGTTCCTCAAGGTCGTGACGTGGGCTCGTGTGGCGCTCGTCCCGGTGATCCTCGCGCTGATCCTCGCCGGACCCGAGAACGAGACGGCGTTCACCATCGCCGCGGCGCTGTTCGCGGTCGCCGCGCTCACCGACTTCTTCGACGGGCTGCTGGCCCGCCGCTGGGCGCAGACGAGCGTGTTCGGCAACTTCCTCGACACGACGGCGGACAAGTTGCTGGTCGCGGGCGCGCTGATCGGACTGCTGGTGGTTGGACGCGTGTCGCCGTGGATCGCCGTGATCATCATCGGCCGCGAGATCCTGATCATCGGCCTGAAGGGCGCGGTCGCGTCGACCGGCGACCTCGTCCGGCCGTCGGTCTGGGGCAAGGCGAAGGCCAACGTGCAGTTCCTCGCGATCTTCCTCGCGATCCTGCGTCCCGGCGAACCCATCGGCCCGCTGTACCTGGATCAGTGGGCGATGGTCGCGGCGGCCATCATCACCGTGCTCTCCGGTCTCGAGTACGTCGTGCGGTTCCGCGGATCGATCACCACGGACCGCGACCCGGCCGCGTGACCCAACCGGTCCTGGTCACCGGTGGGACCGGTGTCGTCGGGCGGGCTCTCCTGCGACGCCTCGTCGCCGACGGCCGCAGCGTCCGCGCGCTGGCGCGGTCGAATGCCTCCGAGGACGCGGTCGCAGCGCTCGGTGCCGAGGCGGTCCGGGGTGACGTGCTGGATCTCGGGTCGCTGACCGAGGCGATGCGCGGTTGCTCGACCGTCTTCCACGTCGCGGGCGTCAACGCGATGTGCCTTCGGGATCCGATCGACATGGTCCGCACCAACGTCGAGGGCTCGGCGACGATCGTCCGCGCCGCCGCCGATGCCGGCGTCGGACGCGTCGTCTACACATCGTCCTCGTCGGCGATCGGTGAGCCCCGGCACACGGTGGGTCGAGAGGACTCGCCGCACCGGGGCTCGTATCTCTCCGCCTACGAGCGCTCCAAGCACCAGGCCGAACGACGTGTCTTCGAGCTCGCGGGGTCGCTCGACGTCGCGGTGGTGTCGGTGAACCCCTCCTCCGTCCAGGGGCCCGGGCGAGCGACCGGCTCGGCGCGCCTGCTGCTCGAGGTCGTGAACGGAAGGCTCCCCGTGCTCGTGGACACGACGATCTCGCTCGTCGACATCGAGGATTGCGCGAGGGGCCACGTCCTGGCCGAGACGCGCGGGACGCCCGGCGAGCGGTACCTGCTGTCCGGGGCGAGCCTGACGACGCGCGAGGCGGTCGACCTGCTCGACCGGATCTGGGGGCTCCCCCGCAAGGTGCGGTTCGCACCGGGCTGGCTCGCGGCGGTGGGCGGCGAGATCGCCTGGGTGGGTGCGAGAGCCCTCCGTCGCGACGCGACCGTGTGCCCCGAGGCCGTTCGGACGTTGCTCCACGGCCACCGGTACGACGGCTCGAGGGCGGCACAGGAGCTCGGCCTGCGCTACACGCCGCTCGAAACGACGCTGCGACGCACGCTCGAATGGTGCGAGGAACGAGGCCTCGTCCCGCCCGCGCGCGAGCGGAGGGCGCGCACGTAGGATGGGTCGGCACCCCAGAGAGACGACAAGAAGACGTTTCGAACCGGGAGGATCGCGCGATGGAGGAGCGTCCGGACCGCAACATCGCACTGGAGCTCGTCCGGGTCACGGAGGCCGCGGCGCTCGCCGCCGGCAGGTGGGTGGGCCGGGGCGACAAGGTCGCGGCCGATCAGGCCGCGGTCGACGCGATGCGCCTGATGATCGACACGGTCTCGATGGACGGCGTCGTCGTGATCGGGGAGGGCGAGAAGGACGAGGCCCCGATGCTCTACAACGGGGAGTCGGTCGGGACCGGCGAGGGACCGGCGTGTGACGTCGCCGTCGACCCGATCGACGGGACGCGCCTGACCGCCGTCGGACAGCCGAACGCGCTCTCGGTGATCGCGCTGGCCGAACGCGGTTCGATGTTCTTCCCCGGCGCGGCCGTCTACATGGAGAAGGTCGCGACCGGCCCGGAGGCGGCGGACGCGATCGACATCACCGCCTCGCCCGAGGAGAACGTTCGCCTGGTCGCCAAGGCCAAGGGCATCCGCCCCGAAGAGGTCGGCGTCGTGATCTTGGACCGCGAACGCCACGCGGAGATGATCGCCCGCGTCCGCGACGTCGGCGCGCGCGTCCACCTGATCACCGATGGCGACGTCGCCGGCGCGATCGCGGCCGCCACGACGCGCAGCTCGGGGCTCGATCTCCTGCTCGGGATCGGGGGGACGCCCGAGGGCGTCGTCGCCGCCGCCGCGCTGAAGTGCCTCGGCGGAGCGATGCAGGGACGCCTGTTCCCACGCGACGACGGCGAGCGGCAAGGGCTGCTCGACACGGGGTACGACATCGAGCGCGTCCTCACGACCGACGACCTCGTCGCAGGGCAGGACGTGTTCTTCGCGGCCACCGGGATCACCGACGGATCGCTGCTTCGCGGCGTCAAATACTGGCCCGACGGCGCGACCACGTTCTCGATGGTGATGCGCAACCGGTCGGGCACGGTACGGATGATCGAGGCGGAGCACCGGTTCGAGAAGCTCGAACGGTTCTCGAGGATCGCGTACCGGCGCTAGCCGCGAATCATCGGGGGCGATCCTCCCCCATCAGCGGGGCCTCGATCCGGTAGGTGCCCGTCCCCTCTTTCACCAGCACGCCCGATCGCACGCCGTCGGCGAGCGCCGCGAGCAGCGCCTTGCGGACGTCGGGGATCTCGAACGGGTCGAGGTACCCGCGGCGGAGCGCGAGATCCTGGATCTTCGTCCAGTGCAGGGGCACCCCCTCCTCCCCGAGCACCTCGATCGCCGCTTCCAGGGGTTCCATCAGAGCGCGCGTGCGGCCGGGAGCACGCGGTCGGCCAGCAGGTCGAGCATCGAGGGATCCGGCAGCGCGAACCAGAC
Source organism: uncultured Actinomycetes bacterium (assembly GCA_963712645.1). Taxonomy (GTDB): domain Bacteria; phylum Actinomycetota; class UBA4738; order UBA4738; family HRBIN12; genus DASSJM01. Next base: position 112,830 of record CAVQIQ010000017.1, on the reverse strand, counting down.
CGGCGCGGGACCCACCACGAGCTCGCCCACGCCGAGCGCGGCGAACCGCTCGAGGCGTTCGAGCACGTCGGCGGGGGTGCCGACCAGCCCGTCCCGTCGCAGCTCTTGGAGCGGCACCGCGTCGACGACGCCCGGCGGCAGTCGCTCTCGCATCAGCTCGTATCGACGAGCGAGGTCCGCCTCGTCCTCGCCGACGACCGTGAACAGGCCGAGGGACAGCCGGAGCGTCGCCGGATCGCGGCCCTCGCGCTCGCACGCTTCGCGCGCGGCGGCCACCCGCTCCCCATACGCCTTCGGCGTCCATCGCCAGACCGTGTTCCAGCCATCGGCGAGCCGCGCGGCGAGCCGCAGCACCCGCGGACCACCCTTGCCACCGACGAGCAGCGGCGGCCGCGGTTCCTGCACCGGCCGAGGGTGGTTGTACCCGCCCCGGAGCCCGAAGCGCTTCCCCTCGAACGACGCGGGCTCGTCCCCGAACAACGCGGTGAGGTAGCCCACGGTCTCCTCGAGCACCTCGAACCGCTCCCCGACCGATCCGAACGCGTAGCCGAACGCCCGGTACTCGTCGGCGAACCATCCGGCCCCGATCCCCAGCTCGACGCGGCCGTCCGAGAGGCGGTCGATCGCCGTGACCGTCTTCGCGACGATCGCGGGGTGGCGGAACCCCGCCGACAGCACCAGCGTTCCCAGCCGCACCCGTTCGGTCAGCGCCGCGAGCCCCGCGAGCGCCGAGAGCGGTTCGAGCGACCCGTACCGCTCGTCCCCGCCGCCGTAGCGATGCAGCGAAGCGAACAGGTGATCGGACATCCACACGCTGTCGAACCCGAGCCGCTCGGCGCGGACGGCGACCTCCGCGAGCGCCTCGAACCGGATCGGCGACACTCCCGGGATCGAGAAGTCGTAGTGCGGGAGCGCCAGGCCGATCTGCATCCGGTCAGGGTCGCATCGCTATAAGAGACGCAGCACGTCCGCGGGTCCCGCGATCTCGGTGCCGCCGGGGACGCTGACCCCGAACGGCAGCTTCAGCCGCGGGTAGACCGAGACCTCGTCCGCCAGATGCACCCCGGGGTAGACCACCACCTCGTCCCCGAGCGCCACGAAGCGCTCGATCGAGGTGGGGTTGAAGGGCTCGGACCTGACCTCGGACATCGAGCCGACCACCGCCTCGAACAGACGCGCCGACGGGCCGATGACCGCACCGTCGCGGATCTGCGAACGCTCGATCGAGGCGTCGCGCTGCACCTCGACGTCGTCGTCGAGGTTGGACTCGGAGATGCGGACGCCTGGGTGGATCTCGCAGAACCTGCCGATCCTCACCGCCGGTCCGATGCGCACCGCCCCGTCCGCGATCTTCTCGGCCAGCGTCGTCCCGCTCGTCGAGTCGCGCATCGCGAGCGACTCGGGGGCGATCCAGACGTTGCGTTCGGGGTCGAACGAAGGCCCGAGCAGTCGGTCCACCGATTCGAAATCGCCGCGCAGCGCCTCGATCATCGTCTCCAGGTAGTCGCGGACGTTGCCCAGATCGCCGATCCGGCGCACCGGGAACACATGCACCGGGAACCCGTTGCCCACGAGCCACGGCAGGAGATCCTTGCCGAAGTCCAGCCGGCTCGAGCGGATGCGCTCGACCTCCGGATGGGTCGAGATCTCCCGGATCCGAGCCGTGTCGATCAGGTAGAAGCCCGCGTTCGTCATGAGCGGCAGGCGCCGGAACTCCTCCTCGTTCGAGGCGTGGAAGTACTCGCGCAGCTCGTCCAGGCTCGGCTTCTCGACGAAGACCTCGACGCGATCCTCATCGTCGGCGACGAGGACGCCGTACTTCTCCGCGACCTCGTCGGGTTCGCGCACCATCGCGGCGATCGTCGCGATCGCGCCCGTCCGCCGGTGCGCCTCGAGCATCGGCTCGAGGTCGAAGTCGATGATCGTGTCGGTCGGGAACACGAGCGCGGTCTGTGAGATGTCCCAGTACTCGAGCATCCGGAGCGCCGAGTCGGCGCTGCCCGTCGACAGGGCGTCGTACTTGACCGGGGAGTACTTGACGTCGACGCCGAAGCCCTCGCCGTACCCGATCATCACCTTGATCTGGTAGCGATTCTCCTTGCCGTGCGCGATGACGTAGTAGTCCTTGATGCCCTCGCTCGACAAGATCTGCAGCACCCAGCGGATCAGTCGGCGACCGAGGAACGACATCGCCGCTTTCGAACGCAGGTAGCCGGGCGCCTTGAGCGTCAGCGGGCGGGCACGCATCCCCTGTCCACCCGCGAGGCCGATACCGACGACGTCGGACACCTCGGGCATGTCCAGCCATGATAAGAGGGTTCCGTTGCCCGCACACCCGACACGAAGGAGACGACCGTGCAACCGTGGAGCCGAGACTTCACCGGCAGGATCGACGAGCTCGCGATCGAGAGCGAGGTCTTGCGCGGCAACCCGCTCGGCGACCCCAACGTTCGACCGCTCTGGGTCTACGTCCCGCCGGGATACGACGACGACCCCGAGCGCCGGTTCCCCTGCGTCTACGTGATCCAGGGCCTGACGGGTCAGCTGGACATGTGGCGCAACCGCGAGGCGTTCCGCCCCAGCTACCCGGAGAACGTCGACGCCCTGTTCGCATCGGGCGAGGCACCGTCGACGCTGGTCGCGTTCGTCGACTGCTGGACGTCGATCGGGGGCAGCCAGTTCCTCAACTCACCGGCGACGGGCCGGTACCAGGACTTCCTGTGCGACGAGGTCGTGGCGTTCGTGGACGCCCGGTACCGGACGATCCCCGACCGCGACCACCGCGGCATCCAGGGCAAGTCGAGCGGCGGCTACGGCGCGCTGGTCACGCCGATGCTGCGCCCCGACGTGTTCTCGGCCCTGGCGTCGCACGCCGGCGATGCCCTGTTCGAGGCCTGCTACCTCCCCGAGTTCCGCGAGACGGTTCGCGCGCTCCGCGACACGTACGAGGGCTCGTACGACCGCTTCTGGGACGACTTCCGGTCGCGGCCCGCCTTCTCGAAGGACGAGGACAACGTGCTCCTCAACGACTGGTGCATGGCCGCCTGTTACTCGGCCGACGACGACGGAACGGTCCACCTCCCGTTCGACGTGGCCACGGGCAAGTTGATCGAAGACGTGTGGCAGCGATGGCTCGACAAGGACCCGGTCAGGATGGTCCCGAGGTTCGCGGACCAGCTGCGTTCGATGCGCGCGATCTGGGTCGACGGCGGCACCAAGGACGAGTGGTTCCTGGACAACGGCGCGGTCGCGGTGTCCAAGGAGCTCGAGGCGATCGGCGTCGAGCACACGCTCGAGCTGTTCGACGCCGGCCACATGGCGATCGGCTACCGGTACCCTCGGTCGCTCGCGTTCCTCGCGAACGCGCTGACTGGGTAGGACCGCAGCGTTGTGGGAGGATAGAGGCCCATCCCGCGCAGGAAGGACCCCCGATGAGCCAAGTCTGGACCCCGCAGGTCCCCATGCCCGCGCCGCCGCCCGCACCGGGGCCGGAAACGCCCAAGCGGCGCCGAGGCATGATCGCCGTCGCGGTCGCCGTCGTGCTGGTCGTCGTGGCCGGCCTGATCGCGTTCGCGATCACCCGAAGCGACCCCGCCGAGGCGCAACCGCTCGCGTTGTCCTTCACGCAGGGCCAGGAGCGGACCTACGACGTTCACCAGACGATGGACGCGACCATCTCGTCACCGCTGTTCGGCAACGAGCCCCTATCGATGGACGTCTCGCAGGTGGTCGGCTGGAAGGTGGTCTCGGTCGACGACGCCGGGACGGCCACGATCGAGGTCACGGTCTCGGAGATGAGCGGGACGCTGAACGGGACCCAGGTGCCGTCCGCGCCGGTTCCCCCGATCGAGATCCAGATCGCGGCCGACGGCCGGGTCCTGTCCGCGGGCGGGCTCTCGCTCGGCGGCGCGGCCGAGACCCAGGGGTTCGGGTTCCCCGGGATGGGACAGCTCACCCCGATCCTCCCGGACGACGGCGACGCGGTCTCGGTCGGCGACACGTGGGACAAGGAGTTCTCGCAGGACTTCCCGTTCGGCGAGGGAACGATCGATTTCTCGGCGACGAGCACCTACGTGCGCAACGAGACCGTGAACGGCCGCGAGGCCGCCGTGATCGAGACCCAGATGACCGTCCCGATCGATGTGACGCTTGACCTGGCCCAGCTGCTCGACGCCCTGGGTCCCGAGATCACCGGCGCGACCGGCGCGGCCGGCCTGGAGCAGCTGGGTGAGGGTTCGATCGCCTACGCCGGTCAGGGCGCGTTCACCCAGACCAGCTTCGTCGACCTCGATGCACAGGAGCTGCTGAAGACGCAGAGCCGAGGCCGGTTCGACATCTCGATGACCTTCGAGGGGATCCCAGGGCTCGCGCAAGGGTCGGCGGAGATGGACTTCGCCGGCTCGTTCACGCAGGGGCTGGAGCTCCGCTGATCGCGGAACGCTAGTCCGACTGGTCGACCGTGCCGGTCAGCACCAGGCGGCCGCCCGAGTCCACCACGTTCACGGTGGTGAAGCCGCCGAGGTCCTGCGTCCGGAACTGGTGGTAGACCTCGGCCCCACCGTTCGCGTCCAGCGTGTCGATGCGCCCGGCGCGCAGGACCCGACCCCGGTCGTTCACGAGCTGCACGCGCATCGGGAGCGCGGACGGGTCGTCGAGCCCGTTCACGATCACCATCACGAAGTCGAGGATCTGCGGCGAGACGAGCTGCAGGGCGAACCCGCCTCCCGTCCCCGACGCGACCGGCGCGAGCTGACCGATGTGCGTCTCGTTGTCGGACGGGGCTCCCCCGGGGATCACGTTGCCGAGGACCTGCTGGAAGTGCTCGATCGCTATCGCTTGCTCCCGTTGGGCCTGCGCGGCCCGGTCGGCGAACCGCTCGGCACGACCGGCCATCACGGCGCCCCAGCCGAGGCTGGCGAACACGATCGCGGCGGCGATCAGCCCGGCCGACGCCGTTCGGGCTCGGCGCCGGGTCCGAGGCGCCCCCGCCGCGCGTCGCACGCGGGCGACGACCTGCTCGCCGAGGCCCTCGGGCACCCGGGCCGGCGGGAGCGCGAACGCGAGCGTCGACGCCGCCTGACCCAGGTCTCCCGCCTCCTTGCGGCACCCAGCGCACGTCTGGAGGTGAAGCTGGATGCGTTCGCGCTCGGGCTCGCCCAGCACGCCGATCGCGTGCTCGGGCAGGAGCTCGCGCACCTCGAGGCAGGTCACGGCCGCTCCTTGTCCTGGTTCGCCCGCCGGACCTTGATGAGCGCCGTGCGCAGACGTGTCTTGACCGTGCCGAGCGGGATGCCGTCGGCCTCGGCGATCTCGCGTGCCGTGAGCCCGCCGAAGTACGCCCGGGCAAGGAGCCGCTTCTCGGCGTCCGAGAGCGACTCGAGGGCGCGGACCGCCGCATCGCGTTCGATCAGCGGCTCCTCCTCGTCCACCCACTCGAGTTCGGGCACCTCGTCGACCAGGACGAGGTGCGGGCGGGTGACGCCGGTCTCCCGGCGGAGCCGGTCCACGGCCAGGTTGTGGGCGATCGTCATGAGCCACGTGGACAGGCGCCCGCGAGCCGGATCGAACCGTGCCGCCTTGCGCCAGGCCGCGAGGAAGACGTCCTGCGTCAACTCCTCGGCCGCCTCCGCGCTCCCCAGCAGCCGCAGCCCGACCGTGAAGATCGGACGGGCGTACCGGGCGTACAGCGCACGCACCGCATCCTCGTTCCCCCCAAGGAGCCCCTCCACGAGTTGTTGCTCCTCGCGGGCGAGGAGCGGACCGTCGGGCCGAGTGCTCACCCGAACTCCTTCCAGGTATACGCCCGCCGCACCGTCCAGAGCTTGACGGTGGGCCTTCGTCATCATGCCATGCGGTCGGCCATTCGACGCCGGGTGGGTCTCGGCTCGCTCGGAGACGGTAGACCGGTCCCCCGTCGGGCCCTCCATCAGCGACCGTTCGCCGAGAAGTGCTGATAGTCCTTGGCGGACGACCAGCGTCCTCCCCACCCCCAACCGATCCGCCGGAAGGCACGGACGACGACGTCGTGCGGGACGATCATCCCCGGCCGGACGTCGGTCCGGTCGAGGTAGCGACGACCCCGGCGAGGCGAGACGTGCGAGCCCGCGACGTACGGGTTCTCGACCGGGTTGAGGTCGATCGCGCGGCCGTAGGCATGCTGGGACCAGGTCGTGGTGCCGGCGACGTACCGGCAGTTGAACGCGGAGGAGTTGTCGTGCCGCATCGACGTTCGGTCGTCCGCGTCGAAGCGATCGACGAGGCGGACGCGCCGGATCGGGAACCCGCCCCGGTACAGGCGGCGGAAGACCACCAGGATCTCGTCGGCCCACCGTCGATGCACCACGAGCCGGCCGTGGTGCGGCCGATCGTCGAAGCCACGGTAGGTGACCCGCACGAGTCGCAGGGCACGCAGCGGCGTGGGGCACCCCGCGTGCCAGGACGAGCCGACCATCAGCCGTCGCGTCTCCCGGTCGATCCGGGAAACGGACCCGGTGAACGACACGTCGCCCTCGCCACTGCTCGCGGGCGAGGCAGACCAGACGATCGCCCAGACACACGCGAGCGCGAGGGCGGCCCTCATGCCGAGCAGCGTACGCGCCATCCGATCGCGCCGGTGCGATGATGGGGACGGTGACGTGATGGCCTTCCGACGCGCAGCGGTGGTCGCCTCCCTGGCGGCGGCATGCGTGTCGCTCGGGGCCCACGGCGCGGCCGCGCAGTCCGGCTCCCCCGCCGTCGTCGAGCTGCGGATCGACGGCGTCGTCGACCCCTTCGTCGCCGACCACGTGGAGGGCGGCATCGCCGACGCCGCCGACGACGGCGTCGCCGCCGTGCTCCTGACGCTCGACACGCCAGGCGGTCTCGACTCGTCGATGCGACAGATCACGCAGGCGATCCTGAACGCCGAGATCCCCGTGATCGGCTACGTCTACGCCGTCGGGGGCCAGAGCGGCCTCCGCCGGCACGTTCATCCTGCTGTCGACGAACGTGGCGGCGATGGCGCCGGCCACTAACGTCGGTGCCGCACAGCCGGTGGGGCTGTCCGGCGCCGTCGCCTCGGAGAAGGCCGTGAACGACGCGGCGAAGTACATCGTGGGCATCGCCGAGACTCGAGGGCGGAACGCCGTCTGGGCTGAGTCCGCGGTCCGCGACGCCGAGAGCGCTTCGGCCGAGGAGGCGCTGCAGCTCGGGGTGATCGACCTGATCGCCCCGGACGTGCCCACGCTCCTCGCGGACGTGAACGGCATGACGGTCGAGGTGTCGGGCGAACCCGTCACGCTCGACGTGGCCGGCGCCACAGTGACCGAGGACCCGATGGGCTTCCTCGCCGGCTTCTTCCACTCGCTCCTGGACCCGAACCTCGCCTTCGTCTTCTTCTGGCTCGGCTTGGCGTTCATCGTGGCCGAGTTCTTCATCCCCGGCGGGATCGTGGGGACGCTCGGCGTCCTGATGTTCGTCGCCTCGCTGGTCGCGCTCGGGATGCTGCCGGTCCAGCTGATCGGTGTGGTGCTGCTCGTCGCCTCGCTCGTGTTCTTCGTGCTCGAGCTGCTGCACCCGGGCGTCGGCCTGCCGGCGATCGCCGGCGTGGTGTGCCTGGTGCTCGGTGGGCTGTTCCTGTTCGACACCTCGGTGCCGGGCGTCTCGGTCTCGCCGCTCGTGATCGTCCCGGTCGCGATCTTCGCCGCGGTCTTCTTCCTGATCGTCGTCCGAGCCGCGATGCGGCTGCGGCACCGCACGTCGACCACCCGAGACGAGCAGTTGATCGGGCTGGAGGGCATCGTCCTGCAGGACCTTCATCCCACTGGGGTCGTCCAGGTCGCGTCGGAACACTGGACGGCGGAGGCCGTCCGCGGCACCCCCCGCAAGGGTGACCGCGTCAGGGTCGTCGAGATGGAAGGATTGAAGCTCAAGGTCGAACCCACGGAGGCGCCGGCCACGGCGGCCACCGAAGGGCAACGAGGAGGGAGACAACCGTGATCCCCTTGGCGATCGGCGTCGGGGTCGTCGTGCTGCTGCTCATCCTGATCGTCCCGCTGGCGATCAAGATCGTCCGCGAGTACCAGCGGCTGATGGTGTTCCGCCTCGGCCGCGCGATCGGCGCCAAGGGACCCGGGCTGGTCCTGCTGATCCCGTTCGTGGACAAGGGAGTCTGGGTCGACCTGCGCGAGCTGTACCTGGAGATCCCCCACCAGGCCGCGATCACCGAGGACAACGCCACGATCTCGATCGACTTCATCGTGTTCTACCGGGTCGTGGACGCCCGGATGTCGGTGATCGAGGTCGGCAACTTCGCGGGGGCAGCGCAGAACATCGCCGCGACCACGCTGCGTTCGGTGGTGGGCGACATGTCGCTGGACGACGTGCTGGCCAAGCGAGAGGCGATGAACGAGATCCTCCGCGTCAAGCTCGACGAGGTGACCGAGCGCTGGGGCGTCAAGGTCACCAACGTCGAGATCCGCGAGATCATCCCCCCGCCGCAGGTCCAGGACGCGATGACCCGCCAGATGTCGGCCGAACGCACCCGCCGTGCGGTCGTCACCGAGGCCGAGGGGGCGAAGCAGGCGGCGATCACGGTCGCCGAGGGCAACAAACAGTCCGCGATCCTGAACGCCGAGGGGGACCGTCAGGCGGCGATCCTGCGGGCGGAGGGGTTCGCGCTCGCCCTCACGAGGATCTTCGAGTCGGCCCAGGGCGTCGACGCCAAGACGATGAGCCTGCAGTACCTCGAGGCGCTCAAGCAGATCGGCCAGTCGCCCTCGACGAAGTTCGTGATCCCGATGGAGTTCACGAACCTGCTCTCGGGGATCACCGACTTCGCGGAGCAGACGTTCGGCAACGGGAAGGCCGGTACGTAGCCACACGGCCCGCGGAACCGCCGGCGCCCACCCGGTGTAGAGCGGGATGACCGACCGAGTGGAGGGCCGTCCACTGGAGGACGTCGAGCTCGCAGCGCTCGCGCGCGACGGTGACGTTCAGGCCTACGGCGAGCTCGTGGAGCGGTACCGGGAGGTGGCGTTTCGCACCGCATGGTTGATCACGCGAAGCTCCGCCGAGGCCGAGGACGCCGCACAGGAGGCGTTCGTGAAGGCGTTCTACGCGCTCGACCGGTTCCGGGCCGGCGAGGCGTTCCGGCCGTGGGTGCTTCGGATCGTGTCGAACGAGGCGAAGAACCGGCGGCGGTCGGTAGGCCGGCGCGAGCGACTCACGGTTCGGCTCGCGCAGGACCGCGGCTCGGGGGACGCGGCCCCGTCCCCCGAGGCCGCGGCCCTGGGGCGCGAGCAACGGGAGGCGTTGCTCGGGGCCATCGAGCGTCTCTCGGAGCCGGAGCGGCTGGTCGTCACGTACCGCTACCTGCTCGAGCTCTCGGAGGCCGAGACCGCTCGAGCGCTGGCGATCCGGCCGGGAACCGTGAAGTCGCGGCTCTCGCGCGCCCTCGGGCGATTGCGTGACCAGCTGGAGGGATCCGGGGATGGGTGACCGACCGATGACGACGGAGCAGGTGGCGTCGGCGCTCGCGGTGGTGGGCTCCGAGCTCGCCTATCCCGCGACCCCGTCGATGCGGGGCGCGGTCACCGCTCGGCTCGAGAACGAGCGCGCGGCCGGGGTACGGCCCGCGTTCCCCCGGCGCGCGCTCTGGAGCCGGCGGCGGCTGCTCGTGCTCGCCACGATCGGCCTGCTGGCCGCGCTCGCGCTCGCCGCCGCCGCTCGGTTCGCGATCGGAGCGATCGAGATCCGCGTCCAGCCCGGCGTCACGCCCTCGGCCTCCCTCCCGCCGGTAGAACCCGACGTGCTGGGCGATCCGGTGCCGGCCCGGGAGGCCTTCGCGCTCGCCGGGTTCGAGCCGTCCCTGCCCTCGGGACCGGCGCCCGACGAGGTCTACGTCGTCGACAGCCCGTTCGGCGACCCGGGGCTCGTCCTCGCGTGGCGGCCGAGCGCCACCTACCCGGCCCTGCCGGGGACCGACTGGGGACTGGTGTTGCTCGCGTTCCAGGGCGACGACCAGACGATCATCAAGAGCGTGCAGGCGTTCGAGGACGTGCACGCCGCCACGGTGGGCGGCTCCCCCGCGGCGTGGATCCCCGTGCCGCACGTGCTCGAGCTCGAGACCGAGCGCGGCTTCCAGACGTTCTCGGTTCGCGGCAACGTCCTGATCTGGGAGGTGGACGACGTGACCTACCGGCTCGAGACCTCGCTGGACCGGGCTCAGGCCACGGCGCTGGCGGAGTCGACGATGTGAGGGAACCAAGGCCCGGCTCCCGGTGTAGAGGTTCTGTGACCCAAGCGAAGGGAGGCCACCCAATGGTTGGTCGTATCGCGTCGGTGCTTGCGGCGGTCGCACTGGCCGCCCTCCTGATGCCCGCACCATCCGCGTTCGCCGGTGGGGGGTGCCATTCGGGCGCGACCCAAGGCAAGGGGGACACCGTCGAGCTTGTCGATGCCTGCCCGACACCGACGATCCTGACGATCGACCCGGGCGGCACGGTCGCCTTCGTGAACAAGGACCCGTTCACGCACAACGTCATCGGCAACGCGTGGGGTCATCCCGAGGACCTCAACCAGGGAGAGGCCTTCACGGCGACGTTCGACGAGCCCGGCGTCTACCCCTGGGCATGCTGGTACCACCCCGGGATGACGGGTGCGATCGTGGTGGGCGAAGGTACCGGCGTCGGGAACGGCGAGAGTGTCTCGGTCGCGTCGTTCGGTCAGCCGGAGCCCTCGCCGGTCATCGAGGTCCGCACGCTGACCCAACAGGCCAGCTCGACCCCGGCCGTGATGGGCTGGGTGGCTGGCACCGTGATCGGCGTCGGGATCGGCCTGGCGATCGGGGCCCTCGTCCGTCGTCGAACACGTTCGGCGACCTAGCGGCTCAGCCCGGCAGCGCGATCCTCGCCTGCTGGAGCTGGAGCGTGAAGTCGTGGGGGTTCGACGAGGCGGAGAGCGCTGCCTCGACCGTGACCCTCTCGTCCTTCACGAGCTGGAGCAGACTCTGGTCGAAGGTGCACATCCCGTAGTAGCCGCCCTCGGCGATCACCTCGTGGATCTCCGCCGTCCTGTCGGCGTCGGAGATCCGTTCGGCCACCCGTCCGGTGTTCACGAGGATCTCGTGGCACGGGACCATCCCGCCATCGCGGGCGGGGACCAGGCGCTGGCAGATGATCCCCTTCAGGGCCCCGGCCAGCGTGAGTCGGATCTGTCCCTGCTGCTCGGGTGGGAAGAAGTCGACGACGCGGTTCACGGTCTCGGTCGCGTCCACGGTATGGAGCGTCGACAAGACGAGGTGGCCCGTCTCGGCCGCCTGCAGCGACGTCCGCACGGTCTCGGTGTCCCGCATCTCACCGATCAGGATCACGTCGGGGTCCTGCCGCAGGGCGGCTCGAAGCGCCGAGAGGAAGCTCTCGGTGTCGTTGCCGACCTCGCGCTGGTTGATCGACGCGACGTCGTCGCGGAACAGGACCTCGATCGGGTCCTCGATCGTCACGATGTGGCTCTGACGGGTGTGGTTCAGATGCTCGATCATCGCGGCCAGGGTCGTGGTCTTGCCCGAGCCGGTCGGACCGTTGACGAGAACCAGGCCGCGCTGCTCGTCCGCGAGCCGACGGATCACCTCGGGCAGGCCCATCTCGTCGAAGCTCGGCCCGCCGAACCGTAGCTTCCGGGACACGGCCGACACCGAGCCACGCTGGCGGAACACGTTCACGCGGAAGCGTCCGACGCCGGGGAGCGAGTAGGCGAAGTCGACCTCGCCGGCGGCCTCGAACCGTTCGACCCGTTCTGGCGGGACGATGGCCGTGCCGATCGCCTCCATCTCTTCGTGGGACAGAGGCTCACGGTCGAGCGGGAGCAGGGCGCCGGACCGACGCATCTTCGGCGACGTTCCGACCTTGACATGCAGGTCCGAGCCGTCGTGTTCCATCAGCAGCGCGAGCCAGCCGTTGAACTCGTCCACGATGCCGCCGCGGCCCCCCGCCGCGGCGAGGTGGACCGGACCTTCGCCGTCGGAGTCGCCGGCGATCCGCCCGGCGACGTACTGCCGTCCGGACTCGATCACCTGATGACCTCCTGAGCGTGCGCGGGCATGGTCCTTTCGGACTATCGGTCGCCACCGCCCATCCCCTGAGCACTCAGGCTCAGGGGATGGGCTCCCTCACCTCCATCCGGCAGATCGCCCGCTCGGTGAGCGGCGTGAACGCCTCCAGAGACAGGGGCGGCTCCAGCGCCCCGAGCATGCCTTCGACGAGCCCGCGGTGGATCGAGCAGACGAGGTCGCGGTGGTCGTCGAGCAGCTCCCGGAAGGGGCAGTCGCGGAGGGTGACCTCGACGATCCCGTCGCTCGTCCTGCGGAAACGCGGGTCGAACCCGGCGGATGCCATCGCCTCCTGGAGCACCGCCAGGTTGTGCCGGGCGGCGGCGCGGGTGCCCGGTTTGGGGACGCCGCGCGCGGCGAGGTACCGGCCCCACTCGCGCGCGCGTTCGGTGGCACGGGTCCGGGCCCGCGCGCCCGAGACCATGCCGGCCAGGATCTCGGCGAGAAGGCGGAAGTCGCGATTCTGGCGTTCGGCCTGCTCCACCGCGACGTACATCGTCTGGGGACGCCCGACCGTCGCGCCCTTGCGGACCTCGCGCCGAACCAGTCCGGCCTCCTCGAGCCGGCGCAGGTGCGGGCGCAGCGTGTTCGGGTGCAGGGACAGGCGGGTCGAGAGCTCGCGGACCGAGACCGGACGGCCCGACAGCCCGAGGTAGCGGTACAGCCGGAAGCGCGTGTCGTCGGCGAGCGCCTTGTGGATCTCGAGCGGGGTCGGCTCACGGCCGGGCACGGGTGGCTCCTGGCGATCGGCGGGACGAGGGCGCGTCGACGCCCGCGAGCGCCGGACGTACCATGGGAGAAAGCACGGTTCGCACCGTGCCAATCAGGATAATCCGAGCCCCACCGATCCGAACCGGGATCCGAGCCAGAGTTCCGGCCCGTGATCGCAGCAGGAGTCCGAGGAGGTCATCGGTTGGTCACCCAGGACCAGGTTCGAGAGGCACTGCGAACGGTCAGCGACCCCGAGATCGGCCGGCCGATCGAGGACATCGGCATGCTCCGGGACATCGAGGTCCTGGATGGCGGTCTCGTCCGAGTCCACGTCCTGATCACGATCGAGGGCTGTCCGCTCAAGGACCGGATCACCAGCGACGTGACCGAGGCACTCGCGCCGATCGAGGGCGTCGAACGCGTCGAGGTCTCCCTCTCGCCGATGAGCGAGGAGCAGCGCGCGTCGCTGGTCTCGACCCTGCGCGGCGGCGCCGCCCCGCAGCAGCAGCCGACCTTCTTCGCGGGCTCCGATACCACGGTGATCGCCGTCGCCTCCGGCAAGGGCGGCGTCGGCAAGTCCAGCGTCACGGTGAACCTCGCGTGCGCCCTCGCGGCCGAGGGGAATCGCGTCGGGATCCTCGACGCCGACGTCTGGGGGTTCAGCGTCCCCCGCATGATGGGCGTGACCGGCAAGCCCGTCGGGTTCAACGACATGATCCTGCCGATGGAATCACACGGCGTGAAGGTGATCTCGATGGGCTTCTTCGTGCCAGAGGAGACGCCGGTGATCTGGCGTGGCCCGATGCTGCACAAGGCGATCGAGCAGTTCCTGGGCGACGTGTACTGGGGTGACCTCGACTTCCTCCTGTGTGACCTGCCGCCGGGGACCGGCGACGTGTCGATCAGCCTCGCCTCGTTCCTACCCGGCGCGTCGATGCTCGTCGTCACCACGCCGCAGGAGGCGGCGCGCAAGGTCGCGGAGCGGGCGGGCAAGATGGCGGAGCGGACCAATCTGCGTCCGATCGGCGTCATCGAGAACATGTCGTGGTTCGTCTGCCCGCACTGCGGCGAGCCCACGCCGATCTTCGGTCAGGGCGGCGGGAACGAGGCCGCCGAGACCCTGGGCGTCCCGCTGTTCGCGCAGGTTCCGCTCGAGCCCGCGCTCCGCGAGGGCGGCGACGACGGCGCCCCGATCGTCGTGACAGACCCGGATTCACCCGCGGGCGAGGCCCTCCGGCGCGCCGCCCGGGAGCTGGCGCACACGACGCGATCGAAGGTCGGCAAGCCGCTCCCGCTCATGGCTCGACCCGGCGCTCCCGTGACGGCCGGCGACCATCACGGCCACGCCCACTAGGGCCCGAGCAGCTTGCCGGTCGGCGGCCCGATGTCCTCGACCGACGTAATCGCCGATCCTGAAGGGGTCGCACCGGTCCCGCGTTGCGCTCGTCGCTTCCCGAGGGCCCACACGATCAGCGTGACGATGCAGACGATCGAGACCGTGAGCCCGGTCCACTGGCTGCCGGTCAGGCCGAACACCCGCTTGTCGACGCGCAGGAAGTCCTCGAGGACTCGCGTCGCCCCGTAGACGGCGCCGAACACGAGGGTGAGCACCCCGAGGCGCCGGGGCGCCCTCGACAGCCCGTAAAGGATCAGGAACAGGCACGTCGCGAAGAACATGTCGTACAACGCGGTCTGATGGACACCGACGCCCTCCGAGAGGAGCCGGCCCGTCGGCGAGGTGAGCCGGGCCACCTGGTGGGTGATCGTGAGCACCTGGCCGCCCTCGAGCGTAGCCCGGCAGCCGCCCTCCGCGCAGGTGAAGCCCGAGAGGTTGCCGCCCTCGTACTGGAACGCGAGCAGCCAGCTGGTGGGCTTGCCGAGGTGGTCGCCGATGATCAGGTCACCGATCCTGCCGAACGCGATCCCGAACGCGAGCCCGATCACGGCGCCGTCCATCACCTGGAAGAACGAGTAGTGATACTTGCGGAACAGGGGGATGTTGATCAGGATCGCGCCGGCGATCCCGCCGAGCAGCGTGAGCCCACCGTTCCAGAGCGCGAGCATGTCGGCCACGCCGTTGAACTCGGAGAAGTGACCGATCACGAAGAACAAACGGGCGCCGATGATCGTTCCGATCAGCGCCCAGAACACCATCGTGTTGACGTGCTCGACGCTCACACCTCGCTTGGGTCCCTCGTGCTGCAGGATCCACGCGCCGAACAGGAACCCCACGGCGATCCCGATGCCGTGCGGGCTGATCGCGAAGTCGCCGAACAGGTGGATCCGATCGAGGACCGGCCATCCGATCGAGGCGAGCACGGGGCGAGTCTATCGGCGGTCGCCGTCGAACGCGGCGGCCACGGCCTTGCCGAGCAGGACGCCGCCGGCCACGTCGGAGGGGAAGTGCACGCCCACGTAGACGCGTGACATCCCGATCGCGGCCGCCAGGCCGTCGAGCGCGGCGCTGGCGACCGGTCCCGCCCCGAGGTCCCTCGACGTCACGGTGAGGAACGACAGCAGGACGGCGGGATGGCTGCTCGGCCACGAGGTGCCGTTCGGGCGCTCGATGCGCAGGTGCATCTCGTCGAGGCCGGCGTCGTAGGGGCGGGGACGGCCGAACACGCGCTTGAGCCCCTGACCCGCCACCCACGTGACGGACGCCGCGGCGAGGCCTCGGGCGGCCGCCCGGCGGTGGCCCGCCGCGGCCAGCACGGCGGCCACACCCACCGACGCCCAGATCGACCCGAGCTCGGTCACGCCGCGGAGCAAGCGGTCGGCGCCGGGACCCCGTTCGCGGTTCCCCTCGCGGAACGCCCTGAGATCGCGCTCGAGGCCCGGACCCGCGGAGCTCCAGGCCCCGACGGCCAGGGCGGCGCCTCCAAGGGACGCGGCTCGAAGGACCGAACGTGCTCTCACGGCGAGGATGATGGAGGATGACCGGCAACCCCGTCACGGAAGGTCCGATGCGACGAGAAGGCGACGACTACGGCCCACCGAACGATCCCGGCGGCGGTCGCAGCGAACCGTTGCCGCCACCGCGCTCGGGGATCTCGTTCCGTCAGGTGGTCATCGCGATCCTCGCGGTCATCCTGATCGCGTTCGGGATCGCGAACTTCGACACGGTGCGGGTCAACTTCCTCCTGTTCGACACGCAGGCGCGGCTCGTCACGGTGATCGTGGTCGCGGCGGGGCTGGGGTTCGTGATCGGCTACTTCGTGGGCCGGCCGGGACGGTTGCAGCGCAAGTACCTGAAGCAGCGTGAGGACGATCGCGACTAGTCGCCTTCGTTCGCCCTGCTCTCCTGATAGCGCAGCTCGATGTCCCGCTTCTGGGCGAGCGTCCCGTGCCGCAAAGCCAGGTGCGCCCCGCCCATCCGAGCGAGGCTCCGGGCCGCGAGCTCGCCCAACGGACCGCCACGGAACCGGTAGTCGACGATGTGTTCGAGCAGGCTCCGATCGCCCGCGAGCGGCTCGATCGTCGAGGTGACGGTGGCCTCGATCAGCCCCATGAGCCGGATCTTCGAGCGGTGCGACGGGTCCCATTCGAGGACCTCGCCGTCGATCGTGTTGCGGAACGCGAAGAACCGCATCTCGGTCGTGTAGCGCATGCCCTCGCGGAGGCCGCCGGCCGGGACCCCCTCGACGCGCACGATGTGTCGGTCCCAGTGGGGCAGTCTCCGGGGATCCGAGATCACTTCCCAGACGGCCTCGGGCGGGGCGTCGACGACCACGTCGAACTCGGCCCTGGTCACCCGGGACTCACCGTCCCCGACGTCCAACCCCGCCACCACACGACGGTCGCGGGACGGATCCCGACCAGGGCGGCATCCGAGGGCTCGACGCCCGCGAGCCGCGCGATCCGGGTGGCCGAACCGGCGCCCGAAGCGAGCCCGGACACCACGGCGACCTGTCCGCTGCCCCGGAGCATGGCTCCCAGCATCGCCCGGGCGCGCCACCACGACGAGGGCAGGTCGACCTGCAACGCGACCTCCGGATCGCGCGACGGCGCGCCGAGGGCGAGCGTCTCCGAAGGCGCCACGGCGTACGCTCGCGCACCCTCGATCGCCCACCTCACCGGGAGCACGACCGGCCCCACGTCCGTCCCGATCGCGAGCGCGCCCTCTCCGCTCGAACCGGCGCCGTCCCGGATCCGGTCGGGAACGTCCGCCAACGGCGACGCGCCGGCTCGGGCGGCCCGGAACCGCTCCACCCCGTCCAGCGTGTCGCCCCAATCCCCCCAGGCACTCGCGACCCGGCCGGACTCCACGATCGCCGAGCGCTCGACCCGGATCTCGGCGAAAACGCGCCCCGGCGGCGTCCAGGCGAGCGGGATATGGTGCGCATCCACCGCGTAGCCCGCGAAGAACCGCGCGTTCTTCTGCGTGAAGCGGAAGCCCGCGAGCCCGAGCACCGGTCCCTGTGCGACCGAGCGCCCCCACGTGTCGGTGTCCAGGAGGTCGTACGTCGTCACGGTCCCGGTGAACGCAGCGGCCCGGTCCCCCGATCGGACCATCCCCGCGACCCGCGGATCGCGTCGCCACGCCCGCGCCTTCACCGAGCCCCTCGACGTGGTCACCCACACGTGACCGGCGGCCGAGGCGAACACCATCGGCGTCACGTGCGGGCCGGCCGGCGTGAGCGAGGCGACGTGGCAGAACGCGCCCTCCGCGAGGATCCGGCGGACGGGCGCGGGGACGACGTCGCTCACGTCGTTGGTTCGGCGGGAGCGTGCAACACCGGGAACGCCACCATCATCCCCGTCCACACGATGTGGCAGGCGAGGCTCGCGAGCACCCCGCCGGTCCACCACGCCAACGCGACCCATACCGCGCCGCCCACCACGGCGCCAGCCGCGATCGCGAGGTTCGCGCTGGGGAGGTTCGCCAGCACGAACGCGACCCAGGCGAGCACCGCCGCGAGCGCGGTCCGACCCTCGAGCGACGAGGCGAGCTGGCCCTGGAAGAACCCGCGCCAGAACAGCTCCTCGCCCGGCACCGACAGGGCGATCGACAGCAGGAGCGCGATCCCCAGCGAGAGACCGCCCTGCTTGCGGTACATCTCGAGCGAGTGCCGCCGGAAGGTGCCCCAGCGCGACATGATCACCATCGCGATGCGCGTCGCCACGTACAGGAGCACGCCCAGGCCGAGCCCCACCGCGAGCGAGACCCCGGGCGCCACGTCGGGCGACCACGCGACCGGACCTACCACCAGCGCGACCACGCCCATCGTGGCGAGCACCGGCGTCATCGTGGTCCACACATCCCGCCCGCGGGCGACCAGCGACCAAGCGATGACCTCCGCGACGAACCCCAGCACCATCACGGCGATGTCCATGGCTACGGGAGGAACGTTACCTTGGCGGCGAACTCGGCGGTGAGCGCGGTGATCACGGCGAGGTAGAAGAAGCCGGTCGCGGACTGCACGGCCGACGCCCTCGTGCCCCTCAGCGTCGCCCGGATCATCACGGCGATGAGCCCGGTCGCCGCGACCATCCCGAGCGCGATCCACGAGGCCAGGCCCGCCGACGTGAGCAGCGGGTTGAACTCGGACGAGGCCTCGGTCGGTCCGAACCCTCCGAGAAGTAGCGCCGACGCCTCGAGCCCCACCCCGATGAACAACAGGACGGTCATCCGGTTGATCGGCTTCCGGGTGAGTCCGCGATCGGTCAGGTACCAGTGCCCTAGCAGGAGCCCGTCGATCACGGCGCCGAGGAACGCCGCGCCGGCCAGCAGCTGGAGGAACGCCACCGCCCAGGTCCCCTCCGTCGTGCCGGCCATCGCGCCGAGCACCGCGATCGAGAACGGGACGGAAACGATCCCGATGACGCGGGCCGCCGCGTGACGCTTCGCGAACATCAGGCCGACCCAGATGAGGTTCACGAACGCGAGCGTGGCCGACAGCCGTACCGACCAGACGCCGGCCTCGCTGCCTGGCACCAGGCCGGCTGCCGCCGCACCCCAGGTCGCGAAGGACAGCACCAGGAGGACGCTGCCGGTCAACGTGAAGAAGCCGTGCCTGACCTCGCTCCACAGCGGCGTGAGGAACAGCAGGACGAGGCCGCCCGCGACGGTCTCGGCCAGGACGAGCGCGGTGACACCCGCGGGCCCGGACACGGCGAGAGACTACCCGCGGGGCGAACGTCGCCCGCTGTCGCGGAAGGGCACCACCGGTTCCGTCGAACGCAGCGAACGCCGGTAGGCTGGACCGCCATGGACGACTGGCGCTCCTACGACAGCGTCGCCGACACGTACGCGCGGATCCACGCGCCGCGCCTGGCGGAGCCCGCTCGCGACCTGGTCGAGCTCACGGGGATCGGGGTCGGGTGGCGCGTGCTCGACGTCGGCACGGGGACCGGCGTCGCGGCGTTCGCCGCGGCCGGGACGGGCGCCAACGTGGTCGGGATCGACGAGGCCCCGGGGATGCTCCGGGTCGCGAGGTCGGCCAACGGTGCGCTCCCGGTGGCGACCGCGCTCGCGATCGACCTCCCGTTCCGCGACGGCGCGTTCGATGCGCTCGTCGCGAACTTCGTGCTCGCGCACTTCACCAAGTACAAGACGGCGCTGTTCGACATGAAGCGGGTGTTGCGTCCCGGCGGACGCCTGGGTCTCACCGCGTGGGCCGACGCCCAGGACGACCTGGCGAGGACCTGGCTGGAACTCGTCGGCTCCGTCGTGCCGCAGGAGGTCCTGCAGGCGGCGATGGACGAACGCCTGCCGTGGCGCGAGCGCTTCCGGCAGCGGCTGCCGCTCGAGGAGGCGCTGATGGAGTCGGGCATCCGCCACGTCCGGACCGAGGTGCGCCGCTACCGGTTCCTGTACTCGCTCGACGAGTACGTGGAGGGCTTGTCGACGTGGGCGACCGGACGGTTCGTCCGCTCGATGCTGGGCGAGGCCGCCTTCGCGGAGTTCCTCCAACGGGCTCGGGCGGAGTTCGGGGAGCGCTTCGCCGACCCGGTGAACGATTTCCGCGAGGTCCTGTTCGCGACAGGGACCAAGCCCTAGGGACGACCGGCGCCGAGGACCCCGAGCGCCGATCGCGTCAGGCCTTCGCGCCGCCAGCCTTCGTCAGCACATACCGCACGAGCGCCCGGACGGGGCTGCCGGTCGCGCCCCTGGGCCAGTAGTCGCCCTGGCGTTCGGCGAACGCGGGACCGGCGATGTCCAGGTGCACCCACGGGACGTCGCCGACGAACTCGCGCAGGAACATCGCCGCGGTGATCGCCCCGCCGTAGCGCTTGCCGATGTTCTTGATGTCCGCGATGTCCGAGTCGATCAGCTTGCGGTAGGGCTCGTGCATCGGGAGCTCCCACCCTGGTTCGCCCGCGGCGTCGCCTGCGGAGAGCACGTCGCGGATAAGGTCGCGGTCGTTGCCCATCGCGCCCCAGATGTCGCTCCCGAGGGCGATCATGCACGCGCCGGTGAGCGTCGCCGTGTCGATGATCACCCTCGGCTTCTTCTCGGCCAGGAAGGCGAGCGAGTCCGCCAGGACCAGCCGGCCCTCGGCGTCGGTGTTCAGGACCTCGGACGTGGTGCCGCCGCGGTGCTTGAGCACGTCGCCGGGCCGGATCGCGGAGCCGCTCGGCATGTTCTCGGCCGAGGGGATCGCGGCGATCACGTTGATCTTCGGCTTGAGCAGCGCGATCGCCCGCATCGTCGCCAGGATCGACGCCGCGCCGCCCATGTCGGACTTCATCCACTCCATCCCGGTCGCGTCCTTGATCGAGAGCCCTCCCGAGTCGAACGCGATGCCCTTGCCGGTCAGCGCGATCGGCGAGCCCTTCCCTCCCCCGGAGTACTTGAGCTCGATCAGGCGCGGAGGCCGGACGCTGCCCTGCCCCACGCCGAGCACGCCGCCGAACCCGCCCTTCTTCAGCTCGGCCTCGGTCCAGACCTTGCAGGTGAGCCCGACCTGCCTGGCCATCGCCTGCGCCTCCTTGGCGAGCTCCGCCGGCGGGAGATCGAGCGCGGGCGTGTTCACCAGGTCGCGCGCCCACATCTGTGACTCGGCGATCACCTCGCCGCGGCGGATCGCCTCCTTCGCCTCCTTGACCGCCTTCGCGTCGGCCTTGCCGGCGCCGAGGACCGTGACCTTGCCGAGGCGTCGATCCGCGTCGTCCGTCTTTGACTTGTACCGGTCGAACCGATAGGAGCCGAGGAGCACGCCTTCCACGGTCGCCTGGACCGCCTCGAGCCGGTCCTTCGCGCCGACGATCTGCGGCAGCGTCGTCGCGACCGTCTTGCGACGGGCGAGCTGCCGCGCGACCCGGCCGATCGCCCGCCGGCACGCGTCGGGGCTCGCCGCGTCCTTCGGGCCGACGCCGACGAGCAGGACGGCCTTCGCGGCCAGTGCCTCGTCGCCGGTGGTCGGCACCAGGAGGGACTCGCCGCGCTTGCCCTTCGCCCCCGTCGCGGAGAACTGTCCGAGCAGGTCGAGACCCTTGACGTCCTTGACGCCCGGCCCCGCCTCGGGCCCTTCGAAGACGGGCAGGACGAGCACATCGACGGCGAGATCGGTGGCTCGGTCGGTCGAGAACGCGAACGTGGGCACGATGGGCTCCTTGACGGGTCGGGGACGAACAGCGCGGAAGTCTACCGATGGCGGATGGCCCGCGGCCGACGGCACCCGGGTCCGCTCGATAGGCTGGGCCGCCGTGGACGCCAGGGACCTTCGCGACCTCGTGCGGTTCGACGAGGACGGCCCGCATCACGAGGAGCTGTTCGAGTCCGAGCACCTGTGGTCCGAGGTCGTCTGCCTCGAGCGCAACCAGGCGCTCGGGACGATCGAGGACCCGGACTCGGATGCACTCCTGCTCGTCGTGACCGGAAGGGTCGTCGTGCAGGTGAACCTGGGCCGCAAGCGCCTCGAGCAGTGGGAGACGACGCTGGTCCCGGCGGGCTCCGAGCTGACGATCACGAACGCGACCGGCGACCCCGCCGTGGTCCTGCTCGTCGCCGCCCCCCCGCCGCCGAAGCGCGTGCTCAGCGAGTAGCCCGCCGGGGCAGCAGCAGCGTCAGGGCGAAGGCCACCACGAAGCTGGGGAGGCTCGCCCCCAGCCCCGAACCGAACAACGGAAACGGCAACCCCACGGCATCGAACACCCGCCCGACCGCGTCGACCCACCCCTGCGGCCCGGTGGGCACGCACCATTGGTACACGACGAACCCGACGACCCACGGCACGAACGCGAGCCACCGCACACCGCTCGGCTCGAACACAGCCGCCTCCCCGTAGCGCCCGCGGTTGCGCACGAAGAAGTCGGCGAGGAAGACGGCGGTGAGCGGCACGAAGATCGACCCGATCAGGAACAGGAACTGCTCGTAGCGTTCGGCGGTGAACGCGAGCGCCAGAAGGAACCCGAGCGCACCTACCGCGACCGCCAGCCCCCGCTGGGGCACCTCGCTCGCGACGTTCTGCGTCGAGACCGCGGCCGAGTAGATGTCGGCGAACGCGTTGTCGCTCTCCCCGACCAGCAGCGCCACCAGCACCACGCCGCCGCCGGCCAGACCCACGATCGCCGAGCCGATCCCCAGCGCGTCGGCGTCCGCGCCGGTCACGAGCACCAAGAGCACGCCGAGCGCGTAGAACCAGGCGTTGCCCGCGGCGTAGCCGGCGTACGTGCCGAGGGTCGCGCGCGAGCCGGGTCGCGCGAAGCGGTTGTAGTCCGCGGCGAGCGGTAGCCAGGAGACCGGCATCACGATCACCAGGTCCACGGCGAGCCAGAACGGGAGCCCGCCTCGTCCGGCCGAGCCCCAAACCGCGCCCGAGCCCCGCAGGACCTCGACGGTGATCCACACCGCCGAGCCGAGCAGCACGTAGATCCCGAAGCGCTCGAGCCACCGACGCACGACCAGCACGGGCCCGCCGATCGCGAGCGCGGTGCACACGACGGCCACGGCGGCGAGCCAGAAGGCCCGCGACTCGAACCCGAACACCCGCGCCGAGGCGACGTTCGCGACCTCGCCCATCGCCCAGAACTCGACGGCGGTCCACCCGACGAGCTGCACGACGTTCAGCGACGTGGGCAGGAACGAGCCTCGGGCGCCCAGGACGGGGCGGAGCAGGACCATCGTCGGGACGCCCTCGCGCTCGCCGGCACGCCCGACGAGGGCGAGCGGGACGCACCCGATCAGCGTGCCGACCCCGATCGCGAGGAACGCGCGCCCGGTCCCGAGCGCCGGGACCAGGAGCGCGCCGGTGACCATCACGAGCAGCCCGACCGACAGGTCGAACCACAGGACCGCGAGATCGAGACCGCCGAGGGTGCGGCGCTCGAGCGGCACGGGGCGGATGCCCCATGCGGGGGTCTCGCGCTGGAGGATCTTTTCGAGGCGTTCGGCGACGCGCGCCACGTCCGCTCCCTCCGCCGGTGTGACCCGGATCAGGTTCCAAGGGTCGCCGGCGGCGGTCCGCGCGCTTCGTGGAGCCGAACCCGAGCCGGCCTCTCAGCCCGGTTCCCCGGACTCCCCTGCCCTCCGCTCGATGCTACCCGCCCGCTACGATGCCCGCGTGACCACCCGCGACGAGGCCGTCCGTCTGCTCGAGGATCAGCACGCCGAGCTCGCCGGCCTGCTGGCCGAGCTCGACGAAGACGCGTTCGCGCGCCGGGGGACGATCGGTGGTGGCGACTGGTCGGCCAAGGACCTCGCGGCGCACATGGGGATCTGGGAGGAGCTCGCGATCGAGGTGATCGACGCGTTCGGGCGGGGCGAGCGTCCAGCGGTCGAGGATCGGTTCACCGAATCTGGAAACGGGGACCGAGTGAACGCCGAGGGTGTCAAGCGGTTCTTCGACACGCCCGCCCCGGACGTCCTAGCCCGGTTCGAGGACTTGCACCAGCGGGTCATCGCTGCGATCGGTTCCACCAGCGACGAGGCCTGGGCCGCCGAGTACCCGTTCGACCCCGAAGATCGGACGCTCGGCGATCGGATCGGCTCGCTCCTGGGGTCCGATGACGGCGGGTTCACGCACGCGTCCGCGCACCTGCCGGACCTGCGCGCCTACGTCGACGCGACCAGGCGCTGAAGGTTCGCGATGCTGCCGCGCATGAGGCGGCGCAGGAACGGCCGGTAGACGAGCAGGGCCAGCTCGCCCAGGACCGGGATCGGCAGCGAGAGCTCCTCGGTCCACGTGAACCTGGTCGAACCGTCCACGGGTTCGAGCGACCAGGTCCCGGTGCCGCGGACGAAGCTCCGATGCACCATCACCATCGTTCGCGGCGGTTCCCACCCGACGACCTCGAGCTGCTCGGTGAACAGGGGGACGTGCAGCACGCGGTTCAGGACCTCGATGCGGACGCCGACGCCCGCGCGTTCTGGCGTGAGCACACGCACCCAGACGGCGTCGCGGATCCACCGCGACTGCTCCTCCCACCGTTCGATCGACGACCAGACGCGCTCGGGGGACGCGGCGAGGTCCCGGAACGCCTCGACACGCATCGCTACAAGCCTCTGCCCTCGTCGCTCGCGCGCCGCGCGTGCATCGTCTCGCTGATCGAGAGCACGAGCCCCAGCGCGACGACCGCCGGGATCGCGTTGATCGCGAACGATGCGGTGAACCCGTACGCCTGCGCGGACCACCCGGCAACCAGCGGCCCGATCACGAACCCGAGGTCGCCTACGAACCGGAAGACGGCGACCGCTGACCCCTTGAGCTCCTCCGGCGTCACGTCCGACAGCATCGGCGCCGGTGGGACGCCGGAGTAGCCGCTCGCGACGCCGAGGAGCGCCATCGCGACCATGAACCCGACGGGCGTCGAGACGAACCCGAACGCCGCAGTGATCAGCGCGAGCCCCGCGAGCGCCGGGATCAGGACGGCGCGCCGGCCGCGGCGGTCGGTCGCGTGACCGGCGGGATACAGGCACGCGAGCTCGGTCGCCGTCGCGATCGCGAGCCCCACCCCCACGCCGCCGATCGTGAGCCCGACCTCGTCGCTGGTTCCGAACAGCGGGACTAGTGTGCTGAAGATCGCGCCGATCATCCACAGGTACACGCCGTTCACGACGAGCACCGTCACGAAGGCCCGGTTCCACGGCAACCGCCGGATGCCGCCGCGGCGGACCTCGGACTCGTGGCGCTCGGGGTTTCGGATCGTCCGCCAGAACAGCACGGCCGCGACGAAGCATGCGCCCGCGTAGATGTAGAGCGGGCTCGCGAGGCCGAACCACCTCGCCATCAGGCCGCCGAGCGGCCCGCCGGCGATGAAGCCGATGTTGAACGACGCGTAGTACACGCTCATCACGCGACCCGTCCGCCGCGACGGGATCGACCGCAGCAGGAACGAGAGTAGGGAGGCGAAGAACAGCGCGGAGCCCACGCCCCCGAGCGCTCGGAAGAGCACGAGCAGCGGGAACGTGGGCGCGAGCGCCGCCGCGAACGACGAGACCCCGACCCACACCGCGCCGAGCGTCGCCATCCCGCGCTCCCCGTACCGGTCGATGTAGCGGCCGACGAACGGGTCCGACACCAGGCGCGCGAACGAGAACGACGAGATCAGCAGGCCGATCGAGTCGTACCCGACGCCGAAGCTGCGGGCGTAGTTCGGCAGGACCGGCGAGAGGATTCCGTACCCGAGCATGATCACGAAGGTTCCGAGCATCGCGGCTCGGATCTCGGGGATGCGGAGCACCTCCCGGATCCGGAACCGCTCCACCTCGCTCATGGCGGGACAGTCTACGGAGGGGGGTTCGGGGGCTGATGGAGCGAGCGCGAACGCGCGAGCGGTAGCCCCCGATGGCGAAGCTTGCGCCCCACCCGTCCCTGCTCTTTCATGTCGGCGTGCCTCACCACGCGCGCGGCGCGATCGCCGCGACCAACCTCGTCACGCCGTCCGGGGACCGCACACCGGTCCGCGGAGACGGCCCGTGGCCGTGGGAGGCCGCCGAGCAGGCGGTCGCCTGGGAGGACGGCGTCATCACGTACGTCGGGCCGGCCGACGGCCCGACGGGCGTCGAGCCCGAGTGGTTCGAGGGGTGCACGATCGCGCCCGGGTTCGTCGATTGCCACACGCATCTTCCGTTCGCCGGATGGCGCGCCGAGGAGTTCGAGGCACGTCTGTCGGGCGTCTCGTACCGCGACCTCCATGGCGAGGGCGGCATCTACCGGAGCGAGCGCATGTTGGCCGAGGCGAGCGACGACGAGGTGCTCGCCTTCTGCCGGTCGCTCGTGCAGGAGATGGCCGAGCACGGGACGACGGCGCTCGAGCTCAAGACCGGGTACGGGCTCTCGGTCGAGGCCGAGCTCCGACAGGCCCGCCTCGCCCGGCGGCTTTCCGAGGAGGCGCCGCAGACGTGTTCGGTCACGCTGCTCGCGTGCCACGCCGTGCCCGAAGGCATGGGGCGCGCCGACTGGGTCCGCGTCGTCTGCGACGAGCTGATCCCCGCGGCCGCGCGCGAGCGTCTCGTCGACGCGGTCGATGTCTACGTGGAGGACATCGCGTTCTCCGTCGACGACCTCGCGGAGGTCGCGCGGTGCGCCACGGACCTCGGGCTCCCGCTCCGCTGCCACGCCGACCAGCTCGGGCCCTCGGGCGCGGCCGAGGCAGCGGTCGCGCTCGTCGCGAGGAGCGCGGACCACCTGAATCACGTCTCGGCGACCGGGATCGCGGCGCTCGGCGGCGCGCCGGCGACCGTCGCCGTCCTGCTGCCCACGTCGACGTTGTTCCTGGGCTCGTCGCCGCCGGACGTCCGAGCCCTGCTCGACGCCGGCGCGGCGGTCGCGATCGCGACCGACTTCAACCCCGGCACCTCGCCGGTGCTCTCGATGCCCGAGGCGATCGCCACGGCGTGTTCGCTCTACGGGCTCCGACCGCTCGAGGCGCTCGCGGCCGCGACGGTGAACGCGTCGGCGGCGCTCGGCCTTCTGCCGCAGCGCGGTACGCTTGCGCCCGGCAGGCCCGCCGACCTCGTGGTCCTCGACGGCGACGCCTTCCGGATGGTGCCGTATCGGCCGGGGCACAACCCCGTGGTACGGACGTTCGTCGACGGCGAGAGGGTTGGAGGACGTTGAAGCTGATCGCAGGGCTCCTGCTCGTCGTCGCGGTCGTGCTGCTCGCCCCGACCACGGCCCTCGCCCAGACCGGCTTCACGATCACACTGTCGGCGTCCTCGGGCACGATCACGTTCGGCGAGCACGTGGCGCTCTCGGGCTCAGCGACGGGGGCACCCGCCGGATCGATGGTCCAGATCCGGAACGCCGCCGACCTGCCGGTCGCCTCCGCGACCACCGACGCGGCAGGCGATTTCTCGGCCGAGCTCCAACCCTCGGGGTCCGACAGCTACGTGGCCGTGCTCGGGGGCGGCGTGAGCGAACCCGTTACCGTCGGAGTCCGCGCCGTGGTCTCGGCTCGGATGGGGCAGGTCCGGTTGTTCGACCACGTCGCCGTTCGGGGCACCGTGGACCCCGCGCGGCCGGGCTCGCTCGTCGTGATCGAGCTGACGAAGCACGGCCGAACCGTCGATACCCGCAGCGTGACCATGGGCGCGGCCGGCGGGTTCCGCGCGAGCCTCACGATCCCCAAGCCCGGTACCTACCGCGCGAGGGCATGGTTCTCAGCACCCGACCTCCTGAGGGGCGGCGCGAGGACCCGTGCCGACGCCACCCCGCTCCCCCAACTGTCGTCGGGGTCGTCGGGTCGCTTCGTGAAGCTGCTCGAAGGGCGGCTCGTCGACCTCGACTACCGGCTCGTCGGGGTGGACGGCCGGTACGACTCCCGAACCGCCGACGCCGTCGTCGCGTTCCACAAGGTGCAGCGCATGGAGCGTTCGGACGCGGTGAGCGAGGCCACGTGGCGCAGGCTCGCGGATCCGATCCGACCGCACGCGCGCCACGACTGGCCCGGCTTCCACTTCGAGGTCGACCAGACCAGGCAGGTGCTCTACACGGTGGAGGACGGCGGCATCACGAACGTGCTCCACGTCTCGACCGGAGCGGGCGGCGCGACCCACGACGGCAGGTTCCGCGTGTGGGCCAAGACCGCGGGCTTCAGCCCGAACCACCTCTACTACCCGAGCTACTTCGATGGATATAGGGCCCTCCACGGGTGGAGCGAGGTGCCCACCTACGCGGCCAGCCACGGCTGTGTTCGGATCCCGTACTGGAACGCGCAGTGGGTGTACGGCCTCGCGGCCTACGGCACCCCCGTCGTGATCTACCACTGAGTCGGGGTCTCGGGGGACAAAGGTCCGCGTCCCCGACCCGTACCTTGGGGTCGGCGGGGATCCCCCGCTCTCGGATCGCGCGGGTCAGCTCCTCCGTCCGCGCCTTCATCCCGTCCCTGCCGCGCCTTTCACGCGAGGGAACCGGTCTCCGTTTCGCAGGCTTCCAGGAGCCCGCCCCTACGCACGAGGTGCCTGACCGCCGAGATATCGCCTCCGAGCTCGCGGTCGGCGTCGAGGAACGCGACCCGCGCGCGGACGGCATCCCGAGCGGCTCTCGTCGCCGCGGCCGGCTCGAGCGGCGCGCGCAGGTCGAGCGCCTGCGCGGCCACCAGCGCCTCGAGGGCGATCACGACCTCGGCATTCGAGACGACGTCTCGCGCGTGGCGGGCGGCCGTCATCCCCATGCTCACGTGGTCTTCCTGCCCCGCGCTCGAACCGATCGAATCGACCGAGGCGGGATGCGCGAGCGTCTTACACTCGGACACGAGCGACGCGGCCGTGTATTGCACGAGCATGAAGCCCGAGTTCAGGCCGCTCTCGGCGACCAGGAACGCCGGCAGCCCGTTGTTCCGCGTCGGATCGAGCAGCCGGTAGAGCCTCCGCTCGGCGATGCTCGCGAGCGGGACGAGCGCCGCCGCGAGCGCGTCGAGCGCGACCGCGACCGGTTGGCCGTGGAAGTTGCCACCCGAGAACACCTCGTCGTCGTCCGGCAGCACGATCGGGTTGTCCGAGACCGCGTTCGCCTCGACCTCGAGGACGCCTCGGACGAACCGGAGCACCTCGCGCGTCGCCCCGTTCACCTGCGGCGAGCACCGGAGCGAATACGCATCCTGCACGAGATGCGTGCTGTCGCGGTGCGACGCGACGATCGGGCTCCCCTCGAGCAGCCGACGGAGGTTCGACGCGGACGCGACCACGCCCGGGTGCGGGCGGAGCGCCGTGAGTCGCTCGTCGAAGACCCTGTCCGAGCCGAGCGCGGCCTCCACGCTCATCGCGGCCGTGACGTCGGCAGTCCGGACGAGCCGTTCGGCGCGCGCGATCGCCAGGATCCCGATCGCGAGCATGCCCTGCGTCCCGTTGACGAGCGCGAGTCCCTCCTTGGCCTTGAGCTGGAGCGGTTCGAGCCCGGCGGATCGAAGGACGTCGCCGGCGGGCTGAGGTGATCCGTCGACGAGCAGCTCGCCGCGGCCGACGAGCGGGAGCGCCAGGTTCGCCAGCGGTGCCAGGTCGCCCGACGCGCCGAGCGATCCCTGCTCGGGCACGACGGGGATCAGGTCGCGGTTCAGCATCTCGACCATGCGCTCGACCAGCTCGGCGCGAACGCCCGAGTGCCCGAGCGCGAGCACGTGGGCTCGGAGCAACAGCATCGCGCGCGCCTCCTCACGCGAGAGCGGCGGCCCGACGGCCGTGGCGTGCGAGCGGACGATCCCGAGCTGCAGCGCGTCGGCCTGGTCGGGTTCGATGCGCTGGTTCGCGAGCGAACCGAACCCGGTCGTCACGCCGTAGACGGTCTCGTTGGACGCGACGGCGCGTTCGACCACGTCGCGCGCGGCGCCGATCCTGCTCGACGCGTCCGAACCGAGCTCGACCTCGGCGCCGAGGGCCACCTCGACGACGTCCTCGAGCGCGAGCGGCTCCCCGACCCGGATCGGCACGGCGCAAGGCTACGGAGGGCGCCCATCGGCGGCAAGCGGCGGCCCGGTCGTACGCTGGGCCGGATGTCGAGCCCGTGGGACGACCTCGAGCCGAGCGCCACGCCGGAGCGCGCCGAGACCCCGCCGGGTCATCCCGGTTCGGAGGCTCGCACGCCGGGGGGGTTCACGGTCTTCCTCCGAGGAGCCACCAAGCACTGTCCCCGCTGCGGCGCGGGCCGACTCTTCAAGAGCTGGCTCAAGATCCGCGAGCGGTGCCCCCGGTGTGGCCTGCGGCTCGAACGCGAGGAGGGCGGGTTCCTCGGCGCGATGACGCTGAACTACCTGTTCACGGCGGTGGTGTGGCTGGTCGTGCTCGTGGTGTGGCTCGCCATGGATCTCCCCGACCTGCACGTGCCGGCGCTCACGGTCGCGTCGATCGCGATCGCGGCGCTCGTGCCGCTGCTGTTCTGGCCGTTCTCGAAGACGATCTGGGCTAGCGTCGACTTCCTGATCTACCGGACGAGCCCGGATTACGGATCACGCGAAGCCGCCGACCGCGCGAGCGGCAACGGCGGCCGTCACTGACTCGTCTCGCCGGTAATGCACGTTCGGCCGCGCCTCGGCGGGCGCGGCGGGCCGGGGACGGCCTTCGCGACGATCCCGCGACCAGCGAGCTGCTCTCGGAGTGCGCGAGCCGCCTCCGTGTCCCGGCGGCTGAAGGCGAGCCTCGTCGTGCTCAAGGTGCGGATGGCGACCGCGTTCCCCCACCGGAACGTCATGAACCGATGCGCCGGGACCTGACGTAGCGCCCGGACCGGGGCGTGATGCATCGTCATCGCGTAGCGATGTGCGCTGGACTGCTCGAGCGCGTCGGTGACGTCATCGAGGTCGACGGCGGTCTCGAACCGCAGTGAGACGCCGGGAACCCACCGGAGGTGGCGATCGGTGACCATCACGAACGTCCACCCGGCGCCTCCCTGATCCACGCCTCCGCGATCGGTGACGTCCTTGCACCTTCCGACGGCGACCACCTGCTCGTCCGGCTCGAGGCGCGCGCGGAGATCAGCTTCACAGGACTCCAGACGCTCCTTGAGGCCGGCCACCCGTGGAACGTTACTCGCCCGCTCGTTCGCAGAGAGCGCTTACTCGCGCCAGGGCAGCCGAACGCCGCGATCGGCCGCGACCGCGAGCGCCTCCTCGTAGCCCGCGTCGGCGTGCCGCATCACGCCGGTTCCCGGGTCGGTCGTCAGGACGCGTTCGAGCCGTGCTGCGGCGTTCTCGCTCCCGTCGGCCACGACGACCATCCCCGCGTGGATCGAGTACCCGATCCCGACGCCGCCGCCGTGGTGCACGCTCACCCAGTGCGCGCCGGCCGCCGTGTTCACGAGCGCGTTCAGGATCGGCCAGTCCGCGATCGCGTCCGAACCGTCCTTCATCGCCTCGGTCTCGCGGTACGGGCTCGCGACGCTGCCGCTGTCGAGGTGGTCGCGCCCGATCACGATCGGCGCCGAGAGCTCGCCGCTCGCGACCATCTCGTTGAACCGCAGGCCGGCCTTCGCCCGCTCGCCGTAGCCGAGCCAACAGATCCGCGCCGGCAGCCCCTGGAACGCGACCCGCTCCTCGGCCATCTCGAGCCATCGGTGCAGCCGCTCGTTCTGCGGGAAGAGCTCGGCGACCGCGCGGTCGGTCTTCGAGATGTCCTCGGGGTCGCCGGAGAGCGCAACCCAGCGGAACGGGCCCTTGCCCTCGCAGAACATCGGCCTGACGAACGCCGGCACGAACCCCGGGTAGGCGTAGGCGCGCTCGTGGGCGAGCCCGCCGGTTTCGGCGCCGGCCCGCAGGTTGTTCCCGTAGTCGAACACCACCGCACCCGCGTCGAGGAAGCCGTCCATCGCCTCGACGTGCCGGGCCATCGACCCGAACGAACGCCGCTCGTACCCGGCCGGATCGTCGTCGCGCAGCCGCTCGGCGTCCTCGAGCGACAGGTCCGCCGGCACGTACCCGCCGAGCGGGTCGTGTGCGCTCGTCTGGTCGGTCACCAGATCCGGAGCGAACCCGCGCGCGAGCAGCTCGGGCAGGACCTCGGCGCAGTTGCCGACGAGCCCGATCGAGACGGCCTCGCGTGCCTCACGCGCCTCGTCCACCCACCGGAGCGCCTCGTCGAGGTCGTCGCTCTCGCGGTCGAGGTACCGCGTCTTGATGCGGCGCTCGATCCGCGCCGGGTCGATCTCGACGCACAGGGCGACGCCCCCGTTCATCGTCACGGCGAGCGGCTGCGCGCCTCCCATCCCGCCGAGCCCGCCGGTGAGCGTCACGGTCCCGGCGAGCGAGCCGCCGAACCGCTGCGTGGCAGCCTCGGCGAACGTCTCGTAGGTCCCCTGCAGGATCCCCTGGGTCCCGATGTAGATCCAGGAGCCCGCCGTCATCTGCCCGTACATCGTGAGCCCTGCGTGCTCGAGCTCGCGGAAGGTGTCCCACGTCGCCCACTTCGGCACGAGCATCGAGTTCGAGATCAGCACGCGCGGCGCCATCTCGTGCGTCCGGAAGACGCCGACCGGCTTGCCCGACTGCACCAGCATCGTCTCGTCGTCGGCGAGCGTTCGGAGCGTGCGCACGATCGCGTCGAACGCCTCCCACGACCTCGCCGCCTTGCCCGTCCCGCCGTAGACGACGAGGTCCTCGGGGCGCTCGGCGACGTCGGGATCGAGGTTGTTCATGAGCATGCGCATCGCGGCCTCCTGCGGCCACGACCGGCACGAGAGCTCGGTGCCGCGGGGTGCTCGGATCTCGCGCGCGCTCACGCTCGCGATGATAGGACGGGACGCTCGCGGTGGCTCAGGCCGGTTGCTCGGTGGTCCTCGGCCGCGCCAGGACCTCGCCGATGCGCGCGAGGAGCTCGGGCGTGTCGAACGGCTTGATCACGTAGTCGTCGGCGCCGACCGCGAACCCCTCCAACCGGTCGGCCGACATGCCCCTGGCCGTGAGCAGGATCACCTTGGCGCCCGCGGTGCGTTCGTCCATCCGCAGCCGCCGTGTCAGCTCGAAGCCGTCCATGTTCGGCATCATCACGTCGGCCAGGATGAGGTCGGGGCATCGCTGCTGGGCGAGCTCGAGCGCGCGGTCGCCGCTCCCCGCCGTGCGGACGTCGTAGCCGGCTGCCGAGCATTCGATCTCGAGCAGGCGGGCGATGAACGCATCGTCGTCCACGACGAGCAGGGAGGTCCCCGCCGGCCCGTGGAACGGTGCCCGGAGCGCGTCGGTGCCCATCACTCACTCATCGGCACGTCGGGCGTCCCGGTGAAGCTCCCGGAACCTTCGAGGCGGTGCCTCGCGGATCGGGTGAGGCCGTTCGTGGGAGGATGGGGCGACGCGCGGCTCGGAGGGTGGCCAGAACAGGATGGACGTACTCGACACGGTGCTCGACGCGGTCGGCGACACGCCGCTCGTCCGCCTCGACAAGGTTGCCCGGAGCGTGCAGCCGGCCGTCCTGGCCAAGCTCGAGATGCTCAACCCCGGCGGGAGCGTCAAGGACCGCATCGGCCTGCGGATGATCGAGGCGGCCGAACGAGAAGGCCACCTGAAGCCGGGGGGCACGATCGTCGAACCGACCTCCGGCAACACGGGGCACGGGCTCGCGATCGCCGCCGCGATCCGCGGGTACCGGTGCATCTTCGTGATGCCCGACAAGATGAGCCAGGAGAAGATCTCGCTCCTGCGGGCGTACGGCGCCGAGGTCGTGATCTGCCCCACCGCGGTCCCCCCCGAGTCTCCCGAGTCCTACTACCGCGTCGCCGACCGCCTCGCGGAGGAGATCCCCGGCGCGTACCAGCCGAACCAGTACTTCAACCCCGAGAACCCGGCCGCGCACTACGAGACCACCGGCCCCGAGATCTGGCGCCAGACCGATGGGACGGTCGACGTGCTGGTGGCGGGGATCGGAACGGGCGGCACGATCACGGGGGCCGCCAGGTACCTGAAGGAGCAGAAGCCGGACCTGCTCGTCGTCGGCGCCGATCCCGAGGGGTCGATCTACTCGGGCGACGTCCACCCGTACCTGACCGAGGGCATCGGCGAGGACTTCTGGCCGACGACGTTCGACCCGTCGCTCGTGGACCGCTACGTGCGGGTCTCCGATCGGGACGCATTCCGGATGGCGCGACGGATCACGCGGGAGGAGGGGATCCTTGTGGGCTCGTCATCCGGGACGGCGGTCGTCGCGGCGCTCACGGTCGCCGTCGAGCTCCCGGCCGAGACCACGATGGTCGTGATCCTCCCCGATACGGGCCGCAACTACCTGTCGAAGGCGTACTCGGACACGTGGCTCCTGCAGTACGGCCTGATGGAGCGTCCCGAGATCGTGCGCGTCGAGGAGGTCCTGTCCGGCAAGCACGGGCACGTTCCACCGCTCGTGACCGTGAACGCGCACGACAAGGTCCGCCAGGCGATCGACGTCCTGCACGAGTTCAACATCTCGCAGGCCCCCGTCGTCCGCGAGGAGGGGATCGACGTCGCGCAGTTCGTCGGCGCCGTGCACGAGAACGCGCTCCTGGACCGCATCTTCCGCGACCCGGACGCGTTGCAGGCCGACGTGGCCGAGATCATGGGACCGCCGATCGGCCTGGTCGAGTTCGACGCTCCGATCGAGCTCGCGTTCGAGACGCTCCAGCACGGTCCCGCCGTCCTGGTCGAGAAGGCGGGGCAGGTCCTCGGCGTCCTGACCCGCAGCGACCTCCTCGAGTTCCTCGCGCACCGTTCCCGCGTCTGACGTGCGCTCTCTGGGGATCGACGTCGGGGTTCGCAAGGGGCTCGACCTCGTGCTGCTCGACCAGGAGCGGGCCGTCCTGGACACCGCGCGGCACGTCGGCGTGGACGACCTGCACAAGCTCGTCCCGGATTTCGGCCCCGACGTGGTGGCGATCGACGCGCCCCCCGCCTGGGCATCCTCCGGCCGCTCCCGGCTGACGGAACGCGAGCTCCGGTGGTTCGGCATCCAGTGTTTCAACACGCCCTCGGATCCGAAGATGGCCGAACACCCGTTCTACGAGTGGATGACGATCGGCTTCCAGGCGTTCCGCGTGATCGAGGACGCGTTCCCCCGATACCGCAGCGGTGCGGTGAAGGGGTCGGCGATCGAGGTGTTCCCGCACGCGACCGCGGTGGTGCTGTCGGGGTTCCTCCCGCCGAAGGGCATGAGTCACCACGCATGGCGGCGGACGGTGCTGCGCGCCCAGTCGGTCGACGCGGCGGCCCTCCGATCGACCGATCAGGTCGACGCCGCCCTCGCGGCGCTCACGGGGCTGTTCGCGCTCGAACGCCGGTTCAGCGCCCCGGGCGATCCGAGAGAGGGCAAGATCGTCCTGCCGGCCGCGACCCTCCCCGCGCGCCCGTACCGCCGTGCCGCCGCCCCCGCTCGCGCCCGCGAGCAGCCGTCGCTACCGGGACTCGCCTCCTGCGCCTGTGGGGATCCCGCGTGCACCTCGCTCACCGGGCGCGAGTTCGCGCCCGGGCACGACGCCAAGCGCAAGTCGGCCCTGTGGGCTCGCGCCCGGCTGGGGCAGGATGCGGTCGACGAGCTCAGGCGGCGGAAGTGGGCGATCCCTCCGGAGATGCGATGAGCGGGCGGGCGCCGTGAGCGAGGACGCGATGCGGTTCGAGACGCGGGCGATCCACGTCGGCCAGGACCCCGAAGCCGAGTACGGCTCGGTCAACGTCCCGATCTTCCAGACCTCGACGTACGCGCAGCCGGCGGTCGGCAAGCCGAGGGCCTGGGACTACGCGCGCGCCGGCAACCCGACCCGAGAGGCGTTGCAGCAGGTGCTCGCGTCGCTCGAGGGGGGCTCGAAGGCCCTGTGCTTCTCGAGCGGGCTCGGGGCGACGACCACCCTGCTGCTGACGCTGAAGCCCGGCGACCACGTGCTGATCTCGGACGACGTGTACGGCGGCACCTACCGTCTGCTCGCCCGCGTGATGGATCAGTGGGGACTCGCGTTCGACACGGTGGACATGACGGACCTCGTCGCGTGCCGTTCCGTGGTACGGGAGAACACGGCGCTCGTGTGGGTCGAGTCCCCCACCAACCCCTTCCTGAAGGTGATCGACATCGCCGCCGTGGCGGACCTCGCGCACCGGGCGGGCGCGCGATGCATCGTCGACAACACGTTCGCGACGCCGTACCTGCAGCGGCCGCTCGAGCTCGGGGCCGACGTCGTGTTGCACTCGATGACGAAGTACCTCGGCGGGCACTCGGACCTGATCGGCGGCGCCCTCGTGACGAGCGACGACGAGCTGGCCGAACGCCTGACGTTCCTGGTGAACGCGGTCGGCGCCGTCCCGGGGCCGATGGACTGCTACCTCGCCCTCCGCGGCGTGAAGACGCTCGCCCTGCGGATGGAGGCCCACTGCCGAGGTGCGAAGCGGGTCGCCGAGTTCCTCCAGGGTCACCCTCGGGTGACCCGTGTGCATTACCCCGGGCTCCCCGGCCATCCGGGGTTCGAGGTCGCGGTCCGGCAGATGCGGGACTTCGGCGGCATGGTGTGCTTCGAGGTCGACACCCGAGACGAGGCGATCCACGTGGCGGAGTCCACGAGGCTGTTCTTCCTCGCGGAGTCGCTCGGCGGCGTCGAGTCGCTGATCGAGCTGCCCGGTCCGATGACGCACGCGAGCGT
The DNA here is from genome assembly GCA_963712645.1 of uncultured Actinomycetes bacterium. Lineage (GTDB taxonomy): Bacteria > Actinomycetota > UBA4738 > UBA4738 > HRBIN12 > DASSJM01. The sequence continues at coordinate 76,581 of CAVQIQ010000017.1, read as the reverse complement.
CTCGGGCTCGCCGATCGAGGTGCCCGACACGCTGATCCGGCTCTCGGTGGGCATCGAGCACCCGGACGACCTGGTCGCCGATCTCGAGCAAGCACTCGGCTGAGCGGGCCGCTTCGGGCCCCCTCCATTCCAGGTGCCGGTCGTCACCACGGCTGTGTGATGCCGGAACTGGGCTCGAACGTGCCGGCGAGGAAGGATGGATTCGTGCTTACGCTCGATGGATAGCCCAGAGGGCTCGGGTCGGGAGACCGCGATGAACCCGACGCAGATCGTCACAGACGGGACATGGGAGGCGAGGACCGATTCGCTTCGCGTAGGTCCAGTCTTGGTCGTGTCGATCGTCGACGGGTCGATGAAGCACGCGTCCGTTCGCCGATGCCTGCGAGCGGCGCTGTCCGCGATGGACGGGGCTCAGGCGAAGGCGACCCTCCTCCAGGACGGCGCGAGGAGGATCGAGTTCGCATCCGACACGAGGGGGCGGGTCCGGAGGGACGACCTCCAGATGCCCGTTGCCCAACTCCCTGAACGGATCGCCGACTGGCACGCGAGCGCATGCATGACGCTCGTGATCGCGGGCGACGGCTCGACGCTCGTCGTCGAGGCAACGAGGGACGGCTCGGCTCTGCTGCTCAGCAAGCGGCCCTCGTGCGAGGGCATGTTGACCCCGCGCGAGCGCGACGTGATGCGATGCGTCGAGGACGGACTGTCCAACGCCGAGATCGCGCGCGAGCTGTGGATCCAGCCGACGACTGTCCGCAAGCACCTCGAGAACATCTTCGCCAAGCTGGGCGTTCGCAGCCGAACGGCGGCGTTGTCGAAGCTCCTTGTGTCGAGGGCTTAGGCAACCTGAGCCGGACCGCGTCCTCCTCGAAAGATATGACGAATGTCGAATGGATTCCCTTCCTGGAGACGACGAGTCTGTCCTCTCACACCTGCGAGTGGTTCGACCTCGAGCGAGGGTCGAGAGGAGGGTGAACCATGAGACGGAAACGGTCGATCTCACTGGCCGTCGTGTTCGCGCTCGGCGCGCTTGCCGCGGTCATCGTGCCCAGCGCACCCGCGGCCGCGCAGGTCAACGAGGTGACGAACTGGAACCGGATCGCGACCTCCACGCTCGTCCAGTTCCCTCCGTTGGCAGGGGGAGCCGCGCCTGCACTCCAGATCAACATGGGGATGGTGCAGGGCGCGGTGTACGACGCGGTCAATGCGATCGAGCCGAGGTTCGAGCCGTACTTGCTCCACTCGACCTTCCCGTCGACCGCCTCCAAGAACGCGGCCGTCGCGACCGCAGCCTTCACGGTCCTGTCCGACATCATCGCTGGGGTCCCGGATACGGTCCCATTCCCGCCCTTCCAGGTCGTCTTCGGTAATGAGGCGGCCTTGCAGACGTCCATCTCCGGTTCGTACGCCGCATCGTTGGCAGCAATTCCGAACGGCCAGTCCAAGACCGACGGGATCGCGGCAGGGCTTGCCGCGGCCGCAGCGATGAGGGTCGCACGGCTAGGCGACGGACGCTTCGGCCCATCGCAGTGGGACCAGCGCACCGGGGCCGGTTACTGGCAGCCGTTGTTGGACGCCGCGACCCAGATGCCGATCCTCGACCCCACGCCGTGGGTAGGCGGGGTGAAGCCGTTCCTCATGACGAGCTCCTCGCAGTTCCGCACCGACGGCCCGAACGAGCTCGCCAGCAACCATTACGCGAAGGACGTCAACGAGGTCAAGGCGCTCGGGGGGAACGGCACCCCGGGGGGGACCCCTTCGGCCCGCACGCTCCAGCAGACGCACAACGCCGTGTTCTGGCAGAGCGCCGGAGGCCCGGCCCTTCTGTGGAACGATGTCGCCCGCGACCTGGTCGAGGACCCAGGCTACGGCGTCGACATCGATGACAGCGCCCTCCTGTTCGGGATGCTGAACCTGTCCGGCGCTGATGCGGCGATCAACTGCTGGAACGATAAGTACCACTTCGACTTCTGGCGGCCGTGGCAGGCGATCCGCGGGGCGGACGCGGACGGCAACCGCAAGACGCAGCCTGACACCTCATGGACGGCGCTCATCACGGCCCCGTACCCAGAGCATCCATCGGGGCACATGTGTCTCGACGGCGCGCACCTGACCGTGCTGCGGTCGTTCTTCGGCAAGGACAAGGTCTCGTTCGGCGTCACGAGCAGCCAGTTCGGTGGCGAGACGCGCTTCTTCGGCCGGTTCTCCGAACCTCTCAAGGAGATCATCGAGGCGCGCATCTGGGCGGGCCTGCACTTCCGCACCGCCGACGTGCAGGGGGAGGAACTCGGCAAGAACGTCGCCGAGTTCATGGAGGAGAACTACTTCCAGCCGCTGGACTGACACCGAGCGGCAGAGGGGTCGCTGTCCGCGACCCCTCTGTCTTCGCTCACTCGATCACGAGCTCGCCGTGGGCGGTCGAGATCGCGACCCGCCGGAGGCCCGGCTCCCCCCCGATCACCCGGATCGGCAGCTCCTCGTCGCCGAGCCAGTCGCGCAAACGTTCGGCGTCGCCGCCGACCTCGACCCACGCGATCCCCTGGGCCCGAACACCGTGGCCCGCTCGAGCGCGACCGGGGTGCAGCTCGTCGGCGACATCCCATGCGAGGAAGAACGGCATCCAGGGTTCGCGCCGGGGGTCGTCGAGCCCGGCCATCCGCCAGCGGACGGTCTGGCCGTCCGGGCGCATCCTCGATCCCGAGCCGACCTCGAGCCCGAGCCGCGACGCGACGGCGTCGAGGCCGTCCGTGACCGCGGCGATCGTGAACCAGCCGCCGCCTCCTCTCGCAGCGCGTTCGAGCACGCCCCTGCCGAACGCGGTCTCGGCGGCCATCGGCCCGTCCACCGCGGCAACGAGCTCCAGGTACTGATCACCCAGCGGCACGATCCGGTTCGCCGTCCCCCAGCGCTCGTGCCGCCCGCCCTCGGTCGAACCCAGCCCGAACTCCTCGCGGAATCGGACCGCGGCCTGATCGAGATCGAGGACGGCGTACACGACGTGGTCCAGCCGTAGCACGCGGCCACCCTAATCGAAGCCCCCTCCTACACTCGGGGCCGTGATCCGCAGGCTGCTGCCGGTCGTGGCCCTCATGGTCCTGATCGCACCCTCGGTCGCGCGAGCACAGGAGGGGTTCGAACGCGAGGTGGACGGGTTCGGCTTCGCGGTGAACATGGCGTTCGCGCCCGACGGCACGATGTTCGTGGCCGACAAGGACCGCGGCGAGATCCGGATCGTCCGCGACGGCGAGCTCCTCGACGAGCCGTTCGCCACGCTGCCGGTCCAGGTGACGGTCAACGAGACCGGCCTGCTCGGTGTCGCCGTCGATCCCGCGTTCCCGAACGAGCCATGGGTGTACGCCTACTTCACGGGCACGGACGTACGGAACCACCTCGTGCGGATCAGGGCCGACGGCGACCGCGGGACCGAAGTCCAGCCTCTGCTCGACCTGCTGCCGGCCACCGCCGGATGGCACAACGGCGGCGACCTCGCGTTCGGACCCGACGGAAAGCTCTACGTCTCGGTCGGCGACGGGCACGACGGGAGCCGCTCGCAGGATCCGAGCGGCATCGGCGGTCGCATCCTCCGCCTGAACCCCGACGGCTCGATCCCCGCGGACAACCCGTTGGGACCCGACAACCCGACGTTCGCGCTCGGGATCCGGAACTCGTTCGGCCTGTGCTTCGACCCCGAGACTGGTGATCTGTGGGAGACCGAGAACGGGCCGACCGGCGACGACGAGATCAACCTGATCGAACCGGGCGCGAACTATGGGTGGCCCGAACAGCTGGGGCCGGGTGGCGAGCCCGACTACGCGGATCCGGTCCTCGACTTCCCGGACACCATCGTCCCGACGGGGTGCGCCGTATCCGATGGTGTCCTGTTCTTCGGCGAGGGCTACGGCGGCAACCTCCACTCGATGCCGCTGCCCGGCCCCGGTGAGGGGATCGTTGCGAGGTTCGACGGGGGGATCACCGACCTCGAACTCGCCGCGGACGGCTCACTGTGGGTCGTCACGCCGACCGCGCTCTATCGGAGCACCGGCGCGCTCGAGCGCCCCTCGGCCACCGTGTCGCCCGAACCGGAGCCGCAGAGCGGGCTCGTGACGGTCGGTGGGCTGCTGATCGCCGGCGTGATCATCGGCGGGTTGCTCCTCATGCGGAGCCGCTTGCTTCGGCGCTAGGCCTTCGGGCGTTTCATGTAGGCGACGAGCGATTGGCCACCCATCGGGTTCTGGATCTGCGCGACGGACACGAGCTCCCAGCCGTCGTCGCCGAACGTGTTCAGGATCTCGGCCGGGTTGTGTTCGAGCAGCGGTGCCACGAAGTACTCCCACTTCTGCATCAGGATCCCTCCTTGCTCTCGGGGGCTTCGCTCGCCTCCGGCTCGACTACGCCCCCGAACCTCCCCTCCAGACGTTGCTGCTGTTTCTTGATGCATACGCCCATGATCACGGTGAGGCCCGCGTCCTCGCCGATCCTGCGCGCGTCGTCGTTCGCGATGCCCTCCTGCAGCCAGAGCACCTTCGCGCCGCGGGCGACCGCCTGCTCGGCGACCTCGGGCGTGTGCTCGGTGCGGCGGAAGACGTCGACGACGTCGATCCGGATCTCCTCGGGCACGTCGGGCAGCGAGGCGTAGGCCCGCTCGCCGAGTACCTCGGTTTCGTTCGGGTTGACGGGGACGATCCGGTAACCCCTCGACTGCAGGAACTCGGCGACCTCGTTCGACGGTCGTTCGGGGTTCGAGGACAGTCCGACGACGGCGATCGTGCGCGCCTCGCCCAGGATCGAGCGGAGCTCGTCGTCGCTCGGCATGTACACCTCCTCGTCGCCGGTCACCGAGCGCTCCCGAGCCTCTCGATCAGCTGGTGCAGGATGCCGGCCGTCGCGCCCCAGATCGTGTTCCCGTCGCGCATCGAGTACGCGAACCCCCGATACACGTGCCCGTCGCGCGGCCACTCCACCGTGGTCTCGGCCGCCGAGAGCTCGTCGAGCGGGTAGGCGAGCACCTGCGCGATCTCGGCCTCGCTGGGCTCGAACACCGGGTTCCCCGAGACCACGCCGACGAACGGCACGATCAGGATCGCCGAGACGAACGTGTGCACCGGCGCGAGCGCGCCGAGCACCTCGACCTCCTCGGGCGGCAGCCCGAGCTCCTCCTGCGTCTCGCGCAACGCCGTCGCGGCCAGGTCGGCGTCCTCCTCGTGCGCGAGACCGCCCGGGAACGAGATCTCCCCCGGATGCCTCGAGAGGTGTTCGGTCCGCCGGGTGAGGACGAGCCGGTCGTCTTCCACCAGCGGCAGCAGCACCGCGGCGAGCCGGTCGCCCGGACCCGCCGTGGGCGAGGGGCGGGGATCGAGGCTGCCCCTCAGGCGCGTGCGCACGTCGCTCCGGTACATTCGCCGCCATGGTAGAGGAGGCGGTCGTTTCGGCCGTCGTCGAGCGGGTGGACCCGGACGAGGTCCTGCGGTTCGCGCGCAGGCTCATCACGACCCCGAGCGAGAACCCCGGCGGCACCGAGGACGCCGTGGCCGCGGTCGCGGTGGAGATCCTGGAGGACCTCGGCGGTGGCCCCGAGATCGTCCGCGGCGAGGAAGGACGGCCCAGCGTCGTCGCACGGTTCGGGAACAGGGACCGGCCGGCGCTCGCGTGGAACGGCCACCTCGACGTCGTCCCCGCCGGCGACCCCTCGGCGTGGCGGCATCCACCGTTCGCCGCCGAGGTCGTCGACGGCGAGCTGATCGGGCGGGGCGCGGCGGACATGAAGGGCGGCATCGCGAGCGCCATGGCCGCGGTCTCGGCGATCCGTCGCTCCGGCGTCGAGCTCGCGGGCCGGCTCGATCTCCACCTCGCCGCCGACGAGGAGCTCGCCGGCCTGCACGGGACCAGGGTCCTGTCCGAACGCGGCTACCTGGACCAGGACGCGGCCATCGTGGGCGAGGCGACGGACCTGAACCTCGCCCTCGCCGAACGCGGCGGGGCGTGGATCACCGCCACCGCTCGCGGCAGGGCGGCGCACGGATCGACCCCGCACCTCGGCGTGAGCGCGATCACCTCGATGGCGCGGTTCCTGCTCCGGATCGAGGAGGTCCTGCCCGAGCTCGAACATCCGCTCGTCGGGCGGCCCACGGTGAACGCGGCGATGATCCAGGGAGGGAGCGCTCCCAACGTCGTGGCCGACCGCTGCGTCATCGAGATCGACCGCCGGATCATCCCGGGCGAGACGGAGCCCGAGCAGGTGCTCGAGCCCTTCGAACGCCTCGCGGACGCGATCCGCACCGAGCACCCGGAGGTCGACCTGTCGTTCGAGATCCAGCTGTGGACCGACGCAGCCGAGGTCAGCGGGGACCCGGCCATCGCCGACCTCTGCCGAACCGCCGTGCGGCAGGAGACCGGGCGTGCGCCGCTCGACACCGGGTTCACGGGCATCACCGACGCCCGCTTCTACCTGAACGAGCGGAGCATCCCCACGATCATCCTGGGCCCGGGCTCCCTCGGGGTCGCGCACACCGCGAACGAATCGGTCGAGATCGCCCAGCTCGTGACGGCGGCGCGCGTCTACGCACGGGTGTTCACGCGGTTCCTCGATGGTTCGTGATGGAACGTTGCGGCGGGGCGACGGCCGGTGTTCGGCCTCGCCAAGCGTTCGTGACGCAGGCGGAGGGTATCCTGGTGGGGTGGAACAGACCGCAACGGTGATCACGGTGACGGATCGGGCCGCCGGCAAGATCCGGCAGCTCGCCGCCAAGGAGGGACGGTCCGAGCCGGTGCTCCGCGTCCGGGTGGTCGCCGGCGGGTGCTCGGGCTTCTCCTACGAGCTGTCCTTCGCCGACGCCGCCGAGCAGGACGACCAGGTGATCCCCGCGGCGGAGGGCGTTCGGGTGCTGGTGGACCGCCGGAGCGCGCCGATCGTCGAGGGCTCGACCCTCGACTTCAACGACGCGCTCCTGGGTGGCGGCCTCAGGATGCTCAACCCGCGTGCGAAGCACGAGTGCGCCTGCGGCGACTCGTTCTCCGTCTGACGCGGATCCGCCTACGAGACCTCGATCTGTCCCGTCATCTGCGCGTGGATCTTGCAATGGAAACCCGTGGAGGCCGAGACGTCCACGGTGACGGTCTCGGTCGCGCCGGGATCCATCGTTTGGTCAACGCTGCCGTCGTCCAGCGTGAACGTGTGGGTGGTGCTGTCGTTGTTGGTGATCGTGACCTCGGTCGGACCCGACACCGTGATCGTGCTCGGGTCGAACGCGAACCCGGCGATCGTGATGGTCGTCCCGCCGCCGCTCGAACCGGTCTCCGCGGTGGTGCCGGTCGCGCCGCCGGTCGTGCCGGTCGTGCCGCCGCCGCCGTCGTCGCTGCTGCACGCGGCCACGACGAGCGAGAGCACGAAGAGCCCGGCGACGAGCCGGACCCACCTCGCCTTCGTCATCCTCCACCTCCGTCATCGGATGTTCGGCGGCCAGCCTAGCCCACGAGCCCCGAAAACGCTGGGGCCCACGACCGTCGGGCTTTCGCGCGCCTGCTCCTATACTTCGCCCGGATGCCGACGAGCGCGGACAAGACGCAGTGGCGGGACCTCTACAACGAGGTCGTGCTCACGGGGCTGTGCACCGGGTGCACGGCGTGCATCGTGGCGTGTCCGTTCCACGTCCTCGGCTACCAGGACGACGAGCCCGTCCAGCTGCAAGAGGACGGTCCGGACGCGTGCGTCCACGGCGACCGAGGGTGTTCGCTCTGCACCCTTGCCTGCCCTCGCTTCCGCGAATGGGAGTCCGAGATCGACCAGCTCCTGTTCGGCCAGACCCGCAAGCCCGAGGACGTGATCGGCCAGTATCAGGACATCGTCCTGGCGCGCTCCACGATGCCCGAGGCACTCATGCAGGGCCAGGACGGCGGCGTCGTCTCGGCGCTGTTGATCTGGGGCCTGCGCACGGGCGAGATCGACGGAGCCCTCACCTCAAAGCTCTCGGACGAACGCGAGTGGGACGCCGAGCCCACGGTCGTCACGGACGCGGAGGGGGTGCTCGCGACGGCCGGATCCAGGTACACCTACTCGGCGAACCCGCTCGCGCTCATCAAGGCCGCCGAGCTGGGCCTGTCGAAGGTGGCGCTCGTGGGGATGTCGTGCCAGGCGAGCGTGACGGGTTCGATGACGGCCCGGCGCGTCAACAAGTGGGCGAAGAAGATCAACTGGACGTTCGGGCTCCTGTGCTCGAAGAGCTTCACTTACGACGGCCTGATGGTCGAGATCGCGCAGAACCGGCTGGGGCTCGAGCTCGACGACCTCGTCCGGGTGAACGTGAAGGGCAAGCTGCTCTTCTACACGAAAGACGGCGAGGAGGTCACGTACTCGCTGAAGCAGGCGCACGAGTTCACGCGTCCGGGATGCCTTCGGTGCCCGGACTTCGCCGCGGAGCACGCCGACATCTCGTTCGGCGGGCTCGGGCAGAGCGACGGCTGGACGCTGACCATCATCCGCACCGACAAGGGTCGCGATCTGTGGGACCGCGCCGCGGCGGACGGCGTGGTCGAGTGGCGACCGGGGTCGGAGGACCCCGCCGCGATCTCCCTCATGTCGAAGCTGGCCGCCAAGTCGCGGTCTCGTTGGGGCGAGACCCCCTGGGGTGCGCCGGGCGAGATGCCCGAACCAGAACCCGTCTCCGAGGGCACGTAGGCGCACCGATCCGGCGGCACCTGACGCGAGGAGCCGACGCGAGCGGTCCGTGATCGGTCAGCCGACGGTGGGCCAGCCTGCGACCACCGGATGGTCCACGTTGCTCGGACCCACCTGGGCGGCTCCCCCGGGCGAGCCGATGCCGCTGATGTTCTCGTTGAACCACTCGGCGTTGATCGGGGTAAACTGCTTCCATTCCGCCGGCACGTCGTCCTCGTAGAAGATCGCGGTCACCGGACACACCGGCTCGCACGCGCCGCAGTCCACGCACTCGTCGGGATGGATGTAGAGCATCCGCGGTCCCTCGTAGATGCAGTCGACCGGGCACTCGTCCACGCAGGCCTTGTCCTTGATGTCGATGCACGGCTCGCAGATCGTGTAGGTCATGGCCTGTTCCCCTTCCCTCAGCCTTCCCCGGGGTTTTCCCCTTTTCCACGGTGCCGACCTTGTAAACCTAGTCTACGGCTCACGGGCTCGTGCGCAAGTCGTGCGTGGGATCCTCAGGCCGGAGCGAGCGCGCGGAGGGTGGCCTCGATCGAGGCCGCGGGGTCCGCGGTCGCGACCGGGTAGACGATCGGCAGGTCCGCCCCCGCCTCCCGGAAGGCGTCGAGACGATCCCGAGCCCCCTCGCCCACGGCGCAGACGGACCGGACCAGCACCTCGGGCACGTCCTCGGATCTTCCTGCCCGGTGCGCCTGCCCGGCGACCGCCGCCTGGGGCCCGAGACCCACCTGCTCGAACTGACGCCGGTACGCCCGGTAGGAAGCGTATCGACCCGCCATCGCGCGCAACGCGGACATCGCCTCGGCCTCGTCGCGCCCCGCCCACGCCCGGACGTAGACCGCGACGGTGACGGAAACCGGGTCTCGCTCCGCCTCTTCGGCTCCCTCGGCGATGCGCGCGCGGGCGAACGACACCCGCTCCGGTGGACACCAGTTGAGGATGACGCCGTCGGCGATCTCGCCCCCGAGCCGCATCGCCTTCGGGCCGAGCGCGGAGACCCAGATCGGGACCTCGGGACCCGGCGGCAGCGAGAGGGTCGTCGAGTCGCCTTCCTCCTCGAGCGTCTCACCCCGGAGCAGGGCCCGGACCCGTCGCACCGTCTCCCGGAGCTCGTCGAGCGCACCCCTTCCGACCTCGCCCGTTCCGAGACCGAGGATCAGCCGGCCCCCGGAGCGCTCGTGCACCGTGGCCGCACCCATCGCGGTGAGCAGCGGGGTCCGGGAGCGCATCGGGAGCACGCCCGTGCCCAGGAGCAGGCGGCGCGTCTCGCCGGCGAACATCCCGAGCGTGACGAGCGCGTCGCGCCCAGTGATCTCGGGGAGGAACACGGCCGTGTAGCCCGCGGGCTCGACGTCGCGCACGATCGGAGCGAGCTCCTTCCAGGGCAACGGGTCGCGGAGCGCGAACCCCGTTCCGCTCGGTTGTCGACGCGCCGCCACGCTGGCATCGTCCCACGCATGGAACCCGTGCGTTTCGGGACGGTGGACGGCGTGTCGCTCGAGGGGGAGATCGGGCTTCCCGAGGCGCCGCCGGCCGGCTCTGCCGTGATCTGCCACGCGCACCCACGTCACGGCGGGACCAAGGACCATCCGATCCTCTGGGCGCTGCGCAACGACCTCGCGTCACGGGGGTTCGTCGTCCTCGCCTTCAACTTCCGGGGGACGATGCGGAGCGCCGGCACCCACGGGGCGGGTCACGCCGAGACCAAGGACGTCGATGCGGCCATCGGCCGGGTGCGCGAGGAGGCCGCGGGACCCACCCTCGTGTGCGGGTGGTCGTTCGGGGCCAACGTCGCGCTGCGTGAGGCCCTGACCGACGATCGGGTGGGTGCGCTCGCGCTCATCGGGCTGCCGCTCGAGCCGGCCGACGTCGAGATCCCCCCGACGCCCGGACCGTCCGAGCTCGGGGCGTTCACGCGTCCCACCCTGCTGCTCGCGGGCGAGTGGGACGTCTACTGCCCTCGGCCGCGGCTGGAGGCGCAGGCCCGGACGATGCCGAACGCGGAGGTCGTCATCGTGCCGGGCACCGATCACTTCCTGTGGCGCCGCGAGAGGGCGGTCGCGGAGACGGTCGGTGCGTTCGCGGTGCGGACCCTGCTCTCGGTGGACGGTCGGCCGGGCTAGCGCCGTCGGTCCCGACGCCCCCGCCCGACGGTGCGCATCACGACGAAGGGGAAGAACAGGAACGTGAACCCGAGCAGCCGGGGGAACGCGAACACCCCGACGAGCACGAACACCATCGAAAGCGCGATCCACACGCCCGGCGTCCCCCACCACGGACGTTCGGGTTCGAGCGCTCGTCCCCGTCGATAGGCGAGCACGAGGGCGACCGCCGCGACGAACGCGCACGCGGGGAGCAGGATCAACGCCAGGGTGCCCATCGACACCCAGGGTACGGCCCACGGACCGGTCAGGCTGCGTCAGACGAGCAGCTCGCCCGCGAACCCGACGCCCTCGCGCTCGAGGTCCGCGACGAACGCGGCGGGGTCGAACGCCGTCTCCGGCGGGTGGACGCCGGGGGGCACGCGGCCCTCGGCCAGCCAGCGCGCCGTCGTCGCGATCGGGATCGCGGTCCCGAACGCCCCCGCCGACAGGCCCTCGGGGGACGGCTCGAAGCTCGCAAGCGAACGGTACGTCGCCGGCGCGCCGTCCGAGCTGCCCGCGACCCGGACGTCGATCACCTCGCGATCCGACGGCTCGCCGTCGGCGGCCGAGAGACGGTTCAGGACCGCGGCGAGGGCCTCTCGCGGGACGACCGGACCGCTCGAGGTCATGACGGGGTCCCGCGACGCGAGGCCCGCCCGCACGAGGAAGACGAACCCCTCGTGGACCGGTCTCGGAAGCGCGAGCCGCCAACGCACGTCGCGGACCCCGGGGATGGTCCGGGGAAGCGTGGCCGGCTCCGAGTGCAACGTGTACATCGCCGGCTGCGTGCCGACCGGCTCGGGGAACGCCCAGTCGATCACGCCCGACCCGGCCTCCACCTCGCGCAGCCGCCCGTCCTCGAACACGATCGCCGGCAGGGTGAACTCGTCCAGGATCGTCTCCGCGGAGTAGGGGACGCCGAACCCGCCGCCGCCCTCGGACAGGTCGATGGCCCCGTTCACCAGGTCGATCGACCGGACCGAACCCTCGTCGAGCCGGTCGGCGCCCAAGCGCGCGAGGACGTTCGTGATGCCGGGGGCCGACCCGATCCCCATCACGGCGGACAGTCCCGCCTCGCGGAACCTGGGGTCGAGCTCCCACTGTTTCAGGGTGACGTGGTACAGCCCCCCGAGGTCCGCGTAGTGGCACCCGGCCGCCAGCGCGGCCTCCATGACCTCGAGGTTCAACCGGTAGGGCAGGCAGGCGGCAACGGCCGCCACGCCCTCCAACACCGAGGCGAGCCCCCCTGCGTGGGCGTCGAGCCCCCGGCCCTCGGCACCTGCGCGCTCCGCGACCCGTGCGGCGCGTCCCGCGTCGACATCGAGCACGAGCAGGTCGACGTCGTCGTGTCGGGCGAGCAACATCGCGGCGGCGCTCCCCATCGCGCCCGCGCCGAGGACCGCGATCCGGCTCAACCGGTCACGCTCGGAGCGGGACGTGGGACAGGACCACCGGATACCGTGCCTGACCTGCGGAAACGCTCCGTGCCACCCCTGTCCATCTGTGCCTGGAGTGTCATGCTGGGCCGAGGTCCCGTCAACTACGGAGGCACCGGCGGCCGGCCGGACCTGAAGGGCTTTGGTCCGAGTGGATCTAGAAGTTCAGCAACCGACTGCGCTGGGCCACCTGGCTCGCGATCTGTCGGAACACCGCGTCCAGGTCCTCGCCCCGGCCCTCGCAGAAGTAGTAGTCCTGGTCCGTGTTCTCGGTCGCCGCGCATCCACCGGTGAGGCTGTCCGAGGCCCCCTGGTCGGGGGCGATGCCCGATGTCGAAGCGAGGAAGTACGTGTCGACGCGGTTGACGAAGGGACCCGAGTGGTCGGCCGAGCACCTCGTCCCGTCCACGCCGTAGCCGAGGGAGTAGATCGCGGTCCCGGCGAGCTTCGCGCTCGTCGCGGCATCGTTCGCGTACTGGCAGGGATGCCCCGTGCTGGTGGGCTGGTTCGCCTGGCCGTCGGCGAAGAAGATGATGACGTTGTCGGCGTCCGGGCGTCCCGCCGTCGACAGGAGGTACTGGGCGGCCGCGATCGGGTCTCCGTGGTTGGTGTGCGACCCGGAGCCACTCGCCGGAGGATAGGACAGGGCATTGTTGGGGGCCCGGTGAAAACACTGGAGCCGCTGCACGAGCGTGCTCGACGTGTTGATCGCGCCGTTGCTGAGCCGATAGTCGTTGGAGAACCCGGCGACCTGCCACTTCGACTGGTTGGCCGGGACCGGGGCGGGGTAGTTCTGGTGAAGGTCGACCGCGCACGGGTCCGTCGGGCTCTGGTACGGAAGCGCCACGAAGCCGATCGAGACCATGTGCGGGTCGTAGAACTCCAGGACGGAGTCCTCGGCGGCGCTGGTGTCGACGATCGCGTCCTTGACGTTGGCGATGTCGGCGGGGGACATGCTGCCCGTCCGGTCGATCACGAACACGACGTCGAGCTTCGTGGAGATCTCCCCGCAATTGCCGCGGCAGGCGGTGGCCCGCAGGGCTTGCGTGTTCCCCGAGGTGAACCCGAGGATGGGGGCGAACCAGTACTGGACCGTCCCCGAGGCGCTCAGCCGGATGCTGTTGCACAGATCGCCGCCGTACGGATTGCACAGGTGGAACGCCTTGTCGCCTCGCTGGATCCATCCGCCCGACCACGACCCGGATGCGGGTCCGCAGCCGACGGTGAAGCCGGGGCTCACGGGCGTCGTGACCACGCACCCGAATTCGATCACCAGCCCGCCGGATCCGAGGGCGGGGTCGTTCTTCACCGCGATCGCGCGGGCCATGCTCTCCGCGGCCGAAGCCTCAGTCGAGTTGTGCACCGGGAGGAAGCTGGCACCGGCGAGCGAGCCGAGGTCGACGGCCGCCTGGATCATGTGGCGTTCGTGGCGGAGCCGCGCCAGGTCGAAGACCGTGGCGGCGGATCCGAGGAGTACGACCATCAGCAGGCCGACGATGACCGCGACGGCCCCCCGCTGATCGGCACGCAGCTGGCGCAGGCGACGGCGGATCACACGCCCTCGAATCTCGCCTCGGCGACGGATCGCATGCGCATGTCCGGGCCCATGCCGACGAACCTCGGCAGGGGGGTGATGTAGTCGTAGTGGTACTCGACGGCCACCCGGACGATGTCGCCCTCGACCCATTGGCCCGGATTGTTGGAACAGGCGGAGAAGGGGCCGCCATTGCGCTGGCACTGGATCGTGACCGTCAGGTCCGACTGGTTCAGGAAGCTCGTCGTGCCCCGCACGCGCTGGGTGATCTCCGATGTGTTCGCGTCGACGGCGGCGAGCCGTGCGCCCTCCCGCGCGCCGTTCTGCGTCGCATCCCAAGCGTGGAAGCCCGTTCCGAACTCGATGATGCCGAGCACCAGCAGGACCAGGATCGGGAAGATGAGCGCGAACTCGACGGCGACGGCACCGCGCTGACCATTCGCGCGAGCGCGCCGAGGCCGCCTACGATGCAACGGTTCTCCGGGGAAAGCTCGGGTTGTCTCCACGGAAGCATCATCGGCTGGAGTGACCGGCGGGACCATCGTCTATCCGGCGATTTCGGGTGCTGCGCTGTCCTAGATCGAAGGGCGTACGTATCCCGGGAACGCCCAGCGTGGCCCGCCGTACCCGGGCGCAACCCAGAGTCAACCCGAAGACGCAAACAGGCCTATTTGCCCTGGTAGACGCTACAGCGGGACGTGCGACAGGACCATGATCCGTGGCTCGGTCATCTCCTCCATCGCGTACCGCAGGCCCTCGCGTCCGAACCCGGAGTCCTTCGAACCGCCGTACGGCATCTGGTCGGCCCGGAACGCCGAGACGTCGTTCACGATCACGCCGCCGACGTCGATGTCACGATGGGCCTGGAACGCGCGGTTGATGTCGTTGGTGAAGACGCCCGCCTGCAGCCCGTAGCGCGAGTCGTTCACCGTGGCGATCGCGTCATCGAAGGTCTGGTACGGGCTGATCGTGACCACCGGGCCGAAGATCTCCTCGCGGCAGACCTTCATCTCTGGCCGGACGTCGCCGATCAGCGTCGGGAGGTAGAAGGGCTCCTCCGCCTTCCCGCCGGTGAGCACGGTCGCCCCCTGCGAGACCGCCTCCTGCACCCACGAGTCGATCCGCCCGACCTCGCTCCGCTGGATCACCGGGCCGACATCGACGGTCGGATCCATCGGGTCGCCCACCTTCAGGCTCTCGATCTGCTTCACGAGGCGCGCCGCGAAGTCGTCGTACACCTCGGACTGAACCAGAACCCGCTGCACGCTGATGCAGCTCTGCCCCGCCTGGTAGTAGCCGCCGAACGCGACCCGCTGCGCCGCCAGGTCCAGGTCGGCGTCCGAATGGACGATCACGCCCGCGTTCCCGCCGAGCTCGAGCGTGACCCGCTTCTTCGTATCCAGACCCTTCAGGTACCAGCCGATGTCGCTGGAGCCGGTGAACGAGATCTTGCGGAACCGCTCGTCCCGGGCCATCCCGTCGGCGACCTTCGAGGACACGGGCAGCACCTGGAACATCCCGTGCGGCAGGTCCGTCTCGTCGAACAGCTCCGCCAGGCGAAGCGACCCGAGCGGGGTGGACGAGGCCGGCTTCACGACGATCGGCGCGCCGACCGCGAGCGAGGGCGCCACCTTGTGCGCCACCAGGTTGAGGGGGAAGTTGAACGGCGTGATCCCGAGGACGGGCCCGTAGGGGAACCGCCGGATCAACCCCACGCGCGAGCCGAGCGAGGCCTCGGTGTCCAGTCGGATCAGCTCGTCGTCCCCGCGGCGAAGGACCTCGCTGGCCCAGCGGAACGTCGAGACCGCCCGGGTCGCCTCCACCTTCGCCCACTTGAGCGGCTTCCCGCCCTCCCGCGCGATCAGCTCTGCGTTCTGATCGATCGATTCGCCCAGCCGGCGCGAGATGTGGTCGAGCGCCTCCGCGCGCGCGTGCACGGGGAGGTTCTTCGACACCTCGAACGTCTCCGCGGCGGTCGCGACCGCCTCCTCCACGTCCTCGGCGGTCGGCACGCCGATCTCGGCCACCACGCTGTCGTCGTAGGGGCTGCGAACCTCGAAGGTCCCCTCGCCCGTTCGCCACTCCCCGTTCACTTGGAAAGGTCGAACGCTCATCGTCGGCTCACTTCCTTCCGTTCACACGTTTCGCCGACCGCTCGCGCGGTCAGTCGAGGGCCCACATCACGTGCTTGATCTGCGTGTAGTCCTCCAGCGAGTACATGGACATGTCCTTGCCGTACCCGCTCTCCTTGTAGCCGCCGTGCGGCATCTCGGCGGTGATCATGAAGTGCGTGTTCACCCACACGGCCCCGTATTGGAGGCGTCGAGCCACCCGCATCGCGCGGCCCGCGTCGCGTGTCCACACGGAGGACGCGAGCCCGTAGACGACGTCGTTGGCCCAGTTGACGGCCTCGTCCTCGTCGCCGAAACGCTGCACGGTGACGACCGGGCCGAACACCTCCTTCTGCACGATCTCGGAGTCCTGGGCTACGTCGGCCACGACCGTGGGTTTGTAGTAGAAGCCGGCGCGGTCCATCTTCTCGCCACCGGTGAGGACCTTGCCCCCGGCGTTCTGTGCGCGGTCGACGAACCCGGCCACGCTCTCGCGCTGGCCGCTCGAGACGAGCGGTCCCATCTCGACCTCCCCGTCGTCCAGGTCACCGACCTTGATGGACTCGACGGCCGGCACGAGCTCGGACAGGAGGTCCTCGTAAATCCCCGGGCCGGCGACGACGCGGCAGGAGGCGGTGCAGTCCTGACCGGTGTTCGTGTACCCCGCGAACTTCAACGTCTCGATCAGGCTCTCGAGGTTCGCGTCGTCGAACACGACGACCGGCGCCTTGCCACCGAGCTCCAGGTGCACCCGCTTCACGTTGGACGAACCCGCGTTCGACGCGATGATCTTGCCCGTCGCCGTGTCGCCCGTGACCGAGACGAGGCGCACGAGCGGGTGCTTCACGAGCTGGTCGCCGATCTCGGACCCATGCCCGGTGACCACGTTGAACACTCCGGGCGGCAGGATGTCCTGCGAGAGCTCGGCCAGCCGCAACGTGGTCCTCGGCGTGAGCTCGGCCGGCTTGATGATCGAGGTGTTGCCCGCCGCGAGGGCGGGACCGATCTTCCAGATCGCCATCATCAGCGGGTAGTTCCACGGGCAGATGCCCACGGTCACCCCGAGCGGCTCGCGGCGGATCATGCTCGTGAAGCCCTTCTCGTACTCGCCCGCGGACTTGCCCTCCAGGTGGCGCGCGGCGCCCGCGAAGAAGCGCAGGTTGTCGCTGATGAACGGGATGTCGGCGCTCGAGACCGAGATCGGCTTGCCGACGTCCCGCGCCTCCAGCGTGGCGAGGTTCTCCGCGTCCGCATCGATCGCGTCCGCGAGCTTGAACAGCATCGCCGAGCGCTCCTTCGGCGGGGTGTCGAACCACACCTCGTCGAAGGCCTTCTGCGCCCCCTCGACGGCGCGGTCCGCGTCGTCCCGGGTGCCGATCTGGACCTCGTCGGCCACGCTCTCGGTCGAGGGATCGATGTTCGGCTCCGCCTCGCCCCCCGAGGAGTCGACCCAGGCGCCGCCGATGTACATCTGCCACGTCTTCGTTGCGGTTGCCATGTGGACCTCCCCTTCCGTCCCCGACCCGCACGGGTCCGGGAGCCTCCAGGCCAAAGTATGCCGAAAAAGCGCGCATCGGGTCCCGCCGAGGTCGACGGGTTCTCTGAGCGACCCTTCGTCGTGGCGTGGAAGGTCTGGAGGTGGTGCCGATGCGCCATTACCCGGTCGTCGCCAACCAGACGCTCGCCGGCGAACCCCTCGCCTTTCGGATCCGGGAGCTCTCACGCGCCGGGGCCTGCCGCACGTCGTGGGCGAGCCCGCGCACGTGGGAGGCTCGCGCCGGTAAGCGGGCTCGCTCCGACTCCGGGTAGCGTGGGAAACTGACGCCACACTCACGAGGAGGCGCCGGCACGTGGACATCCCGCAGGAACGCAAGGTCGTCACGGAGATCCCAGGGCCGAGGTCGCGCGAGTGGTTCGAGCGCCGCTCGAAGGCCGTCCCGCAGGGCGTGTTCAACACCCATCCGATCGTCACCGCCCGGGCATCGGGCGCGATCATCGAGGACGTCGACGGCAACCGCCTGATCGACTTCGCCACCGGGATCGCCGTGCTCAACGTTGGCCACACCTCACCCGAGGTGGTCGCGGCGGCGCAGCGGCAGCTCGAGCTCGACACGCACACGTGCTTCCACGTCACCGCGAACGAGCCCTACATCGAGCTGGCCGAGCGGCTGAACGCGATCGCGCCTGGCGACTTCGAGAAGAAGACGATGTTCGCGAACTCGGGCGCCGAGGCCGTCGAGAACGCGGTGAAGATCGCCCGCAGGGCGACCGGGCGCCAGGCGATCGTGACGTTCGACCACGCGTTCCACGGCCGAACCCTGCTCGCGATGTCGCTCACGGCCAAGGTCATGCCCTACAAGCAGGGGATGGGCCCGTTCGCGCCCGAGATCTACCGGCTGCCGTTCGCCTACCCGTACCGCTGGCCGGGCGGACCCGAGGGCTGCGCCGAGGAGGCGCTCCACTACGCGCGCGAGGAGATCCACAAGCACATCGGCGAGGAGAACGTCGCCGCGGTGATCCTCGAGCCGATCCAGGGCGAGGGCGGGTTCATCGTGCCGGCGCCGGGGTTCGTGAAGGGCCTCGCCGAGTTCTGCTCGGAGCACGGGATCGTGTTCATCGCCGACGAGATCCAGAGCGGCATGGGCCGCGCCGGCCGCTGGTTCGCGATCGAGGACGAGGGCGTCGTGCCCGACCTCATCACGAGCGCGAAGTCGCTCGGCGGCGGCCTGCCGATCAGCGCGGTCACGGGCCGATCCGACGTCATGGATTCCGTCCACATCGGCGGGCTCGGTGGAACGTACGGTGGCAACCCCGTCGCCGCCGCGGCGGCGCTCGCGGTCCTCGATCAGATCGAGAAGGAGAACCTGCTCGAACGCTCGCGCACGCTCGGCGAGATGATCATGGGGCGGCTGCGCGAGATGCAGGACCGCCACGAGGTGATCGGCGAGGTCCGTGGGCGCGGGATGATGACGGCGATCGAGCTCGTCTCCGACCGCGAGACCAAGGAGCCGCTCGGCGGGCCGGAGGGCACGGCGATCGTGAAGCGGTGCCTCGAGGAGGGTGTCGTGATCCTGAAGGCGGGGACCTACGACAACGTCATCCGGCTCCTGCCCCCGCTCACGATCGACGAGGGATTGTTGGACGAGGGGCTCCAGACTCTCGACGACGCGATCGGTGGCTAGCGGGCACCGAGCAGCGCTGATCGCCGAGCACACGGGGACAACGAGCACAAGGCACACGACCAGGGCGAAGACGTCGAACGCCACGTAGGTCGGGGGTTTGGGCGACGTGGATGCGCCGCCTGCGAAGGCCGGCGTCGGGGCACGCCCGATCCACGACGCGGCCGCGAGCATCACGACGAGTCATCGACGCATCGGTCCGCCTTCGGCTCCATCGACCTGACTCCATTTCGCGTCGCGGGGTTCCATCGTCGAAGGACGATCGACTGCTACCGTCGGCGATGTGGCGGGCCACGACAGCCAGAGACCCGAGGGAGACGAGCAGACGGGCGAGGAGGTCTTCCCCTCCAAGGTCGACGCCGAGCGCTCGCTCCTACGGCGGATCGCGGTCGACGTCACGCCGCTCCGGGCGTCGCGCGACTTCCGGCGGCTGTGGCTCGGGCTGCTCGCGTCGACGTTCGGCTCGCAGTTCACGATCGTCGCGACGTTCCTGCAGGTGTACAGCCTGACCCGTTCGACGGTCGCCGTCGGGCTGATCGGGCTCGTCGGGTTCCTCGCGCTCGTGGTCGGAACCCTTGCGGGCGGCACCTTCCTGGACGCCTTCGACCGGCGGAATATCCTGATCACCGCACAGGTCGGGTACCTCGGGTCCTCAGGCCTCCTGTTCGCCGGGGCCGTGCACGGCGATCCGCCGCTCGCCCTGATCTACGTGGCCGTGGCCGGGATCGCCGCGACAAGCGCGATCGACAGCCCCACCCGCAGCGCGATGACCCCCCGGCTCCTGGACAAGGGCCAGTTGCCGGCCGCTGCGGCGCTCAACCAGATCATCTGGAACGGCGCCGGCCTGATCGGGCCCGCGCTTGCTGGGATCGTCGTCGCGGGGTTCGGGTTCTCGTGGGCGTACGCGATCGACCTGATCTCGATCGGCCTGTTGCTGCTCGCCTCGATCTCGATCCGGCCGATGCCGCCATCCGAGGGAGAACGAGCGACGGTCGGGTGGCGCGCGGTGAAGGAGGGGTTCGCGTTCCTGCGCGGCCGTCAGGTCCTGCAGTCGACGTTCGTGATCGACATCATCGCGATGGTGTTCGGGATGCCCCGGGCGCTGTTCCCGGTGCTCGCGCTCATGCAGTTCCATCGCGGCGCGACGGTGGCCGGGCTCCTGTTCGCGGCGCCCGCCGTGGGCGCGTTCGTGGGCGCGGCGACGAGCGGCTGGGTGGGCCGGATCCGCCATCAGGGACTGGCGGTGATCTGGGCGGTCGTCGTGTGGGGCGCCGGCATCGCGGCGTTCGGGTTGGTGGGAGCGCACCTGTGGCTCGGCTTCGGATTCCTCGCGATCGCGGGTGCGGCCGACGTGATCTCGGCCGTGTTCCGCAACACGATCCTGCAGGTCACCGTCCCCGAGCATCTGCGCGGCCGGCTGTTCGGCATCCACATCCTGGTGGTGACCGGCGGGCCGAGGCTGGGTGACCTGGAGGCCGGGCTGGTCGCGGCGGCCTTCTCGCCGACGGTGTCGGTGGTCTCCGGCGGGCTGCTGTGCATCGCCGGCGCCGGCCTCGTGGCGTGGCGCGTCCCCGCGTTCCGCCGGTACCACGCCGGCGACCCCGGCTGACTAAGCTCGCGCCCGTGGCCCCACCGCGCGCCGACCTCGTCGAGCTCCGGGTGCTCGATGGTCCGAACCTGTACTTCCCTCGCCCCGCGGTCAAGCTCACGATCGCGGTCGGGGGCTGGCTCGACGTCCCGGAGGAACGCCTGGCCGCCGTACTCGAACGCGTGGGCGCGACCGGACGCCCAGGCCGTCCGGGCTCGGACCAGCGGCGGCGGACGGTCGCCAGGCTGGCCGCTCGCCTGACATGGCGGCTCGCGGTCGCGAGCGGCGTGCGCCTCGCGGTTCGTAGCCGCCCCGGTCCCGAACCCGACCAGGTCGTCGTGGCGTTCCCGTGGCGCCATCGCGGCGCCGCCGAGGCGCTCGGTCGCGAGGTAGCGCCGCTCCTGCACGAGGTGGGCGGTCGCCGTTCGGTCGACCGGCTCCTCACCGAGGCGGGCGAACGGGTCGTGGCCGCCGAACCAGGCGACGAACCCGACGTCCCCGAGCCCGAGATCCCGGTGGTCTCGGTCACGGGCACGAACGGCAAGACCACCACCGTCCGGCTCCTCGCGCACCTCGTGCGCTCGGCGGGCAAGCGCGTCGCGTACTCGTCCACCGACGGTGTGTACCGGGGCGACGGCGACCTGATCGAGGAGGGCGACTACTCGGGGTTCGGTGGCGCGGCCCGGGCCTTGGCCGAACGCCCCGACGTCGCCGTCCTGGAGACCGCGCGCGGCGGCATCCTGCTCCGCGGGATCGGCGTGCTCCACAACGACGTCGCCGTCGTGACCAACGTGTCCGAGGACCACCTGGGTCTCCACGGCATCCAGACGATCGACCAGCTCTCGGAGGTGAAGGCGACCGTCACGCGGATCACCCGGCCGGACGGGTGGGCCGTGCTGAACGCGGACGACCCGCGCGTCCTGTCGATGCGCCGGTTCGCGACGGGGCGACCGTGGCTGTGCTCGCTCGACCCCTGGCACCCGGGGATCCGCGACGCCCTGGCCGACGGTGGCCGCGCGACGGTGCCGCTGGACGGCTGGCTGACGGTGCTCGACGGGTCGTCGTCGCGACCACTGATCGAGCTGATCGACGTCCCGGTCACGATCGCCGGGATCTCGCGCCACAACGTGATGAACGCGATGCAGGCGGCCTCCGCCGCGCTCGCGATCGGGCTGCCCGAACGCGCCATCGTGAAGGGACTCACGACGTTCGTCACCGACCCCGAACGCAACCCGGGACGCGCGAACCTGTTCGCGCTCGACGGTCGGGTGATCGTGATCGACTACGCGCACAACGAGGCCGGGATGCGGGGGTTCACGGAGATGTGCAACGGCCTCCGAAAGCCGAGACGCGAGATCTGGCTCGTGATCTGCACAGCCGGCGACCGGACCGACCAGATCCTGCACGACTTCGCGTACGCCGCCGCCCGGGGTGCCGACCACGTCGCGGTCGCCGAGCTCCTGCGGTACCTGCGCGGCCGAGACCGCCTCGACGTCATCGAACGTCTCGTCGCGGGCGCGCGCGACGGCGGGGCCGCTGAGGTCGACGCCTACGCCGACGAGCTCGCTGGATTGCGCAGCGTGGTCGGACGATCCAAGCGCGGCGACGTGATCGGGGTGACCGCGCTCGGGATGCGGACCGAGGTGTTCGCGTGGCTCGAGGAGGCCGGGGCAAAGCGGCTCACGCCCGCGCGGGTTCGGCAGCTCGTCCGGTGGGCGGCCCCTTAGAGACCGAGGCGCTCCTCGGCGAGCTTCGTCCCCTCGATCCGCGCGCGGATCTTCTCGAACGCGACGTCGCGCGACGTCGAGTCGTCGTCCCCGAACGGCGAGAAGCCGCAGTCGTCCGTCGTGCCGAGCCGGTCCTGCGGCAGGCGATCCGCCGCTTCGAGGACCCGGTCGCGCACCTGCTCCGGCGACTCGACGGCCGGGTTGATCGGGTCGATCACGCCGACGAAGATCCGCTGTTCGGGCCGCAGGTGCTGCGCGATGATGTCGAGGACGCGGCCCGGGTCCTGCTCGCCCGCCATCTCGACGTAGACGTTGCCGACGTTGAGCTGGAACAGGTCCGGCAGCAGCTGGGCGTAGTCGACGTCGGCGCTGTGCGTCGAGTCCATGTCCCCGCCCGGGCACGTGTGCACGCCGATCCGGGAACGCTCGTCGTCGGAGAAGCGCTCGAGGACGCGGTTGTTGAGCGCCACGAAGTCCCGGAGGAGCCCGCCCGACGGATCGAGCTTGCACGCGAGCCGGCCCTCGGTGAAGTCGATCTGGACCTTGTGGGCGCCGGCGTCGAGCGACGCGCGGATGTCCTTCTCGCTCTCGCCGACGAGATCGTCCAGGAACGCCTCCCGCGAGTAGCCCTCGATCCCGTCCGGCGGGTACAGGAGGCTGAGGGCCGATGCGGCGATCACGGCCTGCTTGACCGGGACGTGCGCGCGCTTCTTCGCCTCCTGCAGGTAGCTCGACGCATAGGTCCCGAACCGGAACGGTCCCGACGCGAGGGTGGGCAGCTGTCGCGTGTGGCCGTCCGCGAACGGGATCACGACGCCGTCGGCCGCGAGGTTCGTCACCCCGTCCAGCGGATAGGTCACGAAGCTGGACTTGGTTTGCTCGCCGTCCGAGATCACGGGCGAACCCGTCTCCTCGAAGCGCTGGA
Organism: uncultured Actinomycetes bacterium; assembly: GCA_963712645.1. Classification (GTDB taxonomy): domain Bacteria; phylum Actinomycetota; class UBA4738; order UBA4738; family HRBIN12; genus DASSJM01. The sequence continues at coordinate 53,263 of CAVQIQ010000017.1, read as the reverse complement.
TCGTATCCGCGAGCGCCTCGTCCTGCAGCGCGCGGAGCTCCTCGGACGAGATCGTTCCCTCCGCGAACGCGGCCTGTCCGTCGATCAGGGTCTTCGGTCTCGGGATGCTGCCGATGGGCTCGGTCGGGATCATCTGCGCTCCTTGCTCGTGGTCGGACGGATACGGGCGAGCGCGTACGATACTCCCTCCTGTCGAACCCGTGCCGGGGGGACGTCCTGAACGAGCCGCATCCACCGATCACGCAGGCGTCGGCACGGTCGGTGACGGGCGCCCCGGCCGCGGCGGAGGTGCCGCCGGGACCCGCGGCACCCGAGCCGCCCGCGAAGCCGGCCGGCCGCACGGTGCGGATCTTCGGGCGCACCTACCCGTTCGTCGCGCCGAACATCCGCGACCCGCGGCTCCACCTGGCGGCGGTGATCATCTCGATCCACTTCCTGGGTCAGATCGCGCTCGGGTTCCGCGTGTCGGTCCCCCAGATCCTGGTGGCGATCCTCGTGTGCGCCCTCATCGAGGTGGGATGGACCCTCTACAAGACGAACACCCTGGTCTGGCCGGCGAGCGCGATGCTGACCGGCAGCGGCGTGGCGCTGATCCTGCGGCTGAGCGACATGCAGAGCGACGACCACTGGAGCTGGCGCGGCTGGTACGTGTTCGCGGTGGTCGCGGGGCTGTCGCTGCTCACGAAGTACGTGATCCGCTACCGCGGCAGCCACATCTTCAACCCGTCGAACGTCGGTCTCGTCGCCGCGTTCCTGCTCCTCGGCAGCACCCGGATCGAGCCGCTCGACTTCTGGTGGGCGCCGTTCGACGGTTGGATGATCGCGGCCTACCTGATCATCCTCGTGGGGGGCCTGCTGATCACCGCCAGGCTGCACCTGCTGGGGATGTCGGCGGCCTTCTGGCTCACGCTCGCGGCCGGGATCGGCATCCTCGCGGCCTCCGGGCACTGCATGACCGCGCGGTGGTCGTTCGAGCCCGTGTGCGGGGCGCACTTCTGGTGGGTGATCGTGTTCTCGCCCGAGATCCTGATCTTCCTGTTCTTCATGATCACCGACCCGAAGACGACGCCGGCCGGGCGGGTCGCGCGGGTCGTGTTCGGGATCGGCGTCGCGATGGTGTGCACGTTGTTGATCGCGCCGCAGACGACCGAGTTCGGCGCCAAGGTGGCGCTGCTGTCGGGCCTGGTGGTCGTGTGCGTCGCGCGCCTGTTCCTCGAGAAGCTGTTCCCGGCCGCGGGCTCCGAACGAGACCGCCTCGGCGCCTTCCTGGTGCGACTGGGCAGACGCGGCGACGGGTACCTCGCGCCCGGCCGCGCCCTCGCGCGCGGGGCGGTCGTGGGCGCGGCGGTCGTCGTCCTCGGCATGGCGGTCGTCGCGGCGGGGGCGCCGGCGCGCGAGGCGGTCGTCGCGGCGAGCGCCTCGGTGGCAACCAGCCGGGCCGCCGAGCCTCAGCTCGACGTCCACGTCGAGCCCTCCACCCTTCCGCAGGTCACCGTTGATCCCGAGGTCGTCGATCGCGGCGACCTGTCGCGGGCGGACGCGCAGGCGATCGCGCTGATCCTTGCCGAGAACCTCGAGGTCGAGGCCCAGGCCCTTCGGCGGGGCGAGAAGAGCCTCCTGACCTCGGTGGACGATGGCCAACGGCTGACCACGCTCCAGCGTCGCGTCGACGACGTGATCGAGACCGGACGCGCCGTCGTCCCGCACTACACGTTCGACGCGTTCCACGTCGTCCTCGTCCAACCGGAAGGCCAGTCCGGTTTGAGCCTGGGGTTCCAGAGCCGAGGATCGGTCGAGGAGGTCACATACGGCGTGGATGGGAAGGAGCAAAGCCGAGCGACCTCGCCGTTCTCGCACACCTTCGTGCTCAGCCGGCCGACCGGCGATCGGTGGCTTCTCGTGGAGGTCGGGCCGAACCCCTGACGGCGAGTCCGTGGTCAGTGCAGTTCGGCCAGGTCCTTCTGCGTAACCTCGCCGGGCAGCTTGCCGAGGATGATCATGGCGAGGACCTCGTCCGTGGTGACGTCGGTCTTGTTCACGATGCCGACCAGCTTGCCCTGGAGCATCACGCTGATCCGGTCCGACAGGTCGTACACGTCGTGGATGTCGTGACTGATCAGGAAGATGCCGAGGCCCTCCTCGCGAAGCCGCCTGATCAGGTCGCCCACCTGCCTGGTCTCCGCCGGCCCCAGGGCGGCCGTCGGCTCGTCCATGATCAGGATCCGTGCGTTGAAGTGGACGGCCCGCGCGATGGCGACGGATTGACGCTGTCCGCCCGACAGGGAGGCGACCGGCACGACGAAGTTCTGGAACTTCGGGTTCAGGCGGCCCATCAGCTTGCGGGTGGCGTCCTCCATGGCGCTGTCGTCGAGGTTGCCGAAGCGCGTCGTCAGCTCACGGCCGAGAAACACGTTGCCGGGCGCGTCGATGTTGTCCGCGAGAGCCAGCGTCTGGTAGATCGTCTCGACCCCGAGGGCCTTGGCGTCGCGGGGATCCGAGATGGTCACGGGTTGCCCCTCGATCAGGATCTGTCCCGAGTCGGCAGGGTGGGCGCCCGACAGCGTTCGGATCAGCGTGGTCTTGCCGGCGCCGTTGCCGCCCACCAGCCCCACGACCTCGCCCGGATACAGGTCCACGGAGACGCCGTCGACGGCATGCACGCCGCCGAACGCGACCCTGATATCGCGCATCTCGACGAGCGGAGATCCGCTGCGATCGATCACTTGGCCGCCCTCCTCCGGACGATCGTGTCGAGGGCCACCGCGAAGACAAGGACGATGCCTACGACGATGTCCTGCAGCGGGGCCTCGATCCCCATCAGGACCATGCCCGATACGAGTGACTGCATCACGAGCGCGCCGAGCAGCGCGCCGACGATCGTCCCGACGCCGCCGGTGAACGACGTCCCCCCGATCACCGTGGCGGCGATCACGTTGAGCTCCATCCCGGTGCCGAGGCTGCTCACCGCGGCGTTCAGCCGGGCGATCTGGACCGCTGCCGCGAGCCCGACCAACAGTCCCATGAGCGTGAAGGTCTTCACGATCGTCCGCTTGGTCTTGATGCCGGCGAGCTCGGCCGCCTCCGGGTTGCCGCCGATCCCGTAGACGTAACGGCCGAAACGGCGACGCGTGGCGATGAACGTCATCACGATGCCGACTCCGATCGCGATCAGCACCGGGTAGGCCAGGCCGAGCGAGATGTTCTGCCCGGCCTTGCCGGCCTGCTCCGCGAGCGCCGGGGGCAGGTAGTAGCGGTTCAGGAACCAGACGGTCACCAGGACGGCTCCGCACACGATCACGGCGAGCGCGACCTCGGCCCACATCGGGCGCTGTCGGAACCCATACCGTCTGCGCTGCCGTCGCTTGGTGAACTGCAGCAGGACGATCCCCACGCAGGCCGCGATGGCCAGGATCCAGCTCCACGTCCCGCCGACGGTGCCCGTCGAGCCCCCGCCGAGCTTTCGGAACAGCGTGTCCATCGGCGCGATCGTCTGGCCGCTGGCCATCCACCAGGCGACGCCCCGCCACACCAGGAACCCGCCCAGGGTCACGATGAACGACGGGACCCCGACGTACGCGACGATGCTCCCCTGGAAGGCGCCGATCGCCGCGCCCAGCACGAGGCCCACCGCGATCACGATCACCCACGTGAGCGGGTGGTCGAACCCGATCCACTGCGGGAGCCAGTCGTGCTGCACGACCGCCATCGCCATGCCGACGGCCGCCATCACCGCGCCGACCGACAGGTCGATGTTGCGGGTGACGATGATCAGGACCATCCCCGTCGCCATGATCGCGACGACGGCGGTCTGCACCGACAGGTTCCAGAGGTTCCGCGGCGTGAGGAACGTGTGGTGCGGGGTGATGAGGTGGAAGACGATCCAGATGATCGCGAGGGCCAGGAGCATCCCGGCGAGCCGCGAATCCACCTCGGCCGAGCGCAAGAGATCGCGGAACGAGCGTTTCCCTCGCTCCTCGGGCAACGCCGCCTGCGCCTCGGGCTCTCGTTCGGCCGCGGAAACCTTGGTCTCAGCCACCGTACCGAATCCTATGCCAAGAGGGGCGCTCGCCTCACCCTGACGGGTGAGGCGAGCGCCTCCGGTTCAACGCGTATCAGGCCTCGTGCGCTAGCCGCACACGTCCACCGTGCCGGGATCGACGCCCTGGCACAGGTCCTCCTGCGAGATCCAGCCCGCGTCAAGCACGACGTTGAGGTTGTCCTGCGTGATCGCCTGGGGGGTCAGGAGGATCGAGGTCATGGCGTTCCCGCCCGGCGAGTCGAACGGCTGCGTGTTGGCGACGTCCTGGAGCGCCGTGCCCTGCGCCATCGCGCACGCCGATTCACCGGCGGCCTTGCCGAGCTCCCGGGCGTCCTTCCAGACGTCGACGGTCTGCGTCCCGAGGGCGACGCGGTTCAGCCCGGCCGCGTCGCCGTCCTGACCGGACACCGCCACCGAGCCGGCGAGACCCTGGGCCTCCAACGCCGCCACGACGCCGCCGGCCATACCATCGTTCTCCGAGAGGACGGCGTCGACCTTGTTGTTGTTGTCCGTCAGGAACTGCTCCATGTTCGTCTGGGCGATCGCCGGGTCCCAGTTGTCCGTGTAGGACTCGCCGACGTTCTTGATGTCACCCGAGTCGAGCGCGTCCTGGAGGACCTCCTGCTGGCCCGAACGAAGGAAGTCGGCGTTCGCGTCGGCCGAGTTCCCCTTGATGAACACGTAGTTCCCCTTGGGGACCTGCGCGAGGACGGCCTCCGCTTCCAGACGCCCGATCTCGACGTTGTCGAACGTGACGTACAGCGACCCCGGGTTCTCGATCAGCCGGTCGTACGCGACGACCGGGATGCCCTGGTCGAGCGCGCTCTGCACGGCTGGCAGGATCGCCTCACCGTCCTGCGCCAGGATGATGACCGCGTTCGCGCCCTGCGAGATCAGGTTCTCGACGTCGGCCAGCTGCTGCTCGGCGGACGACCCGGCGTCGCTGGAGATGTACTCCGCGCCGCAGGCCTGCAGGGCCTGCTGGATCGCGGGCTCGTCCCACTTTGCCCACCGTTCCTCGTTGTAGTTGTTCCAGGAAACGCCCACGGTGACGTTGCCGCCGGTCGCTCCGGTCGCTCCGCCGGTCGCTCCCCCCGTCGTCCCCGTCTCGCCACCGCCGTCGTCGCTACACGCGGCGAGCAGGACGACGGACAACGCCAGCAAGACCCACACACGCCGTCTCAGCACCTGAACCCCCCCTTCTGAACGGAACGTCCCTGTGACGTACCGGCCTTCCCCTTTCTACGAACCGGACGGCCCCTGCGGCTTCACGGGTACGCGTGACGACCGTCCTGTTGAGGGGTCGGGCGCACTCGTTTCGGTGTGCCTGGGCCGCGCGCCAACATGGCACATTCGGGCAGACCGCGCAATCCGTTCGTCGTGATACCGCCACGCACACGAGACGCGGCCTGTTGCGCCCGCTCGAGGCCCCCGATAGCCTGCCTGCTCGCGCGACCTCCCGCTTCGAGCGCACGATCCGGGACCCGATCGCGCCGACCAATCGCGAGGCAGGGACGGATGCAGAGCGTCGACTCCACCACCGGCACCGGAGCCGAGTCCGGCGACGGGAGGCAGCGCGACCCGGGCCCGGACGCCGGGCGACCCGATCGGGACCGGCGGACGCTGTGGTGGCTGGTGCTCGGCGTGATCGCCGGGGCGCTGGTCGCGCTGGCAGTCGTCCTGACGATCGACCTGGCCCTGACGAGCGCCGGCGAGACGGCTGCGCAGGCCCCCCGCTTCGTCGTGGAGTCCACGGCCGCGGGCATCGACCACGCCTACGACGGCGAGTTCCCCTACTTCGTGGGCGGCGGCGTGGCGACCTTCGACTGCGACGACGACCGGCGGCCCGACCTTTACCTGGCCGGGGGGGCCGACCCGGCCGCCCTGTACCGCAACGAGAGTCCGGTCGGCGGCGCGTTGCGGTTCGCGAAGGTGTCCGACCCGGCGACCGACCTCACGAGTGTCACCGGCGCCTACCCGATCGACGTCGACGGCGACGGCCGGACCGACCTCGCGGTCCTTCGCAACGGCGAGAACGTCCTCCTGCGAGGCCTCGGCGGCTGCCGGTTCGAGCGCGCGAACGAGACCTGGGGCTACGACGGCGGGGATGCGTTGACCGCCGCGTTCAGCGCGACGTGGGAAGGTTCGGCCCTGCTCCCGACCCTCGCGTTCGGCAACTACCTCGACCTCGCGAACGAGCAGCGAACGGACTGCGCCGACAGCGAGCTCGTGCGGCCGGAACCGGGCCGAGCGACGTATGCGGAGCCGCTCCCGCTCACGCCCGGGTACTGCACGCTCTCGGTACTGTTCAGCGACTGGGGCCGGAACGGCCACGCGGATCTGCGGATGGCGAACGATCGCCACTACTACCTCGACGGTGAGGAACAGCTCTGGCGCATCGTCGACGGCGAGCCGCCGCGCCTCTACACCAGCGACGAAGGCTGGCAGCGCCTGGTGATCTGGGGGATGGGCATCGCCAGCTACGACGTCACCGGCGACGGCCTGCCCGAGGTGTACGTGACGAGCCAGGGAGACAACAAGCTCCAGACGCTGGCGAACGCGGCCGGCCGGCCGACCTACCGGGACATCGCGATCGACAAGGGCGTGACCGCGACGCGTCCGTACACGGGCGGCGATCCCCTGCCCTCGACGGCATGGCATCCCGAGTTCCAGGACGTCAACAACGACGGGGTCATCGACCTGTTCGTCTCCAAGGGCAACGTCGAGGCCCAGCCGGACTTCGCCTCGAGGGACCCGAGCGACCTGCTGATCGGACGGCCCGACGGGACGTTCGTCGAGGACGGCCTCGCCGCGGGCATCGCGAGCTTCGTCAGGGGACGCGGCGCGGCCATCGTCGACCTCAACCTCGACGGCATGCTCGACATCGTGCAGGTGAACCGCCGCGCGAACGTGAGCCTGTACCGCAACGTGGGTTCGGGCACCGCCGCCGAATCCCAGCCGATGGGCAACTGGATCGCGGTGCGCCTCGAGCAGACCGGCCCGAACCGCGACGCGATCGGCTCGTGGATCCAGGTCCGGTTCGGCGACCATACCTTCGAGCGGGAGCTCACGATCGGCGGGGGCCACGCGAGCGGCGAGCTCGGCTGGGTCCACGTCGGGCTCGGCGACGCCGACTCGGCCGAGGTCCGGATCCGGTGGCCCGACGGCGAGCTCGGCCCCTGGCAGGAGGTGGCCGCGAACCGCTTCGTCACGATCCCGCGCCGAGGGGAGCCCACGACGTGGACGCCCACCGACCCGACCCCATGACCGGCGCCCGGCTCACCGAGATCGACCTGCCCGAGTTCGGCATGCCCGAAGCCGTGCCCGAGATCCCGCCGGCCGTCTACGCCGACCGGCTCGAACGCCTCCGGACCCGCGCGGCCGAGGATGGGTACGACGCGCTCGTGATCTACGGCGATCGCGAGCACAGCGCGAACCTCGCCTACGTGACGGGGTTCGATCCCCGGTTCGAGGAGGCGATGCTGGTCGTCGGCTCCTCGGGCGAGCCGGCCGTCCTGGTGGGCAACGAATGCATCGGCACGTCGCCGGGGCGGCGCCGCTGTCGATGCGGCGGCACCTCTTCCAGGACTTCAGCCTGCCGAGCCAGCCGCGCGACCGCTCGCGCACGCTCTCCGAGATCCTGGCCGAGGAGGGCATCGGCGCCGACACCACGGTGGGCGTGATCGGCTGGAAGACGTTCGCCGACCGGAGCACGCTCGAGGTGCCCGCCTACATCGCGGACGAGCTCCGCCGCATGACGCCTTCGGGGTCGGTCGAGAACGCCGCGCACCTGCTGATCGACGCCGCCGACGGCCTGCGCGTGCTGAACGAGGTCGAGCAGCTGGCGGCGTTCGAGGCCGCGGCGTGCCGGACCTCGAGCGGCGTCCGCCGGCTCCTCGCACGAGCTGCGGCCGGGGATGCGCGAAGACGACGCGGTCGCGCTCCTGCGGTGGGACGGCAGCCCGCTCTCCTGCCACCTGATGCTCTCGAGTGGCGACCGGGCGACGTTCGGCCTGCTCAGCCCCACCGACCGGAAGATCGAGCGCGGCGACCGGTTCACGGTAGCGTTCGGGATCTGGGGTGCTCTGAACTGCCGCGCGGGGTTCGTCGTCGAGGACGCGGCCGAGCTCCCGGCGGCGATCCGCGACTACGTCGACAAGCTGGTCGGGCCCTACTTCGAGGCGATCGCGGCGTGGTACGGGGCCCTTCGGATCGGCCAGACGGGCGGCGTGTTGCACGGGATCGTGCAGGAGCGGCTCGGCGACCCGTTCTTCGGGATCTTCCTGAACCCCGGACACCAGATCCACCTGGACGAGTGGGTGAACTCGCCGATCACGCCGGGATCGGCGATCGAGCTGCGTTCGGGCATGGCGTTCCAGGTCGACGTGATCCCCGCAACGGGGACCGAGTACTTCACGACGAACATCGAGGACGGCCTCGCGCTCGCCGACGAGTCGCTGCGGTCCGAGTTCGCGACGCGGTACCCCGACGCGTGGTCGCGGATCCGAGCCCGGCGCGCCTTCATGGCCGACGCCCTCGGGATCGAGCTGCACCCCGACGTGCTGCCGTTCTCGAACATCCCGGCGTGGCTCCCGCCCTTCCTCCTGCGACCGGAGCGGATCATGGCCCTGGCCGGCTAGGAACGCATGCGCGCGGCGGAGTAGCCTGACCCGCAGAACCCTCGAGGGAGGTCACGAGATGGCGTACGAACCGAGACCGGAGCACCGCTTCTCGTTCGGGCTGTGGACGGTCGGCAACGTGGGCATCGATCCGTTCGGTGGACCGGTCCGGGAGGCCCTGTCCCCCGTCCAGCTCGTCGAGCTGCTCGCGGAGGTCGGTGCGTGGGGCGTCAACCTGCACGACAACGACCTGGTGCCGATCGACGCGAGCGCGCACGAGCGCGACCAGATCGTCTCCGACTTCCGCAAGGCGCTCGACGCCACCGGGCTGGTCGTGCCGATGGCGACGACGAACCTGTTCAAGGACCCGATCTTCCGCGACGGCGCGTTCACGGCCAACGACGCGAGGGTCCGCGCCTACGCGCTGCAGAAGACGATGCGCGCGATCGACCTCGGCGTCGAGCTCGGCGCGACCACGTACGTCTTCTGGGGCGGGCGCGAGGGCGTCGAGACCGACTCTTCCAAGGACCCGTTGCTCGCCCTGCAGCGATACCGGGAGTCGATGGACTTCCTGTGCGCCTACGTGAAGGACCAGGGCTACGACCTCCGCTTCGCGCTGGAGTCCAAGCCCAACGAACCGCGCGGCGACATCTACCTCTCCACCACGGGTGCCATGCTCGCCTTCATCGAGACGCTCGAGGACTCGGAGATGGTCGGCGTGAACCCGGAGGTGGCGCACGAGCACATGGCGGGTCTGAATTTCACCCACCACGTCGCGCAGGCCTGGTCGATGGGCAAGCTCTTCCACATCGACCTGAACGACCAGATCCCCGGGCGGTACGACCAGGACCTTCGGTTCGGCTCGGCCAACCCGAAGGCGGCGTTCTTCCTGGTGAAGCTGCTCGAGGACGTGGGCTACGAGGGCAGCCGTCATTTCGACGCGCACGCGTACCGAACCTCCGACTACGAGGACGTGAAGGCGTTCGCGCGCGGGTGCATGCGCACGTACCTGATCCTGAAGGAGAAGGCGGAACGCTGGAACGCCGACCCCGAGATCCAGGCTCTGGTCGTGCAGATCAACGCCGACGACGGCACGGTGACGCCTCACCTGGGGCCGTACACGCCGGAACGCGCCGAGGGACTCAAGGGCCTCGACATCGACCGTCGGGCGGTCGCCGCACGCGGTCAGCCCTACGAGCGGCTCGACCAGCTGACGGTCGACCTCCTGCTCGGCGTTCGGTGAACGAAGGGGGCGCCTCGTACTCGGGATCACGAGGGTGACCCCCCGCGGGGGGTCGTCGTGAGCCTCGTGCTGGGGCTGGACGTGTCCACCACGGCGACCAAGGCTGTCCTCCAGGACGCCGAAGGCATCGTCCGGGCCGTGGGAACGTCCGCGTACCCCTACGAGACGCCGCACCCCCTGTGGAGCGAGCAGGACCCCGGCCTCTGGTGGGACGCGACCCGGATCGCGGTGCGGGCGGCGCTCGAAGCGGCGGGCACCGATGCCTCGGCCGTGCAGGCCGTCGGTCTGACGGGCCAGATGCACGGCCTGGTCGCGCTCGACGACCGAGGGGGGATCCTGCGCCCGGCGATCCTGTGGAACGACCAGCGCACCGCGGCCGAGTGCGACGCGATCCGCGAGATCGTCGGGCGCCAGCGCCTGATCGCGATCACGGGGAACGATGCCCTTCCCGGGTTCACCGCTCCCAAGCTGCTGTGGCTGCGACGCCACGAGCCCGAGGTCTGGGCCGCGATCGCGCACGTCCTGCTTCCCAAGGACTTCGTGCGCCTCCGGCTCACCGGCGAGCACGCCGTGGACCGGGCCGACGGTTCCGGGACGATCCTGTTCGACCTCGCGGCGCGGGACTGGTCCACAGAGATCGTCGACGCACTCGGGGTCGAACCTCGCTGGTTGCCGCGGACCTTCGAGGGGCCGACGGTCACGGGCACGATCACCGAGGCCGCCGCCTCGGCGACCGGGCTGCGTGCGGGGACCCCGGTGATCGCCGGCGGCGGCGACCAGGCGGCCGCCGCGGTCGGCGTCGGCTCGGTCATGCCGGGTGTCTCATCGCTGTCGCTCGGCACGTCCGGCGTGCTGTTCACGACGACCGAAGGACCCGCGATCGAGTCCAAGGGCCGGCTCCACGCCTTCTGCCACGCGCTCCCCGACCGATGGCACCTCATGGGCGTGATGCTCTCGGCGGCGGGCAGCCTGCGTTGGTACCGGGATGCGCTGGCCCCCGGCGTCGCGTTCGAGGAGCTCGTGGAGGAGGCGGCCTCGGTCCCCGCCGGCAGCGATGGCCTCCTGTTCCTTCCCTACCTCACCGGGGAGCGCACCCCGTATGCCGATCCCCTCGCCCGGGGCGCGTTCGTGGGTCTGACGGTCCATCACGGCCGGGCTCATCTGACGCGTGCGGTGCTGGAGGGGGTGGCCTTCGGCCTGCGGGACTCGCTCGAACTGATGCGGGCGGCCGGGGTTCCACCCGCGACCCAGATCAGGGCGACGGGCGGGGGGAGCAGGAGCGACCTGTGGCGACGGATCCTCGCCGACGTGCTGGGCGCGGCGATCGTCACGACCTCCACCGCCGAGGGTGCCGCGCAGGGTGCCGCGACGCTCGCCGCCGTCGGGGCCGGGTGGTTCGACACGGTGCAGGACGCGTGTACGAGGCTCGTACGGATCGGCGAGCCCACCGAGCCCTCGGAGGAGGAGGATGCCTACGCCGCCGCGTACGCGCGGTACCGCGAGCTCTATCCGGCGCTCGCTCCGACCTTCCACACGATGGGCTGACCCGATCCCGGGAAGTTCATCCGGAACGGAGGAGCTCCTCGATCACCCGAAGGTTGCCGACGGCGTCCGAAGGTGGGATCGGCACCTTGTCGCCGACCAGCACCGCCGCCGCGAACCGTTCCGCCTGGATCGTGTACTCGTTGGCCGGGTCGAACGTGAGCACCTGGGTATCGGGTCGGACCGGTGGATCTCCGCCGGCGGTGACGAACACCCGCGTCGGCCGGTCCGGCGGGATGTTGAACGGGATCTCCAGCGAGATCCGGCCCTCGGTGCCGTAGATGTGTACGCGCTGATCGGGTTCGGCACGGGTCGAGCACGTGAAGGTCGCCGTGCCGTCGTCGAAGCCCAAGATCGCCGACGTCAGGACATCGATCCCCATGACGGGGTCGCGCATCACCGATCCCTGGACCCGTTGCGGCTCGGCGCCGAACAGCATCCGAGACAGGTTCACGCTGTAGCAGCCGATGTCGTACAGGGCGCCGCCCCCCGTCTCGACGAGGTTGCGGATGTCGCCCGGGTCGTCGTTGGAGTACGAGAACCAGCTCTGCACGGCCCTCAGTCCGCCGATGCGGCCGGAGGCCACCGACCCCCGCACGGCCTCCCAGGTCGGATGGAGCCGGTACATGAACGCCTCCATCAGCAGCACGCCCTCCGCCTCGCAGGCCTGGATCATCCGTTCGGCATCCGCCGCGGTCGTCGCCAGGGGCTTCTCGCACAGGACGTGCTTGCCGGCCCGGGCCGCCGCGATCGTCCACTCGGCGTGCAGGTGGTTGGGCAGCGGGTTGTAGACGGCATCGACGTCCGGATCGGCCAGCAGGTCCTCGTACGAACCGAACGCGCGCGCGATGCCGAGTCCGGAAGCGGCGGCCTGGGCACGGCCCAGATCACGCGAGGCGATCGCTACGACCTCGCACCGTGCCGCCGCGGCCGTGGCCGGGATGACCTTCTCGATCCCGATCTTGGCCGTCGACAGGATGCCCCACCGCAGCACGTCGCCGCTCATCCCCACGAGTCCTCCGTCACGGGCCGGAACGCCATCTCCAAGATCCGGTGGTTCCGCGGACGCGTCAGCACGAACAGCACGGCCTCGGCGACGTCCTCCGCGGACATCATCCCGGCAAGCTCGGGCATCTCGGGCGTTCGACCCCGGCCCATCGCGAACTCGGTCGCCACACCTCCGGGGCACACGTTCGCGCACCGGATGCCCCGCGGCCGGAGCTCGTGGTCCAGGGCGCGCGTGAACCCGACCTGCGCGAACTTCGACGCGCAGTAGACCGCCTCGAACGGCAGGCCGCGACGCCCCGCCTCCGACGCGATCGTGACGATGTCGGCACCGTCGCTCTCCAGCAGGTGCGGCAGCGCCGCGCGGATCGTGTAGATCGTGCCCTTCACGTTGGTGTCGATCATCTCCTCGAGGTGAGTGGGATCGAGCTCGAGGAACGGGCCGTACGCCCCGACGCCCGCGTTGGCGATCACGAGGTCGAGCTGTCCGAACCGGTCGACGACGCGCGCGACGAAGGCCTCGATCGACGCCGGGTCGCGAACGTCGCACGCGGAGGCGATCGATCCCTCGATCGACAAGTCGCCGCCGCTCCGTGACGCGAGTCCCAGCCGAACACCCTGGTCCGCGAGCGATCTCGCCACGGCGGCACCGATCCCACCGCTCGCCCCCGTCACGAGCGCGACCCTTCCGCTCAGTCCGTTCATCCCCCGCCCCTTCCCGCCCGTTCGATCGCCACGCATCCTCCGTCGACGCGTCAAGGTACCGGAGCCGTCGATGCCGCGTGACGGGCGATCCCATGGCAAGCTCCCCGGATGAGGGCCGCTCGGATCGAGGGTCCACGCAGGGTCGCCACGCTCGACGTGCCCGAGCCCGAGGCGGCACCGGGCGAGGTGTCGATCCGCGTCCAGGCGGCGGCGATCTGCGCCACCGACCGACGGTTGGCGGAATTGGGGACGCCGGAACCGAGGATCCCGGGTCACGAGATTGCCGGCATCCTCGAGGACGGGACCGCGGTCGGCGTCCAGCCGAACGTGGGGTGCGGTCGATGCGCGTCGTGCGCCCAGGCCTGGAGAACCGGTGCCCCGACCACGTGGACATCGGGATCCAGCGCGACGGCGGCCTGGCCGAGTTGATCGTGGTACCCGAGGGGCACGTCGTGCCGCTCGACGGGTTCCCGTTCGTCCTCGCCCCGTCGATCGAACCGCTCGCGTGCTGCCTGCACGCCGTCGCGATGCTCGACGTGGCGCCCGACGAGCCCGCCGTCGTGGTGGGCGCCGGCACGCTCGGGATCATCGGGATGTGGGCGCTCCAGGCGGTCGGCGCCCGAGTGGCGGTCGTGCAGCGGTCCGAGGCTCGGCGCCGACTCGCGTCCGAGCTCGGCGCGGACGCGGTGCTCGAGCCGGGGGACGGCGTCGTCGCGGCGCTCGGATCCCCTCCCGTCGCGGCGCTCGTGACCGCACCGGGCGTCGAGGCGCTCTCGTGGGCGATCGAGCACGTCGACGTCGGGGGGCGGGTCCACGCGTTCGCCGGCACCCCGGGCGGTGCGCGGGTCGACGGGAACATCGTGCACTACCGCCACCTGCGGCTGGTGGGGAGCACGGGGTCGACCGTCGACGACTTCCGCCGCGCGCGCGACCTCGCCCGTGCCGGATCGGTCCCGCTCGACCGCCTGCCGTCGCGAACGGTCTCGCTCGACGCCGTCCCGGAGATCCTGCTCGACCCCAGCCCCGATCCCCGGATGCTGCGGGTGGTGGCCAGACCGTAGGCTCGCGCCCACGATGGTTCGTCGGGCGAGGGGGCGGCGTGGCTGAGCATCCGGACGATCCGATCAGGGTTGCGCTGATCGGGTACGGCCTAGCGGGCGCGGTCTTCCACGGGCCCCTCGTCTCGTCCACCCCCGGCATGTCGCTCGCGACGATCGTGACCCGGGACCCCGAACGGCGTGCGCGCGCGACCTCGAACCATCCGGACGCCGTGCTGCTCGACGACGCCGAGGCGCTGTGGGAGCGAGCGCCCGACCACGACCTCGTCGTCGTGGCGACGCCGAACCGTTCCCACGTGCCGCTCGGGCTGGCCGCGCTCGAGGCCGGACTCCCGGTCGTGATCGACAAGCCCATGGCGCCGACGGCCGAGGGGGGGCGCCGGTTGGTCGCCGAGGCGACCGAACGTGACCTGTTCCTCACGGTGTTCCAGAACCGCCGATGGGACGGGGACTTCCTGACGGCGCGCCGGCTCCTTGCCGAGGACGCGCTCGGCCCGATCGTCCGGTTCGAGTCACGGTTCGAGCGGTGGCGTCCGCAGGTCCGCCCGGAGGCGTGGCGTGAACGGGGGGACCCGGAGGAGGCCGGCGGTCTCCTGTTCGACCTGGGGAGCCACCTGATCGACCAGGCGGTCGTCCTGTTCGGCCCGCCCTCGACCGTGTACGCCGAGGTCGACCGCCGCCGCCCCGGCGCCGAGGTCGACGACGACGTCTTCGTGGCGCTCGAGCACGACGAGGGTGTCCGCAGCCACCTGTGGATGAGCGTCCTCGCGGCGATCCCGGGACCGCGGATGCGCCTGCTCGGTATGCGCGCCGCCTACGAGACATCCGGGCTGGATGTCCAGGAGCAGGCGCTCAGCGAGGGTTCGCGACCCGACGACCCGGCCTGGGGTCGTGAGCCCCCCGACCGCTGGGGCCGGCTCGGCATCGGCGACGACATCCGCGCCGTGGAGACGGAGCCCGGGGCCTACCCCGAGTTCTACCGGAGTGTCGCGGCGTCCCTCCGGGCAGGCACGCCGCCGCCCGTGGATCCGGACGACTCGGTTGCCGTGCTGGTGATCATCGAGGCCGCGCTCGAGAGCGCCCGGACCGCGCGCGTGGTCACCGTCGGATAGACGATCGGTCCGTCACCGGGATCCGGCTGCATGGTCGATACAGCGGACCGCCCACGGGATCGCCTCCAGGCGCTCCCGCCCGATCGGCGAGCCGCACACGTCGCAGCGACCATACGAGCCCTCGTCCAGCTTCTCGAGAGCACGCTCCACGTCCCCGAGCTTCGCGTCGAGCCGCTTCGCGGCGTCCACCTGCGCGATCCGTTCGACGGCCTGCGACGTGCCCTCGCCCACCCGCTTGCCGAACGACACCGCCCCCATCGGGTCGCGGGGTGCGGCGGTGAGCGTCGCGAGCTCGGCCCGGAGCTCGTCGCGGGTGCGTTCGAGTTCGTCCCGAACCCGTGCGGGATCCACGGCGGTCAGACGCCGAGCAGGTCGGGGTCGCCGCCGGACTCCTGGACGTGGCCGTTGCCCCCGCCCGACGCGAAGATCGCCGGGGCGGCGAGGGACCGGCGGGACTCGAGCTCCTTGAAGACGTCCGTGGCGTGGTCGACGCACAGCACGACGAGGTCGCCCGGGCGCGACCGGTCGAGCGCCTTGCGGGCCGCCTCCATCTCGTCGACCACGATCTCGGCGTTGCCCGCGCGCGCGCCCGTCGCGATCGCGTCGCGGACGCCCTCGAGGATCAGGGCCGCGGTCTCGCCCCGCCTCCGTCCGCGCGGGTTGCGGTCCTCCCGGATGATCACGTCGTCGAAGAAGCGTGCGGCGACGCGCCCGAGCTGGCGCATGTCCTCGTCGCGCCGGTCCCCCGCCGTCGCGACCACCGCGACGCGCAGGTTCGCGCTCCACGACGCCTGCCCCGGCCGGCCGCCGTTCGGCGCGTCGGTCGTGAGCCGTTCCACGAAGTCTCCGAGCGTCTCGAGCCCCGCGGCGTTGTGCGCGTAGTCGATCAACACCTTGACGCCGTCGAGGTCGAACACGTTCAGCCGCCCCGGCGCCTGGTAGATCGAGGTCGTGAACGAGCGCAGCCCCTGACGGATGTCGTGGAGGTGCGCGCCCGCGGCGTGCGCCGCGGCCGCGGCCGCCATCGCGTTCTGCACCATCATGCGGGCGCGTCCCTCGAAGGTCGCGGGGAGCGTGTGCACCCAGGCGATCGGCATCGTCCGGCGCCCCTCCCTGATCACCATCATCTCGCCGCGGGGACCCTTCTCGAGCACGACCGCCTTGCCCCCGCGCCGCACCCAGCGGTCGACGAGATCGTTGCGCTCCTGCATCGAGAACAGGATCACCGAGCCGCTGCAGGCCTTGCGCATCCCCGCGACGAGCTCATCGTCGGCGTTCAGGACGGCCCAGCCGGTCTTCGGGACGGCCTCGACCACCACCTGCTTGACGGCCGCGAGCTGCTCGAGCGAGTCGATGCCCTTCAGCCCGAGGTGGTCGCCGGTCACGTTCAGGACGACCGCGACGTCGTTCTTGCCGTACCCGAGCCCCTCGCGCAGGATCCCGCCTCGGGCCGTCTCGAACACCGCGAAGTCGATCCGCGGGTTCTGCAGGACCATCTGCGCGGACTTGGGACCGCTCGCGTCGGCGCGCTTGACCAGGCGCCCGTCGATGTAGATGCCGTCGGTGGTCGTCATCCCGACCGAGCGCCCCATCCCCTTGAAGATGTGCGCGACCATGCGGGTGGTCGTGGTCTTGCCGTTCGAACCGGTCACGGCGACGATCGGGATCCGCGAGGGCGTGCCGGAGGGGAACAGCAGGTCGACGACGTCCTTGGCGACGAACTGCGCCTCGCCCTCGGTGGGGTGCGTGTGCATCCGAAAGCCGGGCGCGGCGTTCACCTCGACGATCGCGCCGCCGGTCTCCCGGACCGGCTGGGTGATGTCCGGGGCGAGGAAGTCGATGCCGGCCACGTCGAGCCCGACCACGCGCGCGGCCTCCTCGGCGATCTCGACGTTCTCCTCGTGCGCCTCCCACGTCCGGTCGATCGAGTTGCCGCCCGTGGACATGTTGCCGGTGTCGGCGAGCTTGACGAACGCGTCCGCCGGCGGCACGTCGTCGAGCCCGAACCCCTGCTTGCGGAGCAGCTCGATCGCGGCATCGTCGACCTTGATCCTGGTGAGCACCTTCTCGTGCCCGATGCCGCGACGGGGGTCCGAGTTCGCGATCTCGACCAGGTCGGAGACCGTGTGTGTGCCGTCGCCGATCACGTGCGCGGGAACGCGTTCGGCCACGGCCACCATCCGGCCGCCGACGACGAGCACCCGGTAGTCGTTGCCCGTGACGAAGCTCTCGACGACGACCTGCCCGCGGCGGGCCTCGGGCAGCGCCCGCCGGAATCCCGTGCGAACGTCCTCCTCACCACGCAGGTCGAGCCCCACCCCGCGCCCGTGGTTGCCGTCCAGCGGCTTGGTCACGACGGGGAACCCGATCTTCCTCGCCGCGGCGACGGCCTCGTCCTCACCCTGCACGATCTCGCCGCGCGGCACCGGCAGGCCGGCGGATGCGAGGAGTCCGCGCGTGACGTGCTTGTCGCCGGCGATGTCCACGGCGAGCGCGCTCGTCTTGGACGTCATCGTCGCGCGGATCCGCTGCTGGTACTTCCCCCAGCCGAGCTGGACCAGCGAGGCCTCGTTCAGCCGGATCCAGGGGATGTCGCGGCTGGCGGCCTCGTCGATGATCGCCTGCGTGGACGGGCCGAACGCACGCCGCTCCGCCAGCAGGATCAGCCGCTCGAGCTCGACGAGGAAGTCGAACCCCTCCGCCGGGCGGACGAGCTGGTTCACGAGGCGGACCGCCAGGTCGCCGGCAGCCAGGCCGACGCGCTCCTCCCAGTAACCGTAGATCACGTTGTACCGGCCGGCCTCGCCGGCGCTCCGGGTCTTGCCCCGGTACACGTGGGCGCCGGACTCGCGCTGGAGCTCGAGGGCGATGTGCTCGGCGACGTGCCCGAGCCACGTGCCTTCCCTCAACCGCTCGCCGAACCCGCCACGGCGGCCGAGGGAGCACGAGTGCTCGACGATGCCCGGGAGCATCTCCACGAGACCGTCGACGAAGCCCGGGATCGTGTTCGAGGGCCAGTCCTCGAGCGCGCCGAGATCCACGAGCAGCCGGATCGCGGGGTCGTACGACCAGTAGTTCGGACCTCGGAACACCTGGGTCTCGACCACCTTCAGGTCGGGCGCGAGCGGCCGCTTGTCCCCCTCCGGCTCGTCCTTCGCCCGCCGGCGGTCCGCTCGCGAGCGGGTCCGGCTGTCGCTCACTCCGAGGCCTCACGTTCCGCGCCGGGCGCCTCGGCGAGCAGCGTGCGGCCGCGCAGGTCGAACCAGGAGCCGTCGGGCAGCGAGTGCACCACCGCGCCCGAGACCATGATCGGCCGGTGGCCCTTGGCCTGGTGGGCGTCGGTCTGCACGCGGGAGCCGTCGATCACCGTCACGGCGCCCTTTCCGACCACCTCCATCGTTCGATCGGCGTAGACGATCGCGCTCGTGTCCTCGTCCAGGCCGATGCCGAGCAACGACGGCGATTGCGCGATCACGGCGAGCAGCCTCCCGAACCGGCCGCGCTGCTCGAAGTGTTGGTCGACCACGACGCCGTGCAGCACACCGAGCCCGGCGGCGAGCTGCGCCATCCGTTGCTTGGGGGTCTCGCCCGCGCGGCCGAACGCCATCATGTGTGTCGCCATCGCGCTCGCGCCGGCGGAGGTCCCGGCGAGCACGGCGCCGCGGTCGTGGGCCCGGTGGATCGCGTCGGCGAGGCGGGTGCCGGCGACGACCGAGGAGAGGCGGAGCTGGTTCCCCCCGGTGAGGAAGACGGCGGTCGCGTCGCTCAAGGCGGCGGCGAGCGCGGGGTCCTCGGCCTCCGTCCGCTCCTCCGGACGCAGGCCGGTGACGATCCCGATCCCCAGACCCTCGAACAATTCCCGGTAGCGCTCGGTGGCGACGTCACCGAGCGAGGAGGCGGTCGCGATCACCACGACGTGGCCCCCGGGCCCCCCGGCGAAGGTCGCGAACCGCGACAAGATCAGCTTGTCCCGGACCTTGTCCTCGGCGCCCCCGATGAGCATGACCGGGCCCGCGCCGCCGACGGCGCGGCCAAGGTCGCGCAAGGAGGGTCCGGGTTCGGGATCGCGGGTCACGGTGCGAAGAAGTGTAGCCCCCGGCGTGCGCGGTTCATCGCGTCGACGTCCTTTCGACGACCGGGGGCGCTCAGTGCGGCGAGCGGACGCTGCGCTCGGGGTCGCCGGGCGGGCGCAGGACCAGCCGGTCGTGGGGTTCGACCACGTCGACGGTGCCCTCGAGGCCGGGTGCCACCCACAGCTCGAAGCCGTGCTCGGCCACAAGCTCGTCGCCGTCCTCGCGCTCGTCGGTGAGGTCGAACGCCACCCCGCTGAGGCTCCGATGGATCCGAACGGTGGCGGCGGCGTTGAACCTGCGGGCGGCCTCGTGTGTGCGTTGCAGGATCTCGATGGCCCAGTCGGTGAACTCCAGCGTCACGCGATCATCGTACGAGGCCGGGACCGGATCACCGTGGCTAGAGCCGCAAGGGTCGGTCGCGCCGGTCGCTCCCGGATCGCCGGTCGCCGTCCTCTCGGGAGTCACGGCCGAACGCCACCGCGGCCACCCACAGCAACGCCACGACGAGGACCGTCAGCACGATCCCGACCGATCCCATCAGGCCACCCCTCGCAGCAGGCGGAAGCCGGCGCTCACGAGTCGAGTGCCGACCGCCGCCCGGATCGCGTCCCGGCGCCGCATCCGCCGCTCGCGGCGACCACCTCGCGCGTCGTCGCGCAGGGACGCGGCGCGGATCCGACCCATCTCTTCGAACATCGACGGTGTGAGCATCCGTGCACCTCCCCCTTCTCTTTGGCCCTTCTCTTGGCTCTCCTCGGGTTCGCCTCCTCGGCCTGGCGCCACCGATCCGGTGTAACCTCCCACGCACGCTATATTGGTTAGCGTAACTTGTCAACCGATTTCGACGGTGTACACTCGGTGGGTCATGGCTACGTTCGACTTCTCCCCACACGGCGACACCCCCCCGGCACCCGGAGACCTCGAGCTCCTCCAGCGGTTCCTGAACCTGCACGTCCACGACGCCGAGGGGACGCATCTCGAACCCCCTGCCGAGCAGGTCCGCGGCTTCCTCGTCGAGCGGAACCTCCTCTCGGAACAGGAACGCTTCACCGACGCCGACCGTGAGACCTACCTCGGGCTCCGGGACGCGATCCGGAATCTGATCCTGGCCGGCGACGACGAGCAGGTCTCGGCGCGGGACGCCGACGTGCTCGACCGGATCGGGCTCGCTTCCGGCCTGCACCCGCACTTCCATGCCGCGCACGCCCCCACCCTGGAGCCGAAGGGCACGGGCGTGGCGGCGGCGTACGGCGCGATCGTCGCGATCGCGTTCGTGAGCGCATTCGACGGGAGCTTCGACCACCTCAAGCTCTGCGCCGACGAGACCTGCCGCTCGGTCTTCTACGACCGTTCGAAGAACCGCTCGGGACGGTGGTGCTCGATGTCGACGTGCGGCAACCGGGCGAAGGTTCGCGCGTGGCGGGAGCGCCAGCGGGCGGACGGGTGACCTCGCTCGACCTGCGTCTGCGCGGTCCCGGCGGCGAGCCCGTCGACCTCGTTCGGACGCTCAACTCCCACGGGTTCGTCGACCTGCCCCCGATGCGGCCCTCCGCCGACTACCGGTCGGTCGAGCTCACGCTTCGAGCCGGTCGCGGGCGCCCGCGAACGGTGCGGATCGAGGCCGGTCGCGCGGGGCACGCGAGGGTCTCGATCCTCGGGCCACCGGCGTCGGAGCGGGCGACCGCCCGGCTCGCCGCGACGGTCCATCGCGTCCTGCGCCTCGACGCTGACCTCTCGGCGTTCTACGAGGCCGCGTCCGGCGACCCGGATCTCGCGTGGGTGACGAGCGGGGCGGGGCGCATGGTCCAGAGCCCGACCGTGTTCGAGGACGTGGTCAAGACGATCTGCACCACCAACTGCACGTGGTCCGCCACCACGCGGATGGTCCACGCCCTCGTCGAGCACCTCGGGGAGCGGGCGCCGGGCGCGGAGCCGCATGGCCCGTGGGGCCGAGCCTTCCCGACGCCGGCGGCGATGGCCGAGGCCGGGGAGTCCTTCTACAAGGACGTGGCGCGCACCGGGTACCGCGGCGCGTACCTGCTGCAGCTCGCGCGTTCGGTCGACGACGGGGAGCTCGACCTGGAGGCGTTCGCGACCGCGACGGCGGAGGAGCTGTCGGACGAGGAGCTCGAGGAGCGGCTACTCGCGCTGCCGGGGGTCGGACCCTACGCGGCCGCGCACATCATGATGACCCTCGGCCGGTACCACCGGCTGATCCTCGACTCGTGGACCCGGCCCACCTACGCGAAGAAGGTCGGACGCGCGAAGGTGAGCGACGCCGGCATCGAGCGCCGGTTCCGCCGCTACGGACCGTACGCGGGCCTCGCCTTCTGGCTGTACCTGACGCGCGACTGGGTGGACTGAAGGCCCGCTCGGTCGAACCGCGGAAGGGGTTGTCCCGCAGGCACGCCGAGCGCATACTGCCTCGGGCCCCGGAGCTACCTGCTCCGCGACCGAACCCGAGCCAAGGACGAGAACCCAAGGATGAGCCAAGGATGAGCCAAGGATGAGCCAAGGATGAGAAGGACCCGATGAGCGAACCGTTATGGCGCTTCCACGTCGTGCGCGGCGTCTGTGGGCCTACTGGCGCGCAGAGCAACGGACCCTGCGACAGGGTCTGGTCGCGCTCGCACTCAGCACGCTGGCGGGGTTCGTCGCCGGGCTCACCCTCGCGCACATCACCGGGACGCTCCAGGAGCTGCCAGGCCTGATCGTCCTGATCCCGGCCGCGGTCGGGATGAAGGGGACGATCTTCGGAGCGATCGGCGCCCGGCTCGGCACCGCGAACGTCGCCGGCCTGCTCGAACCGACGCTGCGGCCCGGCGGCGTCCTGCAGCGGAACGTGTACGTCGCGGTCGTCACGACGTTCTCATCTGCGCTGTGGCTCGCGGTCCTGTCGGTCCTCGCGTCCGCGGCGTTCGGCGAGCCGTCGATCCCGCTGTGGCAGCTCGCCACGATCTCGATCGTCGGCGGCGCGATCGGGTCGGCGCTGATCCTGATGATCACGCTGACGTTGTCGGTCTTGTCCTACCGGCGCGGCTGGGACCTCGACTCCGTCTCCACGCCCATGGTCACCGCGCTGGGCGACATGACCACGCTGCCGAGCCTGTTCCTCGCCACGTTCCTCCTGCGCTCGGATCTGGTGGCCATCCCGGCCGCCGTGATCTCGATCACGGTCGCGCTGTACGCCGCCGTGCGCTCGTACACGGTCGCCGACCGCGTGATCCGCAGGATCGTCGTCGAGATGACCGCGGTGATCCTGCTGACCCCGATCCTGGACGTCCTGGCGGGCACGCTCCTGCGCGCCCGGCAGGAGCAGCTGGTTGCGGTGCCGGTGCTGCTCGCGCTGATCCCGCCCTTCGTGTCGCAGGCCGGCGCCCTCGGCGGCATCTTCACCTCGCGGACCGCCTCCAAGCTGCAGATCGGTGTCATCACGGCCCGAGGGCTCCCCGAGATCCCCGCGCTGGTCGACGCCTCGATCGTGTCCGCCTTGTCGATCGCCGTCTTCGCGATGGTGGGGGTCGTGGCCTACGTGCTCGGGGTGGCGACCGATCTGGTCGGGATGCCGTCGCTGTCGACCCTCGTGGGTGGGACGCTGCTGGCGGGGCTGATCGTCACCCCGATCACGCTGATCGCGGGCTACTACCTCGCGATCGGGACGTTCCGGTTCGGCCTGGACCCCGACGACCAGAGCGTGCCGATCATCACGAGCGTGATGGACCTCGCCGGCGTGGCCGTCGTTCTGTTCGTCATGACATCATTGGGGGTCCTACCGAATGGATGACCAACCCAGGAGCGTGAAGGACCTGCTCGTCGAGGCGAAGGATGCCTCCGAGCTGATGGTGGACCTCGCGTACGCCGCGGTGTTCTTCAACGAGGACAAGCTCGCTCGGGAGGTCGAGCGCCTCGAGGAGCGGATGAACGGCCACCTGCGCCGCCTGCGTGAGGTGGCGATGCTCGCCGCCCGCAGCCCCGAGGACGCGGAGGCGATGGCCGGAGTCCTGTGGATCGCGGGAGCCGTCGAGAAGATCGGGGACGCCGCCTCGGACATCGGGCGGGTCGTCGAGGCTCGCCTCGGGATCCCCGACGCGTTGCGGCGCGATCTCCGGCACGCCGACGAGATGACCGCACGCGTGAAGGTCCGAGCCTCGGCGCCGGTGATCGGCCGTGGGCTGCGCGAGCTCTCGCTGCCGACCGAGACGGGCATGTGGGTGATGGCGATCCGCAGCGGGATCGAGTGGCAGTTCGACCCCGGGCCCGACGACGTGCTCTCGGAGGCCGACGTCCTGTTGGTGCGCGGCCCCGAGGACGGCGTGACGCTGCTGCGCGAGTTGGCCGGCGCCCCCCGACGGCCCGAACCCGACGACGACGACGCGCCGCCGCTGTCCGAGCTCGACCGCGCGGTGGACATCCTGGTGGAGCTGAAGGACCTCTCCGAGGCGGCCGTCGGCCTGGCCTACTCCTCGATCTTGTTCAACAACCGCGCGTTGGCCGCCGAGGTCGGTTCGCTCGAGGCCCGGAGCGACACGCTGCACGACGAGCTCGAGTCCTGGGTGCTCCGCGCGGCGCCCGAGGCTCGGAACCCGGACGAGTTGCGCGGGCTGCTCCGGCTCGGGAGCGCGAGCGAGTCGATGTGCGACGCCGCGCGCGACCTCACCTGGTACGTCGAGCACGGCGAGCCGCTCCACCCCGTCGTCCAGATCGCGCTCGAAGAGACCGAGGAGACCTCCACGGAGACGCCGGTCGAAGCGGGGACCCCGGCCGACGGCCGGAGCCTGAAGGAGCTGCGGCTCGAGACCGAGACGGGGATGTTCGTGCTCGCGGTCCAGCGAGGCGCCCGGTGGATCTACCGACCGCGTGGACCGTTCGTGCTGCGCGCCGGCGACCGGTTGATCGCCGTCGGACCCGAGGAGGGCGCCGAGGCGCTCGAGGCGCTGTGCCGGGTCTCGGCTCCCACCGCGTCCTGAGACGCGCTCGGTCCTTGCCCTGTACGGGTGGCGGACCTAGCCTGCCTGCGTGGACGCGTTCGTCTACCTGCGGGTTCGTCCGGGCAAGGTCGAGGACGTGGTCGCCCAGCTCGAAAACGTGGGTGGGGTTCGCGCGGCGGTCGCGGTCGTGGGTGCCTGGGACGTCCTCGCGGCGGTGCAGGGTCCCGATCTGCTCGGCATCTCGGAGGAGGTCGTACGGGGGATCCATCTGATCGAGGGCGTCGAACGGACGTTGACCGCGCCGGTCGTCCCCCGCCACGTCTCCACGATGCCGGGCGAGGAGGGAACGCGGACGCCTATCCCGATGCAGGTACCCGGACCGGCGTGCTTCGTGCACGTGAAGGCCTCCCCCGGCGCGGCCGCACGGGTCGCCGAGACGATCGCCGGGGTCGAGGAGGTCTCGGCCGTCGCGATGATCGCGGGCGATCACGACCTGATCGTCGAGATCCCGTTCCCGTGGGAGCAAGCGGCGCCGGTCATCGTGAACCGGCTCCTCCCGATCGACGGCATCGAGGACACGCGAACCCTGGTCGCGATCCTGTTCCCCGGACCCGACGAGGAGGACCGCGACCAGTTCTCCGCCTGGAGCTGACCCGCCCCTCCCTCCCTCCGCCCGGCCGCCGAGGTTCGTGTCAGACGCGGACGTCGGAGAAGCGCAGATGTTCCTCGGTGAGGCGGAGCTCCTCGACCTCGGTCGCGCCCTGAGCCGCCAGCCAGGCGAGCAGCCGATCCACGAGTCGCTCGGGTGCCGAGGCCCCGCTCGTCAGGCCGACCACCCGCGCGCCTTCGAGCCACGCCGGGTCGACCTCGGTCTCGTCGTCGACGAGGTAGGCCGGGGTCCCGAGATCGCGCGCGACCTCGGCGAGGCGGTTGGAGTTCGATGAGTTGTCCGAGCCGATGACGAGCACCACGTCGGAGCGACGCGCCACCTCCTTGATCGCATCCTGGCGGTTCTGGGTCGCGTAGCAGATGTCTTCGCGCGGCGGTCCCTGGATCGAGGGGAATCGTTCGCGGAGCGTCTCGACGATCTCGTTGGTCTCGTCGACCGACAGCGTGGTCTGCGTGAGATACGAGAGGTTCTCGGGATCGAGCACCTCCACCGAGCGCGCCTCGTCGACGTTCTGAACCAGGACCGTGCCGCCGGGGGCCTGGCCCGTCGTGCCGACGACCTCCTCATGACCGGCGTGGCCGATCAGCACGATCGTCCGTCCGTGGTCGGCGAACCGCCGCGCCTCCAGATGCACCTTCGTGACGAGCGGGCACGTCGCGTCCAGGACCGTGAGTCGCCGGCGTTCGGCGTTCGCGTACACCTGCGGCGCGACGCCGTGCGCCGACAGGACGACCACCGCCCCCTCGGGCACCTCGGTTTCCTCCTCGACGAAGACCGCACCCTTGGCCTCGAGATCGCGGACCACGTGCGCGTTGTGGACGATCTGCTTGCGGACGTAGACGGGACGGCCGTGCGTCTCGAGCGCCCGCTCGACCGCCTCGACGGCGCGCTCGACCCCCGCGCAGTAGCCCCTGGGGGCGGCGAGCAGGACCTTGGTCGGCACGTCCCCATGCTACGAGACGGGGCGATGAGTCCTTCGGTCACAGCGATGTCGGAGGGCGGCGCGGGGTGGGGACGAGCAGGGGCCGGCTGCGGCTCGCGCGTCTCGGCAAACATCCTCGCTTCCGGCGTTCGACCGAGCGAGGCGAACCACCCCCGGGCCCCCGACAGCTAGGCTCGGACCGGGCCCCCCGGCCCGTTCGAGGGCTTGACGGCCACACGGACCCGCTCGAGCGAGCCGACAGCCACCGCCCCCGGGATCGCACGGTCCGAGATCACGCGCAGGGACGGGTACGCCTCGAGCGCGCGCTCGACCAGGGTCGGGAAAGATCCGAACACGACGAGGACGTGCGGACGCTCGGCGTGGAGCTGGCGGATCGCGTCATCCTCGGTCGTCGCGCCGGGCGCGAGCTCCCACTCGGCCGAGACCGTCGCGCGCTTCAGCTCGGCGAGCGCGGATCGATCCTCGGCCACACAGAGGACCCTCAGGGCTCGGCACACATCAGATCCATTTCGCCTCGAAGGGCTCCTCTTGCTTCAACGAGCCATCGTGGTAGACGCGGCAGGTGATCACGGCGGGGCGAGCCTATCGCAGCCCCTCCCGCGCACGAACGCGCTCGAGGACGGGCCCGCGCACGGCGGCTGCGAAGATGGCGACGTGGCCGACCTCGAACCGCTCCTGCGCTTCTGGCGCGCGCACGACGACCTGTTCGAGCGCACCCAGACCCGGTGGTGGGGCGCCGTCGTCGCCGATGCCCGGTTCCCGGCGATCCAGGAGCCGAACTACGCGCGGGTCGAGACCCGGCAGCCGGTCCGGCTCGAGGAGATCGAGGACGCGCTCGTCCCTGCGATGCGTGCCAGCGGCAGCGAGCGCTCGCACGTCGTGATCTTCCACCCCGAGGATCAGACGGACCTGATCGCCGCCGCGAGCACCCGCGGAGACCGGATCGCGTGGGACCTGGTGATGATGGCCCCGGGTCGCGACGTCGAGCCAACCGGACGGGTCGAGGAGGTCCCGGCGTTCGAGGGGTCGTTCTGGTTGGTGCACCGGGACTCGGCGCGACTCTTCGACGTCTCGGATGAGGACACGCTCGATCAGCTCCAGGCGATGGAGCGCGACGTCCTGATCCCGGCCGGCCGTCGCTGGTTCGCGGTGGTCGACGAGGGCCGGCGCGTCGCCCTGGCGGCGCTCCTTGTGCTCGAACGCACGGGGTTCATCGACCACGTGGTCACCCTCCCCGACGCGCGACGCCGCGGCCACGCCGAGGCGCTCACGCGCCGGATCGTCTCGGAAGCGACGGCGATGGGGGCGGAACGCACGTACCTGCTCGCCGAGCCCGAGGGCGGCGCGGTTCGCATCTACGACCGGATCGGGTTCGAGCGCGTCGCGCACCTCGCGAGCTGGCTGGCTGCGCAGGACCCGTGACGGGGGCCGAGGTCGTACCTGAGGCGCCGTGATCGATCGCGATCAGCGGCGACCGACGATGCCGACCCCGATCTCGATCGGCCGCCCGAGGGTGCGTTCGAGGAGATCCGCCGCCGAGCGTGCCTCCGCCACCGCCGCGTCCGGGTTGTCCGAACCGGAGATCACGATGCTGAGACCGCCGTCCCGGGAGGCGATCGCGACCTCGAGCCGGTCGCCCTCGGGGCCGCGCGCGATCGCGTGCGCGATCCGGAGCAGGCCCACCAGCACGACGACGGATCGGCGCTCGGCGTCGGACAGCGCCTCGAACGGCGGGTAGACGGGCCGCGGGTCCTTCCCGCGATGGAACCGCACGAGGGAGGCGATCGCCGCGATCTCGTCGGGGGTGAACCCGCGCAGGCCCGCGTTCTCGACGAGGTAGGCGCCGTGCTTGTGTAGCCGGGCGGGAGAGATCCGCGAACCGATCTCGTGGAGTCGAGCGGCGTGGCCGAGCAGCTCGCGATCGGGTGGCCCCAGGCCATGGACGTCCTCGGTGTCGTCGAACAACCGATGAGCGATCCGGGCGACCATCTCGACATGGCCCCGGTCCTCGCCCCACGCGCGGACGAGCCGGTCGACCGAGCGTCGCCGGAGCTCATCGGGCGTCGGCGCGGGACGGTCCGCGAGCCCGAGCGCGTCGAGCACCGCGCCCTCGCGCAACCCCCACTCGGAGTGCACGAGGCGCTTCGCGCCGAGCTCGGCCGCGGCGCTCGTCAGGATCCAGCCGCCGGAAGGCAGGAGCTCGGCGCGTCGTACGTCCACGGCCGGCACGCGGAGGCGCTCGGCCAGCGACAGCGAGGCCAGCTCGCGGGTCAGGTCGC
The DNA here is from genome assembly GCA_963712645.1 of uncultured Actinomycetes bacterium. Taxonomy (GTDB): domain Bacteria; phylum Actinomycetota; class UBA4738; order UBA4738; family HRBIN12; genus DASSJM01. The sequence continues at coordinate 25,047 of CAVQIQ010000017.1, read as the reverse complement.
GGAGCTCGGACACCGTCACCTCGTACTGGTTGAGGGAGGCGGGCGGGAACCCCCACCGGCGCGCGGCGAGCACGCGCGCGAGGGCGCCGGCGGTCCCACCGCTCGCGACGCACCGGGCCGGCTCGGCGTCGGCGACGTCCCGGACCAGCGGCGCCACGGCCTCCTCGACCGCCGACCGCACCGCCTTGCGTTCCTCCCGCGTCGGCGGGTCGTGCGTGACCAGCAGTCCGGTCATCCTTCCGGCGCCGATCGGCAGGCTCCGCCCCCAGCGGAGCCCCTCGGGACCCGCGAGCGCGACCTCGAGGCTCCCGCCGCCGAGGTCGAGCAGCAGCGTCGGACCCTCCCCGAGCGCGACGCTCGCCGTCACCCCGGCGAACGTGAGACGGGCCTCCTCGCGCCCGTCGATGAACCGGACCTCCTTCCCGACCGCGCCCTCGAGCAGCGAGGCCAGCGCGTCGCGGTCGGGGCTGTCCCGCAGGGCGCTCGTCGCGAGCGGGACGACGTGGTCGGCCCCCATCCGCACCGCGAGATCGGCCAGGCGCCGGGCGGTCTCGGCGGCGCGTCCGGCGACGTCGTCGGGGATGCGACCCTGGCCGGCGAGCACCCGCCCGAGGTTCAGCACGACGCGGTCGCGGAGCACCGGGGTCAGCGACCCCTCCGTATCGGCGTCGGCGACCAGCAGCTGGAAGGTCGTGCTTCCCAGGTCGAGCACCGCGAACCGCGTGTCGGAGGCCACGCGCTACCCGGGCGGCGCCGGCAGGTACTGCGCGGTCACGACCCGTCCGCCCTTTCGGTCGAGCACCCAGACGGATCCCTTCGCGATCCCTCGGGCGCCCTCGATCGTCGCGCCGTCGCGCTCGAGCCGATCGATCATCGTCTCGATCTCCGTGCCGTGACCGCAGGCGACCGTCGGGCGTTCGTCGAGCGACGCGAGCGCGTCGAGGAGCTGGTCGACGCTCGCGCCCTCGCGCAGCTCGGGGATCGCCTCGACCGCGAGGCCCCGCGCCTCCCCGAGCGGCTCGACGGTCTGGACGCACCGGAGGAACGGGCTCGAGAGGATGCGCTCGATCTCCAGGCCCTGGAACCGTTCGACGAGGCGGCGGGCCTGTTTCCTCCCGCGGCGCGTGAGCGGACGTTCCTCGTCCGGACCGGACCACGCCGCGCGGATCCCGGCCTTCGCGTGCCGGACGACGTAGAGCGCGGAGGCCGGCGCCCCCGCGAGGACCTGCCGCAACAGGCTCCGATCGTACGCGTAGCTGAGCAGCCGCGCGGCGTCCTCGATCGGCACCCACCGGAGCTCGTCCACCTCGTGGTTGGGAGCGAACCTGCCGCCGTCCGCATCCATCCGGAAGTACCGAACGACCTTGGCCCGCCCCAGCCGGTCCCGATACGTCACGGCCCCGACGCTCGGGCCGAGCCGGCAACGCAGGCCGGTCTCCTCCTCCACCTCTCGGAGCGCCGCCGTCGCCTCGTCCTCGTCGGCGTCGAGCTTGCCCTTGGGGAACGACCAGTCGTCGTACCGCGGACGATGCACCAGGGCTACCGATCGGTCCGGCTCCTCGCCCCGCAGGACGATGCCTCCTGCCGCGCGGACGGGCTGGCTCACGCCCAGAAGCGTAGCCGCTTGCGGGACAGCGCCTTCCATGCCTTCGGCCACGTGGCCCTGACGGCCGCCGCCGCCCGGGCCTCGATCGCCGAGAGCTCACCCGCGACGAACGCGTCGGCCCCGCTCGCCGCCGCGTCCCGCAGCCACGCCCTCGCCACGACCGAGTCCTGGTGCTCACCGAGCGCGTCCTGGAGATCGGCCGCCGCCTCCGCGAACGCCTCGGCGCGCCTGCCGAACACCGGGGACACGGCCTCGGCCGCGTACCGAGTTCGCTTGGCTCGGATCCGAACGGCGTGCAGCGAGGCGTCCGATGCATCCTCCCGCGCCCCCTCGACGGCGTGCTCGAGATGCTGCCAGGGACGCTCCAGGGCGGACCGTAGCTCGCTCGCCGCGGGTGCACCGGCCGCGTCATCCAGCACCCGTGGTTCGCGGGCGGCCTCGACGAGCTCGTCGAGCAGGGCCACGTACGTCGGCTCCCGGATCGCCGCCAGCAGCTGCTCGCGCGCCTCGTCGCGGGTCACCTCGAGCATCGTCACGAGCTCATCCAGACCCTTGCGATCGCCCTCGGGCAGCGACGGCTCCCTCGAGCGGAGCCGGTCGCGCAGAACCTCGGCGTCGCGCACGGCCCCGAGCGTGTCGGCCACCCCTTGCAATCGGCCCCGCAGCGATCGACCCCAATCGGGTTCGATCACGTCGCGGAACGTCCGGAGCGCCGAACGGACGCGGCGCGTGGCGACCCTCGCCTGGTGCACGGCCTCGGGATCCTCCCCCAGACGAACGCCGGCATCGTGGCGGAGCAGCCGCACGACCGACGTCGCAAGCTCCCGGCGGACCACGTCGGCCACGGTGGCGTGCTCGTCGAGTTCGGCCACCTCGACGTCCGGCGGCGACGCGGCGCGTGGACCGAGGGCTCGCACGAGCTTCGGCACGTTGTCGAGGGGGCCGGCACCGGCCCGCGTCAGCCGGTCGATGAGGATCTCCGAGAGGTCGTCATCCGCCTCGGGGTCGAGCTCGACCTCCAGCTCCCGGAACCTGCTCGCCACACGGCGTCCGTCCATCACCGACACCTCATCGTCGGTCACCACCGCCAGCCGCCTGCCCACGTCGTCACCGATCTCGACGCCTCGCCGGACGGTCTGCAGCCGAGCGACGGGTGCCAGTTCCTGCCCACGGACGAAGGCGCGGAGCAGGTCGGCGGCGGCCGTCGGCAGCTTCCTCGCGTCGTCGCCTTCGAAGTTCACCTCGGTGCGGACCAGCTGTGATCCGTTGGTCGGCGAGGGGAGCTTGACCGTCCACCCCTCGCCCTGTCGGTGTCGCAGGCTGCTCCCCCACCGGGCGATCCGGAGATCGGGGGTGTCCACGTAGACCGTGACGAGCCGCCGGGGCTCCATCCCGGTCGCGACCAGCCCGTCGCCGCCCAGCTCGGGGAGGCGGAACCCGGCGGGCGCCTGGAGCTTGGCCTCCCGCTCGAGGTTCGTCGACGCGGCCGTCGCGCTCACGCCTTGCGCGACCCCGCGCGCTCGACCGCCAGCTCCTGGAGACGCTGCTGCGCGTCGATCCTGCGCTCGCCGCGCACCTTGGTCCACGTCCCGTCCGAGCCGAGCGTCCACGAGAGCATGTCGTCCTGCATGAGCACGTCGAGGATCTCGTCGAGCCGTGCCGCCAGCGACGGGTCCGACACCGGCACCAGCGCCTCCACCCGCCGGTCCAGGTTGCGCTGCATCAGGTCGGCCGAACCGATGTAGTGGGTGGCCTCACGCCGCTCGCCGAACCGGAAGATCCGGGAGTGCTCGAGGTACCGGCCGACGAGCGAACGGACGGTGATCCGCTCGGACAGACCCGGGATACCGGGACGCAGGCAGCAGATCCCTCGGACGATCAGGTCGATCTCGGCGCCGGCCTGGGAGGCTTCGTACAGCGCGTCGACCATGTCGGGGTCCACGAGCGCGTTCATCTTCAGGACGATCCGGCCGCCCTCCCGGGCCTGGCCCCGGATCAGCTCCAGCATCTCCGGACGCAGGTACTCCGGGGCCACCAGCAGCCGGCGGTACTCGCGTTGCCGGCTGTAGCCGGTCAGCAGGTTGAACAGGTCGGTGAGATCGGCCCCGATCTCGGCGTCGGCGGTCAGGAGCCCGATGTCCTCGTACAGCCGGGCGGTGACCGGGTTGTAGTTGCCGGTGCCGACGTGTGCGTACCGGCGGACCCCACCGGCCTCGCGTCGCACGACGAGCGAGATCTTCGCGTGCGTCTTCAGCCCGACGACCCCGTGGACGACGTGCACGCCCGCCTTCTCGAGCTCCCGCGCGTAGGTGATGTTCGCTTCCTCGTCGAACCGGGCCTTGAGCTCGACCAGCGCAACGACCTGCTTGCCGAGCTCCGCGGCGCGGATCAGCGCGCGGATGATCGGGCTCTCCTGCGTCGAGGTCCGGTACATCGTCTGCTTGATCGCGAGGACGGCCGGATCGTGGGCGGCCTGCTCGACGAAGGCCTCCACCGAGGAGGAGAAGGAGTCGTACGGGTGATGGACGAGGACGTCGCCCGCCCGGAGCACCTGGAACAGATCGGGTGGACCGTCGCCGTTCGCCAGGCGCGGCTGCGTGACCGGGACCCAGGGCTCGTGCTTCAGCTCGGGGCGGTCGAGCTCGACCAGCGACCACGTGGCGCTCAGGTCGAGCAGCCCGGGCGTCACGACGACCTCCTGCTCCTCCAGGTCGAGTTCGCGGCGAAGGAGCTCGAGGACCTCGTGGCTCATCGTCTCGTCGACCTCGAGCCGGACCGGGTTCGCGCCGCGCCGGCGACGACGCAGCACGCTCTGGATCGCCTCGAGCAGATCCTCGGCCTCGTCCTCCTCGACCTCGAGATCGGCGTCGCGCGTCAGGCGGAACGCGTGATGCGCCACGAGCTCCATCCCGGGGAACAGCCGGTCCAGGTGCGCCGCGATCACGGTTTCGAGCGGGACGAACCGGTCTCCGTCGGGGAGCGGGACGAACCGCGGGAGCAGCGGCGGCACCTTCACCCGCGCGAACCTGCGCACGCCCGTCATCGGGTCACGCACCATCGCCGCGAGGTTCAGCGACAGGTTCGAGATGTACGGGAACGGATGCGCGGGGTCCACCGAGAGCGGGGTCAGCACCGGGAAGATGCGCTCGTCGAACTCCTGCTTCAGGAAGGCGAGGTCGGCCGGATCCAGCGCCTCGAACGAACGCACGATCCGGATCCGCTCCTTCTCGAGCGCCGGCAAGAGCTCGGTGGCGAACACGGTCGCCGCGCGGGTCGACAGCTCCTGCGCCCGCTCGCGGATCCCCTCGAGCTGCTCGGCGGGCGTCCTGCCGTCGGGCGATCGCTTGGCCACGCCGGCCTCGACCTGCTCCTGCAGGCCCGAGACGCGCACCTGGAAGAACTCGTCCAGGTTGTTCGCGAAGATCGCGACGAACTTCACCCGCTCGAGCAGCGGGAGCGAGGCGTCCTCGGCAAGCGCGAGCACGCGGGCGTTGAACTCGAGCCACGACAGCTCGCGGTTCAGGTACCGAACGTCGTCGGCGAGATCGGTGGTCGGGGAAGCGTCCGTTTCCCGGCTCCTTGGACGTGTGGGAGGGATTATCCCTCAGTGCAACCGACAGGCCAAGGCTGCGGGGCTCAGTCTACGAACTTGTACCCGAGCCCCCGCACGGTGAGCAGGTGCTCGGGCTGGTGCGGATCGTCTTCGAGCTTGCGACGAAGGCGTTTCACGTGCACGTCGAGGGTCCGGGTGTCGCCGAAGTAGTCGGGCCCCCAGACCTCCTCGATCAGGAAGTCGCGGGTCAGCAGGCGACCCTTGCGGCGCAGGAAGGCCTCGAGCAGCTCGAACTCCTTCGGGGGGAGCGAGACCGCGTCCTCTCGGACGGCCACCTCGTGACGGGCCACGTCCATCCGGACCGGCCCCCCCTCGAGGACCTCGTCGGCCGGGGACGGGACCGCGTGGGGTCTGGTCCGACGCAGGTTGGCCCGCACGCGCGAGACGAGCTCGCGCATCGAGAACGGCTTGGTGACGTAGTCGTCCGCGCCGAGCTCGAGCCCGGCGACCTTGTCGGCCTCCGAGTCCTTGGCGGTGACCATGATGATGGGGACGTCGGACTCGGTGCGGATCGTCCGGCAGACGTCCAGCCCGGAGACCTCCGGGAGCATCAGGTCCAAGATCACCAGGGCGGGCGGGTCGGTGCGGAACCGTTCGAGCGCGCGTCGCCCGTCGGTGGCCACCGACCACCGCGTACCCCTCGCGCTCGAGGTTGTAGCGGACCGAGTCCGCGAGGGACTCCTCGTCCTCCACCACCAGGATCCGGGCGCCGTCAGCCTGCATCGGGCGCGACGCCGCCGGGATGCGAGGCGTCCGTGAACTCCCGGAACTCGCCCGACACCAGGAACGAGACCTGCTCGCCGATGTCAACAGCGTTGTCACCCACGCGTTCGAGCGCCCGCGCCGCGAGGTTCATGTGCATCCCCCACTCGAGCGCCCGCTGGTCGAACGCGAGCTTGGCCACCTCGAAGTGCATGTTCCGGTTGAGGCGATCGACGGGGTCGTCCATCTTCGGCAGACGCATGCACAGCTCCAGGTCTCGGTGCCTGAGCGCGTCCATCGCGACCCGCACCATCTCGACCACGATGTCCCCCATCTCGCCGAGCTGCTGCACGATCGTCGCATTGCCCGGCAGATCCTTAGACGTGAAGTACATCTTCGCAACGTTCACCGCCTGGTCCCCGATCCGCTCGAGGTGCAGGCTCGAGTGCATGATCACCGAGACCATGCGCAGATCCGCGGCGACGGGCGCCTGCAGGGCGAGGAGCGAAAGCATCCCGTGGTCGAGCTCGAGGTAGATCCGGTCGATCTCGTCGTCGCCGGCGATCACCTGCTCGGCTCCCTGGTCGTCGTGTTGGACGATCACCTCGACCGCGTTGTGGACGGCGTTCCCTGCGAGCTCGCCGAGCGTGAGGAGCCGCAGCTCCATCTTCTCGAGCTCCTCGTGGAAATGCGGGCGCGCCATCAGCCGAACCTTCCCGTGACGTAGTCCTCGGTCCGAGGGTCGCTCGGGTTCGTGAAGATCGTCTCGGTCTGGTCGTACTCGACGATCGTGCCGGTGCGGTGCCCGGACTCCTCGACCACCTCGACGGTGAAGAACGCCGTGCGATCGGACACGCGGGCGGCCTGCTGCATGTTGTGCGTGACGATCACGATCGTGTACTCGCTGAGAAGCTCCTGCATCAGGTCCTCGATCCGCTGGGTCGCGATCGGGTCCAGCGCCGAACACGGCTCGTCCATCAGGATCACGTCCGGCCGGGTCGCGATCGCCCGCGCGATGCACAGACGCTGCTGCTGCCCTCCCGACAGGGCGAGACCGGATTCCTTGAGCTTGTCCTTGACCTCGTCCCACAGCGCCGCCCGGCGGAGCGACTCCTCGACCAGCTCGTCCATGTTGCCCTTGAACCCGGCGATCTTCGGGCCCGAACGCGATGTTCTCGTAGATCGACTTGGGGAACGGGTTCGGCTTCTGGAACACCATCCCGATGCGCCTCCGAACCTCAACCGGGTCCACGGATGGCTGGTAGAGGTCGACGCCGTGATACAGGAGTGTCCCCTCGACGCGCGCGCCCTCGATCAGGTCGTTCATCCGGTTCAGGCAGCGGATGAAGGTCGTCTTGCCGCATCCGGAGGGTCCGATCAACGCCGTGATCTGGTTGCGGTAGATCGGGAGCGTGACATCGCGGACCGCTCGGAAGTCCCCGTAGTACACGGAGACGTCTCGAACGTCGAACACGACCTCATGCTGCGAGTCGTCGCCCCGGCTCTCGCGAACGACGAGCCGAGGACCCTCCTCCCGCACCTGCTCGGCCGGCGCTCCCGTCAGCTCGGTATCGGTCGAGTCCATCCCGTCACCACCTTCGCTCATACCGGTTCCTCAGCAGGATCGCGGCAAGGTTCACGACGAAGATGAGGACGATCAAGACCAGGATTGCGGCCGCAGCCAGGTCCTGGAAATCCTCCTGCGGCTTCTTCACGTACGCGAAGATCAGGGTCGGCAGCGCCGTGAACCGCTGTTGCAACGCTTCGAGCAACCCGCCCTTGGTGGCCAGGAAACCGGTCACGGCACCCACCATGATCAATGGCGCCGTCTCGCCGAGCGCTCGAGCCATCGCGAGCACCGAGCCGGTGAGGACCCCCGGCGCGGCACTCGGTAGTACGTGGCTGCGGACCACTTCCCAACGCGTCGCCCCCACCCCGAACCCACCCTCCCGGATGCTCCTCGGCACCGCCCGCAGTGCTTCCTGGGTCGTGATGATGACGATGGGGAGCACCATCAGGGCGATCGTGAGCCCCCCTGCCAGCAGGCTCTTGCCTTGGACGGATCCGGGGCCCGTGAGCGGCTTCAACAGCTCGACGAAGACCGCCAGACCGAGGATACCGTAGACGATCGCGGGTACCCCCGCGAGGTTCCGGATGTTCGCGTTGATGAACCTCGTCAGCTTGGTGTCGCGCGCGTATTCCTCCATGTAGATCGCGGCGCCGACGCCGAGTGGGACGGCGAGAACGGCAACGAACACCATCAGGTAGAGCGATCCGATCAGGGCCTGCTTGATCCCCGCGTTCGTCGGGAGCGATGAGTAGCCGTTGTTGAAGATCACGCTCCCCCGCTCTCGAAGGACGGGGATCGCGGTGCGGGCGACGTCGAGCAGGAGCACGATCAGGACCGCGAGCGCGATGATCAGCGTCAGCAGCAGCAGGAGCGTGAAGATCGTCTCGCCCGTGGTGCGGCCCCGGCCGGTGAGCGCCCGCTCCACGTCGCGACGCGTGACCTCGGAGACTCGAGCCTGTGTCGATCTCAATACTGCCTCCTGACACGGCGAACGAACCGTTCGGACAAGAGGTTGAGACCGAGCGTGATGAGGAACAGCAGCAGGCCCACGAAGAACAGGCTGGGATACGCGGGCCCGCTTCCGCGCACCTGATCCGACCCGGTAGCGAGGGCGGTGATCGCGGCGGTCATCGTCTGTCCACCCTTGAGCGGACTCAAGGTAAACAGAGATCCTCCGGTACCCCCGGCGACGATCGCGACGATCATCGTCTCGCCGATCGCCCGCGAGATGCCGAGGATGATGGCTGCGGTGATCCCGGAGACCGCCGCGGGCGCCACGACGTGAAGGCTCGTGGCGCGACGACGAGCACCGAGACCGAACGAAGCCTCCCGGAGGGCGTTCGGGACCGCGTGCATCGAATCCTCTGCGACGGAGGCGACGAGCGGGGTCACGAGCAGCCCGACGGCGATGCTGGCAGACAGCAGGTTGAAGATCGGCACGTCCGATCCGAAGAACCTCTGGACGATCTCGGGGCTGATGACCCGCAGCGCGAAGAAGCCCATCACCACGCTGGGGACGCTCGCCAGCGTCTCGAGGATCGGCTTCAGGGATCGGCGGGCACGGGGTTTCGCGTACTCAGACAGATAGAGCGCCGCGCCCAACCCGAGCGGGGCGGCGACGAACATCGCGATCACGGACACGATCAGCGTTCCGACGAAGATCGTCTTGACGTCGAAGAGGTTGCGACGAGGGAACCACCCCTCCGACCAGAGGGTCGACAGCTCCACCTTCGAGAGGAAGTCGATCGCGCCACCGGCAAGACTGAGGATGATCGCGGCGGTGATCACGACGGAGAGGGAGGCCGCCGCGAAGAACAACCCACGCATCGCTCGCTCACGCCGGTGACGCCGCGCGTTCCCACGGAGCGCCTCGACCGTGACCCGGCCGTCCACTACCGCCTGTGCCATGACCCGCTTCCCTCCGCGGCGACCCGCTGCGATGTATCTAGACGAAGGACCGCCGGGGCGCCAACTCGCCGGTGGGGCCGGGCACGGCGGCCCGGCCCCACGCTCGACGAGACCAGCCTTACGTCAGGCCCCGGATTCCGAGCTCCACGTCGACTGCGTGGTCGCGAGGATGTCCTCCGGCAAGGCGATGTACTGGACGTCCGTCACCGACGCGAGCCCCTCGTCGGAGAGGTAGAAGTCCACGAACGGCCGTACCGCGGGGTTCGACGCCAGCTTCTCCTTGTTCACGTAGATGTAGAGGAGCCGAGAGATCGCGTACGTGCCGTTGTTCACGTTGTCGGCGCTCGGCTCCACGCAGCCTTCGCCGCCATCGACCTGGAACTCCTTGACGTTCGCCCCCGCGTTCTGCGCGTAGGCGTAGCCCACGAAGCCGAGACCGCCTTCCGTACCCTCGGCGTTCTCGATGATCACGTTGTCGTCCGCCGAGATCTGGTAGTCGGGGCGAAGCACGTCGTCCGGGTCCTCGCCGCGCTCCTCGGCGATCGGCTTGGTCACGAGATCGATGAACGAGCCGTAGGTCCCCGATTCCTCGCCCGGCGCGACGATCGTGAGCTGCAGGTCGGGCAGACCCGCGTTGCCACCCACCTCCGACGCGAGATCGTTGGCGTCCGACCAGTTGTCGATGCCCTGCGACTCCGGGCCGAACAACGCGTAGAGATCGCCGACCGCGAGGCAATCGAGAGGATTGGCCGGGTTGCCGACGACGGTCAAGGCGTCCTGGGCGATCGCCAGCTCGATGTACTCGACGCCTCCGTCCTGGCACGCGGTCACCTCATCCTCGGAGATGGCCCGTGAGGCATCCTGGATGTCCGTCTCACCGTTGCAGAACAGCTCGAACCCGTCGCTCGTACCCGGGCCGTCCACCGCGATCTGGACGTCCGGGTTCGCGGACTGGAACTTCTCGGCGTTGAGCGAGGTGATCGGTTCGACCGTCGAGGACCCCGAGATGTTGAGCGATCCGGACACCGCTCCCCCGGTTGCGCCGCCGGTCGTCCCGGACGTCCCGGTCCCGCCCCCGTCGTCATCGCCACCACAGGCGGCAGCCACGAGCGACAGCGACGCCACCGCGGCGAGCAGCACCAGCCACTTCCTCCGGTTCCGCATCCAGCTCCTCCTTCGTAGGCCGATCGGGCCTGTCGTCGCGGGGACGCTACCGACCCCCGGTGAACGACCCCGGGCGCCGGCATGAACAGGAGGTGAACGAGCACGGGCGGGTGAACAACGCGTGACCGGCCGCGTTCGGGCGCTTCTACACTCCCCATCGGTGGACGCCTTTCCGATCGTCGTGACGGCCGGCTCGGTGGCGATCGCGGTCGCCGCCCTGGTCGCGGCGGCCCGGGCGCGGCGCAGCGCGGACGCCGCGGGCACCGCCAGGGACGAGACGGTCGCCGACCTGCGTGGCCGTCTCGAGGCGACCGAGGCCGAGCGGGACTCGGCCTCCACGATCCTCAGCTCGATGGAGGAGGGGGTGCTCCTGTTCGGGCCCGACGGTGTCACGCGGTTCGCGAACGCGGCCGCCGAGGTCCAGCTGGGCGCCCGACCCTCGTCGATCGACGCCCTCCTGCCGCTCGGTCTCCAACGGCATCGCCCGTCGCGCCGCCGACGAGCGTTCGGCGATGGTGACCGAGGCCGAGACCGGCGCGCCCGACGCGCGTGCTGCGTGGGTTCGCGGCCCCGACGGACGACGGCTCGGTCGTGCTGGTGCTCCGCGACATCACCGAGACGAGACGCATGGACCAGGTCCGCCGCGACTTCGTCGCGAACGCGTCGCACGAGCTGAAGACCCCGGCGGCGTCGATCCAGGCGGCCGCCGAGACGATCCGAACGGCGGCGAGCGATGACCCCTCGGTCATCCCCCGGTTCGCCGCGCAGCTCGAACGCGAGGCCTCGCGGCTGTCCCGGATCGTCTCGGACCTGCTCGACCTGTCGCGGCTCGAATCCGGGAGCGCTCTCGACGAATCGGTGGCGCTCGACGCGATCGTCCGCGACGAGGGCGAGCGGTTCGAGGAACCCGCGGCCGAGGCGGGCGTCGGGCTCTCGGTCCGGGCCGGCGGCATCCCGCGCGTCCGGGGCTCCTCCCGCGACCTCGCCCTGCTCGTGCGGAACCTCGTCGACAACGCGATCCGCTACACGCGGCCGGGTGGCCACGTCGACGTCGACCTGACCGCGGACGACGGCGAGGTCGTCCTCGCGATCGCCGACACGGGCCTGGGCATCCCCAGCCGCGACCTCCCCCGGATCTTCGAACGCTTCTACCGGGTTGACCGGGCGCGCTCGCGCGAGACCGGCGGGACCGGCCTCGGCCTGTCCATCGTCAAGCACGTCGCGGAGAACCACGGCGGCCGGGTCGAAGTCACCAGCGAACTGGGCCAGGGCACGCGGTTCGAGGTGCGCCTGCCGGCCGCGGGCTGACGCCGCTCGGGGCCTCGACACGCCGCGGGTACGCTACGCCGCATGGCGACGCTGCTCCTCGTTCGGCACGGTCACACGGACGCGGCCGGCAAGCGACTGACCGGGTGGGCGGCCGGCGTCCACCTGAACGAGGTCGGCCGGCAGCAGGCCGAGCGGTTGGTCGAACGGCTCGACGGGATCCGCGTCGAGGCGATCTACTCCAGCCCCCTCGAGCGCTGCCGCGAGACCGCCGCGCCACTCGCGAAGGCCCGCCGGCTGAGCGTGCACGTCCGTCGTCGCCTCATCGAGACGGGGTACGGCGAATGGACCGGGCGGTCGATCGCGCAGGTACGGAAGACCCGGCTCTGGCGAACCGTGGAACGGGTTCCCTCGGCGATGCGTTTCCCCGGGGGCGAGAGCCTGCTCGAGGTGCAGGCGAGAGCGGTCGACGAGGTCAACCGGATCGCCCGGGACCACCCCAAGGGGGTCGTCGTGGTGGTTTCGCACGCGGATCCGATCCGCCTGGTGATCGCTCAGGTGGCCGGCGCCGACGTCGACCACCTCCATCGACTGGTGGTCGACACCGGCTCGATCACCGCCGTCGCGCTCGATGACACGGTACCTCGACTCCTCAAGGTGAACGACACGGGCGACCTCGCCGGACTCCGGTCGGGCTCGAGGAAGGTGGGAGGATAGGTCCGTGGACCTCGAACGCGTCGATCGGATCACGGCGGGCGCCGTCGGCGAGCCGGGCGAGCGCACCTTCTTCCTCCAGGCGCGCGAGGGCGACCGATCGATCACGATCCTGGTCGAGAAGGAGCAGGTCGAACTCCTGGGGACGTCGATCCTGGAGATCCTCGCGACGGTCGGACGCGAGACCGGCGAGGGTCCGCCGAGCGACGAGCTCGGCCTGGAGCCGCCACTCGAACCGCTCTGGCGTGCGGGTCGCCTTTCGATCGGCTATGCGGAGGAGCGCGACCTGATGCTGCTCGAGATCGAGGAGCTCGTCGAGCCAGAGGACGAGCAGGACGAGCCAGAGGACGAGCCAGAGGACGAGCCAGACGACGAGCCCGAGGGCGCGGCCGCGCCGCGTCCGTGGACGAGGGCCCCGAGCCCGGGCGGGTCCGGCTCTGGGCGACCCGCGAGCAGATGCTGGCGCTCGCGCGGCACGGCGCGGCCGTCGCGGAGCGCGGTCGACCGAAGTGCCGGTACTGCGGGAACCCGATCGATCCGCAGGGGCACATGTGCCCCGCGATGAACGGGCACCGCGAGATCGCCGGCCGGTGACCTCCGTCGAGCCCGAGCGGCGACCGTCGGAGCGCCGGCCCGACGACACCGACGCGGAGCCGACGCGAGACGACGCCGAGGCGCTCGCGCTCCTGGAACGGGGCACGCTCGAGGTCCTCGGCCTGCTCCCCCGCGCCTCGAACTTCACCTTCCTCGCCCGGGTGCGCGCCGACCAGGATCAGATGCTCGCCGTCTACAAGCCGCGGTCGGGCGAGGCGCCGCTCTGGGACTTCGAGGAGGGAACGCTGGCCGCTCGAGAGGTCGCCGCGTACGTGGTGGCCGACGCGCTCGGCTGGCCGTGGGTGCCGCCGACCGTCCTGCGCGAGGGGCCACAGGGGACGGGTTCGGTGCAGCGGTTCGTGGCGTTCGACCCGGACCAGCACTACCTCACGATGCAGCGCGAACGCGCCGACGAGTTCCGCAAGATCGCGCTCTTCGACCTGGTCGCGAACAACGCGGACCGCAAGTCGGGCCACTGCCTGCTCGCCCGGGACGGGAGGATCTTCGTCGTGGACCACGGCGTCTGCTTCCACGTCGAGCCCAAGATCCGAACGGTGATCTGGGACTTCGTCGGCGAGCCGATCCCGCCGGCCCTCCTCGAGGACCTGCGCGGGCTCGGGCCGAACCTGGCGTCCGGGCCCTTCCGCGACCGTCTCCAGACGCTGCTCACGCCCGCCGAGATCGACGCGATCGCCCACCGCGTGGGCGATCTCCTGCGCTCGGGCAGGTACCCCGAACCCGGTCCGGGCCGCCCCTACCCGTGGCCGGTCGTGTGACCGGCCGGTCCGTTCGCGTCTCACGCGGGTCCTCCCCCACCCGTTGTCCTGCGGGATGACGCTGCCACCGTTCCAGCGACTGCTCGACGAGCACCGGACCGACGTCTACCGGTTCCTGGTTGCCGCCGTGGGCCGGCAGGCGGCCGACGACTGCTTCCAGGAGACCTTCCTCTCGGCCCTGCGCGCGTACCCGCGTCTGCGCGACGCGAGCAACCTCCGCGGGTGGCTGTTCACGATCGCGACCCGCAAGACGTTGGACCACTGGCGGGGTGAACGACGACGACCGATCCCCGTCGAGCGGCTGCCCGATCGGGCCGCGCCCGAGCCGCCCGACGGCGACCCGGAGCTCTGGTCGGCGGTCGGCACGCTGCCGCCGATGCAGCGAGCGGCGGTGATCCACCGGTACGTGCTCGACCTCTCGTACACCGAGATCGCCGACGCGCTCGGCATCTCCGAGGAGGCCGCGAGGGCCAACGCCTACGAAGGACGCAGGAAGCTTCGATCGATGCAGGAGGTGAACGCATGAAGCCACGGGTGGGATGGGACGAGGGGCTCGAGGAGGCGTCGCGCCGGGCGGCCGCGACCACCCTGGAGGTGGCTCGGCGCCGCGGCCTCGTCGACATCGGGTACACGACGGTCGACACGCCGGTCGGGACGCTGTTCGTCGCGAGCACGGGCCGGGGGTTGGTGCGGCTCGCCTTCCCGGAGGAACCGTTCGACCACGTGCTCGAGGAGCTCGCCGAGACGCTCTCCCCCAGGCTGCTGGAGGACCCGAAGCGCACGGACGCCGCCCGCCGGCAGCTCGAGGCGTATTTCGAGGGGCGGGTGCACCGGTTCGGGACGGCGCTCGACTGGTCGCTGACGCCGCCGGGCTTCTCCCGGCGCGTGCTCGAGGCGACCGCGGGGATCCCGTTCGGCTCGGTCTCGACCTACGGGGACGTGGCCAAGCGCGCGGGGAGCCCGCGCGCGGCCCGGGCGGCGGGCAACGCCCTGCACGACAACCCGATCCCGATCGTCGTGCCGTGCCACCGCGTCGTGCCCTCGGGCGGCGGGGTCGGCAAGTACGGCGGACAGGAGTGGCGCAAGGAGTTCCTGCTGGACCTCGAGGGAGCGCTCGCGCAGCCCTAGGTCCTTTGGCCGAGCCCCGGAGCCGCCGATACTCATCCCGTGAGCTCGCTGTTCGAACGTTCGGCCGAGACCCTGGACCGCTCAAGGAGCGGGGACGCGTTCGGTCCCACGCCCGGCGCCGAGCCCGAGCCCGAGCCGACGGCTCTGGCCGCGATCGCGCTGGACGACGACGCCGCGCGCCGCTGGCTCACGGGGGCGCAGCGGCCGGACGGTTCGTTCGGCCTGACCGCGGGACCCGTCGAGAACGACGCCGCTACCGGGCTCGCGGCGCTCGCCCTCCCACCCGGCGACGAACGCGAACGAGCGCTCGACCACCTCGTCGCCACGCCGGCGGTGACACTGCCCCCCGACCCCGTGGTCCCGCACGACCCGAACGTCCCGGGCTGGGGCTGGGCGCTCGGAACCGCCGGGTGGGTGGAGCCGACGGCACGAGCCCTGCTCGCGTTCCGCAGGCTGCGCCCCGGCGCGACGACCCAGATCGCCGGCGCGGTCGGGTTCCTGGCCGACCGCGAGTGCGTCGGCGGCGGGTGGAACTTCGGCAACCGGTCCGTCTACTACGTCGACCTCCCGCCGTTCGGGCAGACGACCGCCGCCGGCCTGATCGGGCTGCACGCCCTCGCATCGGGCGACGGACTCCTCCTACGGGGGGTGGATGCGCTCCGCGGTCTCTGGCCGCTCGAGCGCGGTCCCCTCACGTTGGCGATGTCACTCGCCGCGTTCCGCCTGCTCGACCTCGCCGACGCCGAGGATCTCGAGCACGCCCTCGAACCCACGCTGGACGCGCCGCCGACGGACGTGATCTCGCTCGCGTGGATCGCCCTCGCCTCGGGGCCGGGGCTCTCGGAGCTGGCGGTGACGGGATGACGCCGATGGACCGCCGCACGTTCCTGCGGAGGGCGGGCATCGTCGTCGCCGGCTCGGCCGCGGTGGGCCTCGGTGCCGGCGCGGCGATCCCGGGCCTGCTCCGTCGGTTCCACCGTCCCTGGGACGACGACGCCTTCGCGCCGCCCGGGCGCCCGAAGGTCCTCGTGGCGCGCGCCGCCTCGTACGACGTCGACCTGGAGGGCATCGTCGAGGTGGGACTGGCCGAGGTCGGCGGTTCCCTCGCCGGCCGTTCCGTGTTGCTCAAGCCCAACCTCGTCGAGTACGACCCGGGCACCGTCGTCAACACGGACCCCAGGCTCGTCGCCGCCACCGTGCTGGCGGTGCGACGCCTCGGCGCGTCCGCGGTGCTCGTGGCAGAGGGTCCCGGGCACCGGCGCGACACCCCCTTCGTGGTCTCGGCCTCCGGTCTGGGCGAACGCCTCGCCGAGGTCGGCGCCCGGTTCGTCGACCTGAACCTCGCCCCGGTTACCCGCGTCCCGCTGCACTCGCGGTTCACCGACCTCGGCGAGCTGTGGCTGCCCACCCCGGTCGTCGAGGCCGACGTCGTGATCTCGATGCCGAAGATGAAGACCCACCACTGGGCGGGCGCCACGCTGTCGATGAAGAACTGCTTCGGGTGCGTGCCCGGTCGCATCTACGGCTGGCCGAAGAACGTGCTGCACTGGGCGGGCCTGCAGGAGGCGATCGTCGACGTGGCCTCGGCCGTGCGTCCCGAGCTGCAGATCGTCGACGGGATCGTGGGCATGGAAGGCAACGGCCCGATCGACGGGACGCCCGTGCGGGCCGGCGTGCTCGTGTTCGGGACCGATCCGGTGGCCACCGACGCGACCGCGGCGCTCGTGATGGGGTTGGACCCGGCGGGGATCTGGCACGTGAGCGAGGCCGGCAGGTTCCTGGGCCAGGCCGATCTCGAGCAGATCGTGCAGGTCGGCGAGGACCCCGAACGCTCGATGACCTCGTTCGACGTGCTGCCGGTCTTCGAGGACCTCACGATCGGCTCGAACGCGAGCGACGCCGCTCACGCGGGCCTCGGCGACGCGAACGCCTGACGCTACCGGCGATCCCAGGGGAAGATGGTCCGCGTGAGACCGATCCGAACGCTGGCGGCGCTGCTGTCTTTCGGCCTGCTGGCCGCGGGCTGTTCCTCCGACGACCAGCCGCCGCAGGCGACGGGCCCGAGCGGGAACACCTCGGGCATGGTCGCGGTGGCCGCGAGTGTCGACCTCTACACGCGGGACCCGCAACGGGTGGATCTCGGGCTCGTGATGCCCGACAACAGCTTCGTGAGCTTCGGGACCGTGGACGTCGCGTTCTCGCTCGTGGGGGACGCCGCGAGCGATCAGCAGCCGGGACCTACGGCCACGGCGACCTTCGTCCCGACCTTCGGGACGCCCGAGCGCTCGAGCAGCCCCGTCGTGACCGAGCCCAACCAGGGACGCGGGGTGTATGAGGCGACCGGCGTCGTGTTCGACACCCCGGGGGTCTGGGTCGCCGAGGTCACGGCGGACGTGCAGGGTCTCGGACCGCAGACGGCCCAGGCGTCGTTCGCGGTGCAGGAACATCCGTCGCTGCCGGCGCCCGGCGACCGCGCGCAGCCGACGAAGAACCTCACCGTCCATTCGAAGGGCGTGCCGCTCGCGGCCATCGACTCGCGCGCCGCGGCCAAGGGCCCGATCCCCGATCCCGAGCTCCACGAGTGGACGATCGCCCGGGCGATCGCCGAGGGCCGGCCGGCGCTCGTCGTGTTCGCGACGCCCGTGTTCTGCGTCAGCCGGTTCTGCGGCCCGGTGACCGAGATGGTCGAGGACCTCTCTCGCCGGTACGACGACCGGGCCGTCTTCATCCACGTCGAGATCTGGAAGGACTTCGACCAGCAGGAGCTGAACCGGGCCGCACTCGACTGGCTGCAGATGCCGAGCGGCGACCTCACCGAGCCGTGGCTCTTCCTGATCGGCGCGGACGGCACGATCGTGGACCGCTGGAGCTCGATGTGGAGCGAACGCGAGGTCGAGACCGAGCTCGAGGCCCTCCCGCCGACGAAGGGATAGCAGCCGTCTCGAACCCTCACGGTCGTACGGTCGAAGCCCCCGTAGGATGAGCTCCATGGCCGAGGACCATCTGCCTTCCTCTCCCGCGCCCACCATCGAGGTGTGCTACCGGCATCCCGACGTGCAGACACGCGTGCACTGCACCAGGTGCGAGCGCCCGATCTGCCCGGACTGCATGATCCCCGCGCCGGTCGGCTTCCAGTGCCCCGAGTGCGTGGCGGAGGCGCGCCGCGAGTTCCGCAAGGGGCCGGGGCGGCCGCTGCGCGGCGGGGTCAGCGTCACCAAGGCGCTGCTCGTGGCCATCGCGATCCCGTTCGTGATCGAGATCGTCGTCGGCGGCCCGCAGGCGCTGTTCAGCCCGAGCGCGAGGCTGCTGTTCGACCTGGGGGCGATGCAGCCGATCGCCGTCGCGGGCGGCCAGTTCTGGCGGCTGTTCACGGCGATGTTCCTCCACGTCGGCGTCCTCCACGTGGCGCTGAACGCCTACTTCTTCTGGCTGTTCGGCCGCATGGTCGAGTCGGTCTACGGGAAGACCTGGATGCTGCTGATCTACCTGGTGGCGGGGTTCCTCGCGAGCGTCGCCTCGTACGCGTTCGGACCGGTCACGGCGCTCGCCGTCGGGGCGTCCGGGGCGATCGCGGGGGTGTTCGGCGCGTTCATCGCCTACAACTACCGACGCCGGCAGATCGCCTCGAACGCGGCCAACCTGCGGATGGCGTTGACCGTGATCCTGCTGAACGCGCTGATCGCCGTCGCGTATACCTCGATCGACTGGAGGGCTCACGTCGGCGGCCTCATCGCCGGGTTCGCGCTCGGCTACCTCGCCGACAGCTCCGGGCCTGCCCGGCAGCGCGCGGTCGTGCGGTTCGCCGGCGTCGCGACGCTGGTCGCGCTCGGGATCGCCCTCGTGGTGTGGCGAACGGCCGAGATCCGCTCGCTCCCCGGGTTCGACCAGCTCTTCGGCTGATCCGGACCCGACACCGGCTCATCCCGCGCGGTCCGCGATCCCGTAGACGCCGCCCCCCCGCGTCCCGACCCAGATCCTGTCCTCGAGCACCGAGGGCGTCGATTCGATGCAGGAGCCGAGCGAGAGCGACCAGAGCTCGGGCGGCTCGCGGAACGGCTTGGAGATGTCGAAGGCGTGGAGGGTGCCCCCGCAATCGCCCTGGAGCAGCACGTCGTCGATCGGGACCGGCGACGACCAGGTCGGACCGGGGAGGTGGATCCGCCAGCGTTCGTCACCCGTCCGGCGGTCGAGCCCGATCAGGTCCCCGTAGTTCGTTGCGACGTAGACCATCCTGCCGTACAGCGCGGGGGTCGCCCAGACCCCCGCGTCGCCCTCGGATCCCCGCTCGGGGATCGCGAACGACCACACCAGGGGATCGTTCGGTTGCCGCGGGTCGAGCTTCATCAGCTGGCCCACGTCGTGGCCTCGGGCGGTGAACCGCTCGAGCTCGCTCGCCACGTACAGGAACCCGTCCTCGTCGATCACCACGCTCGCGTCCGTGTCCTCGCCGGTCCAGAAGCGGAAGACCCGTTCGGCCTTCGACCCGCCGCGGAGCACCCGCGAGATGTCCCAGCCCTGGACGAGCCCGCCCGAGTTCGCGAAGTACGCGACGCCGTCGCGGAACGCGACCGAGCTCTCGATCGAGACGTTCGAGTCCGGCAACGCGGCGAGCAGCTCGTCGTCGAACCCCGGCACCGTCAGGACGACCTTCGGGCGGACCGTCACCAGACCCTCGTCGTCGTAGCCGCGGTGCAGCCGGATCACGTAGAACCAGGAGTTCTCGCCGCCCTCGAGCAGGTAGTCGCCGACCACCAGCGGCGCCCCGTCCCAGTCGTCGTTCCAGACGGGGTTCGGGACGCTGGTCTCCGCGTTCAGCTCCCACAGGACGGTCGGCTCGGGCCGGTCCACCGCGATCACCCGGAACAGGTTGTCGCGCGACCCAGCGTAGTAGAGCGGGAACCCGTCGGGGTCGCTGCTCGCCGAGCCCTTCGCGAGGTCGCCCGTCTGCAGCGCCGGTCGCACCGGCTCGCCGGTCCGGCCGCTCAGGAAGTGGTACGCGCCGTCGTACGCGTTGATCCGCACCTCGATCTTCCCGTGCTCGCCGACGAGCACGTTCGGCTGGCCGGTCCAGCCCGTCCCGCACCACTCGCGGGCGCCGTGCTGATCCGTCGAGGTCGAGCACAGGCTGCCGTCGGCGGGGTAGCGCCAGGCGATCCTCGGATGCATCGGTACCGGCCCGGACCCGTAGTAGGTGCGCGTCTGATTGCCCCGGAACGTCGTGATGCCCTCGAACGTGGTGTTGGCGGGCTGCGGGCTCGGCGCCGGGGTGGGGGTGCGCGCTGGGGAGGTCGTGGTGGTCGCCGGCGTCGGGCTCGGCATCGACGGCGACGGCGAGGCCGCGGCGTCCTCGGCAGGAGCGGGCCAGAGCTCCAGGCGCCAGGCGAGGAAGCCGCCGACCGCCACCGCGAGGATCGCGGCGGCGAGGACGAACGGGGTGCGCGGACGGGCCGCGTGCCGAGCCCGGCGGCGCTGGGACATCCGGCGCATCATCCCACGCGCCGGATCTGGGGGATCGGGTCAGACGGGACCCTTGGAGGCGGGGTACGAACCCAGGACCTTCAGCATCGAGGTGTGCAGACGCACCTCGTCGAGTGCAGCCGCGACGCTGTCGTCCTCCGCCGAGCCGTCCAGGTCGATGTAGAAGACGTACTCGAACGGCGATCCCCGCCTCGGACGCGACTCCAGCTTCGTCAGGTTGATCCCGCGATCGGCCAGCGGCTTGAGCGAACGGAACAGCGAACCCGGCCGGTCGTCCCCGGCCATGACCAGCGAGGTCTTGTTCGCCGGCCCCAGCCCGGCGTCGTTCGTCCCGATCACGCCGAACTTGGTGAAGTTGTCCGGGTAGGTCTGGATATGTTCGGCGAGCACGGCGAGGCCGAGGTTGGCCCCGGCCTCCACGCTGGCGATCGCCGCGTCCTCGAGTCGCCCGGACTCGGCGACCATGCGGGCGCCGCCGGCCGTGTCGTGGACGGGCACGGGGTCGATGTGGCGTGTCGCGAGGAACTCCTCGCACTGGGCCAGCGCCTGCCAGTGGGAGTGGGCGCGCCGAACGCCCTCGAGGCGGGCGCCCGGAAGCCCGAGCAGGGCGTGGTCGACGCGGAGGACGACCTCGCCCACCACCTTGACCAGGCTCGAGCGCAGGAGGAGGTCGTAGGTCTCGTTGACCGACCCGGCCTGCGAGTTCTCGACGGGCACGACCCCCAGGTCCGCCTCACCGCTGGTGACGCGCGAGAACGTCAGCCGGATCGTCTCGCAGGCAAGCGGCTCCGCGTCGGAGAACAACACCTTGACCGCACGTTCGCTGTACGCGCCGGGCTCCCCCTGATAGGCGACCTTCGGCATGCGCGAAGCGTAGCAGTGGGCCTGCTGCGGCCCGACTCAGCTGCGAAGCGTGAGCAGGCTCGCCCTCAGCCGATCCGGATCAGCCCCAGCCCGGAGGCACGGGCCAGCGCCTGGACGCGGTTGCCGACGCCGAGCTTGCGGTAGGCGTTGGCGAGATGCGTCTCGACCGTCCTCGGCGAGACCGCGAGGCGCCTCGCGATCTGGCCGACCGTGAAGCCGCGAGCGGCGTGCTCGAGGACCTCGATCTCTCGCGCCGACAGGTTCGGTGGTGCGCCGGTCTGCTCACGCGCCTGCCTCGCTCGGCGGCTGAGCTCGGCGACGGCTCCCCGCATCTGGGCCTGTGTGAAGATGCGCTCGCCCCCGGCGACCCGGCTCAGGGCGTCGGCGATCACACGAACCCCGGCGGCCTTCTCGAGGTACCCCTCCACGCCGACGATGACGCTCTCGAAGAGCGCCTCCTCGTCGGTTCGCGCCGTAAGGACCAGGATCCGGACGGGGAGCCCTTCCTTGCGGATGGCGCGGGCCAGATCGAGCCCCTGGAGATCGCCCGGGAGCGAGAGATCCAGCAGGATCACGTCCGGCGCGAGCTCCCTGCACGCCTCCAGCACGGACGACCCGTCGTCCAGCTCGGCCACCATCTCCAGGCCGGGCGTCTGCTCACAGGCGATCCTGATGACGCTGCGGAGCAACGGGTGATCCTCGACGACGAGGACCCGGGCCGGCGCGCCCGTGGAGGTCGGGTTCGGGCGTTCGACGGGCGAAGGCACCGTGTCCATCAGACCGGGGCGGTTGGTCGGGGCAAGGCCGTGACGCCACGCCAGCGTGACGGCCTCGACGGTCGAATGCACTCCGAGCTTGACGAGGACGCTCTTGACGTGGCTGTGGACGGTGAACGTGCTGATGCCGAGTGACACGGCGATCTGCGCGGCCGTCTCGCCGGCCGCGAGGGCCTGCAGCACCTGCGTCTCTCGCGGCGTCAGTCGACCGAGCCGCTGCTCACCCGGGCTCCCCCGGAGTTGCCCCAGGACGGACGCCAGGTCGGTCGCGGGCATGACGATCTCGCCGGCGGCCGCCCGCCGGACGACGTCCAGCACCTCGTCCACCGCTCGCGACTTGGGCACGTAGCCGCAGGCGCCGGCCGACAGGGCCTCCGCGATCGCGTCGGGTCGCTCGACGCCGGTCAGCAGCACCACCTTCGCGTCCGGCGCCGCGTCCCGGATCCGGCGAGTGGCCTCGATCCCGTCGGTCCCCGGCATGTCGAGATCCATCAGCACGACGTCCGGCTCCTCCCCCAGGAGCGCCATCGCCTCATCGGCATCGCGCGCCGAGCCCACCAGCCGGACGTCGGGCTGGCGCCCAAGGAACATCTCGAGCGCTTCCGAGAAGACCTCGTGGTCGTCGACCACGAGGACACGGGTGATCCGCGAGGGCCGTTCCATGTGCCTCGCGCTATCCATCGGCCGCAAGGCGCCGGGGTTTGAGCATCAACGGGCTCTGGTGGGAACTACTCCTCGCTCGCGTCTGTCTCCTCCACGTTGCCGTCGGCCTCCGTGCGGTCGGCTGCCTGACCGGCGGTCTCCGTGGCGACCTCCGTCACGTCCGGCAGGAGAACGCGGAACGAGGCGCCACCACCCTCACGCTCCTGGACCCAGGCCCTGCCAGCGTGGACCTCCGCGAGCCTATGCAGAAGGGCCAGGCCGGTCGACGTCCCGCCCCGGCCGGCACCGCCCATCCGCTCTTCCGGTGAGCCCGTCAGGGTCTTGCGCACCTCCTGGGGAACGTCGGCGCCGGTATCGTCGACGGCGATGACGGCCCCTTCGGGGTCGCTCGACACCGTGATCCACACATGACTGGCGGACGACGTGCGCCCGGTCGCGTTGCTCAGGAGCGTGTCGACCATCTCCTCGACCATGAACGGGTCGACCGGCACCACGACCTTCTCGGCCTCCACGTGGACGTTCCGGTTCGCCAGATCCGGCGAGTCCTCGACCACCCGGCGCACCAAGGCCTGGAGATCGGTGCGGCGGCGATTCAGCCTCAGGGTCCCGTCGGCGAGCCTGTCGATCTCCAGGAGCACGCCGATCATGCGATCGAGCTTGCGGGCATTGGTCCCGAGCTGTCGCACCAACTCCTGGCCGTCACGGGACTCGGGATCGTTGTGCTGAAGCGCCAGGCTGACGCCCAGGATCGACGTCAGCGGCCGGCGCACCTGCGTCGCCAACCCGTCCTTGAGGGCGCTTCGCTCGTTGATTGCGACGGCGCCGGTCGGCAGGTCGGTCTTCGCCACCGTGAGTCGCACCTTGAGCTCCTTGATCTGCCCTTCGACGACCTCGACCCGCTCGTTGGCGGCCCGGAACCGTTCCTCGCTCAGGCGCGCCCGTTCCTCCGCACCGACCAACTCCCCTCGTGCCTGTTGCAGCTGATCGAGAAGCTCCGAGTTCTTCGAGGCGGTCTGGGCCGACCCATCCTCCACCGCTCGCGAGCGCATCTCGGACTGTTTGACCTTGGTCTCGGCGACCAGCGCCGCAGAGGTTGCCTGGTTGGCCTCTTCCTCCGCGACCCGCATGCGCTTGGTGGCCTCCCCGGCCTTCTCCTCGGCGGCGCGCTTGCGGAGCTCCGCCTGCTGTGCATCGGTCTGCGCGGTCTGTAGGCGGGCGATGGCCTCGCTGAGTCGCTCCTCCGCGGCGTGGAGGCGCTGGGAGAGCTGTCCGACCTGCTCCTCGGCGGCCTGCGCACGGACCTCGGTCTGTTTCCCTTCGGTCTCGGCGGCGAGCAGCCGCGCGGCGGTGGCCGTCGACTCCTCCTCCTCGGCCTCGAGTCGCTGGGAGAGCTGCGAGACGTCTTCCTCCGCGGCCCGGAGCCGCTCGGTGAGCGATCCGATCTGCCCCTCGGCAGCCCCCGCCCGCTCGTCGGCCTTCCTGGTCTGGTCCTCGGCGGCCTCGATGAGCTGGTTGGCCTGCAGGGCCTGGTCGTCGGCGGCCTGGGTGAGCCGAGCGACCTCTTCCTCCGCGGCCCGGAACCGCTCGGTGACCTGCGAGACCTCCGCCTGCGCGGCCTGCAGGCGGTCGGTGAGCGGTCCGATCTGCTCCTCGGCGTCCCGGGTGCGCTCGTCGGCCTGCCTGGCCTGGTCCTCGGCGATCTGGATGATCTGGTTGGCCTGTAGGGCCTGCTCGTTCGCGGCCTCGACGAGCTGGGTGAGCTGTGAGACCTCTTCCTCCGCGGCCCGGAGCCGCTCGGTGAGCTGTTCGATCTGCTCCTCGGCGGCCCCCGCTCGCTCGTCGGCCTTCCTGGCCTGCTCCTCGGCGACCTGGATCAGCTGGTTGGCCTGTAGGGCCTGCTCGTTCGCGGCCTCGACGAGCTCGGTGAGCTGCCCGATCTGCTCCTCGGCGTCCCGGGTGCGCTCGTCGGCCTTCCTGGCCTGTTCCTCGGCGACCTGGATGATCTGGTTGGCCTGCACGGCTTGCTCGTCGGCGGCCTGGGTGAGCTGTGCGATCTGCTCCTCGGCGTCCCGGGTGCGCTCGTCGGCCTTCCTGGCCTGGTCCTCGGCGATCTGGATGATCTGGTTGGCCTGCACGGCTTGCTCGTCGGCGGCCTGGGTGAGCCGAGCGACCTCTTCCTCCTCGGCCCGGAGCCGCTCGGTGACCTGCGAGACCTCCGCCTGCGC
>CAVQIQ010000016.1:0-24275 GCA_963712645.1 uncultured Actinomycetes bacterium | reverse complement strand
GCGATGACCCGAGATGTCGACCCCGCGTTCGGCGGCCGCGCGGATCGAGCTCGGATCCGCGCGCGAGCCGGTCCATCCCATCGTCCCCGCCGATGCGACCTCGGGCGCGTCGGGCCCCATCCGCTCCGCGAACGCGGCGCGCAGGAGTCCCTCGGCGATCGGCGACCGACACACGTTGCCCGTGCACACCACAAGGACCCTTGTCATGGGGCCGCGAGTCTACACCGGGCCCTTGGGGCTCCCGGGTGGTCGCAGATCGCGCAACGCCTCGGCGATGGCTCGTTCCGATATCGCGCCGGCGCGGAGGACGGACGGCCTTTCGTGGGCGAGGTCGACCACCGTCGAGGCCGAGCCCGTGAGCGGCTCCGGTGCGCAGAGGTAGACCTCGACG
Organism: uncultured Actinomycetes bacterium; assembly: GCA_963712645.1. Classification (GTDB taxonomy): domain Bacteria; phylum Actinomycetota; class UBA4738; order UBA4738; family HRBIN12; genus DASSJM01. The sequence goes on along the minus strand of CAVQIQ010000016.1, from coordinate 23,884 downwards.
GCGTCGGCGAACGTCGCCTCGACCTCATCGCATGTCGTGGGCGTGAACGCACCGCTGTGGTTCGCGCTCGTCACCGCGAGCGGGCCGGTGCGCGCGAGCACCGCGAGGGCGAGCGGCTCGTGCGGCATCCGGACACCGATCGTGGTCGGGTCGCCGCCCAGGTCCCACGCCCGGGCGACCTCGGTGCGCGGCAGCACGATCGTGAGCGGGCCGGCCCAGAACCGGAGGGCGAGCGCCTCGGCGCGCTCGTCGAAGATCGCGATCCGCCGGGCGGCCTCCGTCGAGGGCACGAGCACCGGCAGCTCGAGCTCGCGAGGGCGTCCCTTCGCCTCGAACAGCCGCGCGGCGGCCGAGGGATCGTCCGGCCGCGCTCCGATGCCGTAGACCGTATCCGTCGGCAGGACGATGAGTGAGCCGTCGAGCGCCGCGCGCGCAGCCGCCTCGATGGGGTCGGGCTTGGAGGTCACGGCGCCCAGGCGAGGACCACCCGGTCGCGGCCCGTGAGATCGGGCTCGACGCGGACCTCCGCGAACGCGCTCGAGAGCGCGCGCACCACGGGGTCGCCGAGCCTGGCGTCGATCTCGACCGCCAGGACGCCGCCGCCGCGCAACCATCGGGAGGCCTGGACGCCCAGCCGCTCGTATACGTCGATCCCCCCGACCAGCGCGAGGACGGGATCGGCCCGTACCTCGCCCGGCAGGTCCTCCAGGTCCTCAGCCGGTACGTACGGCGGGTTGCTCACGACGACGTCCACCCATCCCCGCAGGTCGACCGGCAGGGGTTCGAGGAGGTCGCCCTCCAGGACGGTCACGGCGAGCCCCAGCCGCGCGGCGTTCGCCCGGGCGAGCGCCACGGCCTCGGCGGACAGGTCCGTCGCGAACACCGTGGCATCGGGTCGCTCGTCCTTGACGGCGAGCGCGATCGCGCCGGTACCCGTTCCCGCGTCGACGACCACTGGGTCCTCGCGGTCGCCGACCTCCGCGAGCGCGAACTCGACGAGGAGCTCCGTCTCGGGGCGAGGGACGAACACGCCGGGCCGGACCTCGAGCGTGATCCCTCGGAACGGTTGGTCGCCGGTCAGATGCTGCACCGGCGTGCCGGCGCACCGCTGACAGATCGCGCGGCCGAACATCCGGGCCTCACGCGTGTCGAGCCCCGCCGAACGCGCGTACAGCCCCGCGCGGTCGGTGCCGAGTACGTGCATCAGCAGGATCTCGGCCGTCGCGTCGGGACTCTCGACCCCGTGCCGATCAAGGTAGCCGCTCGCGCGTCGCAGGACCTCGGCGGGACGCACGGTCAGGGTTCCCGTTCCACGTCGCCCTCGTCGTCGTCGCGGGCCAGCTGGTCGGCGCGCTCGGCGGCGTGCAGCGCGTCGACGAACGCATCCAGGTCCCCCGCCAGCACGTCGGGCAGGCGGTGGACCGTCAGCTTGACGCGGTGATCGGTCACGCGGTTCTCGGGGAAGTTGTACGTGCGGATCTTCTCGGCGCGCTCGCCGGTCCCGACCTGCGAGCGTCGAGCCGCGGCCTCCTTGGCGGCGGCCTCCTCCTGTGCCCGATGGAGGAGGCGGGCGCGCAGGTACCGCATCGCCTTCTCCCGGTTCTGCAGCTGCGACCGCTCCTCCTGGCTCCCGACCACGATCCCGGTCGGTTTGTGCGTGATCCGGACGGCCGAATCGGTCGTGTTCACGGACTGCCCCCCGGGGCCGGCCGAACGGAACACGTCGATCTTCAGGTCCTCCGGCCGGATGTCGACCTCGACGTCCTCGGCCGCCGGCAGCACCGCCACGGTGGCCGTCGAGGTGTGGATGCGTCCGGAGGACTCCGTTACGGGCACGCGCTGGACACGGTGGACGCCGGACTCGTGCTTCAGCCGCGAGTACGCGTCCCTGCCCTTGACCTCGAGCACGATCTCCTTGAACCCGCCGAGGTCCGAGGGCGAGGCCGAGAGCACCTCGGTCTTCCAGCGCTGGCGCTCCGCCTGGTGCTGGTACATCTCGTATAGCGTCCCGGCCCACAGCGCCGCTTCGTCGCCGCCCGCCCCGGCGCGGATCTCGACCACGACGTCCTTGCCGTCGTTGGGATCCTTCGGGACGAGGAGCGCTTCCAGGCGAGTGCGGAGCTCGTCGGCCCGGGCCTCGGCGGTCTCTGCCTCCCCGCGCATGAACGCCGCCATCTCCGGGTCCGGCTCCTCCTTGGCGAGGGTGGTCGCCTCCTCGGCCTGCTGGAGGGCCGCGCGGTACTCCCGGAACGGCGCGACGATCTCGCCGAGCTCGGACAGGTCCTTGCCCAGTCTGCGCAGACGATCGGGGTCCTTCGCGACGTCGGGCGACGCCATCTCGCCCTGGAGACGTTCGTAGCGCTGCTCGAGCTCCGCGAGTCGGTCGAAGAGATCCATGCCTGGATTATCCAGGCATGGGACGGGGGCTACGACGGCGCGACCGGGCCCTCAGGCGTACGGAGGGTGGTCGTCGCCCTCGTCGTCGATGTCGCCCCAGTCGAGATCGAGCGCGGGGATGTCGAGCTTCATCGCGCCGGTCCCCTCCCACAGCTCCTCGTAGGACGGGTCGAGGATGCTCGGGTCGTCGTCGCCGGCCTCGGCCACCACGATCGCCGGTTCGCGAGCGGTGGACGCCCCCACCTCGGTTGGGTCCGCGGCGTCATCCGAGGCGGCCGAGGGCGCGATCTGGTTCGAGGTGGCGTTCTCGTCCGCCGTGGTTCCCTCGGCGGGCTCGTCGAGCAGGTCCTTGATCGGCGGGATGTCCGGGATCGTGAACTGAACGTCCATCGCGCTCTCGAGATCACGGGCGACGCCGATCAGCCGCTCCTGCATCGAGGCGATCTGATCCACGAGCGCGTCGCGGCGAGTGGACAGCCCGGCGATCGTCCGGTCGGCCTCCTCGCGCGCGGTCCGCACGGCGGTCTCCGCACGCGATCGGGCCTCCTCGGCCTTGGCCTGGGCGTCGGTCCGGATCCGATCCGCGTCAGCTCGGGCCTCGCGGGTCACCTGTTCCGCGTCGCGGTTGGCCTCGCTCGTGATCGTCTCGGCGACGTGGTCGGCCTCGCGGATCACGCTCGCGACCCGTTCCCCGAGCTGCTGGTAGGGATCCTGGCGCGGCTGTGCGGTCGTTCGGCGCGCGGTCTGGGCCTCGGCCTGCGCGTCGCGAAGCAGCACGCGCATGAGCTCGATCTGATCGGCGAGCTGCCCGAGGTACGCCCGGACCTGGTCGGGGTCGTACCCACGCCTGATCGTCACGAACTCCCGTCGCCGGATCTGCTCGGCGGAGATCAGGACGGGGAGGTCGAGGTTCGTCGCGGACATGGGGAAGCCTCCTCGAACGCTCGCTGGGTTCCGGAGGCTACACCCGTGAGCACACGATGCAAGCATCTCGCCCGATCGCGGCGTGACTCCTTTCGGAGCCCCTCAGTTGCCGGGGGTCAGCTCCGACTCGCGGCGCAAAACCTCGTTGAACGAGGCGATCGCGACCTCGATCTGGGCGCGATCGGGGGGCTTGGTGGTGATCTTCTGCAGCCACAACCCCGGCACCATCAGCGCGTGGATCACCCTGGAACGCGGGAACCTCGCCCCGAGCCGCAGCAGCTCGAACGCGATCCCCGCGATGATCGGGATCGCGACGATCCGCGACCCGATGCGCCACCACAGGCCGGGGTTCCCGAACAACGCAAACACGAAGATCGTGATCACCATCACGAGCAACAAGAAGTTCGTCCCGCATCGCACGTGCAACGTCGAGTAGCCGTCGACGCGCTCGGGGACAAGCGGCTCGTCGTGCTCGTACGCCGCGATGGTCTTGTGCTCGGCTCCGTGGTACTGGAAGACGCGGCGGATGTCCTTGGTACGGCCGATCAGCAACAGGTAGCCGAGGAACAGCGCCACGCGGAACACGCCCTCGAGCGCGTTCACCATGATGCTCGAGTCGACGCTTCGCCCGACCCATCGGAACGCGACGGCCGGCAGGACGACGAACAGCCCGATGAAGATCACCGCTGCGATCGCCATCGACAGACCCATCTGGCGCGACGAGAGGCGCTCGTCCTCGGGCACGGACTCACGCGCCGAGACCGACAGCGCGCGGAACCCGATCGCCAGGGCCTGCCCGAGCGCCATCACACCGCGGATGAACGGCTTCGCCAGCGCGGGATGACGCTTGGCCACCGAGTCGATGTCGTGCGACTCGATGTGCAGATCGCCGGCCGGCCGGCGGACGGCGACGGCCCAGACGTCGCGGCCACGCATCATCACCCCTTCGACGACGGCCTGACCGCCGTAGAAGTGGGCCGGTGCGGTGGTGGCTTCCTCGGCCATCCGGGCAGGGTCAGCCCTGCTCGGCGGGCGGGGGCTCGGCAGGCTTCCCGGGGACGGAGACGGTGCGCCTGCGCGAAGCCTCCCGCTCCTTCACCGCCGCGGCCTGCTCGGCCTGCTGCTTCGCGTAGCGGCGCTGGAACCGTTCGACCCGGCCGCCCGTGTCGACCAGCTTCTGCTTGCCCGTGTAGAACGGGTGGCAGTTCGAGCAGATCTCAACGCGCAGCTCGGACCGGGTGCTCCGGGTCGTGAACGTGTTCCCGCAGGAACAGTGCACGGTCGCGACCATGTACTCGGGATGGATGTCCGGCTTCATCTTCGGTACCTCTCCCTGTCTTTTGAGGTGGTTGGACGGCGTCCGACGCGACCCGTCCGACGGCACCCAGCTTACGAGGCCGGGGCCTTCGCGATCTCCCGCAGGAACTGCTCGTTGGACTTGGTGGCCCGGATCTTGTCGGTGAGCAGCTCGAGCGCGGCCCCCGGCTCGAGCGCGTGGAGCACCCGACGGAGCCGCCACACGAGCGCGAGCTCCTCGGTCGGCATCAGCAGCTCCTCCTTGCGGGTGCTGCTCGCCTCGACGTTGATCGCTGGGAACAGTCGCTTCTCGGCGAGCTGTCGATCGAGTCGGAGCTCCATGTTGCCGGTGCCCTTGAACTCCTCGAAGATCCCCTCGTCCATCCGAGACCCGGTCTCGACGAGGGCGCTCGCGATGATGGTAACGCTCCCACCCTCCTCGATGTTCCGGGCGGCCCCGAAGAACCGCCGGGGCGGGTATAGGGCGGTCGAGTCGATCCCGCCCGACAGGATCTTGCCCGAGGCCGGCGCGGCGAGGTTGTACGCGCGCGCCAGCCGGGTGATCGAGTCGAGGATGATCGCGACGTCCTGCCCCATCTCGGCCAGGCGCTTGGCCCGCTCCAGGACGAGCTCCGTCACCTGGATGTGCTGGTCCGGCGGCTTGTCGAACGTCGAGTAGACGACCTCGGCCGCCTGCACCGTACGCTGCCAATCCGTGACCTCCTCGGGCCGCTCGTCGACCAGGAGCACCATCACGTGCGTGTCCGGACTCGACTGGATGATGCCGCTCGCGATGTTCTTCAGCACGGTGGTCTTGCCCGCCTTCGGCGGTGAGACCACCATGCCGCGCTGCCCCTTCCCGATCGGCGACACCATGTCCATGATCCGTCCTGTCACGTCCGTCGGCCCGGTCTCCAGGTGGAAGCGCTCATTGGGGAACAGCGGCGTCAGCTTGTCGAAGTTCGGCCGCTGCTTCGCCTCCTCCGGGTCCATCCCGTTCACCGAGTCGATCTGCAGCAGCGCGAAGTACTTCTCGCTGTCCTTGGGCTGCCGCACCTTGCCCGTGACCGTGTCCCCCTTGCGCAGCATGAACCGTCGGACCTGCGAAAGGGACACGTAGATGTCCTGCTGCCCCGGCAGGTAGCCGGAGGTCCGCATGAACCCGTAGCCCTCGGGCAGGATGTCGAGCAGCCCGTTCGCGGTCGGCGCGTTCTGGAGCTCCTCCTCCCGCATCTCGATCTCTCGTTGACGGCGCTCCTCGCGCTGGCGACGGCGCTCTTCGCGTGACGGACGTCGGCGTGGACCACCCTCGCGATCGCGCTGCTGCTGTCCGGCATCGGGACGACCACCCTGTGGCCGGGCCGCTTCCCGGCGGTCATCGCGTTGACGTTGGTCGCGCTGATCCGGCTGCGGGCGCTGTCGCGTGTCGCCGTTGCCGGAGGTCTCCCCCATCTCGACGTACGCCTGGCCGCTCGTCGGGCTCGTCGTCGTGTCGATCGACGCCATCGAGGCGTCGGGCGCCGCGGCGGCGACGGATGACGCGTCGGAACGCTCGCCGTTGGTATGCGCGATGATCTTGTCGACCAGATCGGCCTTCTTCAATCCCTTGTGCCCCTCGATACCGAGGTCCGCCGCGATCTGATGTAGCTCCGCGGCGACCTTTCCCTCCAGGGCACGCTTATCGGTGGTGGCCACTCATGCTCCTTTCTCGAGTTCCTGCTTGAGGGCCTTCCAGTCCCCGAGGAACTTCTCCAATCCTGCGTCGGTGAGCGGGTGCTTCACCAACTGCTTGAACACCGCGAACGGCATCGTCGCGATGTCCGCGCCCGCCAGCGCCGACTCGACGATGTGCATCGGGTGACGTAGCGACGCGGCGAGCACCAGCGTGTCGTACCCCTGGATCTCGTAGATATCGCAGATCTTGCGGAGCGCGTCCATCCCGTCGGACGCGACGTCGTCCAGGCGTCCGAGGAACGGCGACACGATGTACGCGCCGATCTCGGCGGCGAGGATCGCCTGCGCGGGAGAGAACACGAGCGTGACGTTGATCTTGATCCCGTCGTCGATCAGGCGCTTGCCGGCGTTCAGGCCCTCGGGGGTCATCGGGACCTTGACGACGGCGTTCGGGGCCATCTGCGCAAGGTCGAGCCCCTGCCGGTACATCGCCTCGGGCTCGAGCTCGGTGGTCTCGAGTGAGATCGGTCCCTCGACCTCCGACAGGATCTCCTTCCAGACCCGCTCGGGGTCATCGTTCTCCTTCGCCACCAACGAGGGGTTGGTGGTCACGCCGCCCAGCACGCCCCAGCGATTGATCTCGCGGATCTCCTCGATGTTGGCCGTGTCCAGGAACAACTTCACGTTCTGCCTCCTTCGTTCGCCGCCGCCACGGGGGCGGGGGCACGACCCGCGCGCTCGCCACCCGCCGTGACGCGGGCCGGCGCCGTGCGTTCGGTCGCTCGTTCCATCACCAGGTCGATGATCGCGGCCAGGGCGCGGTCGAAGCTGTAGTTGGCGATCACCGGGACGCCGTGCGACAGCGCCTGGCTCTTGATGTATCGCTGCACGCGCCGGATGTCGTCGAACCGGTCGAGGTAACGCTCGGCCGGTCGACCGGTGTGCTCGGACGCTCGAGCCGCGAAGTGGCTGCGGTGCACCTCGTCCTCCTCGATCGTCACGACGACCGGGACGGCGAGGATGCGGTCGCCCCAGGGGTCGAGGTCCAGGAACCCCGGCACCACGTGGGCGCCCTCGATGATCAGGTGCGTCCCCTCCATCGCGGCGCGCTCGACGAGCGCCTGCACGCCGACCGCGACCGCCGCGGTCTGCTCCCGGAACCCGACGACCACCTCGTCCTTGGACGGGGGCTCGCGCAGGACCGAGCCCGCCTCGAACGACGACGCGTGCAGCGTCGGCATGAGCTCGTGGGAGAACAGCGCGCGCATCACCTCTCGGATCGCGTCGGTGGCGACGACTCGGACGATCCCGAGCCGCGTCGCGAGCTGGGTCGCGAGGGTGGACTTGCCCACCCCCGTCGCCCCACCGATCAGCACCACCAGCGGGACCTGGAGCGCCTCGATCTCGCGCCAGCGCTGGAAGTTCCGCGCGTATCGTTCGCCGGCCAGCTCCTCGAGGACCCCGAGCGCCAGCTCGCCGAGCTGCTCGTTCGAGATCGAGGGGACGCCGAGCTCGCGCAGGCGTTCCTCGATCGCCTCGGCGACCTGGTACGCGCGAACGGGCGACAACCCGGTCACCATGACCTGCGACGCCATCAGGCCCTTCGAGTACGGCAGGCCCGAGTCGCGATCCGAGATCAAGATCTGAGGGTTCTTGGGGTCGTTCGTCATCTCTGTTCGTTTCTCTGGGCGCTTCGCTCATCGGCGAGGCCGATCGTCTCCCTCAATGCGGTCGGAAGGTCCGTGTCGCCCTCCAACGCGACCGCGCGGTTGTCCACGAAGACCACCTCGGCGCCCCGGGCTATCGCCCGGTCGCACGCGACGTCGACCGCCGCGGCTTTCAGCTCCGACAGGAGCACCTCGTAGGCCTCCGCCCCGTCCAGGTCCTGCGCCAGGCCGGCCCGATCGGCGAGCCTGGCACTCCACCCGACCACTCGGCATCCGTGGGTCCGCTCGAGGGCTTCCGCTTGTCTCGCGGCTACCGCCCCGGGCGCCGTCGTGGTGAAGAACACGTCCCTCCCCCTCACATCACCGAGTGGCTGTGGTTCGAAGTCCGTCACGATGAGCCGGGCATCAGCGTTCAGCCGTTCGGCGTGGGACCTGAGGGTGGGGATGTTCTGCAGCCCGGCTGGGCTACGCGCCATGGTAACAACGACAAGATCCGATAGCAACAGCCGCAGGGGGCCCAGGTACCCACCGAGGTACTCGGGGGGCGCGGTCGCCGGGACGACCAGGATCCCCGCGTCCCACGGGAACGGGGGCATCGAGGCCCCGCTCCCGTCGACGATCACGGTCCGAGCTCCGAGCTCGAGCGCGACCTCGGCGGCCGCGCGGACGTTGGTCGACGAGGACCGCCCCGCCAGGCCGCCGCCCGCGCGCCGGGCGCCCACCGTCCTGACGCCGCTCGTGGCCGCGATCTCCAGGTAGTCCGAGGCGGCATGGCGCCCCCGGCGGACGAGCTCGAGCAGCGCGTCGACCGTGACCGTGCCGGCCTCGGCGACCTCGGGTTCGGGCGGACCGCCGCGGCCCATCGCGACGACGACCGGATCGAACCCGTGCGCCGCGGCTACCCGCGCGGTCTCGCCCGAGATGGCGGTCTTGCCCGTCCGTTTCCCGATCCCGATCACCGCGATCGTCGCGACGGGGAGCGGTCCCTGGTCGATCGGCGGGTCGAGCCGGAAGTCGGGACCGAGGTAGGCGACGCCCCTGGCCAGCGCGACGGCCGCGACCTCCATCCGCTCGCGGTACCCGAGCACGGGTTCGTCCGACAGGTCGAAGATCCCCTCGGGACCGAGCTCGTCGATCGCGCTGGCGAGCGCCGCCGCCACCGAACGGTCGGGGACCGAACCCCGCAGCGGGATCCCGAGGTCCAGGGCGGCCGACGGGTCGAGCTTCTCGCCGCCGCCCACGAACAACGCCGCGATCGGATCGAGCCCGCGCCCGCGCAGCTCGTCGATCGCCCAGCGCGTGACGGGCGGGTAATGCTCACCGTCGACGAGGACGACGACCTTCATCCGATGGGCTCCTTCGGGGCGGTGCGGTTCGGAGCTAGGACTCCCCCTGGTGAGCCGCGGGGAGGCGGCGCTGCTGCACCGGCGGCTCGAGCTCGCGATGGTACTGCTCCCCGGTCGACAGCTGGAAGTGGGCGATCACGCTGCCCCCGCCGAACGGGTACTTCCGCGTGATCTTCACCTCGTCGCTCTCGAACTCCAGGACGTTGTAGCAGGGCTTCGTGTACCCGCGGAGCCGGAGCGACGCGACCGTGCCGGCGTTCGCCACGTAGAGGTCCTCCAGGCGCCACACGTAGGGGACGTGCTTGTGGCCCGAGAGCACGATGTTGACCCCCGACTGGATCAGCTCCTCCAGGAGGTCGCCGGCGTCCATCACGGTGCTCCGCTCACGCCCGGTGCCCGGGATCGGCAGCAGGTGGTGGTGCAGGACGAAGACCTTCAGGTCCGCCGGGACGTCGAAACGCTCGTGGATCCAGGTGTACCGCTCGCGCCCGACCTGACCCTCGTTGATGTCGGGCTCGCTGGAGTCCACGCCGACGAGGCGGACGCCCTTGACGTCGGCGCTCCAGTGACGCGGGCCCACGAGCTCTTCGAAGTGCACGTACCCGACGTTGCGGGCGTCGTGGTTGCCGGGGACGGTGTACATCGGCGCGTGGATCCGTTCGGCGTAGGCGGCCCAGTTCTTGTACTCCTGCCGGTACCCCTCGTTGGTGAGATCGCCGCTGCAGATCACGACGTCGGGCTCGAGCTCGTTCAGCTCGACGATCACCCGGTTCATCAGGTTCGGAACGAAGTAGGGCGAGCCGACGTGCGGATCGGAGATGTGCGCGATCGTGACCACGTTCCTCAGTCTATCTTCGTCTCTTGCGGCGTCTCTGGCCGCGTCGCTGGCATCGTTCGTGGCGGCGAGTCTGACCTGGTCCCTGGCCCGACCGAGGACCGCGCCGGCCCGTGGGACGATACGGCAGCGTGAACGCTCTCGACCTGCTCCTGATCGCGCTCGTGGCGCTCTCCGGGATCGCCGGCTACCGGCGGGGTTTCACGCTGCAGGCGTTCGGGTTCGGCGGGTTGCTCATCGGTCTGGTCGTGGGCGCGTTGCTCGCGCCGTTCGTCGCCCACAACGTCGACGGACCGAACGCCCGAGCGGGCCTCGCCGTCCTGGTCCTGCTCGTGGTCGCCGCGCTCGGCAACGCTGCCGGGTGGTTCGTCGGCGTTCATGCACGCGACCGCGCCGCGTCGAGGTTCGGGAAGGCGGACTCGGTCGCTGGTTCGGCCGTCGCGGTCGTGGCGTCCCTGCTTGCGATCTGGTTCCTCGCGCTGAACCTGGCGAGCGGCCCGTTCCCTGCCATCGCGACCGAGATACGTGGTTCGGCGGTCGTGCGGACGCTCGACGCCGCCCTGCCGCAACCGCCGTCGCTGCTCGCCCAGGTCCGTCGCCTGTTCAACCGGTTCGGGTTCCCCGACGTGTTCTCCGGCATCCCGCCCCTGCCGGCGGAGCCCGTGCGGCCACCGAGCCAGCAGGAGGCTCGGGCCGCGGCGGAGGCGGCCGCGTCGAGCACCCTGCAGGTGATCGGATCGGCATGCGACGTGATCCAGGAGGGTTCGGGCTTCGTGGCCGCCGACGGCTACGTCGTGACGAACGCGCACGTCGTGGCCGGCATGGACGATCCCGAGGTGCGTTCGGCCGTGGGTGGCTCGTCGGATGCGACCACGGTGCTGTTCGACCCCGATCTGGATCTGGCGATCCTGTCGGTACCGGAGGAACCCGGACCCCCGCTTCCGCTCGCCACCGAGCCGCTGGACCGCGGCGCGCCGGGGGCCGTCCTCGGGTACCCGCAGGGTGGCCCGCTCGACGTCCGCCGCGCAGCCGTGCGGCGGACGATCGACGCGATCGGGAGGGACATCTACGGGCGCGGCGAGGTCGAGCGTCTGGTACTCGAGTTGCAGACGCTGGTCCGGCCGGGCAACTCGGGAGGGCCGTTCGTCCTGCCCGACGGTCGGGTCGCCGGGGTGGTGTTCGCCGCGTCGTCCGGCGACGACGACGTCGGCTACGCGATCGCGGCCGGCGAGGTCGACGACCCACTGCGGACGGCGATGGGGCGGACCACACCGGTCGACACGGGGCCCTGCATCGGCTGACCATCGGACGAAGGCGAGCCCGGGCCCGGGTTCGCCGCCCGCCTACTCCTCCATCACGACGCGCACGTCGCCCTCGCGCGACAGGAGGGAGAACGACGTGATCTCGCCCTCGCGGCGGAACACCATGCTCACCGTGCTCTCGCCGACCGACAGGTTGCGCACCTCGACGGTGTTCAGCCACGTCGGCAGGTGCGGCAGGTTGATCGTGAGTAGGTTCTCGTGGGCCCGCGCCGACAGGCCGAGGATCGCCTGCAGCATCAGATACGGCGAGCCGGCCGCCCACGCCTGGGGCGAGCAGGCGATCGGGTAGCTCACGGGGCGGTTCGGGGATCGGCGCGTGAACCCGCAGAACAGCTCGGGCAGGCGGAGGTAGTCGGCCGAGACCGCCGCATCGAACAGCGCGGTCGCCACGCGGTTGGTCGCCCGGGCGAACCGGTACCGCTTCAGGCCCGCCGCGATCAACGCGTTGTCGTGCGGCCACACCGATCCGTTGTGGTAGCTCATCGGATTGTAAGAGGCCGCCGACCGGCTCATCGTTCGGACGCCCCAACCCGAGAACATGTCCGGAGCGAGCAGCCGCTTGGCGAGCGGCAGGGCCTTGTCCTCGTCCACGATCCCGCTGTACAGACAGTGGCCCGGGTTGGACATCAGCGTTCGGAGCTGCTGCTTGCGGGCGTCGAGCGCGGCCGCGAAGTACCGCTCGTCCTCCATCCAGAACGCTTCGTTGAATCGGACCTTCAGGCGTTCGGCCTCGTCCTCGAGGCGGCGCGCGTCCTCCGGCCGACCGAGCGCGCGGTACACGTCGGCCATACGCGTCTTCGCGAGGTAGACGTACCCCTGCACCTCCGAGAGCGCGATCGGCGGTTCGGCGAGCCGGCCGTCGGCGTGGACCATCGAGTCGTGCGAGTCCTTCCACCCCTGGTTGCGGATCCCCCGGGGTGAGCGGGACAGATACTCGACGAACCCGTCGCCGTCAAGGTCGCCGTACCGGTCGATCCACGCGAGCGCCGCCTCCGCCGACGGGAGGAGCTTGCGCGCGAACTCGACGTCGCCCGTCCAACGCAGGTGCTGCGCGTACACGATCAGGAACCAAGGTGTCGAGTCGACGGACCCGTAATACGGCGAGTGCGGCATGATCCCCGCGCGCGCGAGCTCGCCGTCGCGGACCTCGTGCAGGATCTTGCCGGGCTGCTCGTCCCGCCAGTCGTCTTCCTCCGTCCCTTGACGCGCCGCCAGGAGCTCGAGCGCGTCGCGTGCGGGTCGCGTGTTCACCGTCAGCAGCTGGTGCGACGCGATCAGGGAGTCGCGGCCGAAGATCGTCACGTACCAGGGGATCCCGGCGGCGAGGATCGCGCCGTCTCCCACCCGCGTGTACAGCGCGCGGAGATCGCGGAGGCTCCGGTCCAGGAGCTGGTTGAACAGCTCGTTGTCGGTGAAGATCCGGGTCGACTCGCGCTCCCACTCCTCGTAGGAGCGACGGAGCTCGTGCACCGCGTGGTCGAAGTCCGGGGCCGCGTCGGTCGGCTCGCTCCCCAGGATCGGCTCGACCGAGACGGCCACGAGCCGCGTCTGGTACGGATCGAGGTGGAGCCGGAAGACCGCCGTCGCGAGCGCCCCCTCGACGTCGACGCGATCTGGGTCGATGCCGAAGCGGATCCTCGTGATCCGCCGAACGTGGTCGCGCCCTTCGTGCACGAACTCGATCGCGGAGCCGTTCACCGTCGGGTGGATCGACCCGCCCGAGTGCCGATGGGTCATGCCGCGCACGTCGAAGATGTCGGCGAAGTCCGCGCCGAACGTCAACCGGACCTCCGGGGTGACGTCGAAGGGGTTGTAGTTCTTGATCCGGATGCGCTCGAACAGATCGCCGGAGATCGCGCGGACGCGCCGGACGTTGATCGTCTGCTGCGGCGCACACAGGACGTCGTCCTCGAACAGGTCGGGGTTCGTCAGGTCGACGTGCGACTGGTAGCCCCGTTCGGCCGACGAGGACAGCAGCACGAGGTCGCGCCCGTTCATGGTCAGGCGGAAGTGCGAGAGGAACCGCGTGTCGTGCGAGTACAGGCCGAGACCGTCCCGACCGCTGTGGTCGAGGTTCCCCTCGAGGTCGGAGTACAGGAAGGTCTGGCCCTCCTTGACGGCGAGGGTCTTGCTCGCGAGATCCGTGACCAGAACGGGGGCCGCGTCCTGTTCGGGTTGCGGGAGCGGGGCGGGCGCGACGACGCTGAGCGGGAGGTTCGCCGCCGCGTCGGCAGCGGGCGCCGGGTGGGGCCGGGGATCGGGCTCGGTCATCGTTCAACCATCGTCGCAGGTGATACGCGCCTTCAGCCCTGGCGGATGTCGACCCCGGCGGCTCGCACGGGGACACGCACGATCCGCCACCCCTCGGCCGGTTCCGGCGTGACGACGTCGTGGCGCTCGAACGCGAGCAGCGTCGGCCCCGAACCCGAGACGCACGCGGCCAGCCCGGCGGCGCGCAGGCTGTCGAAGACCTGGCGCAACTCGGGGACGAGCGCCAGCCGGACGTCTTCGTGGAGGCGGTCCCTCATCGCCGCGTGGAGGAGATCGGGCTCGTGCAGCAGCGCCACCGCCACGAGCGCGGCGTGCCCCGCGTTCGACACGGCGTCCTCTCGCGGGACCGCGTCCGGGAGCGCGCGCCGGGCCGCCTCGGTCGAGATCGCGATGTCCGCCGGGACGAACAGCGCCGGCCGGAGCTCGGGGTCCGGGTCGAAGCGGGCAACGACGCCGTCGTCCACCACGATCGTGAACCCGCCGAACACGGCGGCGGCGGCGTTGTCGGGATGGCCCTCGAGCCCGGCGGCGATCTCGAGGATCGCGGTCCGATCCAGGCCGAGACCGAGCGCCGCATCGGCCAGCGCTACACCGGCGACCGCGGCGGCGGCCGAGGACCCCAGGCCGCGTTCGAGCGGGATCCGGTTGCGGCCGTGGATCGAGGCGGGGGGAACGATCCGTTCGAACCGAGCGGCGGTCTCGGCCAGGGCGCGCGACACGAGGTCGGTCCCGTCGGTCGGCAGCTCGGCCGCGCCCTCGCCGTCCCACGTCACGCCGGGCTCGGCGTCCGTGTCCAGCGCGACCTCGTTGCACAGATCGAGCGCGAGCCCGAAGCAGTCGAACCCCGGTCCCAGGTTCGCCGACGTCGCCGGGACCGTCGCGGTGATTCGCACGGCTACAGCCCGAGCTCGGCAGCGACGGCGTCCGCCCCGGCCGGGACCGTGATCGGCGCGGCTCCCCCGCTGGTCGCCCACTCCGGGTCCTTGAGCCCGTGACCGGTGAGCACGCAGACGACGGTCCCGCCGCGCGGGAGCCGGTCCTCGTTCGCGAGCCGGAGGAGCCCCGCGACGCTCGCCGCCGAGGCCGGCTCGGCGAACAGCCCTTCGCGCGCGACCCGCCGGTAGGCGTCCAGGATGTCGCGGTCGGTCACCGCCAGGATCGCGCCCTCCGACTCCGATGCGGCCGCGATCGCCAGGTCCCACGACGCGGGGTTCCCGATCCGGATGGCGGTGGCGATCGTGTGTGGCTCCTCGACGGGGTGACCGAGGACGAGGGGCGCGGCGCCGCTCGCCTGGAACCCGAACAGCCGCGGCGGGTCGTGGATCGTCCCGTCGGCCAGGTACTCGGAGTAGCCGAGCCAGTGGCTCGAGATGTTGCCGGCGTTCCCGACCGGGACGCAGTGGACATCGGGCGCGCGACCGAGCGCGTCCACGATCTCGAACGCGCACGTCTTCTGTCCCTGCAGGCGGTAGGGGTTGACCGAGTTCACGAGGGTCACCGGGTAGCGCTCGGCAAGCCCGCGCGCGAGCTCGAACGATGCGTCGAAGTTCCCCTCGATCTCCAGCACGCGTGCGCCGTGGACGAGGGTCGCGGCCATCTTCCCGGGTGCGATCTTGTCCTTGGGGACGAGGACGGCGCAGGCCAGCCCCGCCTTGCCCGCGTAGGCGGCGGCGCTCGCGCTGGTGTTCCCGGTGGAGGCACACACGACCGCCTTGGCGCCCTCCTCGACCGCCTTGCTGATCGCGACGGTCATCCCACGGTCCTTGAACGAGCCGGTAGGGTTCGCGCCCTCGTACTTCAGGAAGACCTCGCACCCGGTCTCGACCGACAACGCCTCAGAGCGGACGAGCGGCGTCCCGCCCTCGCCGAGCGTCACGACCGGCGTCGCCGAGCCGACCGGCAGCCGGTCGCGGTACTCCTCGATCACGCCGCGCCAGGTTCGGGCCACCGTCACTCCTCGGCCTCGACCCGGAGGACGCTGCGAACCTCCTCGACCCCCGGGAGTCCGCGGAGCACGCCGATCGCCTCCTGGAACGCGCCCTCGCGGGCGCGGTGGGTGATGAAGACGAGCTTCGCGTCGTCGCCGAACCCCTCCTGCCACACGCTCTTGATCGAGACCTCGCTGCGGCCGAAGACGCTCGCGATCTCGGCCAGCACGCCGGGGCGATCCTCGACGCGCAGCAGGATGTAGTACTGGCCCGTCATCTCGTCCATCGGCCGGATCGTCCGCTCGTAGAAGCACGTGCAGCCGAGACCCCGGGCATCCGCGAGCAGGTTCCGCGCGACGCTCACGAGGTCGCCCACCACGGCGGTCGCCGTGGCCTCCCCGCCGGCTCCGCGGCCGTAGAACATCAGCTCGCCGACGGTCGGGCCCTCGAGGAAGACCGCGTTGTAGGCGTCCCGGACCGACGCGAGCGGGTGCGACGCGGGGATCATCGCGGCGTGTACGCGGGCGGCGATGCGTTCGTCCTCACCCATCTCGGCGATCGCGAGCAGCTTCACGACGTAGCCGAGCCGCCGCGCGTACTCGATGTCCTCGGTGGTCACGTTCGCGATGCCCTCGCGGTACACGTCGCTCGCGACGACGCGGGCGTTGAACGCGATCGACGCGAGGATCGCGCACTTGGCGGCCGCGTCGTGCCCGTCGACGTCCGCGCTCGGGTCGGACTCGGCGTAGCCGAGCCGCTTCGCGTCGGCGAGGACGTCGGCGAACCCACGTCCCTCCTCCGACATCTTCGTCAGGATGAAGTTGGTCGTGCCGTTCACGATCCCCATGACGCGACGCAGCCGCTCGCCGGTGAGCGACTCCTTCAGCGGGCGGATCAGCGGGATCCCGCCCCCCACGGCCGCCTCGAAGTACAGGTCCAGGCCCTTGGCGTCGGAGGCGTCGAAGAGCTCGCGCCCGCGCGTCGCGAGCAGCTCCTTGTTGGCGGTCACGACGGGCTTGTCGCGTTCGAATGCCGCGAGGACCAGCGACCCCGCGGGTTCGAGCCCGCCGATCAGCTCGCAGACGATGTCGACCTCGGGATCGTCGACCACGGCCATCGGGTCGTCGACGAACAACGGCGGGGACCCGACGTCCCGTGGCTTCGCGGGGTCTCGGACGGCCACCCTGTGCACCTGCAGCCTGCATCCGGCGCGGCGCTCGATGTCGTCGCGATGGCGGTCGAGCAGCCGCACGACCGCGGCGCCGACGGTGCCGCAGCCCAGCATCCCGACCCGCAGGACCCGCCCGCTCATCCCACCCCCTCGCCCCCTCGATCTCGGCCCGCCCCAGTATGTCGCCCCGGCCGGGCACGAACCTCACGTCGCATCGCTTCGCCCCATCGCCTCGGGGGCCGACACGCCGAGCAGGCCGAGCAGGTTCGCGATCGTCCGCTTGGTGCCGCGGCAGAGCCACAGGCGAGCCTGGGTCAGCTCGGCATCGTCGGACAGGACCGGGCACTCCGCGTAGAAGCGATGGAAGCGGGCCGCGAGATCCTGGGAGGCGTGGGTGAGCCGGTGCGGCGCCCGGATCTCGGCGGCGGTCGCGATCTGGGACGGCACGTCCGCGACCGCGCGCAGGAGATCCAGCTCGGCCTCGTGCTCGAGCCGGTCCAGGTCGGTCTCCTCGATCGGCCGGGTCTCGATGCCGCGTTCGGCCGCCTTGCGCAGGATCGACGCGATCCGGGCGTGCCCGTACTGCACGTAGTAGACGGGGTTCTCGAGCGACTGGCGCTTCACGGCCTCGAGGTCGAACCTCATCGTCACGTCGTTGCTGAACATCAGCAGGTGGAACCGAGCCGCGTCCGTGCCGACCTCGTCGATCAGCTCGTCGAGGCTGACGAAGGTCCCCGCGCGCGTGCTCATCGGGACCGGCACCCCATCGCGAACGAACGCGACCCACTGGTAGATCGCGATCTCGACGCGCTCGGCGTCGTAGCCGAGCGCCTGCGCCGCGCCCCGGATCCGCGCGACGTCGCCGTGGTGGTCGGCGCCCAAGACGTACACGAGATGGTCGAACCCGCGCTCGAACTTGTCGACGAGGTACGCGGCGTCGGCGCCGAAGTAGGTGTGCGTGCCGTTCGAACGCACGAGCGGCCGGTCCTTGTCGTCGCCGAACGCGGTCGAGCGGAACCAGACCGCCCCCTCCGCGTCGAACGCGTACCCCGCGTCCCGCAGACGCTGGACGGCGGCGGCGATCAGGCCCTTCTCCTCGAGCACGCGCTCGTGCATGAAGCTGTCGAACCGCACCCCGAACCGCTCGAGGGTCCGGCCGATCTGCTCGAGCGTGAGGCGGGCGCCCTCCCGTTGGAGCCTCGCGACCCGTTCCTCCGGCGGCAGGTCGGCGAGACCCGGCCCCTCGGTCTCGAGGATCTCGCGCGCGAGCTCGGTCACGTAATCGCCGTGATAGCCGTCCTCGGGGACCTGCGCCTCGCGACCGAGGAGCTGGAGGTACCTGGCCTCGGCCGACGCCCCGAACCGGTCCATCTGCCCGCCCGTGTCGTTGAAGTAGTACTCACGCTCGACCGACCACCCCGCCGCCTCGAGCACCCGGGCGAGCGCGTCTCCGAGCGCGGCGTTGCGGGCGTGCCCGATGTGGAGCGGTCCCGTCGGGTTGGCGCTCACGAACTCGACCTGCGCCCGGAGACCGTTCGGGTCGGCGCGGCCGTAGGCCTCGCCCCGCGTCGCGACGTCTCGGAGCGCATCGGTGAGCCAGCCCGCCGTGAGCCGGAAGTTGATGAACCCCGGCCCGGCCACCTCGGCGGACAGCACGAAGGGCGCCTCGGGCAGGTGCCGCCGGATGAGCTCCGCGACGTCGCGGGGCGAACGACCGACCCGCGGCGCGAGGACGAGCGCCACGTTGGTCGCGAAGTCGCCGTGCTCCTTCTGCCGAGGCTTGGAGAGCTCGACCTCCGGCGGGTCGCCCGCCAGGCCGAGCTCGCGCGCGACCTGGGCCTGCGCCTCGGTGACGAGCGCGATCAGACGTTCCTCGATCATCGGCGTTCGAAGCGTAGTCGACGGACCCGCGCGCACCTCGCTCGCGGGCTTGGCCGAGCAGGCGCGTTGCTAGACTCGGGCCGCCGAGCCCTCGTAGCTCAGCGGATAGAGCGCCGGCCTCCGGAGCCGGAAGCGCAGGTTCGAGTCCTGCCGAGGGCACCGATCCCCCCACCGCCGCGACCCCGCCCCGACGGCTACGCTCGCAACGCCGACGGCCGGTTCGGTGCGTGGGGGTTGCCGATGCAGACGAGAACGCGGGGACGGGAGCGACCACGGTCCGTGAACCGTCTCCTCCTGCTGCGGCACGCGAAGTCGAGCTGGGACGATCCGTCGCTCGCGGACCACGAACGGCCGCTGGCGCCAAGGGGCCACCGCGCCGCCGAGTCGATGGCGGAGCACCTCCGTTCGAACGTCCCGCATCCAGACCTCGTGCTGTGCTCCTCCGCGCTCCGAACGCGGGAGACGCTCGAGCGGATGTCGAAGGCGTTCGGGGACGCCGAGATCGTGGTGGACGACGACCTGTACGGCGCGACCGACGAGCTCCTCCTCGAACGGCTCCGCGGCGTGGGCGATCGGTTCGAGACCGTCGCGATGATCGGGCACAACCCCGGCGTCCACGACCTCGCGATCGCCCTCGCCGGGAGCGGGGCGGACCTTGGCAGGATGCGGGCGAAGTTCCCGACCGGCGCGGTGGCCGTGCTCGCGTTCGACGGGCCGTGGCGGGAGCTCGCGCCGGGCGACGGCCGGCTCGAGGCGTTCGTGACACCGAGGGATCTCGCGTGAGCGACGTCCCCTCGCACGATCGAACCGGCCTGACCGAGGCCGATCTCGGCCCCGACCCGATCGCCCGCATCGTCGCGTGGCTCGACGGCGCGAGGGCCGCCGGGGTGAGGTTCCCGGAGGCGGCGGCGCTCGCGACCGCCGACGCGGAGGGGCGGCCGGCGGTCCGCCACGTCCTGGTCAAGGCCATCGACGAACGTGGTCTCACGTTCTTCACCAACCGCGAGAGCCGCAAGGGACGACATCTCGCCGAGAACCCGAACGCCGCGCTGGCGCTCTATTGGCGCGAGCTCGACCGGCAGGTGTCCGTCACCGGTCCGGCGCCGCGCGTGGGCGACGCGGAGTCCCTCGCGTACTTCCGGACCCGGGCGCGCGAGGCACGGCTCGGCGCCTGGGCCTCCCGGCAGAGCCGGCCGGTCGGCTCGCGGCAGGAGCTCGACGCGGCGTTCGCCGAGGTCTCGGGGCGGTTCACGGGTGAGGACGTCCCGCTCCCGCCACACTGGGGCGGGTACCGGCTCGAGCCCGAGACGATCGAGTTCTGGCAGGGGCGAGAGCACCGCCTGCACGACCGGTTCCGCTTCACGCGCGAGGGCGGCGCCTGGCGCGTCGAACGGCTCTGGCCGTAACGGCTCGAGGCTCCGCCGTTCGGGCGACGGTCGGTCGCTCGCGCACGCGGTATCGTTCGGCGCCATGCACGCCGACGAGCTCCGCGCCGCGATCGCCGAGTGGCACCCTCGTGCCGTCGAGGAGCTGTCGAACCTGGTCCGCATCCCGTCGATCGCGTTCCCCGGTTACGACGAGAAGGCGGTGCGGGAGTCCGCGGAGGCGACCGCCGAGACCCTCGAGGCGGCAGGGTACGGCGGCGTTCGGCTGATCGAGCTCCCCGACGTCGATCACCCCGCCGTGTTCGCGGAGGTCGCGGGTCCCGTGGGCGCGCCGACGATCCTGCTCTACGCGCACCACGACATCCAGCCCGAGGGACCGCTCGAGGAGTGGACGAGCCCGCCGTTCGAACCGGAGGTGCGCGACGGGCGTCTGTACGGGCGAGGGACGTCCGACGACAAGTGCGGCATCATCCTGCATGCCGCCTCGCTGAGGGCCTGGGGCGGGAAGCCGCCCGTGTCGCTGAAGGTGCTGGTGGAAGGTGAGGAGGAATCGAGCGCCGACCACCTCCCCTTCCTGATCGACGGTCACCGGGAGCAGCTCGCCGCCGACGTCGTGGCCGTCGCGGACGGCGGGAACTGGCGAGCCGGACTCCCCACGCTCGAGACGAGCATCCGCGGGGTCGTGGACTGCACGGTGACGGTGCGCGTGCTCGACATCGCCGTGCACAGCGGGGCCCACGGTGGGCCGGCGCCCGACGCGTTGTCGGCGCTGGCGCGGATCTTGGCCACCGTGCACAACGACGAGGGCGAGGTGGCGATCGAGGGGCTCACGCGGGAGACGTGGGACGGCCTGCAGGTGAGCGAGGAGGAGTTCCGAGAGGACACGCCGCTCCGGCCCGGCGTCCGGCTCATCGGTTCCGGCACGATCTCCGACCGCCTATGGGCCAAGCCGGCGGTCTCGGTGCTCGGGATCGATGCGCCCCGGGTCCTCGAGGCCTCCAACCAGCTCGTGCCGTGGGCCTCGGCGAAGGTGAGCCTGCGGCTCGCGCCCGACGACGATCCCGACCACGCGATGGACGCGCTGACCGGACACCTCACGACCCGCGCGCCGTGGGGGGTCGAGGTCGACGTGAGGCCAGGGAGCTCCGGACGCGGGCTACGCGTGCGCACCGACGGCCCGGGGTTCGCCGCGATGACCCGGGCCATGGAGGCGGCCTACGGCGCGCCCCTCGTGCAGACGGGGAGCGGCGGGTCGGTCCCGCTCGTCCCGGTGCTCTCGCGCGCCCTGCCCGAGGCCGAGATCCTGATGTACGGCGCCTCGGACGAGCGCAGCCAGTACCACTCGATCGACGAGAGCGTGGATCTCGGCGAGCTCGAACGCACCTGCTTGGCGGAGGCCCTGCTGTTCGGCGAGCTCACGCGGGACTGAGCCGCTCGAGCGACTTCCGTCCGGCGTTGTTAGTCTCGAACGCGATGGATCCGGCCTCGACCCCCGACCTGCCCCAGGTGCCGGCCGGGGCGGTCCCCGAAGGAGCCAAGGGGGCCGCGCCGGAAGCCGAGCACGAGGCGATCACGCAACCCGCGAAGCTCCTGCGGATCGCGACGATGGTCCGAGAGCTGCTCGAGGACACGCGACAGGCGTCGCTCGACGAGCCCGGGCGGATCCGGCTCCGTCAGATCTACGAACGAGCGATCGGCGAGCTCGAGGACGTGCTCTCGCCCGATCTGAAGGAGGAGCTCTCCTCGCTCGCCCCGCCGATGCAGGGCGTCCCCACCGACGCCGAGATCCGCGTCGCGCAGGCCCAGCTCGTCGGGTGGCTCGAGGGCCTGTTCCACGGGATCCAGGCCGCGCTGTTCTCGCAGCAGATGGCCGCTCGCGCGCAGTTCGAGGAGCTGCGTCGACGCGGGCTCCCCGGGACGACCGACCCGCACGCGCAAGGCGCGGATCAGTCCCCGGGCCCATACCTCTAGCGTCGGGTCAGACCTCGAGCGTCGGGTCAGACCTCCGCGGCCTCCGCCTTCGCGGCGGTCGCGGTCACGTCCCCGCCCCCGGCCATGCGCTGGGCGAGATAGACCGGGATGAACATCACGAGGATCACCCCGAGGGCGACGACGTTCACGATCGGCCGGTTGTGCGGGAGCCGCAGGTTCCGGTAGATGAACCTCGGGATCGTGTCGGTGGCCCCCGCGGTGAAGTTCGTGACGACGATCTCGTCGAACGACAGCGCGAAGGCGAGGAGCGCCCCGGCGACGATCGCCGTGCGGATCGAGGGGAACGTGACGTACCGGAACGTCTGCCAGCCGTCGGCCCCCAGGTCCATCGACGCCTCCATGAGCGACGTCGGCGTTCGGCGGAGCCGGGCGATCACGTTGTTGTAGACCACGACGATGCAGAATGTCGCGTGGCCGATCACGATCGTCAGCACGCCGAACGGGATCCGGAAGTTGTTGATCGTGGTGTTGAGCGCGATCGCGGTCACGATCCCCGGCAGCGCGATCGGCAGGACCAGCAGGAACGACACGCCGTTGCGTCCGAAGAACCGGAACCGGTGGACGGCGAACGCGGCCGCGCTCCCAAGGGCCAGGGCGAACAGGGTCGCGATCGTCGCCACCTCCAGCGAGTTGGCGAGCGCCTCGCGGACCTGGGGGCTGCGCCAGGCGATCCCGAACCACTTCGTGGTGAACTCCTCGATCGGCCACGCCTGCGCGACGCTGTCGTTGAACGCGTAGAGCACGATGATCGCGAGCGGGACGTACAGGAACACGAGCAGCAGTGCGGCGCTCACCTTGATCAGGATCCTGAACCCGCGGGTCTCCACGGCTACAGAGCCTCGAATGCGCCGGCGCGTTTGGCGCCGAGCAGGTAGACGGCCATGATCGCGATCGGAACGAGCGCGAACGCCGCGGCCAGCGGTGTGTTCCCGGCGACGCCGACGTTGTCGTAGATCACGTTGCCGATGAACTGTGTGGTCCCCACCAGCTCCGGCGTGATGTAGTCGCCGAGCGTGAGCGAGAAGGCGAAGATCGAGCCCGCGGCGATCCCGGGCAGGATCAGCGGGAACATCACGCTTCGAAAGGTCGTCCAGCCCTTTGCGCCCAGGTCCGACGAGGCCTCCAGGAACGAGCCCGGCACCCGCTCGAGCGCGGCGTAGATCGGCAGGAGCGTGAACGGGAGCCACATGTAGACGAATGTCAGCCAGACCGCCCAGTTCGAGTTGCCGAGCTGGAGGTGGCCGAGCCCGGTGAGCTCGACGAGCCAGTTCACGAACCCGTTCGGCGTGAGCATGATCTTCCAGGCGAACACTCGGACCAGGTAGTTGGCCCACAGCGGGATCACGACCGCTACCAGCAGCGCGTTCCGGACGCGCGGGGTGGCCAGGCGCGCCGCGTAGTACGCGAGCGGGAACGAGAGCACGATGTCGGTGATCGTCACCGCGGCGGCGATGCCCACCGTCCGGATCGTGATCGTCCGGTAGACGTCGTTCTGCCACAGGGTCTGGAAGTTCTCGAACGAGAACCCTCGCACGATCTGCGACGTCAGGACGTCAAGGCTCCAGAACGCGTTCGCCAGCAGGAACAGCAGCGAGCCGATGTAGACGACGAGGAGCCAGGTGAGCGGGGCGCCGAGCGAGAGCCCGACCTTCAGGCGCGGATGGCGGAACAGGAACGCCGACAGCCGGCGCCGAACGCCCTCGTCCGGCTGCTCCTTCGCGATCGCGACCACTCGACCTCCGTCGAGGCGACGAGGGCTCCGAGCGCCCGCCCGGAGCCCTCGTCGACGGGTCCT
>CAVQIQ010000015.1:0-65189 GCA_963712645.1 uncultured Actinomycetes bacterium | reverse complement strand
CTCCGCGAGAGATGTGATGCCCGCGGGTCTCGGCTTGAACCTCGTTGACACCTCGGATCAAAATCTCGACCTACCTGTCCAGTCACCCAGGCTGACACGAGATCGAGTGCCTCCGGACGCTTGCGTCGCGGTTCAGTGGGTAATAGGCCAATCGCCTCGTTCGGAAGGGAGAGCAACATGGATCTGGCTTTGATCGCAGCGAGGGAATGTGGGGGAGGCGTCGCGACGATCCTGTGGATCATCGCGGCGATCTGCGTGGTCGGCGGGATCGTCACCCTGCTCCGCGGCGCGGTGCTCTATGGCATCGTCCTGATCATCGTTGGCCTGTTGATCGGACCTGGAGGCGTCAGCATCTTCTGCTGAGCGACGGCCCCAGGGGAGATCGGCGAGCTCATGTCGGATCGACGAGAGCTCGACGGACCTCTTGGTCAAGGGGTCAAACCTTTGCGATGACGGTCACGATGTCCGCCGTCTGGTGCTCTCTGCGATCGGCGGTCGGAAGCCGCACGGCGAAGACCGATCCGGAAGCGTCAGACCGGTCGAGCCAGATGCGCGCCCCCAGGCGTTCCGCGGCGCGCCGGCAGATATAGAGTCCCATCCCGACACCGCCGACCCGGCGTGTATCCGATTGATCGACCTGGTAGAAGCGGTCGAAGATCCTGTCGCGTTGGTCGGCATCGATCCCCGGCCCTCGATCGTGCACTCGGACGACGACGTCATCGGCGTCGACGCCGACCGTGATCGTGACTCGCTGGTTCGCGGGGGAGTACTTCAGCGCGTTATCGATGAGGTTGCGCAGGATGCGATAGACGTCTTCCTCGACACCCAGTACCGGCGGTACCGTATCTGAGATCACCACGTCGATACGCTCTCGTCCGTCGCCGTACGCCTCATCCTCGACCATACGGGTGATCAGGCCGGCGAGACCGATCTCCTGCGTCGGCCTCGAGAGCGGCTCGTCGGATTCGACACGCGACGCGAACAGGACGTCCTCGATCAGGCGCTTGAGGCGTTCGGTGTGTCGGTCCGCAGCCAACAGGAACTCGTACTGTTCTGCGGGCGTGAAGCGCACATCCCGACGGAGGAGCGTCTTGACGAGCCTCTGGACGTTCGTGAGCGGGGTTCGGAGCTCGTGGGAGACCGTCGCTACGAACTCGTCCTTCTGTCGGCTCATCTCGGTCTCGTGCGCGAGCGCACGCTCGAGCCGCTCGTGGAGCAATGAGTTCCGCAGGGCGACGGCCACGTGGCTGGTGAGCGTCTGGAACAACTCGAGATCGTCGTGATCGAACGTGCTGAAGTCGTCGAGCCGGTCGGCGACCGTCAGGATGCCGAGCAACTGATCGTCCGACGACACCGGCGCGACGATCGCGTCCCGGATCTGCCGGTCTCCGAAGAAGCGCCGGAGCGCCTCGTTGCGGATCGGCCGCGAGAGAAGGACCGATTCACGCTCGGATGCCACGCGAGCCCAGACGCCCTCCGTGGGATCCAGGGACACGCGTTCGAAGGCGATCTCCTCGTCGCCGGGCCCGATCTGACAGCGCACGGGGGTCTGATCACGGCCTTCCGGCCAGAGCAGCACCTCGGCGATGTCGGCGTTGAACATCTCCCGCATGTGATGCAGGAGCACCGGGACCATGTCCTCGCGTTCGAGCGACCGTTGCGCGAGCCCCGTCGCGCGCTGGAGCTGCAGGAGATCGTCGTGCTTCCTCTGGAGATCGGTGAACGCCTTGCCCGCGAGATAGGTCGTCGCAGCCGGTGCCACGACGAGGAGGACCGCCGCCGGCTGCTGGAGGAAGACCATCACGCCGACGATCCCGAGTGCCGTGTTCGCGACCGCGAGCGAGGTGCCGAGACCGATCACCTGATCGAGGAGCTTGATCCTGTCGTCCGACAGCCCGATCGCGACGTTGATCAGCATCGCACCCACGAGGTCGGCGAGGAGGGTCGCGCCGAGGAGTGACACCCACAGTGACGGCCACCCCGCCGGAAGTGCCGAGCGACACACCGCGACGAAGACGACCGCGAGGAGGGTCGTGAACGCACGCTGGGCGATGTTGAAGGTCAGTCGGAGCGGCTTCTGGCGGCGATGGACCGCGAGCGCGATCCCGACACCTATGGTCTGGGCGAGCACGAGTCCTCCGGGGGTCGTGAAAGCCAGCCCGAACACGAGGGGGATCTCGGCCAGCGAGAAGGTCTGCGCGTGCCGGGCGATGCGGATGTGCATCACGAACACTTCCGCGACTCCGAACGAGACGGCGAGCACCCACAACCGGAGGGAAGGGCCGTCGGCGAACGGCGGCTCCTCGCCTCGCACGCCGAACCACAGGATCACGCTCCCGGCGAAGAGGGCCGCCGTGAGGATCCACACCGCCGCATGCGAGCGAGGACTGCCACGCAAGCGGCGGAGCATCTAGTCCCCCCAGAGTGGGCTGGCCCAGGCACCCGAGGACATCTCTCTTGGCTTCCCGTGGGTGTTCATGGTCGCCTCCATCGTCGGAAGTTCATCCTGGCGGACACGATGTAGGTCGTGCATCCGACAGATAGTCGTTTCTGATGCTGGTGGCCCCGAACGAACGGCGACCGCTCCGAGGTCGGTGGGGGAGGCCTTTGGACCTAACGGCGTGTGCCGGCCCGAAGGTTCAGGCTCCGGGGGAGATCTGAGGGCAACGGCCAGCGCGAGATGGCGGTGGGTGATTGTCCCGTGAACCCCCAGACCGCGTGGACGAGTTCGACCGCGCCACAACCAGCCTTGGTACCGATCGTCCCTAGTCCTCGATGGGCGGGGCCGTTGGGTCGTCCGCGTGGACCACGAGCCAGGGGATGATCGAGTAGGGGATCACCGTGACGAAGAGCGGCCAGCTCGAATCCACGGCGCTCGCCAACCCGATGAGTCCGAACCCGATCAGGAACAGAACGACCATCGCCGCGAAGCGTCGTCGCTCGCTCACGGCAGCATCCTAGCGGTTCGCGCGCGCCGATCGGATCGCGATAGGATCGCGTGCCCTGCCGAGTGGGCCGGAGGGACCGACGAGCCAGGACCGAGCCGGGAGCGGAGGAGGAGCAGCAGGTGGCAGCCCCGAGCGTCGCGAACAACCTCGCCAACGTGCCGATCTTCTCCGGTTGCTCCAAGCGGGAGCTCGGGATCATCGCCCGGGCGTCCAAGGAGGTCTCGCACAAGGAGGGAACCGTGATCGCCCGCGAGGGCGAGCGCGGGATCGGCCTGTTCCTGATCCTGGACGGCCAGTGCAAGGTCACGATCGGCGGCAAGACCAAGGCGCGCCTGGGGGCCGGCGACTTCTTCGGGGAGGTCGCCCTGCTCGACGGCGGCCCCCGGACCGCGACCGTGACGGCGCTCTCGCCGGTCCACCTGGTCGGCATCACCGGCTGGGTGTTCCGGGGCCTGCTGATGGAGCACCCGACGATCGCCCTCAAGACGCTGGAGGCCGTGGCCGGGCGACTGCGCTCGGTCTCGAGGGAGCCCGTCTAGTCCGCCGGCACGGGCGGAGGCCATGACCGAGGTCCCCGACGAGGTCCGAGCGCTCGCGGCCGAACGCGACGAGCGCCGCCGGAACAAGGACTTCGCCGCCGCGGACGCGCTCCGCGATCGCATCGCACGGCTCGGCTTCTCGGTGATCGACGGCCCGGACGGACCGTCGCTCGAGCCACTCGCGTCACCCGAATCCCACCGCATCGCCGCGCACGACGTCCAGAGCCTGCTCCACGAGCCGGCGACCTCCGACGTGAGCGTGCACTGGGTCGTCGAGGGATGGCCCGAGGACGTCGCACGGGGGCTCGCCGGCTTCCGCGCGAACGGGGGAGGCCGCGACGTCCGGTACGTCGTCGCGGACCTCACCGAGACGGAGTCTTCGTGCTATGGGGCGGACGTCGAGGTCCTCGCGCTCGAGACCGGGACGGGCTGGGGCGCCGCCCTGAACGCGGGGCTCAAGCGCTCGCGCGGCCGGTCCGTCCTCGTGATGGACGGATCGATCGAACCAACCGGGGACGTGTTCGCGCCGCTCGAGGCCGCGCTCGAAGACCCGAGCGTCGGCGTCTGCGGGCCGTTCGGGATCTCGACCGAGGACCTGCGTGAGTTCCACGAGAGCGACGGCCCCGAGGTCGACGCGATCGAGGGGTACCTGATGGCGTTCCGCAGGGACGTGATCCGCGACGTCGGGTTGTTCGACGAGAAGTTCCGCTGGTACCGATCGGCCGACATCGAATGCTCGTTCCGGATCAAGGACGCCGGTCTTCGGGCCCTGCGGGTCGACGCGCCGGTCGTCAAGCACGAGCAGCGGATGTACCACGCGACCCCCCAGGCCGAACGCGACCGGCTCTCCAAGCGCAACTACTACCGGTTCCTGGAGCGGTTCCGGGACCGCTACGACCTGCTCGTGCGCCCGCCGACCGACGTCTAGGAGGGGCGCGGCTGCAGGACGATGTCCGGCCCGCCCGAGGCGGGCGCCGCCGTGTTGTCGTTCCGATGGAGCTGCGCCTCGAGCTCCTCGGGCGTGGGGATCGGCTTGCTTCCGTCGAAGTACGCCTGGAGGTCCGGCCCGTCCATCACCTCGTTCACGATCAGGATCTTCGAGAGCTGCTCGAGGAGCCCTCGATGATGTGTGAGCACCTCGGTGGCGCGGTCGTGAGCCTCGTTCACGAGCCGGGCGGTCTCCTCGTCGATCAGCGCCGCCAGGTCGTCCGAGAGCTCGGGGGAGCCGCCCGGGTACAGGAACCCGGCCCCCGGGCGGAACCCGTCGTGCCCGAACGACACCGGGCCGATCTTCGGGCTCATGCCGTATTCGGTGACCATGGCCCGGGAGATCTCGGTGGCGCGCTCGAGGTCGTTCTGCGCGCCGGTCGAGACCACCAGGTCGAACAGGATCTCCTCCGCCGTGCGCCCGCCGAGGAGCACCGCGAGTCGGTCCTTGAGCTCGGGCTCGGTGAGCAGGTACCGATCCTCGAGCGGTCGCTGCATCGTCATCCCCAGCGCCGCCGCGCCGCGCGGGATGATCGAGACCCGGTGGACCGGGTCGGCCGTCTCCGCGGTGAGGGCGACCAGCGCGTGCCCCATCTCGTGGATCGCCACCCGCTCCTTGTCCTTCACGGACATGACGCGACTCTTGCGTTCCAGACCCGCGACGGTCCGGTCGATCGCCTCCTCGAGCTCGACCATGGTGACCGCGTCCCGCTCCCTACGGGCGGCGAGCAGGGCCGCCTCGTTCACGACGTTGGCGAGGTCGGCGCCGGTGAACCCCGGCGTCCGGGAGGCGAGCACGCGCAGGTCGACCTGCGGGTCGAGCGCGACGCCGCGGACGTGGACCTTCAGGATCTCCTCGCGACCACGCAGGTCGGGCTGGTCGACGACGACCTGCCGGTCGAAGCGGCCCGGGCGCACGAGCGCGGGGTCGAGCACGTCGGGGCGGTTGGTGGCCGCCATGATGATCACGCCCTTCTGCGAGTCGAACCCGTCCATCTCGACCAGGAGCTGGTTGAGCGTCTGCTCGCGCTCGTCGTGCGCGCCGAACCCCGCCCCGAGCGCCCCGCCCCTGCCCTTGCCGATCGTGTCGATCTCGTCGAGGAACACCAGCGCGGGAGCCTTCTCCTTGGCTTGCTGGAACAGCTCGCGGACGCGCGCGGCGCCCAGGCCCACGAACATCTCCACGAACTCGGAGCCCGACATGAAGAAGAAGGGCACGTTGGCCTCGCCCGCGACGGCGCGGGCGAGCAGGGTCTTGCCGCACCCCGGAGGACCGAGGAGGAGCACCCCCTTCGGGATCCGGCCCCCGAGCCGCTGGTACTTCTTGGGGTTGCTCAGGAACTCGACGATCTCCTTGAGCTCCTCCTTCGCCTCGTCCACCCCCGCGACGTCGGCGAACGTGGTCTTCATCTCCTTGCGGTCGTAGATCTTGACCTTGTTCCGGCCGAGGTTCAGCGCCGCGCCCGCCTGGGCGCCGCTCATGCGACGCATGAGGAAGAACCAGACGAACCCGAATAGCAGGATCGGGAGGACCCATGCCAGCAGGATGGTCTGCAGGCCGCCGGGTGTCACGCCCGTGTAGCTGATCCCGGCCGCGTCGAGCTGGTCGGTCAGGCTCGAGGTCCCCTGCAGGATCGGTGGGATCGTGGAGTTGAAGTCCACCGTCCCCGTCGAGTCCTCGTACCGCCCAGAGACCGTCGTCTGGCTGATCTCGAGCGTCCCGACGACCTGGCCGGCCTCGACGCGTTCGAGGAAGTTCGAGTAGTCGATCGTGTGCGGGCGGGGGGCCGTGAGGAACTGGAACGTGATCAGGATCACGACGAAGGCCACGGCCCACACCCACGGCGACGAGCGCACCCGACGGGGTCCGTTGGGCGCCCCACCCCCCAGGTCGAACCCCTGCCAGCGTCCGCGTTTGCCGTTGTTGTTCGCCACTGGCCTCCCATCTTCCCATCGATGTTCGCCGAACGACATGCGGAGGGTTGGAGGTCCCGGTCGATGCGGGATACTGAGGGTTCGCTCGGCGACCAGCCGGGGACGAGACGGTGAAGGAGGATCGGCGGTGGCGCGGAGCCCGGTGGCGCCTCCCGAGGACCCCGCCCTTCGTGAGCGGTTCGAGCGCGAGGTCCTCCCGCTGCTGCCGAACCTGTACGGGGCCGCCCTGCGGATGACCCGGAACCCTCAGGACGCCGAGGACCTCGTTCAGGAGACATACCTCCGCGCCTACCGCGGGTTCTCCGGATTCCGAGAGGGCACGAACCTGCGGGCCTGGGTCTACCGGATCCTGACCAACACGTTCATCAACTCCTACCGCAAGAAGCAGCGCGAGCCCGTCACCGTGCCCGACGACGACACCTCGGACTGGTACCTGTACGACAAGCTCGGTGCCTCGAACGTCGAGGCGTCGGCGGAGTCCGAGGTGCTCGAGAAGATCCCCGACGAGGACGTCCAGCGGGCGCTGGAGGACCTGCCCGAAGGGTTCCGGATGGCCGTGCTGCTCGCGGACATCGAGGGGTTCAGCTACAAGGAGATCGCGGAGATCATGGGCGTCCCGATCGGGACCGTGATGTCCCGTCTGCACCGGGGAAGGAAAGCCCTGCAGAAGGCGTTGTGGGAAACGGTACGGGAGCGAGGCCTTGTCACCGACTGATTGCGAACACGTGCTGAAGCAGATCGAGCTCTATCTCGACGGAGAGCTCGTGGCTTCCATGCGCGTCGAGATCGAGCAACACCTGGGCGGCTGCGACCCCTGCAGCGGGCACGCCGCGTTCCAGCGGCGGCTCAAGGAGGTCCTGCGGTCCAAGTGCGGATGCGACCAGGTGCCCCCCGAGCTCGTCGACCGGCTCCGGGCGCTGCTCGAGCGGCCCCACGCCCACCCCTCCTAGCGCGCCGACCCTGTCCGGCGTCACCCCGAGACCGCTCGATCGGGGACCGAACCCCTCGCCAGCGAGCGTCGAATCGGGAACGTGACCAAGGGATCCCGACCCGGCAACCTGCCCTCCCCGTCCCGGACCCTCGAGCGCGGGCGGGTATGCGCGCACGAAGGATGCAGGACGACGCTTTCGGTCTACAACGAGGGCGCGTTCTGCTGGCAGCATGCCGACGTCGTCTTCCCCAACTACCGCGGCAAACGGCTGCGGAACGACCGCGCCTGACGCGCGGTCGCACGAGGTATCCCGCGCACCCTCCCTCGCGCGGGATCGGAGAACGGTCCGGTTCCCGGGCCGTTCTCCTGCATCCATCTCCTTCGTTTGGCCCGCAACGCTAGGATGCATCGCCGGACCGACGCTCGCGACCGGACCATCGGGAGTGCCGCGAGGCGAGGAGGGGTGATGGACGAGCTCGGGAACATCCTCGGCGTGTGGGCGCACCCCGACGACGAGGCGTACCTGACGGCGGGGATCATGGCTCGCGCCGTTCGGAACGGCTCGCGCGTCGTCTGCGTGACCGCGACCCGAGGCGAGGGCGGGTCGATGGACGAGGAGAAGTGGCCGCCCGAGTCCATGGGCGAGGTCCGGACCGAGGAGCTCGAGCGGAGCCTGCAGATCCTTGGCGTCGACGACCACGTCTGGCTCGACATGCGCGACGTCGACATGGACACCGGTCTGCCCGACGAGGGCTACGACGCGATCCGCGAGATCGTCGCCGACGTCCAGCCGGACACGATCCTCACGTTCGGACCCGACGGGATGACCGGGCACGCCGCCCACAAGGACGTGTCGGCCTGGGCGACCAAGGCGCTGCACGAGGTCGGAAGGCCCGACTCGAGGGTGCTGTATGCGACGGTCACGCCCGAGTTCGCGGCGGAGATCCTCCCGGTCTGGGAGCCGTTCAATGTCTTCCGACCGGGAACCCCGCCGATCACTCCGCGCGACGAGCTCGCCGTCTACTACGAGCTGCCCGAGGACATCCTGGCGCTCAAGGTGAACGCGATCAACGCCCACGTGAGCCAGGTCGAGGCGATCCTGGAGGCGGTCGGGCCCGACCTGTGGTGGAAGCAGATGTCGATCGAGGCGTTCCGCCCGGGGGAGGAGCGAACGTGAGCGAGATCTCGCTCGGGTTCCTCGGCTCCGGCGAGTTCGACCCATGGTCCGAACCTGTCGAACGGTGGTTGCTCGCGCGGTCCCGGAACCCCGACGGCCCCGTGCTCGTGTGCCCGACGGCGTCCGCGCACGAGGGCGAGGCGTCGTACGACGGCTGGGCCAACAAGGGTCTCGAGCATTACGGCTCGCTCGGGATCGCCGCCGAGGTCCTCCCCCTCAAGACCCGGGAGGACGCGCACCGCGACGAGGTGGTCGCGAAGCTGGACGGCGCCGCGGCGATCTTCTTCTCCGGCGGGAACCCGGCGCGGCTCGCCCAGGTGGTGGCAGGGACGCCGTTCTGGGCAGCCCTGCAGGCCGCGATCCGCGCGGGTCTGCCCTACGCGGGGTGCAGCGCGGGCGTGGCCTGCCTCACCGAGAAGACGTACGACTCGGACAGCCAGGACTTCGACTCGATCTGGGCCCCGGGCATCGGGTACGTGCGGGACACACTGTTCGGACCACATTGGGACATCGTCGACACCTGGATCCCCGGCGCGACGGACTTCATCGCGGGATCGGTGGAACCCGGAGACACGTTCATCGGGCTGGACGAGGACACCGCGATGGTGGGTGACGGCCGAAGCTGGGAGGTCATCGGTCGGGCCAAGGTCCACGTGATGCGCGACGGTGAGTGGACGCTCTACGCCGAGGGCGACGAGATCGAGCTGTCGCTGCCCCTCGCCGACGAGTCGGCGTGAGCGGTCGGAAGCCCTCGAAGGGGCTCGGGCGGGACGCGCCGATCGAGGAACGCGCCCCCCACATCATCCGCATCCTGTCCGAGGCCTACCCCGACGCCAAGGTCGCCCTGAACTTCTCGAACCCGCTCGAGATGCTCGTCGCCACGATCCTGTCGGCCCAGTGCACCGACGAGAAGGTCAACGAGGTGACGGAGACGCTCTTCCAGAAGTACCGAACCGCGGAGGACTACCTGAAGGCACCCGAGGACGAGCTGAAGGCCGACATCAAGCCCACCGGCTTCTTCAACCAGAAGGCCACGTCGATCCGCGAGGCCTGCCGGCGGATCGTCGAGGTGTACGGCGGGGACGTGCCGGACACGATGGAGGACCTGATCACGCTGCGAGGGGTAGCGCGCAAGACCGCCAACATCGTGTTGGGCAACGCGTTCGGCAAGGTCGAGGGCATCGCCGTCGACACCCACGTCAAGCGGTTGGCGAACCGGCTCGGGTTCAGCCAGGAGTCCGATCCCGACAAGATCGAGCAGGACCTGATGCGACGGATCCCGCGGGAGAGGTGGTTCGACTTCACCTACGTCCTGATCGACCACGGTCGAGCGGTCTGCGTGGCGCGCAAGCCCAAGTGCGAGGTCTGCCCCGTGAACCACCTCTGCCCCTCGAGCCTCGTCTGAATGGCGCGAGGCCATCGCTTCCCGGACGACGCGTTCCCGATCGTCGTGGCGCATCGCGGCGCCTCGTCGACCCGACCGGAGAACACGATCCCGTCGTTCGAGGAGGCGATCCGGCTCGGCGCCGGCATCGTCGAGTTCGACGTCCGGCTGTCGCGCGACGGCGTGCCGGTCGTGATCCACGACCCCGCGGTCGACAGGACGACCGACGGGACGGGTCTCGTCCACGAGCTCACCGCGGCCGAGCTCTCCTCGCTGAACGCCGGCACCGAGGCCGAGCCAACACCCGTGCCGACGCTCGCCGAGGTCCTGATGTGCGTGAGCGGTCGTGCGGCGATCGCGGTGGAGATCAAGAACATCCCGGGCGAGCCGGCGTTCGAGCCGGCCCGCGAGCCGATCGTGGAGGCTGTCCACGCCGAGCTCGAACGCCAGCGGTTCGAGGGCGCGGTCCTCGTCGTCTCGTTCAACCCCTCCTCGATCGTCGCCTCCAAGGCCGTCGCCCCCGACGTGGCGACCGGTTTCCTGACGACGGATCTGGTCGAGCCGCGGGAGGCGCTCGCGTACGCAGCGTCCGCCGGACACGACATGATCCTGCCCGGCACGCGGGCCTCGATCCCGGCGGGGCCGTCGTTCGTCGACGAGGTGCACGCAGCGGGTCTGCGCCTGGGGACGTGGACCGTGGACGACCCCGAGACCTTCGGGATGCTGCTCGACCGTGGGTTCGACGCCGTCGCGTCCAACGACCCCGAGATGGCGCTCGCCGTCCTCGCCGAGCACCGAGGTTCGTGAGCCCGCGACGCCGGCGGTTGCCCGAGCACCTCGAGGTGCGGGCACGCGCGTTCGACGAGATGCTCCCTGCGCTCGAACGCGCCAGGGCGGTCATTACCGAGTCCGTGCCGGGGACCCGTCTCCCGGGTCGCCCGCTCGCCGAGACGCTGTCGGAGTTCGAGGAAGGGCTCCGCGAGGTGCGCGGGGGGATGGACGCCTGGCGTTCGCCGGACCTCGAGTCGGAATGGGACGCATGCTCGCGCGGTCTCGACGAGTCGCTCGCGCTCGCCGACCGGGTTCGGACGGAGGGCGCGCACCCCGAGGGCTTCGAGGGTTTGATCGGCCTGATCGCCGACCTGCTCGGGCCGCTCGACCCGTTCGAGCGGGCCGCCGCGCGCTTCCGCGAGCTGGGTGGATGAGCGCTCGGGAGATGGAGGGGATCGCGGCCGAGATCGTCGCCTGCCGCGCCTGCCCTCGGTTGGTCGAATGGCGCGAGCGGGTCGCGCGCGAGAAGACCGCGCGTTTCGCCGATCAGACGTACTGGGGTCGGCCGGTCCCGGGGTTCGGGGACCCGGCCGCGGGGATCCTGGTCGTCGGGCTTGCGCCGGCCGCGCACGGCGGGAACCGGACCGGCCGGATCTTCACGGGCGACCGCTCGGGCGACTTCCTGTTCGGCTCGCTGCATCGCGTGGGTCTGTCGAACCAACCCACGACGGTGTCGCGGGACGACGGGCTCCGGTTGATCCGCGCGTACCTGTCCGCCGTCAACCGATGCGCCCCGCCGGGCAACAAACCGACACCGGCCGAGCGCGACACCTGCCTCCCGTTCCTCGAACGCGAGATCGTCGCGCTCGAGCGGCTCCGCGTGCTCGTCGCGCTCGGGGCGTTCGCGTGGGACGGTGCGCTCCGCGCGCTGTCCGCGCTCGGGCATGCCACGAGGCCGCGCCCTCGGTTCGGGCACGCGGCGGAAGCATCGCTCGGACCCTTCACGCTGCTCGGCTCGTACCACCCGAGCCAGCAGAACACCTTCACCGGCACGCTCACGCCGCGGATGCTCGACGGGGTGCTCGAGCGCGCGGTCGCGCTCGCCGGCTGAAAGAGAGACCCATGGCGAAGGGGTAGCCCTGCCCGTACCTGCGCGGGAATACGACGTCGCGGCGCGGTCTTATCCTGGAAGGCCATGGTGATGCACGGCCGATACATGCGCGCCCCCGCTCAGGACGACGACCGGCCGATCCGAGCCAAGACCGTCCGGCGGGTGATCGGGACCTTCAAGCCCTACCGCCGGAAGGTGGCCTGGGTCGGGCTGGCGATCGTCGTGACGTCCGGCCTGGGTGTCGTGAACCCCTTGCTGATCAAGTGGATCTTCGACAACGGCCTGTTCGGTGACCCGGCCGGTTCCTGCTCTGAGCAGGCCTGTCCCCAGTTGGACGTCGTGTACATCGGCGTCGCGCTGATGATCGCGATCCCGATCGTCACGGGCGTGATCGGTGTGGGACAGACCTACCTCGCGAACTGGGTGGGCCTTCGCGTCATGCAGGACCTCCGCAACGCGCTCTACTCCCACCTGCAGTTCATGCCCTTGCGGTTCTTCACGACCACGCGCACGGGCGAGATCCAGTCGCGCATCGCGAACGACGTCGGCGGCGTGCAGGCGGTGTTCACCGACACCGTCTCGAACATCCTGTCGAACATCGTCGTGATCGTGAGCACTCTGGTCGCGATGTTGCTCCTGTCGTGGCAGCTCACGGTGCTGTCGCTGTTCATGCTCCCGTTCTTCCTCTGGCTCACCGTGAAGGTCGGTCGCGCGCGCCGGGAGGTGGCCACGAGCACGGCCAAGACGTACGCCGACCTGACCGCGGTCACCGAGGAGACCTTGTCCGTCTCCGGCATCTTGCTGTCGAAGTCCTTCGGGCGTCAGCGGCACGAGATCGGCCGCTTCCGGGACGAGAACGAGCGCCTGACCGGTCTGCAGATGCGGCAGACGATGATCGGCCGGTCCTTCTTCGCGATCGTGGGCACCTTCTTCTCGATCACGCCGGCGCTCGTCTACCTGGTCGCGGCGTGGGTGATGAGCCGGGACCCGACGGGGACCACGATCACCGCGGGGACGATCGTCGCCTTCACGACGCTCCAGTCGCGCCTGTTCTTCCCGATCGGGTCGATGCTGCAGGTCTCCACCGAGATCCACTCGTCGATGGCGTTGTTCGATCGGATCTTCGAGTACCTGGACCTCGATCCC
The DNA here is from genome assembly GCA_963712645.1 of uncultured Actinomycetes bacterium. Taxonomy (GTDB): domain Bacteria; phylum Actinomycetota; class UBA4738; order UBA4738; family HRBIN12; genus DASSJM01. The sequence continues at coordinate 52,260 of CAVQIQ010000015.1, read as the reverse complement.
GAGATCGAGGATTCGCCCGACGCGGTGGCGATCCCACCCGACCAAGTTCTGGGCCGGGTCGCATTGGAGGGCGTGTGGTTCCGATACGACACCCCCGAGGAAGCGCGGCCCGGACCTGTCTCACCCAGCGATCTGGATCTCGCGAACGAGGCGCCTCGAGAGTGGACGCTGCAGGACGTCTCGCTGACGATCGAACCCGGGCAGCTCGCGGCGCTGGTCGGGCCGTCCGGTGCTGGCAAGACGACGATGACGTACCTCGTCCCGCGCCTGTACGACGTGCAGCGCGGCGCGGTGACGATCGACGGGGTGGACGTGCGCAACCTGACGCTCGAGTCGCTCGGCGACCTGATCGGCGTCGTCACGCAGGAGACCTACCTGTTCCACACGACGATCCGCAGGAACCTCCTGTACGGACGGCCGGACGCCACCGAGGAAGAGCTCGACGCGGCCGCGCGCGCCGCGAACATCTACGAGCGGATCGCGGAGCTCCCGGAGGGCTACGACACCATCGTCGGCGAGCGCGGTTACAAGCTCTCGGGGGGCGAGAAGCAGCGGCTCGCCATCGCTCGCGTGATCCTGAAGGACCCGAGGATCCTGATCCTGGACGAGGCCACCTCGTCGCTCGACACGACCTCGGAGCGGTTGGTGCAGGCCGCGCTGGTGCCGTTGATGCACGGCCGGACGACGATCGCGATCGCCCACCGACTCTCGACGATCCTGTCGGCGGACGTGATCTTCGTGGCCGATCGCGGCCGCATCGTGGAACGCGGGACGCACGCCGAGCTGCTCCGGCGCGGAGGCGTGTACGCGCGGCTGTACGAGCAGCAGTTCCGCGGTGGCCTGGTCGAGGCGGTCACCGAGGACGGCGTGATCATGGCGACGGGCGAGGTCGTCCGGACGGGGAGCGGCTAGGGCTGCCGCGTCTCGGGCTCGATGGCCTTCTCGTACGTCAGCAGCACGAAGCCGTCGGGGAACGTTCGGTCGGTCAGCCGCTCGAACCCCATCGCCTCGTACATCGCCTGCGCCACCTTCATCCGGTGCGTGGTGTGCAGGTGGATCCGTGTCTTGCCGGCCTTCGCCGCCCATGCGAAACAGGCGTCCATGAGCGCCTTCGCCACGCCGCGCCCTCGCCGATCGGGGTCGACGCCGAGCATCCGGATCTCCGCCTGCTCCGGCGGGAGGACCGGCTCGTCGTCCTCGATCCGCTGGTCGAGCTCCAGGGTGGCGCTCCCGAGTACCCGGCCGTCGTCGAACGCCGCGAGGACGAGGGCGATGTCCGCGCGCGCGCCGACGTCCGCGATCAGCTCGAGGTACCGGTCCCACGAGTCGCTGTCGGCGAACTCGCGGTACGCGAGCGCCGTCACCCGACCCGTCTCCTCGTACTCCTCCGGACGCGCGGGCCGAACCTCGATCGCCATCGTGGCAGCGTACCGCCGTGTGGCGGTCAATGAGATTGACGTTCGCCGGACCGCGGGTGACGATGCCGGCGTGGGCGAGCCGGATCTGTCCCGATTGCTGCTCGAGGCCTCGCGCGTGCTCGGAGCCGAGATCGTCGCCGGCCTGCAGGAGCGCGGGTTCCCCGACGCCCGTCCGGGCCACGCGGCGCTGTTCATGCACATCGACCGTCGATGGGGGACACGTCTGACCGATCTCGCGCGTCGCGCGCGCATGACCAAACAGGGGATGATGCTGCTCGTGGACGATCTCGAGACGCGTGGGTACGTGCGGCGCGTTCCCGATACGGACGACTCGAGAGCGAAGATGGTCCGGCTCACGGCTCGCGGCCGGCGGTTCGTGGCGGAGGCGCGCAGGGCCGTCGCCGCGGTCGAGGCCCGCGCGCGGCGTGAGCTCGGCGAGCGCCGGTACGAGGCGCTCCGCGACTCGCTCGAGTTCCTCGTGGGCGGGGGAGAAGGCTTCGAGGAGGCGTGAGCGCCGTGCCGAACCGGGTCCTCGAGGTGTTGCCCGACCGTCGACGCCGTCTCGCGACGCGCGGCCGACGTCGTCGCCGAGGCCGCGCGCGAGGCGATCGAGGCGCGCGGGCGGTTCGCCTTCGCCCTGAGCGGCGGCCGGTCCCCGTGGGCGATGTTCCGAGACCTCGCGGACGAGGACGTGCCGTGGGAACAGGTCGGCATCTGGCAGGTGGACGAGCGCGTGGCCCCCGACGGCGACCCCGACAGGAACCTCACGATCCTCATGCCGGTGATCCCGTCCGGGGCAGACCTGCGGCCGATGCCGGTGACGGAACGCGACCCGGAGGCGGCGGCCGACCTTTACGCGGCGTCGCTGCCCGAGTCGTTCGACCTCGTGCACCTCGGGATGGGCGACGACGGCCACACCGCGTCGCTCGTACCGGGCGACCCGGTCCTCGACGTGACCGACCGCGACGTCGCGGTGACCGGCGAGTACCGTGGGCTTCGGCGGATGACCGTGACCTATCCCGTCCTCGACCGAGCCCGCCGGGCCCTCTGGCTGATCACGGGGAGCGACAAGGCGCCGATGGTGCCGCGGTTGCTCGCGGGCGACCGTTCGATCCCCGCGGGCCGGGTCGCGACCGCGGAGCAGCTCGTCGTCGTCGACCCCGCCGCGGCGGCGGAGGTCGCGTCTAGCTGAGCACCCCTACGTCGAGCGCTCTGCCGACGAGATAGGTGACGCCGGCCGCGGTCGCGCCGACGGCGAGCATCCGTGACCCCGACAGCAGCCAGGGACGGCCGGTGAGGTACGACATCGCGGCGCCGACGCCGAACAGCGCGATGCCGGACAGGATCGCCGACGCGACGACCGCCGGAGTGCCCGACGACACGAGGAACGGCAGAAGGGGAACGAACGCGCCGAGCGCGAACGTCACGAACGACGAACCCGCCGCCGCGAACGGCGACCCGAGGCCCTCCTGCGGGTCGAGCCCGAGCTCCTCGCGGGCGTGGGTCTCGAGCGCGACCTGGGGGTCCTTCATGAGCTCGGTCGCGAGCCGGTCCGAGAGGTCCCTGGGCAGGCCCTTGCGCACGTAGAGCTCGGCGAGCTCGAGGCGTTCGGCCTCCGGATCCGAGCCGATCTCGTGGGCCTCGAGGTGGATCAGCCGCTCGTAGACCTCGCGCTGCACCCGCACCGAGATGTACTCGCCCGCCGCCATCGAGAAGGCGCCGGCGAGCAGACCCGCGACGCCGGCCACGATCACGACGGAGTTGTCGACCCCCGCACCCGCGACCCCGAAGATCAGCGACAGGTTCGAGACCAGGCCGTCGTTGACGCCGAAGATCGCCGCTCGGAGCGCGCCCGACTTGCCGCTCGCCACGTGTTGCTCGCCGCCGATCGGGCCCGGATGGGGGACGACGCGCCACTGGCGGCCGCGGAGCCGCCGGACGGCTTGCGTGAGGATGTCCAGGCGATCCTTCGTCGTGCGGTCCTGCTCCGAGAGCTCGTCGGGTGGGGGCATCGGGGCCAGACCTACCCGCCCGCCGACGCGGCCAACCGCGCCTTCGTGATGCCCGGTTGTCCCGAGTTCGCCTGCTGAACGGGGTCGATGCACGACATGCGAGTGGGGATCGCGCGGTGATCGGGATCGGAAGCGGCGACGCTGCTCATCGAGGCTCCTGCTCCACGGTTGGCGGTGGCGTCGCGATTGTGCGTCGGTGGCGGTGGCCTGTCGAACCGGCCGGCCTCCTCCGAGGGCCGAGGGTGCCGTAGTACGGTTCGCGGATGGCGGGCGACCACGAACGGGCGGACGAGGTGTTCACGGCCGAGGAGGGGCGCTGGGCCGATCGCTACGGGATGCTGTTCGTGCTCATCCTCGTCTCGCTCCTCCTGACGGCCGCGAACACGAAGTGGCTGAAGATCGCGGCGGTCATCGTGCAAGGGTGCGTCGTCCTGTTCGCGTTCCTCGTCGCTCGGGCCCCACGGCGGGCATGGCGGGTCGCGATCGTCGTGGTGCCGCTCGCCGTGATCCTCGGCATCGCCGGACGGTTCGGCGATTCGAAGCCCGCCGATGTCGTGGCCGCCGGCGTGAACCTGGTCCTCCCCGCAGCCGCGATCGTCGTGCTCGGTCGCCGGATCGTGATGGAGCCGTACGTAAGTGGCCGGACCATCCTCGGGCTCCTGTCCGTGTACCTGCTGATCGGCATGACGTTCGCCGCGACGTTCATCATGATCGCGGTGGTGAGCGGTGAGCCGTTCTTCGCCCAGACCAAGCAGGCCGAGCCCGTGGATTTCACGTACTTCAGCTTCGTGACGCTCGCGACCGTCGGGTACGGTGATTTCACCGCGGCGAACCCGATGCCCCGGATGCTCGCCGCGATCGAGGGCCTGGCCGGCCAGCTGTACCTGGTCACGGTCGTGGCGGTGGCCGTGTCGCGGGTCCGGACGAGACGGGATCGATCGCCGGACGGCTGACGCTCAGGTCGCTTCTCGCCGCCATCTCGACGACAAGCGGCTGAAGATCCCGTCGTCGCTCGGCTGGTCGTCGGATCCGTCCGAGGAAGAGCCCTCCGGCACCTCGACGGCGTCCTCGCGCGTCAGCTGGGTATCGACGACCTCGTGCCGCTTCAGGTACGTCGACACGGTGGATTGGATCACCGCAGCCGCGGGCAGCGCCATGAACGCCCCGAGCAGCCCGCCGATCGAGCCGCCGGCGAGCGCCGCCCCGAACGCCACCGCGGGGTGCAGCTGCATCGTCTTGGCCGTGATGCGCGGGGCGAGCAGGTAGTTCTCGATCTGCTGGTAGATGATGACGAAGATCAGGAACCAGAGCGCCTTCCAAGGGTCCTCGAGCAACGCGACGAGCAGCGGGACCGCGGCGGCGATGTAGGTGCCCACGACGGGGATGAACTGCGAGACGAACCCCTGCCACAGCGCGAGCGGCGCCGCAAACGGGATCCCGAGCGCCTGGAGCACGATGAACGAAAACGTCGCATTGATGATGGCGAGCAGGAGCCTCGAGTAGAGGTACCCGCCGGTCTTGTCGATCGCGACCTCCCACGCCGACAGCAGGTCGCGCTGCACCCGCTGGGGAAGCAGGGAGCAGACGCCGCGTCGGAACCTCGGGCCGTCCGCCACGAAGTAGAACGTGAACAGGCCGATCGTGAGGACCTGGAAGACCAGCCCCAACACGAGCGCGCCCACCGAGGCGACGTTCGCGGCGATGCCTTGCACGTCCGCCTGGGCGCTCGCGATCTGCTTCAGGATCGATGCGCTCGTCAGCCTGGTGTCGAACCAGCGCTGCGTGTACACGCTCGCCTCGTCGAGCCAGCCGGGGACCCGCGCGATCAGCTCCTGCACCTGGTCGATCACGAGCGGGACCATCAGCGCCAGGCTGAGCAGCCCGAGCAGGCCGAGTCCGAGCAACACACAGGCCGCCGCGACGCCTCGTTTCCACCCGCGGGCCACCAGCCAGTTCACCGCCGGCTCGAGGGCGAAGGACAGGAACAGGGCCGCGACGAGCCACAGGAGCAGGTGCGAGAGCCTCCTGATCAGGCTGAATGCTGCGTACGCGGCGAACACCGTGAGGACCACCGCGAGGAGCAACCGCGGGATCCACGCGGGCATCGTCGTTTCGTCGGACGGCCGGCCGATCGTCGCCGCGCCGCTCGTCGGTGCGTCGGTGAGGGTGGGTTCAGGTGTTCCGGCGGCCCCCGGTTCGGCCGACGGTTCCTGCGCGGCGGCCGGATCCATCCGGGCAGCGTATCGGCCGTCGTGTGCGGGCGCCAGCATCGCGGCGTCTACGATCGGCGGCACGGCCGCGACCCGTGTGTCGTTACGATGCATGGATGCGCGAAGACGCCGTAGGCAAGGCCGGGAAGCCGACCGAGACCCGCAACAAGGCGCGACGGCCCCGTGACCTGCTGGGGCGGCCGCAGCCGTGGGACGCTGAGAACGCGCTCGAGCTCGAGGACTTCGACGCGCTGACCGTCGAGGAGAACCATCGCCTGGGTCGCGAGCACCTCAACGCCGGTCGCTTCTTCCCCGCGCACGAAGCGTGGGAGACGGCCTGGAAGCAGTCGCGGGACACGGCCGATGCGGAGTTCTTCAAGGGCCTGTCGCAGCTGGGGGCCGGCTACGTCCACCTGCTCAGGGGCAACGCGCACGGCGCGATGCGGTTGCTCCGGCGAGCATCGGGACGGATCCGCGCGTACCCCGCGGGCCACCGCGGGGTGGAGACGATCCGCGTCGCGGATGCCGCCGATGCGCTCGCGGTCGGGGTCGAAAGGGGCGAGGTCACCCCCGGCGAGGAGGCCGTGTTCGTGCCTCCGCACATCTGAGTCCGTCGTGACGGTTGACTGCCCCTAGGCACAGCCGCCACGATATGCGGGTGAGCGACGAAACGACCGAAACCATGCTCGAGTGGAAGGGCCGGACCGGCCCCTTCATCGTTTCGCTGGGGCGGGGGGTGTTCCATCCCACGCACACCAGCCGCACGATCGCCGAGGCGCTGGAGATCGAACCCGGTGACACCGTCATCGACGTCGGCTGCGGCAGCGGAGTGCTCTCGTTCGTCGCCGCGCGGTTGGGTGCCAAACGGGTGATCGGGACCGACCTGTCCGAGGACGCGATCGAGGTCGCGAAGCAGAACGCCGTCCGATTGGGTCTGCAGGACGAGGTGGAGTTCCGCAGCGGGAACCTGCTCGACCCCGTGCGCGGCGAGCAGGCCGACGTGATCATCGGCGACGTGTCGGGGATCCCCGACGAGATCGGCAGGCTCGCTGGCTGGTTCCCTGACGGTCGCGCCGGCGGTCCGACCGGCGCGGAGCTCCCGGCGGCGATGCTCGAGAGCATCCGCGAGAACGAGTGCCTCGCCCCCGGTGGACATCTGTACCTGCCGACGGGCACGCTCCAGGCCGAATCGAAGATCCTCGACGTTGCCCGACGAATCTTCGGCGCCGCGAATCTCCAGTCGCTGCTGTCGCGGGAGTTCCCGCTCCCCGACGTCGTGGCCAGATCCAAGGCCGTCGCGCAGATGATGAAGGATGGCATCGTCGATCTCCGCACCAAGGGGAGCCGGATGCTGTGGCGTCTGCAGGTGTGGCGCTGCGAGATGCCCGAGGACGGCCGCCTCACCCTGCTCCTGTAGAGCGACCCTCGCCGGCTCAGCCGGCCGGGCGGACCTCCACGACCGACTTCACCCAGTAGCCCGCCTCACGCAGATGCTCCGCGCCGCCGCGGTCGATCGCGAGCACGATGATGCCGACCTTGCAGCCCGCCTCCTCGAGCACCGTGGCGGCCGAACGGACCTGCGCTCCCGTCGTCGACACGTCTTCGACGAGCGCCACATCCGCACCGGCGGGCGCGTGACCCTCGAGCTGTGACATCGTCCCGTAGGCCTTCGGCTCCTTGCGGACGACCGCGATCGGCAGACCGGTCTCGAGCGCGACCGCCGCTACGAGCAGCGTGGCCGCGCCCTCGGGCGCAGCGAGGTGGGTGATCCCCTCCGGCAACAGGTCCGCCACGACCTTGGCGGTGTCCTTCAACAGGTCCGGGTCCGTGAGGAAGCGGAACTTGTCGAAATACACGTTCGAGCGGCGTCCGGAGGACAGCACGAAGTCGCCGTGGAGCTCCGAGGCCGCGATCAGTCGCTCCGCGAGGTCGCCGGGCATGGCGCGTAGCATAGGCTCCCGATGGGCCGCGCCGAGAGCCGGGGACCGAGCCGAGATTCGAGCTGGTACCGATCGGTCGCCCGCCCGCTCCTGTTCTCGATCCCGCCCGAGGCCGCGCACCGTCTCGCGCAACGGCTCCTCGGTATGCCGCTCCCGTGGGAGCGGCTTGGTAGCGCCGACCGCGACCCCGCGCTCCGGCTCACGCTCGCCGGGATCCCGCTCGCCAACCCCGTCGGCCTGGCCGCCGGCTTCGACAAGACCGGGAGGCACGTGGACGCGCTCGGACGGCTCGGCTTCGGCTACGTGATCTGCGGGACGTTCACACGCCGCCCTCGCCGTGGCAACGCCAGGCCGAGGATCATCCGGTACCCGGAACGGGGCTCGATGGTCAACGCCATGGGGCTGCCGAACCCGGGTGCGGAGGCCGCCGCCCGCGCGCTAGGCCGGACGATGGCGCGAGGCCCTCGGGTGGCGAGCATCGCCGACCAGGACCTGCCCGACGTGCTCGAGACCCACGCGCTCCTGGAGCCGTTCGTCGACGCGGTCGAGCTGAACGCGAGCTGCCCGAACGTCGCGTGGGGCCGCGACCGCGACAACGAGACCCACCTCGCGAACCTGGTGCGCGAGCTCGGTCCCCGCCGAACGCGTCCGTTGTTCGTCAAGCTCCCGCCGTTCCGCACCGAGGTAGAGCGCGAGGTCGTGCTCGCCCTCGCGGCGATCGCCAGGCAGGAGGGCGCCGACGCACTGACGGTGTCGAACACCCTCCCGGTCCGGGACCAGCACCTGTCCGTCGGACGTGGCGGGCTCTCCGGCCGCGCATTGCGCGAGGGGACGCTGGCGTGCGTCCGCGCGGTCCGCGAGGCGATGGGCCCGGGGATGCCGGTCAACGCCAGCGGCGGGATCTCCACACCGGCCGACGCGCTCGCGGCGATCGAGGCGGGGGCGACGACGGTGCAGGTGTACACGGGGCTCGTCTTCGCAGGCCCGGGTGTCGTGGGCGAGCTCACGGCGGGGCTCGCGGGCGCGCTCCGGAGCCGGCGGATCGAACTCTCCGAGCTCGTGGGGGCCGCCTGAGCGGAACCGGGTGTGGCTTGCCCAGGGCCCGGTTCCCGTTCAAGATGACGCGATTCCGAACGGAACCGAACACCCGGAGGTGGGTTTGGTGCAGCATGCGACGAGCGCGGATCAGGCACCCGCAGGGGCGCCGACCTCGTCCGCGGTCACGCTCGACTCGGTCGTCAAGCGGTTCGGCGACGTGGTGGCCGTGGACGGCGTCGACCTCGAGGTCCGCGAGGGTGAGTTCTTCTCGATGCTCGGTCCCTCCGGATCGGGCAAGACCACCTGCCTCCGGATGATCGCGGGGTTCGAGGCCCCGACCTCCGGCCGCGTGCTGCTCGGCGGCGAGGACGTCTCCCATCTCGCCCCGTACGAGCGCGACGTGAACACGGTCTTCCAGGACTACGCCCTGTTCCCCCACATGACGGTGGAGGAGAACGTCGAGTACGGGCTCAGGGTCAAGAAGGTGCCCGCGGCCGAGCGCCGCGACCGGGCGGCCGACGCGCTCGCGATGGTGCAGCTGTCGGCCTTCGGAGGGCGCAAGCCGAGCCAGCTCTCGGGCGGGCAGCGGCAGCGCGTGGCCCTGGCCCGCGCGCTGATCAACCGTCCCAAGGTCCTCCTGCTGGACGAGCCGCTCGGCGCCCTCGACCTCAAGCTCCGGCAGGCGATGCAGATCGAGCTGAAGGAGATCCAGGGCCAGGTCGGCCTGACATTCATCTACGTCACGCACGACCAGGAAGAGGCGCTCACGATGAGCGACCGGCTGGCCGTGTTCAGTCGCGGGAAGGTCGAGCAGATCGGGACGCCGGCCGAGGTCTACGAACGGCCGGCCACCGGGTTCGTCGCCGGGTTCGTCGGGACCTCCAACGTCCTGGAGGGCGAGACTGCGGCGGCGATCGCCGGCGACCCCCACGCGTTCACGATCCGCCCGGAGAAGATCGCGATGATGGAGCCGGACGCCGAGCTCCCGGACGGCGCCTGCACGGCGACAGGTCACGTTCGCGAGGTCGTCTACCTGGGGGCGCTGACCCGCTACATCGTCACGCTGGACGTCGGGGGCGAGCTCGTCGTGATGCAGCAGAACCTCGCCACGTCCTCGATGGAGGCCCTCCAGGTGCGCGGCAAGGTCGTGCGCCTGGTGTGGGATCGCAGGAACAACCGCCCGGTCGACGCGGCCGGCGGTTCGATGGATGGGTCCGAGGACCCGGGGGAGGATGCTGCATGAACAAGACGGTGCGAACGTGGTTCGTTGTGCTCGCAGCACTCGCCATCGTGGCGGCGGCGTGCGGGAGCGACGACGAAACCCCGAGCGGCGGGTCCGGGGGAGCGATCGAGCCGGCGAAGACCTACGACTCGATCGGCGAGACGGAGGGTTCGCTCGAGCTGATCGCGTGGGCCGGATACGTCGAGGACGGGACGAGCGAGGGGGGCGAGGACTTCGACTGGGTCACGCCGTTCGAGGACGAGACCGGATGCCAGGTCAACGTGACGTACGGTGACACCTCGGACGAGATGGTGACGCTGATGCGTCAGGGCGGCGGCACCGTGTACGACGGCGTCTCGGCATCGGGCGACGCGAGCAACCGGCTGATCGCGGGCGGGGACGTGGGCGCGATCGACACGTCGCTCTTCCCGCAGTTCGCGAACGTGATCGGGCCGCTCAATCCGGACGGCGGGACCAACAACGCGCACTACGTCGTCGACGGCAACGTCTACGGGACCCCGTACATGTACGGGCCGAACTTCCTGATGTACAACACCGAGGAGGTGACGCCCGCCCCGACGAGCTGGGACGTGACGTTCGAGGCGGACTCGCCCTACGCGGGGTCGATCACCGTCTACGACTCGCCGATCTTCATCGCCGACGCGGCCATGTACCTGATGGCGCACAACCCCGACCTGGGGATCACCGACCCGTACGAGCTCTCGCAGGAGCAGTTCGACGCGGCGGTGGACCTGCTGAAGGCGCAGGCCGGGATGGTCGTGCGGCCGTGGGCGCTCTATACGGACGAGATCGACGGCTTCGTGGACGGGTCGATGCTCGTGGGCACGGCATGGCCACTCAACCTCAGCCTCGCCGAGCTCGACGCTCCGGTGGACGCCGTGATCCCGTCCGAGGGGGTCACGGGTTGGGCGGACACCTGGATGATCTCGGCGAACGCCCCCCACCCGAACTGCATGCTGAAGTGGATGGACTGGACGATGCAACCCGACGTGCAGGCGGAGGTCGCGGTCTGGTATGGCGCGGCCGGCAGCAACACGCTGTCGTGCGACGCCACGCGGGATCTGCTCGTCGAGTTCTACGGGAAGGGCGCCGACGAGGCCGTGGACACCGTGCGCTACGGCAACTGCGGCAACGTCGAGTTCCTGGATTCGATCAACCTGTGGAAGACGCCGGTGCCGAACTGCGGTGACGACCGGGGCGACGTCTGCATCGACTACTCGGAGTGGACGCAGGCCTGGACCGAGATCCAGGGCGCATAGGGAGGACCCGTCGACGAGGGCTCCGGGCGGGCGCTCGGAGCCCTCGTCGCCTCGACGGAGGTCGAGTGGTCGCGATCGCGAAGGAGCAGCCGGACGAGGGCGTTCGGCGCCGGCTGTCGGCGTTCCTGTTCCGCCATCCGCGCCTGAAGGTCGGGCTCTCGCTCGGCGCCCCGCTCACCTGGCTCCTCGTCGTCTACATCGGCTCGCTGCTGTTCCTGCTGGCGAACGCGTTCTGGAGCCTTGACGTCCTGACGTCGCAGATCGTGCGAGGGTTCTCGTTCGAGAACTTCCAGACCCTGTGGCAGAACGACGTCTACCGGACGATCACGATCCGGACGGTGGGCATCGCCGCCGCGGTGACGATCACCGACATCGTGCTCTCGTTCCCGCTCGCGTACTACGCGGCGCGCCTGGCCACCCCGCGCGTCCGGAACGCGCTGCTGGTAGCGGTCGTGATCCCGCTGTGGGCCAACTACCTGGTCCGAGTGTTCGCCTGGAAGATCATGCTCACGCCGAACGGGTTCGTGAACTGGCTCGTCGAGCTCACCGGGCTCGGCCACCTCCAGCTCGGCAACTCGAACTGGGCGGTCTGGCTGACGTTCGTCTACATGTGGCTCCCGTTCACGCTCCTGCCGATCTACGCCGCGCTCGAGCGGGTGCCGGGCTCGTTCCTGGAGGCCTCGTCGGACCTGGGCGCGAAGGGCTGGACGACCTTTCGAAGCGTGATGTTCCCGCTGATCCTGCCCGGGATCGCCGCGGGCTCGATCTTCGCCTTCTCGCTCACGCTCGGCGACTACATCACGCCGGAGCTGGTGGGGACCACACAGTTCATCGGCAACGTGATCTACGACAACGTCGGCGTCGCCGGGAACACACCGCTGGCCGCGGCGTTCGCGCTCGTCCCGATCGCGATCATGGCCGTCTACCTGCTCGGCGCCAAACGCGCCGGCGCATTCGAGGCTCTGTAGCCGTGGAGACCCGCGGGTTCAGGATCCTGATCAAGGTGAGCGCCGCACTGCTGCTCGTGTTCCTGTACGTCCCGCTCGCGATCATCGTGCTCTACGCGTTCAACGACAGCGTCGCGCAGGCGTGGCCGATCGAGGAGTTCACCACGAAGTGGTTCGGGATCGCCTGGCGCAGCCCCCAGGTCCGCGAGGCGCTCGCCAACTCGCTGGAGGTGGCGACGATCGCGACCCTGTTCGCCCTGGCCCTTGGGAGCGCGGCCGCGTTCGCCGTCCACCGGTTCCGGTTCTTCGGACGCAACGGCGTGTCGTTCCTGCTGGTCCTGCCGATCGCGCTGCCGGGGATCGTGACCGCGATCGCGCTCAACACCACGATCAACAACTTCCGGATCCCGTTCGGCGTGCTGACGATCGTGATCGGCCACGCGACATTCTGCATCGTCGTGGTCTACAACAACGTGATCGCCCGGCTCCGCCGAACGCCGACGTCGCTCATGGAGGCGTCGATGGACCTGGGGGCCGACGGCTGGCAGACGTTCCGGTACGTCACGTTCCCCTCGATCCGCACGGCGATCGTCGCCGGGGCGCTCCTCGCCTTCGCGCTGTCGTTCGACGAGATCGTCGTCACGAACTTCACCGCGGGGGCCACCGACACGATCCCGAGGTTCATCTACCGGAACCTGCGGCTCCCGCACAACCGGCCGATCGTGAACGTCGTCGCCCTCGGGGTGATCCTCGTGATGTTCATCCCGGTCTATCTCGCCCAGCGGATGGCCGGGGGCGGGGACGTGACCGCGACCGCCGCGAAGGCGGAGGCCGCGGAGGTCTGACCCGACGCTCGAGGTCTGACCCGACGCTAGAGGTATGGGCCCGGGGACTGATCCGCGCCTTGCGCGTGCGGGTCGGTCGTCCCGGGGAGCCCGCGTCGACGCAGCTCCTCGAACTGCGCGCGAGCGGCCATCTGCTGCGAGAACAGCGCGGCCTGGATCCCGTGGAACAGGCCCTCGAGCCACCCGACGAGCTGGGCCTGCGCGACGCGGATCTCGGCGTCGGTGGGGACGCCCTGCATCGGCGGGGCGAGCGAGGAGAGCTCCTCCTTCAGATCGGGCGAGAGCACGTCCTCGAGCTCGCCGATCGCTCGTTCGTAGATCTGACGGAGCCGGATCCGCCCGGGCTCGTCGAGCGACGCCTGTCGCGTGTCCTCGAGCAGCTCTCGGACCATCGTCGCGATCCGCAGGAGCTTCGCGGGTTGCGTGATCGCCTCGTGCTCGGCTTCCGGCGCGGCCCCCTTGGCTCCTTCGGGGACCGCCCCGGCCGGCACCTGGGGCAGGTCGGGGGTCGAGGCCGGATCCATCGCGTTCGAGACTAACAACGCCGGACGGAAGTCGCTCGAGCGGCTCAGTCCCGCGTGAGCTCGCCGAACAGCAGGGCCTCCGCCAAGCAGGTGCGTTCGAGCTCGCCGAGATCCACGCTCTCGTCGATCGAGTGGTACTGGCTGCGCTCGTCCGAGGCGCCGTACATCAGGATCTCGGCCTCGGGCAGGGCGCGCGAGAGCACCGGGACGAGCGGGACCGACCCGCCGCTCCCCGTCTGCACGAGGGGCGCGCCGTAGGCCGCCTCCATGGCCCGGGTCATCGCGGCGAACCCCGGGCCGTCGGTGCGCACGCGTAGCCCGCGTCCGGAGCTCCCTGGCCTCACGTCGACCTCGACCCCCCACGGCGCGCGGGTCGTGAGGTGTCCGGTCAGCGCGTCCATCGCGTGGTCGGGATCGTCGTCGGGCGCGAGCCGCAGGCTCACCTTCGCCGAGGCCCACGGCACGAGCTGGTTGGAGGCCTCGAGGACCCGGGGCGCATCGATCCCGAGCACCGAGACCGCCGGCTTGGCCCATAGGCGGTCGGAGATCGTGCCGGAACCGATGAGCCGGACGCCGGGCCGGAGCGGCGTGTCCTCTCGGAACTCCTCCTCGCTCACCTGCAGGCCGTCCCACGTCTCCCGCGTGAGCCCCTCGATCGCCACCTCGCCCTCGTCGTCGTGCACGGTGGCCAAGATCCGCGCCAGCGCCGACAACGCGTCGGGCGCCGGCCCGCCGTGGGCCCCGCTGTGCACGGCGATGTCGAGCACGCGCACCGTCACCGTGCAGTCCACGACCCCGCGGATGCTCGTCTCGAGCGTGGGGAGTCCGGCTCGCCAGTTCCCGCCGTCCGCGACGGCCACGACGTCGGCGGCGAGCTGCTCCCGGTGACCGTCGATCAGGAAGGGGAGGTGGTCGGCGCTCGATTCCTCCTCACCTTCCACCAGCACCTTCAGCGACACGGGCGGCTTCCCGCCCCAGGCCCTCAGCGAGGCGGCATGCAGGATGATGCCGCACTTGTCGTCGGACGTCCCTCGCCCGTACAGACGCCCGTCGCGCACCTCCGGTTCGAACGGCGGGCTCGTCCACTCCTCGAGCGGTCCCTCGGGCTGGATGTCGTGGTGCGCGTAGAGCAGGATCGTCGGCGCGCCCACGGGACCCGCGACCTCCGCGAACACGGCGGGGTGATCGACGTCGGGGAGCTCGATCAGCCGAACGCCGCCGTACCCCGCCGCCTCGAGGGTCTCGGCGGTCGCCTCCGCGGACTCGCGCACCGCCTTCTCGTCGTAACCGGGGAACGCGATCGACGGGATGCGGACCAGGTTCGACAGCTCCTCGACGGCACGAGGGTGCCACTCGGCGATCGCGGCGCGGAGCTCGTCGGCGTGCATGGGGCCGAACGATACCGCGTGCGCGAGCGACCGACCGTCGCCCGAACGGCGGAGCCTCGAGCCGTTACGGCCAGAGCCGTTCGACGCGCCAGGTGCCGCCCTCGCGCGTGAAGCGGAACCGGTCGTGCAGGCGGTGCTCGCGCCCCTGCCAGAACTCGATCGTCTCGGGCTCGAGCCGGTACCCGCCCCAGTGTGGCGGGAGCGGGACGTCCTCACCCGGGAACCGCTCCGAGACCTCGGCGAACGCCGCGTCGAGCTCCTGCCGCGAGCCGACCGGCCGGCTCTGCCGGGAGGCCCAGGCGCCGAGCCGTGCCTCGCGCGGCCGCGTCCGGAAGTACGCGAGGGACTCCGCGTCGCCCACGCGCGGCGCCGGACCGGTGACGGACACCTGCCGGTCGAGCTCGCGCCAGTAGAGCGCCAGCGCGGCGTTCGGGTTCTCGGCGAGATGTCGTCCCTTGCGGCTCTCGCGGTTGGTGAAGAACGTGAGACCACGTTCGTCGACGGCCTTGACCAGGACGTGGCGGACCGCCGGCCGCCCGTCCGCGTCGGCGGTCGCGAGCGCCGCCGCCTCGGGGAACCGGACCCCGGCGGCCCTCGCGCCGTCGAGCCAGGCGACGATGCGGGCGATCGGGTCGGGGCCGAGATCGGCCTCGGTCAGGCCGGTTCGATCGTGCGAGGGGACGTCGCTCACGCGAGATCCCTCGGTGTCACGAACGCCTCGAGCCGGCCGTCGCCCGGCGCGAGCTCCCGCCACGGCCCGTCGAACGCGAGCACGGCCAGCGCGCCGGTCGGGAACTTCGCCCGCATCCTGTCCAGGTCCGCCCCGCTCCCGGCCAGGGCGATCGCGAGGTCGTGGACGCCGGGGTTGTGCCCGATCATCGCGACGGTCTCGAACCGGTCGGCCACGCCGCGCAGCCGTTCGAGGAGCGAGGTCGTCGGTCGCGCCGTACAGGTCGTCGTCCACCACGACCTCGGCGTCGCCGAACGCCTTCGACATCCGGTCGAGCGTCTCCCGCGTTCGGAGCGCGGAGGAGCACAGCACGAGGTCTGGATGCGGGACGCTCGAACGGAGGTGCTCCGCCATCGACTCGGCGGCGCGGTGGCCCCTGGGCGCCAGCGGCCGTTCGTGGTCCGCGAGCGACGGATCGTCCCAGCTCGACTTCGCGTGCCGGAGCAGCAGGAGACGGTTCATGGACCGTGGTCGCTCTCGTCCCGGCGTCCTCGTCTGCATCGGCAACCCCCCACGCACCGACCGGTCGTCGGCGTTGCGAGCGTAGCCGTCGTGGCGGGGTTGTGGCGGCGCGGGATCGGTGCCCTCGGCAGGACTCGAACCTGCGCTTCCGGCTCCGGAGGCCGGCGCTCTATCCGCTGAGCTACGAGGGCTCGGCAGCCCGAGTCTAGCAACGCGCCTGCTCGCCCAAGCCGGCGAGGCGAGGTGCGCGCGGGTCCGTCGACTACGCTTCGAACGCCGATGATCGAGGAACGTCTGATCGCGCTCGTCACCGAGGCGCAGGCCGAGGTCGCGCGCGAGCTCGGCCTGGCGGGTGACCTGCCGGAGGTCGAGCTCTCCAAGCCTCGGCAGAAGGAGCACGGCGACTTCGCGACCAACGTGGCGCTCGTCCTCGCGCCGCGGGTCGGTCGTTCGCCCCGCGACGTCGCGGAGCTCATCGGGCGGCACCTGCCCGAGGCGCCCTTCGTGCGGTCCGCCGAGGTGGCCGGGCCGGGGTTCATCAACTTCCGGCTCACGGCCGACTGGCTCACCGGCGCGCTCCGGGACGTCGCGGCGCGGGGCGAGGCCTACGGCCGCGCCGACCCGAACGGCCTCCGGGCGCAGGTCGAGTTCGTGAGCGCCAACCCGACGGGACCGCTCCACATCGGGCACGCCCGCAACGCCGCGCTCGGAGACGCGCTCGCCCGGGTGCTCGAGGCGGCGGGGTGGTCGGTCGAGCGTGAGTACTACTTCAACGACACGGGCGGGCAGATGGATCGGTTCGGTGCGTCGGTCGAGGCGAGGTACCTGGAGCTCCTGGGTCGTGACGCCGAGGTGCCCGAGGACGGCTACCACGGCGACTACGTGCTCGAGCTCGCCCGCCGAGATCCTCGAGACCGAGGGTCCGGGCCTCGCCGACCTTCCGCCCGAGGAGCGGGTCGCGAGGCTCCAGCGGGAGGGCGCCCGCCTGGCCCTGGAGCAGATCGGCCGGACGCTCGAGCGGTTCGGGGTCCGCTTCGACAGCTTCATGCACGAGCGCGTGCTCGAGGAGAAGGGCCTGATCGCCGCCGCCGTCCAGCGTCTGCGGGACGCCGGGTACGCGTACGACGCGGAGGGGGCGGTCTGGTTCCGCTCGACCGCGTTCGGCGACGACAAGGACCGGCCGCTCGTGCGTTCGAACGGCACGCACACCTACTTCGGCGCCGACGCCGCGTACCTCGTCGACAAGTTCGAGCGCGGGTTCGACCACCTCGTGTACGTCTTGGGCGCCGACCACCACGGCGACGTCGCGCGGATCCGGGGCGCCGCGCAGGCGCTCGGCTACGACGCCGAGCGCGTCGAGATCGTGATCTACCAGTGGGTCTCGTTCCTTCGCGACGGGGTGCCGGTCCCGATGAGCAAGCGCGCGGGGACCTTCGTCAGCCTCGACGAGCTGATCGACGAGGTCGGCACGGACGCGGCTCGGTTCCACCTGCTGATGTTCAGCAACGACGTGACGATGAGGTTCGACATCGAGGCCGTGAAGCGCCAGTCGCTCGAGAACCCCGTCTACTACGTGCAGTACGGGCACGCCCGGATCGCGTCGATCCTGCGTAAGGCGGCCGAACGCGGCATCGAGACCCGGCCGATCGAGGAGACCGACCTGGACCGGCTCGAGCACGAGGCCGAGCTGGATCTCCTGCGCGCCGTCGCGGACGTGCCGTCCCAGATCGCGACCGCCGCCGAGATCCGGGCGCCGCACCGGCTCACCCACGCCGCCCAGGATCTCGCGGCCCGCTTCCATCGCTTCTACGCGGAGTGCCCGGTCCTGTCCGACGACGCCGAGCTGACGCAGGCCCGCCTGTGGCTCTGCCGCGGCACCAAGCGGACGATCGCGAACCTGCTCGGCCTGCTCGGCGTGTCGGCGCCCGAGGCGATGGAGCGAAGCGATGCGACGTGAGGTTCGCGCCCGGCCGGGGCGACATACTGAGGCGGGCCGAGATCGAGGGGCGAGGGGGTGGGATGAGCGAGCGGGTCCTGCGGGTCGGGATGCTGGGCTGCGGCACCGTCGGCGCCGCGGTCGTCCGGCTGCTCGAACGCCATCGCGACGACATCGAGCGCCGCGCCGGATGCAGGCTGCAGGTGCACAAGGTGGCCGTCCGCGACCCCGCGAAGCCGCGGGACGTCGGGCTCCCGCAGCCGGCGTTCGTCGACGACCCGATGGCCGTGGTCGACGATCCCGAGGTCGACATCGTCTGCGAGCTGATCGGCGGGCTCGAACCCGCGGGGTCGCTGGTCCTCGCGGCGTTCGAACGCGACAAGCCCGTCGTCACCGCCAACAAGGAGCTGCTCGCGACGCGCGGGCGCGAGCTCTTCGACGCCTCCGACGCCAAGGGCCTGGACCTGTACTTCGAGGCGGCCGTGGGGGGCGGGATCCCGCTGATCCGCCCGCTGAAGGAGTCGCTCACCGGCGAGCGGCTGCGCCGCGTCATGGGGATCGTGAACGGCACGACCAACTTCATCCTGACGAAGATGTCGGAGGAGGGACGTGGGTTCGCCGACGTCCTCGCCGACGCGAAGCGGCTCGGCTACGCCGAGTCCGACCCGAGCGCGGACGTCGACGGGCACGACGCGGCCGCCAAGTGCGCGATCCTCGCGTCGATCGCGTTCAACGCCCGCGTCGTCGCGAGCGACGTGTACCGCGAGGGCATCGCGAACGTGACCACCGAGGACATCGAGTACGCGCGGCGGCTCGGCTACGTCGTGAAGCTGCTCGCGATCGCCGAGATGGGTGAGGACGAACGGATCGCCGCCCGCGTGCACGCCGCGATGATCCCCGCGTCGCACCCGCTCGCGTCGGTCCGGGACGCCTACAACGCGGTCTTCGTCGAGGGCCCGAACGTCGGCGAGCTGATGTTCTACGGCCGCGGCGCCGGCGGGGAGGCCACGGCGACCGCCGTGGTGGGCGACCTCGTGAGCGTCGCGCGGAACCTGCTCGCGGGTGCCCGGGGTCTCGGCTGCACGTGCTTCTACGAGCGGACGATCCGCCCGATGGACGAGATGACGGGCCAGTACTACATCCTGCTGCGCGTCGAGGATCGCCCCGGCGTGCTGGCCGAGATCGCGAGCGTGTTCGGCCGCAGCGAGGTCTCGATCAAGAGCGTGTGGCAGGAGGGGTTCGGCGACGACGCGCAGCTCGTGTTCATCACCCACCGCGCCCGCGAGGGCGCGTTCCAGGAGGCGATCGGCGTGCTCCGCGGACTCCCGGGGGTCGAGGAGGTCCGCAGCGTCCTGCGGGTCGAGGCCGAGGAGTGACGGTGGCCCGAACCTGGCGCGGCGTGATCGAGGAGTACCGCGACCGGCTGCCGGTCGGCTCGGCGACGCCGGTCGTGACGCTCGGCGAGGGCGGGACGCCGCTCGTCCGCTCGGAGGCGTTGTCGGTCGAGACCGGGTGCGAGGTCTTCCTGAAGTACGAGGGCGCGAACCCGACCGGCTCGTTCAAGGACCGTGGGATGACCGTCGCGATCAGCAAGGCGGTCGAGGAGGGCGCCAAGGCGGTCGTGTGCGCCTCCACCGGGAACACGAGCGCGAGCGCCGCCGCCTACGCGGCGCAAGGCGGGGCTGGCCTGCGCCGTCCTCGTCCCCAAGGGCAAGATCGCGCTCGGGAAGATGGCCGCGACCCTCGTGCACGGCGCACGCGTGCTCGAGGTGGAGGGGAACTTCGACGCGTCGTTCGAGCTCGCGCGCGGCCTGGCCGAGCGCTACCCGGTGACCCTCGTGAACTCGGTCAACCCCTACCGCCTGCAGGGGCAGAAGACGTGCGCGTTCGAGATCGTGCGACGCGCTCGGTCGCGCGCCCGACGTCCACTGCGTGCCGGTCGGGAACGCCGGCAACATCTCGAGCCACTGGCTCGGCTACTCCGAGTACCTGGCCGACGGGACGATCGACGAGCCGCCGCGGCTGTTCGGGTTCCAGGCGAGCGGCGCCGCGCCGATCGTCCGCGGTCGACCCGGTCGAGGAGCCGCAGACGATCGCGACCGCGATCCGGATCGGGAACCCGGCGTCGTGGGACCTGGCGATCGCGGCCGCGATCGGAGTCGGAGGGCGCGATCCTGGCGGTGACCGACCGCGACATCCTCGACGCCTACCGGCGGGTCGCGCGCGAGGGGCTGTTCGTCGAGCCGGCCTCGCGCGGCGAGCGTCGCCGGGCTGCTCCAGCTCGCGAACGAGGACTCGCTCCCGCGCGGCGGGACCGTCGTCTGCGTGCTCACCGGTCACGGGCTCAAGGACCCGGAGTGGGCGACCAGCGGGCGGAGCCGCGCCGATCACGGTCCCGGCCGAGGCGCGACGCCGTCGCCGCCGAGCTCGGGCTGTAGCGCGTGCGCGCACCGTCGACCGTCCCGGCGACGTCGGCGAACCTCGGACCGGGGTTCGACTGCTTCGGGCTCGCGCTCGATCTGTGCAACGAGGTCGACGCTGGACACGGACGCGGAGCCCGGCGTGACGTGGGAGGGCGAGGGCGCGGCCGAGCTGCCGACCGACGGGACCGACCTGGTGTCGCGCGCCGTGGCCGAGACCGCCGCGGCGGTTCGAACGCATCGCTCCCCCCGTCTCGATCCACGGCCGCAACCGGATCCCGCTCGAACGCGGCCTCGGGTCCTCGGCCGCCGCGGCGGTGGCCGGCGTCGTGCTCGCCGACGCGGCGCTCGATCTCGGCCTGGACCGGACCGCGATCCTGCGAGATCGCCGCCGGGCTCGAGGGCCATCCCGACAACGCGGCCGCCGCCGTGTTCGGCGGGTTCACGATCGTGGTGGACGAGGGCGTCGTGGCCCGCTTCGACCCGCGACCCCGAGCTGCGGCCGGCGCTGTTCGTCCCGGCGGACATCGCGATCTCGACCGAGGCGGCGCGGCGCGCGCTCCCGGACGCCGGTCCCGCGCGAGGACGCCGTTTCAACGTGGCGCACGCCGCGCTCGTGGCGGTCGCCCTGCTGCACGAGCCCGACCTCCTCCACGCGGCGATGCGCGACCGCCTCCACGAAGACGTCCGGCTGGCGCTCGTCCCCGAGTTGCGCCAGGTCTTCGACCGCCTGCGCGCCGCCGGGCTGGCCGCGTGCGTCTCGGGTTCGGGGCCGACGCTGCTCGCGTTCGAGCGCCACGACGTCGTCACGCCGGAACCGGCCGAGGGGTGGCGGATCGTGCGTGTCCCCGTGCGAGCCGCCGGCGTCGACATCCGCGAGGGCTGAAGGCGCGTATCACCTGCGACGATGGTTGAACGATGACCGAGCCCGATCCCCGGCCCCACCCGGCGCCCGCTGCCGACGCGGCGGCGAACCTCCCGCTCAGCGTCGTCGCGCCCGCCCCGCTCCCCAACCCGAACAGGGACGCGGCCCCCGTCCTGGTCACGGATCTCGCGAGCAAGACCCTCGCCGTCAAGGAGGGCCAGACCTTCCTGTACTCCGACCTCGAGGGGAACCTCGACCACGGCGGTCAGGACGGTCTCGGCCTGTACTCGCACGACACGCGGTTCCTGTCGCACTTCCGCCTGACCGTGAACGGGCGCGACCTCGTGCTGCTGTCCTCGTCGGCCGAACGGGGCTACCAGTCGCACGTCGACCTGACGAACCCCGACCTGTTCGAGGACGACGTCCTGTGTGCGCCGCAGCAGACGATCAACGTTCGGCGCGTCCGCGCGATCTCCGGCGATCTGTTCGAGCGCATCCGGATCAAGAACTACAACCCGTTCGACGTCACCCTGGAGGTCCGGCTGACGTTCGGCGCGGACTTCGCCGACATCTTCGACGTGCGCGGCATGACGCATCGGCACTCGGGCGGGTCCACCCCCCCGACGGTGACGGCTCCACGATCGAGTTCGTGCACGAGGGGCGCGACCACGTCCGGCGGATCACGAGGATCCGCTTCGGCGTCGAGCCGGACCGCATCGACGTCGAGGGGGCGCTCGCGACGGCGGTCTTCCGGCTCCACCTCGACCCGTACCAGACGCGGCTCGTCGCGGTCTCGGTCGAGCCGATCCTGGGGGGCGAGCCGACGAACGCGGCCCCGGACTTCGACCACGCGGTGCACGAGCTCCGTCGCTCCTACGAGGAGTGGGAGCGTGAGTCGACGCGGATCGTCACCGACAACGAGCTGTTCAACCAGCTCCTGGACCGGAGCCTGCGCGATCTCCGCGCGCTGTACACGCGGGTGGGGGACGGCGCGATCCTCGCCGCCGGGATCCCCGTGGTACGTGACGATCTTCGGCCGCGACTCGCTGATCGCGTCGCACCAGCTGCTGACGGTCAACACCCGGCCCGCGCGCGACGCGCTCGAGCTCCTGGCCGCGCGTCAGGGCACGGAGGAGAACGACTGGCGCGACGAGCAGCCGGGCAAGATCCTGCACGAGGTCCGCGACGGCGAGCTCGCGCGCGCGGGGATCATGCCGCACTCGCCGTACTACGGGTCGGTGGACTCGACGCCGTGGTTCCTGATCGTGTACGCGCAGCACCTGCGGTGGACCGGCGACGTCGCGTTCGCGCGCAAGCTGCTCCCGACCGCGGAGGCCGCGCTCGCGTGGATCGACCGCTACGGCGACCTGGACGGCGACGGGTTCGTCGAGTACCTGTGCCGCTCGCCGCGCGGGATCCGCAACCAGGGCTGGAAGGACTCGCACGACTCGATCGTCCACGCCGACGGCCGGCTCGCCGAGCCCCCGATCGCGCTCTCGGAGGTGCAGGGCTACGTCTACCTCGCGAAGACGCGGATGGCCGACGTGTACCGCGCGCTCGGCCGGCCCGAGGACGCGGCGCGCCTGGAGGACGAGGCGGAACGCCTGAAGGTCCGCTTCAACGAGGCGTTCTGGATGGAGGACGAGCGGTACTTCGCGGCCGCCCTCGACGCCGACAAGCAGCAGCTCCGAACGCTGATGTCCAACCCCGGCCACTGCCTCTACACCGGGATCGTGGACGAGGACAAGGCGCTGCCGCTCGCGAAGCGGCTGCTGGCGCCGGACATGTTCTCGGGCTGGGGCGTCCGGACGATGAGCCGGTCCGCGGCCTCCTACAACCCGATGAGCTACCACAACGGATCGGTCTGGCCGCACGACAACGCGCTGATCGCGGCGGGGCTGAAGCGGTACGGGTTCGCCCGGGCGACCAACCGCGTCGCGACCGCGCTGTTCGACGCGGCGGTCTCCGCCGACTACCTGCGGCTGCCCGAGCTGTTCTGCGGGTTCACGCGCCGGTCCCCGAATCGCCCGGTGAGCTACCCGATCGCGTGCTCGCCGCAGGCGTGGGCGGCCGGCTCGCCGTTCCTGATGCTGCAATCCATGCTCGGTCTCTCGGCCAGGGCCCACGAGAACCTGCTGACGATCAACCTGCCGCACCTGCCGACGTGGCTGAACAGCGTCGAGGTGCGCAACCTACCGGTCGGCCAGAGCAAGGTGAGCATGGTGTTCCGTCGCGAGGGCGAGATCACGTCGTTCTCGCTCCTGTCGCGCGAGGGCGACCTCCGCGTCGTGATGGAGGAATAGGCGCGGCGGCGTCGGCTGCCGAGCGACTCCGCTCCCCGTCAGTCGATGCAGGGCCCGGTGTCGACCGCGGTCGTCCGACCGATCGCGAGCCGCAGGGTCGTCGACCTCGCCACCCGCGATCGCGTACCCCACGTCTTCGTCGCTGGACGACGCCGCGAAGACCACACCGCCGACCCGGCCGTTCGGCAGGACGAACGGTCCCCCGGAGTTGCCCGGCCGAACCAAGGTCTGCAGCTCGAGCACGAGGCGCTCGACCTCGGCGCGCCCGTAGATGTCTCGACCGACCGCGGTGAAGGTCCGACGGACGGCGGCGCGACGGACGTCGAGCGGACCACCCTGCGGGTACCCGAGGACGGCCCCGGGCGCGCCGCGGTCGAGCGGCTCGGTGGCGAGCGGGAGCGGTGGACCCGGCGCGTCGGCGACGGAGAGGACGGCCAGATCCAGGTCGGGGTCGAAGAGCACCGTCGTGGCGTCCGACGAACCCCCGACCGCCGAACGCACCTCCGGATCGTCCATCCCCGCCACGACGTGGGCGTTCGTCACGATGTAGCCGTCGGCGGCGACGAAGCCCGAACCCTCCTGGATCACGTCGCACGCGGCCCCGATCACCTGGACGGTGCTCGACCCGGCAGCCTCGGCGGCGGCCAGAGCCTCTTCCTGGGTCGGCGGCTGCACCGGTTCGGCCGGCAGGGGAGGGATGCCGGAGAACACGTCGGGGAACCCGAACCGGTTGAACAGCCTGCGCACCTGCGCCAAGAGGGACGGCGGTTGCGGCAGCGCGGCGTCGAGCGTCCGGACCACCGCCGAACCGCGGATCTCGGTCGCCACGGCCGGGAAGGGCCCGTTCGCGAGGTTGAGCGCGAGGAACCAGATCGCGAGCAGGGACGCGACGACCGCGACGGCCGAGCCCGCGACCGAGTCCGCCTTGCCGAACCTCGACGCGGCGCGGTCCCGTGCGTGGAGGCCGACGAACCACCCGGCGGCGTTGCCGAGGGCGGCGATCGTGAGCAGGACCAGGACGGCGACCCCCGCCCGGGCGTTCGGACCCTCGACGATGCCGGCCACGGACGGTGCGAGCAGGGCGCCCACCACCAGACCGATGAGCAGACCGCCGAACCCGAACGCCTGCAGCGTGAAGCCGCGACGGTAGCCGGCGATGCCGGAGAGCGCCACGAGCACGAGCAGCAGCAGGTCGAGGGCGTTCACGCAGGCCGTATCGTCCCATGGTGCGTGGGGGTCCCCTGCCCGGGGCGACGCCGTTAGACTGCAACGAACGTGGTCACGATCGCGCACATCTCCGATCCACACGTCGGCTCGCCCTACTTCGTTCCGAACCTGATGAACCGGGTGATCGTCGAGCTGAACGAGCTCGAGCCCGACGTCGTGATCTGCAGCGGCGACCTCACCAACGAGGGGTACCGGCAGGAGTACAAGAACTGGGCCGCCTACGCCGAACGGATCCGCGCGCCGATGTACACCGTCCCCGGCAACCACGACGCCCGCAACGTCGGGTACCTCCACTTCGAGGAGCTCGTGGGCCCGCGCCACTGGAGCGCCGACGTCAAGGGCGTCCGCCTCGTCGGCGTCGACTCCAGCGAGCCCGACATCAACGAGGGCCAGGTCGGGCGCGAGCGCTACACGTGGATCCACGAGCGGTTCGAGGTTCCCGCCGACCTGAAGGTCTTCGTCCTGCACCACCACCTGCTGCCGATCCCGGGCACCGGGCGCGAGCGGAGCACCGTGATGGACGCCGGCGACCTGCTGGAGGAGCTGATCCAGTCCGGGGTGAACATCGTGCTCTCGGGCCACAAGCACGTCCCGTACGTCTGGCGCCTCGAGGACCTCTACGTGGCGAACGCCGGCACGGTCGCGTCGCTCCGGCTCCGCGGGTACACCAAGCCCTGCTACAACGTCCTGGAGTTCGAGGGCGACGAGGTGAAGATCACGCGGAAGTACCCGTTCGGCGGGGGCAGCGTGATCGCGCACTTCCGGCTCTCGACCGGGGAGCAGTACCATCGCGAGCTCGAGCCGCCGGTGCAGCAGCGCCGCCTCCCCGCGGCTCACCAGGGGGAGTCCTAGCTCCGAACCGCACCGTCCCGAAGGAGCCCATCGGATGAAGGTCGTCGTCCTCGTCGACGGTGAGCACTACCCGTCCGTCACGCGCTGGGCGATCGACGAGCTGCGCGGGCGCGGGCTCGAACCGATCGCGGCGCTGTTCGTGGGCGGCGGCGAGAAGCTCGACCCGTCGGCGGCGCTCGACCTCGGGATCCCGCTGCGGGGTTCGGTGCCGGACCGTTCGGTGGCGGCGGCGCTCGGCGCCGCGATCGACGAGCTCGCTCCCGAGGGGATCTTCGACCTGTCGGACGAACCCGTCCTCGGGTACCGCGAGCGGATGGAGGTCGCGGCCGTCGCGCTGGCCAGGGGCGTCGCCTACCTCGGTCCCGACTTCCGGCTCGACCCGCCGATCGACCAGGGCCCGCTCCCCGTCGCGACGATCGCGGTGATCGGCATCGGGAAGCGGACGGGCAAGACCGCCGTCTCGGGCGAGACCGCGCGGGTGGCCGCGGCGCACGGGTTCGATCCGGTCGTCGTCGCGATGGGCCGCGGCGGTCCGCCCGAACCCGAGGTCGCCGAGGCCGGCACGGTCACGCTCGACGCGCTGCTCGAGCTCGTCCGCCGGGGCCGCCACGCCGCCTCGGACTACCTGGAGATCGCGGCCACGAGCGGCGTCACGACGGTGGGCGCCCGGCGCGCGGGCGGTGGCCTGGCGGGGCGCTCCTCGTCGACGAACGTCCGCGCGGCCGCCGAGGTCGCGCTCGGGCTCGGTGCGGGGACCGTGATCGTCGACGGGAGCGGGGCCTCGATGCCCCCGTTCCCGTGGGACGCGGGGATCCTGGTCGTCCCGGCGACCGCGCCGCCCGAGTACCTCGGCGGGTACCTCGGCCCCCTTCGGCTGTTGCTATCGGATCTTGTCGTTGTTACCATGGCGCGTAGCCCAGCCGGGCTGCAGAACATCCCTACCCTCAGGTCTCACGCCGAACGGCTGAACGCTGATGCCCGGCTCATCGTGACGGACTTCGAACCACAGCCACTCGGCGATGTGCGGGGGAGGGACGTGTTCTTCACCACGACGGCGCCCGGGGCGGTGGCCGCGAGACAAGCGGAAGCCCTCGAGCGGACCCACGGATGCCGAGTGGTCGGGTGGAGTGCCAGGCTCGCCGATCGGGCCGGTCTGGCGCAGGACCTGGACGGGGCGGAGGCCTACGAGGTGCTCCTGTCGGAGCTGAAAGCCGCGGCGGTCGACGTCGCGTGCGACCGGGCGATGGCCCGGGGCGCCGAGGTGGTCTTCGTGGACAACCGCGCCGTCGCGTTGGAGGGCGACACGGACCTTCCGACCGCATTGAGGGAGACGATCGGCCTCGCCGGAGAGCGAAGCGCCCAGAGAAACGAACAGAGATGACGAACGACCCCAAGAACCCTCAGATCCTGATCTCGGATCGCGACTCGGGCCTGCCGTACTCGAAGGGCCTGATGGCGTCGCAGGTCATGGTGACCGGGCTGTCGCCCGTTCGCGCGTACCAGGTCGCCGAGGCGATCGAGGAGCGCCTGCGCGAGCTCGGCGTCCCGTCGATCTCGAACGAGCAGCTCGGCGAGCTCGCGCTCGGGGTCCTCGAGGACCTGGCCGGCGAGCGATACGCGCGGAACTTCCAGCGCTGGCGCGAGATCGAGGCGCTCCAGGTCCCGCTGGTGGTGCTGATCGGTGGGGCGACGGGGGTGGGCAAGTCCACCCTCGCGACCCAGCTCGCGACGCGGCTCGGGATCGTCCGGGTGGTCGCGACCGACGCGATCCGAGAGGTGATGCGCGCGCTGTTCTCCCACGAGCTCATGCCGACGCTGCACGCGTCGTCGTTCGAGGCGGGCTCGGTCCTGCGCGAGCCCCCGTCCAAGGACGAGGTGGTCGTCGGGTTCCGGGAGCAGACCGCGGCGGTCGCGGTCGGCGTGCAGGCGCTCGTCGAGCGCGCCGCGATGGAGGGGACGCACCTGATCATCGAGGGCGCCCACGTGGTGCCGGGGTTCCTGGACCTCGACCCCTGGCGCGACCGCATCCTCGCCGTCCCGGTCGTCGTGACGATCGAGGAGGACGAGGTGCACCGCAGCCACTTCGCGGCTCGAGCGTCCGAGCACACCGGTCGACCGGCCGAGCGCTACCTCGACCGGTTCGACGACATCCGGCGCGTGCAGCGATACATCAAGAGCCAGGCGCTGTCGCACGGCGTCCCGGTGATCGCCAACTACAGCTTCGACCGCGCCCTGGCCGCGATCATCGACCTCGTGATGGAACGAGCGACCGAACGCACGGCGCCGGCCCGCGTCACGGCGGGCGGCGAGCGCGCGGGTCGTGCCCCCGCTCCCGTGGCGGCGGCGAACGAAGGAGGCAGAACGTGAAGCTGTTCCTGGACACGGCCAACATCGAGGAGATCCGCGAGATCAACCGCTGGGGCGTGCTGGGCGGCGTGACCACCAACCCCTCGTTGGTGGCGAAGGAGAACGACGACCCCGAGCGGGTCTGGAAGGAGATCCTGTCGGAGGTCGAGGGACCGATCTCGCTCGAGACGACCGAGCTCGAGCCCGAGGCGATGTACCGGCAGGGGCTCGACCTGGCGCAGATGGCGCCGAACGCCGTCGTCAAGGTCCCGATGACCCCCGAGGGCCTGAACGCCGGCAAGCGCCTGATCGACGACGGGATCAAGATCAACGTCACGCTCGTGTTCTCTCCCGCGCAGGCGATCCTCGCCGCCGAGATCGGCGCGTACATCGTGTCGCCGTTCCTCGGACGCCTGGACGACGTCGCGTCCGACGGGATGGACGCGCTCCGCAAGATCTGCGACATCTACGAGATCCAGGGGTACGACACGCTGGTGCTCGCCGCGTCGCTACGTCACCCGATGCACATCGTCGAGTCGGCGCTCGCGGGCGCCGACATCGCGACGATGCCGTTCGCGGTGTTCAAGCAGTTGGTGAAGCACCCGCTCACCGACGCAGGATTGGAGAAGTTCCTCGGGGACTGGAAGGCCCTCAAGCAGGAACTCGAGAAAGGAGCATGAGTGGCCACCACCGATAAGCGTGCCCTGGAGGGAAAGGTCGCCGCGGAGCTACATCAGATCGCGGCGGACCTCGGTATCGAGGGGCACAAGGGATTGAAGAAGGCCGATCTGGTCGACAAGATCATCGCGCATACCAACGGCGAGCGTTCCGACGCGTCATCCGTCGCCGCCGCGGCGCCCGACGCCTCGATGGCGTCGATCGACACGACGACGAGCCCGACGAGCGGCCAGGCGTACGTCGAGCATGGCGGGAGACCTCCGGCAACGGCGACACGCGACAGCGCCCGCAGCCGGATCAGCGCGACCAACGTCAACGCGATGACCGCCGGGAAGCGGCCCGGCCACAGGGTGGTCGTCCCGATGCCGGACAGCAGCAGCGCGATCGCGAGGGTGGTCCACGCCGACGTCCGTCACGCGAAGAGCGCCGTCGCCAGCGCGAGGAGCGCCGTCAACGAGAGATCGAGATGCGGGAGGAGGAGCTCCAGAACGCGCCGACCGCGAACGGGCTGCTCGACATCCTGCCCGAGGGCTACGGGTTCATGCGGACCTCCGGCTACCTGCCGGGGCAGCAGGACATCTACGTGTCCCTTTCGCAGGTCCGACGGTTCATGCTGCGCAAGGGGGACACCGTCACCGGCAAGGTGCGGCAGCCCAAGGACAGCGAGAAGTACTTCGCGCTGCTGCAGATCGACTCGGTGAACGGGATGGACCCGGAGGAGGCGAAGCAGCGGCCGAACTTCGACAAGCTGACGCCGCTGTTCCCCAATGAGCGCTTCCACCTGGAGACCGGGCCGACGGACGTGACAGGACGGATCATGGACATGGTGTCGCCGATCGGGAAGGGGCAGCGCGGCATGGTGGTCTCACCGCCGAAGGCGGGCAAGACCACCGTGCTGAAGAACATCGCGAGCGGCATCATCCAGTCGAGTCCGGACACGCACGTGATGGTGCTCCTGGTCGACGAGCGGCCCGAGGAGGTCACGGACTGGCAGCGTACGGTGCAGGCGGCCGAGGTCGTCTACTCGACGTTCGACAAGCCGCCGGACCAGCACATCCAGGTGACGGAGCTCGTCCTGGAGCGGGCCAAGCGCCTGGCCGAGATGGGGCAGGACGTCGCGATCATCCTCGACTCGATCACCCGGCTGGCGCGCGCGTACAACCTCGCCGCGCCGGCCTCGGGCAAGATCCTGTCGGGCGGGATCGACTCGACCGCCCTGTACCCGCCCCGGCGGTTCTTCGGGGCCGCCCGGAACATCGAGGAGGGTGGGAGCGTTACCATCATCGCGAGCGCCCTCGTCGAGACCGGGTCTCGGATGGACGAGGGGATCTTCGAGGAGTTCAAGGGCACCGGCAACATGGAGCTCCGACTCGATCGACAGCTCGCCGAGAAGCGACTGTTCCCAGCGATCAACGTCGAGGCGAGCAGCACCCGCAAGGAGGAGCTGCTGATGCCGACCGAGGAGCTCGCGCTCGTGTGGCGGCTCCGTCGGGTGCTCCACGCGCTCGAGCCGGGGGCCGCGCTCGAGCTGCTCACCGACAAGATCCGGGCCACCAAGTCCAACGAGCAGTTCCTGCGGGAGATCGCGAAGGCCCCGGCCTCGTAAGCTGGGTGCCGTCGGACGGGTCGCGTCGGACGCCGTCCAACCACCTCAAAAGACAAGGAGAGGTACCGAAGATGAAGCCGGACATCCATCCCGAGTACATGGTCGCGACCGTGCACTGTTCCTGCGGGAACACGTTCACGACCCGGAGCACCCGGTCCGAGCTGCGCGTTGAGATCTGCTCGAACTGCCACCCGTTCTACACGGGCAAGCAGAAGCTGGTCGACACGGGCGGCCGGGTCGAACGGTTCCAGCGCCGCTACGCGAAGCAGCAGGCCGAGCAGGCCGCGGCGGTGAAGGAGCGGGAGGCTTCGCGCAGGCGCACCGTCTCCGTCCCCGGGAAGCCTGCCGAGCCCCCGCCCGCCGAGCAGGGCTGACCCTGCCCGGATGGCCGAGGAAGCCACCACCGCACCGGCCCACTTCTACGGCGGTCAGGCCGTCGTCGAAGGGGTGATGATGCGTGGCCGCGACGTCTGGGCCGTCGCCGTCCGCCGGCCGGCCGGCGATCTGCACATCGAGTCGCACGACATCGACTCGGTGGCCAAGCGTCATCCCGCGCTGGCGAAGCCGTTCATCCGCGGTGTGATGGCGCTCGGGCAGGCCCTGGCGATCGGGTTCCGCGCGCTGTCGGTCTCGGCGCGTGAGTCCGTGCCCGAGGACGAGCGCCTCTCGTCGCGCCAGATGGGTCTGTCGATGGCGATCGCAGCGGTGATCTTCATCGGGCTGTTCGTCGTCCTGCCGGCCGTCGCGTTCCGATGGGTCGGGCGAAGCGTCGACTCGAGCATCATGGTGAACGCGCTCGAGGGCGTGTTCCGCGTGGCGCTGTTCCTCGGCTACCTGTTGCTGATCGGCCGTACCAAGGACATCCGCCGCGTCTTCCAGTACCACGGAGCCGAGCACAAGACCATCGCGGCGTACGAGCACGACGAGCCGCTTGTCCCCGAGCGCGTCGACGGCTACTCGACGTTGCACGTGCGATGCGGGACGAACTTCTTGTTGCTCGTGATGGTGATCACGATCTTCGTGTTTGCGTTGTTCGGGAACCCCGGCCTGTGGTGGCGCATCGGGTCGCGGATCGTCGCGATCCCGATCATCGCGGGGATCGCGTTCGAGCTGCTGCGGCTCGGGGCGAGGTTCCCGCGTTCCAGGGTGATCCACGCGCTGATGGTGCCGGGGTTGTGGCTGCAGAAGATCACCACCAAGCCCCCCGATCGCGCCCAGATCGAGGTCGCGATCGCCTCGTTCAACGAGGTTTTGCGCCGCGAGTCGGAGCTGACCCCCGGCAACTGAGGGGCTCCGAAAGGAGTCACGCCGCGATCGGGCGAGATGCTTGCATCGTGTGCTCACGGGTGTAGCCTCCGGAACCCAGCGAGCGTTCGAGGAGGCTTCCCCATGTCCGCGACGAACCTCGACCTCCCCGTCCTGATCTCCGCCGAGCAGATCCGGCGACGGGAGTTCGTGACGATCAGGCGTGGGTACGACCCCGACCAGGTCCGGGCGTACCTCGGGCAGCTCGCCGATCAGATCGAGCTCATGCGCGTGCTGCTTCGCGACGCGCAGGCCGAGGCCCAGACCGCGCGCCGAACGACCGCACAGCCGCGCCAGGATCCCTACCAGCAGCTCGGGGAACGGGTCGCGAGCGTGATCCGCGAGGCCGACCACGTCGCCGAGACGATCACGAGCGAGGCCAACCGCGACGCGGAACAGGTGACCCGCGAGGCCCGAGCTGACGCGGATCGGATCCGGACCGACGCCCAGGCCAAGGCCGAGGAGGCCCGATCGCGGGCGGAGACCGCCGTGCGGACCGCGCGCGAGGAGGCCGACCGGACGATCGCCGGGCTGTCCACTCGCCGCGACGCGCTCGTGGATCAGATCGCCTCGATGCAGGAGCGGCTGATCGGCGTCGCCCGTGATCTCGAGAGCGCGATGGACGTTCAGTTCACGATCCCGGACATCCCGCCGATCAAGGACCTGCTCGACGAGCCCGCCGAGGGAACCACGGCGGACGAGAACGCCACCTCGAACCAGATCGCGCCCTCGGCCGCCTCGGATGACGCCGCGGACCCAACCGAGGTGGGGGCGTCCACCGCTCGCGAACCGGCGATCGTGGTGGCCGAGGCCGGCGACGACGACCCGAGCATCCTCGACCCGTCCTACGAGGAGCTGTGGGAGGGGACCGGCGCGATGAAGCTCGACATCCCCGCGCTCGATCTCGACTGGGGCGACATCGACGACGAGGGCGACGACCACCCTCCGTACGCCTGAGGGCCCGGTCGCGCCGTCGTAGCCCCCGTCCCATGCCTGGATAATCCAGGCATGGATCTCTTCGACCGACTCGCGGAGCTCGAGCAGCGCTACGAACGTCTCCAGGGCGAGATGGCGTCGCCCGACGTCGCGAAGGACCCCGATCGTCTGCGCAGACTGGGCAAGGACCTGTCCGAGCTCGGCGAGATCGTCGCGCCGTTCCGGGAGTACCGCGCGGCCCTCCAGCAGGCCGAGGAGGCGACCACCCTCGCCAAGGAGGAGCCGGACCCGGAGATGGCGGCGTTCATGCGCGGGGAGGCAGAGACCGCCGAGGCCCGGGCCGACGAGCTCCGCACTCGCCTGGAAGCGCTCCTCGTCCCGAAGGATCCCAACGACGGCAAGGACGTCGTGGTCGAGATCCGCGCCGGGGCGGGCGGCGACGAAGCGGCGCTGTGGGCCGGGACGCTATACGAGATGTACCAGCACCAGGCGGAGCGCCAGCGCTGGAAGACCGAGGTGCTCTCGGCCTCGCCCTCGGACCTCGGCGGGTTCAAGGAGATCGTGCTCGAGGTCAAGGGCAGGGACGCGTACTCGCGACTGAAGCACGAGTCCGGCGTCCACCGTGTCCAGCGCGTCCCCGTAACGGAGTCCTCCGGACGCATCCACACCTCGACGGCCACCGTGGCGGTGCTGCCGGCGGCCGAGGACGTCGAGGTCGACATCCGGCCGGAGGACCTGAAGATCGACGTGTTCCGTTCGGCCGGCCCCGGGGGGCAGTCCGTGAACACGACCGATTCGGCCGTCCGGATCACGCACAAACCGACCGGGATCGTGGTCGGGAGCCAGGAGGAGCGGTCGCAGCTGCAGAACCGGGAGAAGGCGATGCGGTACCTGCGCGCCCGCCTCCTCCATCGGGCACAGGAGGAGGCCGCCGCCAAGGAGGCCGCGGCTCGACGCTCGCAGGTCGGGACCGGCGAGCGCGCCGAGAAGATCCGCACGTACAACTTCCCCGAGAACCGCGTGACCGATCACCGCGTCAAGCTGACGGTCCACCGCCTGCCCGACGTGCTGGCGGGGGACCTGGATGCGTTCGTCGACGCGCTGCACGCCGCCGAGCGCGCCGACCAGCTGGCCCGCGACGACGACGAGGGCGACGTGGAACGGGAACCCTGACCGTGCGTCCCGCCGAGGTCCTGCGACGCGCGAGCGGCTACCTGGATCGGCACGGGGTCGAGAGTCCCGACGCGACGGCCGAGATCCTGCTGATGCACGTACTCGGCACCGACCGCGCGGGGCTGTACGCGCGTTCGGCGGGGCTCGACACGCGCGAGGCCCGGATGTTCGGCCGCGCGATCTGTCAGCGGTGCGCCGGCACGCCGGTGCAGCACCTGACCGGCGACCAACCGTTCCGAGGGATCACGCTCGAGGTCCGGCCCGGCGTGTTCGTCCCTCGCCCCGAGACGGAGCTCCTCGTCGAGTTCGCGCTCGCGGAGGTCGGCGACCGCGAGGACCCAGTGGTCGTCGACGCGGGAACGGGTACCGGCGCGATCGCGCTCGCCGTCAAGGACGAGCGACCCGATGCCACGGTGTTCGCGACGGACCTGTCCGCCGAGGCCGTGGCGCTCGCCCGGGCGAACGCCGCGCGGCTGGGGCTCGCCGTGACCGTCCTGGAGGGCGACCTCCTCGAACCCCTGCCGGTCGACCTGCGGGGATGGGTGGACGTCGTCGTGAGCAACCCGCCGTACGTACCGGCTGAGGACCTGGAGGACCTGCCGGGCGAGGTACGGGCCGATCCCGTCCTCGCGCTGGTCGGGGGGATCGACGTGTACGAGCGGCTGGGCGTCCAGGCCTCCCGATGGTTGCGCGGCGGCGGCGTCCTGGCGGTCGAGATCGACGCCAGGCTCGGCGACCCCGTGGTGCGCGCGCTCTCGAGCGCGTTCGCGGAGGTCCGCGTCGAGCCCGATCTCACGGGCCGCGACCGGGTGGTCCTCGCCTGGGCGCCGTGACCTCCGCGCCCGACCCCATCGAGGCGGCTGCGCGCGCGGCGCTCGACGGCTCGCTCATCGTCCTGCCGACGGACACGGTCTACGGCATCGGAGCGCGGCCGGACGATCCCTCGGCCGCCGCGCGGCTGTTCGAGGCGAAGGGACGCCCTCGCGAGCTCGAGCTGCCGGTGCTCGTGCCCTCGACGGAGGCCGCCCGGCGGATCGCGATCTTCGACGAGCGCGCCGAGGCGCTCGCCCTCCGGTTCTGGGCCGGCCCGCTCACGATCGTGCTGCCGCGCACCGAGGTCGCCCGGGCGTGGGACCTGGGCGGCGACCCGACCACGATCGGTGTCCGGATGCCGCACGAGCCGCTCGCCCTCGCGGTGCTCGCGCGCACCGGCCCGCTCGCGGTGACGAGCGCGAACCACAGCGGTGCGTTCACGCCCACGACATGCGATGAGGTCGAGGCGACGTTCGCCGACGCCGTCGAGGTCTACCTCTGCGCACCGGAGCCGCTCACGGGCTCGGCCTCGACGGTGGTCGACCTCGCCCACGAAAGGCCGTCCGTCCTCCGCGCCGGCGCGATATCGGAACGAGCCATCGCCGAGGCGTTGCGCGATCTGCGACCACCCGGGAGCCCCAAGGGCCCGGTGTAGACTCGCGGCCCCATGACAAGGGTCCTTGTGGTGTGCACGGGCAACGTGTGTCGGTCGCCGATCGCCGAGGGACTCCTGCGCGCCGCGTTCGCGGAGCGGATGGGGCCCGACGCGCCCGAGGTCGCATCGGCGGGGACGATGGGATGGACCGGCTCGCGCGCGGATCCGAGCTCGATCCGCGCGGCCGCCGAACGCGGGGTCGACATCTCGGGTCATCGCGCACGCGAGGTCTCCGAAGACGACGTCGCTCGGGCGGACCTGGTCGTCGCGATGGCCCCCGAGCACGCCCATGCGTTCGCCGGCGAGGCGGGCTCGCGCACCTTCACGCTCAAGGAGCTCGTCCGGCTCCTCGAGGCCCTACCCGAGACGGAGGACGCGTCGCCCGGACGCCTGTCCGAGCGCATCGCCCAGGCCGACCGGCTCCGTCGGGAAGGCTTCGAGGGCGACCCGCGGGACGAGGGGATCGCGGACCCGCTCGGCATGCCCCTGGACGGCGTTCCGGGCCGTCGCCGCCGAGCTCGACGCGTGGTGCTCGCGGCTGGCCGACGGGCTCGTCGGCCGCACCGACGCTCGCACGGCCACCGGGTCGACGGGATCCTAGACGTGCGGATCTCGATGGGATGCGACCACGCCGGGTATCCGCTCAAGGAGGAGCTGAAGGCCTATCTGACCGACCACGGGCACGAGGTGCTCGACCTCGGGACCGACTCGGAGGAGATGGTGGACTACCCGGACTTCTGCGCGGCCGCCACGCGCGCGGTCGTCGACGGGCGCGCCGACCGCGGGATCCTGCTCGGCGGGTCGGGACAGGGGGAGCAGCTCGCCGCCAACAAGGTCAAGGGTGCCCGGGCTGCGCTCTGCAACGACCTGCACCTCGCGGAGCTGTCCCGCCGCCACAACGACGCGAACGTGCTCGCGATGGGAGGCCGCATCGTGGCCGTGCAGCTCGCGCGGGAGATCCTCCAGCTGTGGCTCGATACGCCGTTCGAGGGCGGACGTCACGAGCGACGGCTCCAGCAGGTCGCCGAGATCGAACGAGGAGAGCGCTGAGATGCCGGAACATCGAGAGACCGGCGACGGGTTCGTCGCGGACTGGGATGCGCTGCGCGCGACCGATCCCGAGGTCGCCGACGCGATCTCGGGCGAGCTCCGGCGCGAAAGGAGCACGCTGCGGCTGATCGCGTCGGAGAACTACGCCAGCCCCGCGGTACTCGCCGCGCAGGCGTCGACGATGAACAACAAGTACGCGGAGGGATATCCGGGCCATCGCTACTACGGCGGCTGCCGGTTCGTCGACGTCACGGAGCAGTTGGCGATCGACCGCGCGAAGGAGCTGTTCGGCGCCGACCACGCCAACGTGCAGCCGCACGCCGGCGCGCAGGCCAACATGGCCGTGTTCGGCGCGTTCCTGGAGCCGCGGTCCGAGGACAAGGTGCTCGGGCTGGTGCTCGCGCATGGCGGTCACCTCACGCACGGGTCCCCGGTCAACGTGTCCGGCAAGTGGTTCACGTTCATCGGCTACGAGGTCGACCGCGAGACCGAGCAGCTCGACTACGACCGGATCCGCGAGCTGGCCAGGAAGCATCGACCCAAGGTCGTGCTCGCGGGCTTCACCGCGTACCCCAGGGTGATCGATTGGGTCGCGTTCCGGAGCATCGCGGACGAGGTCGGCGCGATCCTCTGGGTCGACGCGTCGCACTTCATCGGGCTGTGCGCCGGTGGTGCGTACCCGAGCCCGGTGCCGTTCGCCGACGTCGTGACCTTCACGACCCACAAGACCCTGCGCGGCCCGCGAGGCGCGATCATCCTGGCCCGCGAGGAACACGCGAAGGCGATCGACAAGGCGGTCTTCCCGATGATGCAGGGCGGCCCGCTCGAACACGTGATCGCAGCCAAGGCCGTCTGCCTGAAGGAGGCGATGGCCCCGTCGTTCGCCGAGTACGCGGTGCGCGTCGTGCGCGCCTCCCGAGCGCTCGCGCAGGGCCTCGCGGACGAGGGCGTTCGGATCGTCTCGGGTGGGACGGACTCGCACCTGGCCCTGTGCGATCTGCGACCGCTCGGGATCGGCGGCAAGCAGGCCGAGACCGTCTGCGACCAGATCGGGATCGCGATCAACAAGAACGGGATCCCGTTCGACCCGCAGCCGCCCCTCGACCCGTCGGGCATACGGGTGGGCACCCCGGGGCCGGCCACCCTCGGGATGGACGAACCCGAGATGAAGGAGGTCTCCAGCATCATCGGCGATGCGCTCCGCAACCCAGACGACGAGCGGGTCGCGGCCGCGAGCCGCGCGCGCGTGACGGAGCTCGTGGCTCGGTTCCCCGTCTACCCACGCTGACGCCCGCCGGTCGCGCCGACGAGGGACGCCCGCCAGGGGGTAGCATCGCCTCACAGCGTGCGTCCGTATCTCCTGGTGTTCGCGGTCAGTGCCGGTGTGACCTTCGCGGTCACGCCCGTCGTGCGTCGGCTCGCGTTGCGGTTCGGTTGGATCGACCACCCCTCCGACCGCAAGGTCCACCCGAAGCCGACACCCACCGCGGGAGGGCTCGCGATGTACCTCGGCGTCGCGGCCGGGCTCCTGGCGGCGCGCGTGATCCCGTTCCTGTCCGGCCTGCACCAGACGTCCTCCGAGCTCGACGCGGCGTTCGTCGCCGCGACCGTGGTCGTGGTGCTCGGGATGGTGGACGACACGCGCGGCGTCTCCGCGATCGGGAAGCTGGCGGGCCAGGTGCTCGCCGCCGGGATCGTCGTGCTCCTCGGCGTCCAGCTCCTCTATTTCTACTTCCCGGGTCAGGGCGTGATCTCGCTCTCGCCGGACCTCGCCGTCCCGCTCACCGTGCTGTGGATCGTGGCGCTCATGAACGCCGTAAACCTCGTCGACGGGCTCGACGGCCTGGCGGCCGGCATGGTTGCGATCGCGGCGATCGCGTTCTTCGCGTACTTCCGAACCCCGGACGGCGGCGACCAGGCCAGCGTCGCCGCGCTCATGTCCACGATCGTCGCGGGGGTGGCCCTCGGCTTCCTCCCGTGGAACTTCCACCCGGCGAAGATCTTCATGGGCGACTCGGGCGCGCTCCTGCTGGGGCTGCTCATGGCGGTCGCCACGATCTCGGGGGTGGGGCAGAACCTCGAGGGCCCGAGCGGCGGCGACCTCGCCGCCATCGCGATCCCGATCGCCGTCCCGCTGCTCGTCCTCGCCGTCCCGCTGCTCGACGTCGTGCTCGCGATCGTCCGACGGATGCGGAAGGGGATCGGGATCGGGCACGCCGACAAGGAGCACATCCACCACCGCCTGATGGACATCGGTCATTCCCACCGGCAAGCCGTCCTGCTGATGTATCTGTGGAGCGCGCTGATCGCCGGCGCCGCGCTAGTGGTTGCCTATGTCAACGGGAGATTCCTGGTCGGCGCGATCCTCGTCTCGGCGGTCCTGGTCGCGACCGTCCTGCCGCGGCTGATCCGGGATCGAACCCCGCGTGGGAGCGACCGCCCTGCCGTCGACGTGCGCTCTGGTCGTCGCGCCGGAAGGCATCGGCGGGGGGCGGGATCCGACGGCGGCCCGCCCGACGGACGCCCCGTGAGAGCCGCCAACGAACCCTCGGTGCCAGCGAAGGCCGAGGGCGTGCCGTTGCGTTCGGAGTCGACCCCCGCGCTCTCCGACGCGCCGGCGACGATCGAGGACGCGCGACACGGCCTGACGACATGGGCTCGGACGAGGTGCCCACGTAGAGCCACGTGGGGCATAATCCCGCTTCGAAGGCGTCTCACCAGCGTCCATCCGTACTCCTTCGATGAGAGGGGAGGTTCCGTGCCGGACATCGACGTTCGCCTCGAGCGGGTCACGAAGGCCTTCGGCGACGCCGTAGCGGTCGACGACCTCTCGCTCGACATCGCGGAGGGCGAGTTCTTCAGCATGCTGGGTCCCTCGGGGTGCGGGAAGACCACGACCCTGCGGATGATCGGCGGGTTCGAGGACCCGTCGCGCGGGACCGTGTACCTCGGCGGCCGAGACGTGACCGATCTCCCCTCGTACAAGCGAGACGTCAACACGGTGTTCCAGTCCTACGCGTTGTTCCCGCACCTCGACGTGTTCGAGAACGTGGCCTTCGGGTTGCGCAGGAAGAAGGTCCCCAAGGACGAGGTCAGGTCGCGGGTGGGCGACGCCCTGCGACTGGTCGAGATGTCGGGGTTCGAGACCCGCAAACCGGGGCAGATGTCCGGGGGCCAGCAGCAGCGCGTGGCCCTCGCACGAGCCCTGGTCAACCGGCCCAAGGTGCTCCTGCTCGACGAGCCGCTCGGCGCTCTGGACCTCAAGCTGCGCAAGCAGATGCAGCTGGAGCTGAAGCAGATCCAGCAGGAGGTCGGGATCACCTTCATCTACGTCACGCACGACCAGGAAGAGGCGATGACGATGTCCGACCGCCTGGCGGTCATGCGGCACGGTCGGATCGAGCAGACGGGTGGTCCCGAGGAGGTGTACGAGCATCCCGCCACGCCGTTCGTGGCGAGCTTCCTCGGCGCCAGCAACCTGCTCCTGGGCGAGATGAAGGCCGAGTCGAACGGGACCACCTCGATCGTGACCGAAGGAGGCGACGTCGTCCGCGCCGATACCGGCTCGATCCCGCCGGGGCTCTCGGGGACCGTCCAGGTGGGGGTTCGGCCCGAGAAGATCACGCTCGTCCCCCAGGACGGGAGCCCGCCGCCCGACCGGAACCACGTGTCGGGCGTGATCCGCATGTCGACGTACATCGGCGTGAACTACCAGTACGACGTGGAAGGTCCGGGCGACACGATGCTCCGCGTGTACGTGCAGAACCTCGGCGCGGCGGGATCGCACCCCAACGCCGGCGACCAGGTCCGGCTCGAGTGGTTGCCCGAGCACACCTTCGTGGTCGAACGATCGGAGACCGAGCCTGAGGAGGCCGAATGAGCAAGGAGCCGGCACCCCGGATGGATCCCGCGTGGATCCGAGGGATGACCCAGCGACGGATGTCCCGGCGCGACCTGTTCCGGTACGCGGGGGCGGGTGCGGGCGCCCTTGGCCTGTCCTCGATCCTGGCCGCGTGCGGGGTGAGCGGGGAAGCGCAGACGACCGGCCCGACGGCCGGCGCCGAAGGCTCGGCCGAGTGGTGGGCGGACCTGAAGGCCAAGGGCCCGGGCGACCACCTCAACTTCACCAACTGGCCCGCCTACATCGACCGTGACTTCTCGGTCGACGGCGCTGGTAGCCGCCCGTCGCTCTACGCGTTCACCCAGGCGACGGGCATCGACGTCACGTACCGGGCCGACATCAACGACAACGCAGAGTTCTATGCGACGATCCGTCCAGCGCTCGAGAGCGGACAGGACACCGGCCACGACATCATCGTGATGTCCAACTTCCAGGAGTTGTCGGAGATGATCGCGCTCGGGTATCTGATCGAGCTTGACCCGGAGCTGCATCCGAACTTCGACGCGAACGTCGGTCCGAACTTCAAGGACCCCGTGTACGACCCAGGGAACAAGTACACGATGGCCTGGCAGTCCGGCATCACCGGGATCGGCTATAACACGAAGTACGTCGACGAGCCCGTTACCAGCCTCGAGGATCTGATGAACCCCAAGTACGCGGGTCACGTCGCGATGTTCAACAACTCGTCCGACTCGGGATGCATGGCTCTGCTCGAGCTCGGGATCGCTCCGGAGACGTCCACCCCGGATGACTGGCAGAAGGCCGCCGACTACCTCCAGCGCTTCAACGAGTTCGGCGGACTCCGGGGGTGGATGGATCAGGCGTACCTGACGGCGATCGAGAACGAGGACCTGTGGATCACGATGGCGTGGTCGGGCGACATCCTCAACGACAAGCTCTACTTCCCCGAATACGCTACGTTCGAGTTCACGATCCCGGACGCCGGCGCCGTCATCTTCATCGACAACGGGTGCATCCCCAACAAGGCCGCGAACCCGGTCGGCGCCGAGATGCTGATGGACTGGTACTACGACCCCAAGTACGCGGCGATGCTGACGGAGTGGAACGCGTACTTCACGCCGGTCCCCGCCGGGGGAGAGATCGTGCAAGCAGACGCGGCGGCGGCCAAGGGTGCGGACAAGGAAGTCCTGGCAACGATCGCGAACAGTCCGTACGTGTTCCCGGACGCCGAATTCGCCAAGAAGCTGCACAACTATCGGGTCCTCGAAGGGGACGAGATCCAGACGTGGAACGACATCTTCAACCCGATCTTCCTGTCGTAGCCGCTCCCGAGCGTCGGAAGAGGCGATCTCGGGCTCCCTACGGCCTCGCGGCCCCCGGCCTCCTCTGGCTGCTCCTCCTGTTCGTGGTCCCGATGATCGCGATGTTGAGCCTCTCGCTCCAACAGGGGAACAGCCTCGAGGGCTTCCGGCAGACCTGGCATTTCGCGAACTTCACCGATGCGCTCTCGCAGAACGGCACCTTCCTGGTCCGGTCGCTGCGGAACGCAGCGATCGTCACAGGGGTCGCGCTCCTGCTCGCCTATCCCGTCGCGTACTGGATCGCCTTCTACGGCGGCCGCTTCAAGTCCGTCGTCCTGTTCCTGCTCTTGCTCCCGTTCTTCATCTCGTTCGTGATCCGAACGGTCGCATGGAGCTTCATCCTGTCTGACAACGGCATCATCTTCGGGACGCTGAAGGACATCGGTCTGTTGCCGGAGAGCTACCGGGTGCTGGGCACGACCGTCGCGGTCGTCGCGGGGGTCACCTACAACCTCCTGCCGTTCACGATCCTCCCGCTGTACGTCTCGCTCGAGCAGATCGACCCCCGGCTCGTCGAGGCGTCGAAGGACCTGTACGCCAGCAGGTTCGAGGCCTTCACCAAGGTCGTGCTCCCGCTCTCCATGCCTGGCGTGTTCGCGGCCGTGCTGCTCACGTCCATCCCGGCGATCGGTGACTACGTCAACGCCGCGGTCCTCGGGGGCCCGGGGACGACCATGATCGGCAACGTGATCCAGTCCGAGTTCCTCCGGGATCGGAACTACCCCGAGGCGGCGGCGCTGGCCTTCGTCCTCATGGCGATCATGTTGGTGGGGGCCGTCATCTACGCGCGCGTGCTCGGGACCGAACGGATCACCGAGGGATGAGCGCCGTCGCGACCGAACCCCGGCGAGAGCTCGCGC
This sequence comes from uncultured Actinomycetes bacterium, assembly GCA_963712645.1. Classification (GTDB taxonomy): domain Bacteria; phylum Actinomycetota; class UBA4738; order UBA4738; family HRBIN12; genus DASSJM01. Next base: position 9,996 of record CAVQIQ010000015.1, on the reverse strand, counting down.
CCGAACCCCTGGCACGGCGTCCGATGCGACGATGGACCCGCTTCCTCCTCCCGTCCTATGTCGTCGCCTTCATCCTGTATCTGTCGTTTCCGATCTTCATCATCATCCTCTTCAGCTTCAACCAGACCCGCGGTGGCTTCGGTACGTCCCCGCGCGTGAAGACCACGTGGATCGGGTTCACGACCGAGTGGTACGGGCGCCTGTTCGAGCTCCCCGATCTCACCGCCGCCCTCCGTCACTCGCTCACGATCGGGTTGCTGAGCGCGTTGGCAGCGACCGCGCTCGGGACCCTGCTGGGTCTGGCCCTCGCGAGGTACCGCTTCCGAGGTCGGGGGGGCTCGGACTTCCTGATCTTCCTGTCCATCTCGTCCCCGGAGATCGTCCTCGGTGCCGCGCTGGCGTCGTTCTTCGTCGCCCTCGGGTTCTCGCGCGGGCTGTTCACGTTGTTCCTGGCGCACACGATGTTCAGCGTCGCGTTCGTCACCGTGACGGTGCGCGCCAGGGCCACCGGTCTCGACCCAGCGCTGGAGGCGGCCGCGATGGACCTCGGGGCCGGTCCGATCACCGCGTTCTTCAAGGTGACGTTGCCGCTCCTGTTCCCCGGGATCCTGGCCGGGTTCCTGCTCGCGTTCGCCCTGTCGATGGACGACTTCGTGATCAGTCAGTTCACGCAGGGGCCGTTCACGATGTTCCCCACCTGGGTGTTCGGGGCGACCCGGGTCGGGATCCCGCCGCACGTGTTCGCCTTCGCCACGATCATCTTCCTGACCGGCGCGACGGTGGCGATGATCCTGGCCCTCGGACAGCGTCGAAAGACCTGAGCCGCGACGCGGGTCGAGCCCGAGCCCGAGTTCGTGAAATCTTTCACAAGCTCTGGCCCTCGGAACGAAAAGAGGCCATCTACCTGCGGAAACGAGACGCGGAAGGTTTGACGCGCCAGATGGGGCGCAGATATACTGCCGCGCCCATGGCGGGTTCGGGACGCGACGGCGCTTGGGCCGGCATGGGGATCGGTTGGGCGGTCACCGCGACGCTGGTGGGGGGGATCCTCGTGTGGGGGAGCCTCGGTTACCTGGCCGACCGGCTGCTCGGGCTCAACCCGCGCATCCTCACCGCGGTGGGGATCGTGCTCGGAGCCGGTTTGGCGATCTACCTCGTGTACCTGCGATTCGGCAAAGGGGAAGGGAACCGCGGTGGCGCCTGAGCGAGAGATGATCCGGCGCATCTCACCGTTCGCGCTCCCCGTCGCGATCGCCGCGTTCGCCCTGGGGACCCTGGTGGACGGCACCGATGCCGGGTGGTCCGCGGCCATCGCGATCGTCGTCGTCTACCTGAACTTCGTCGCCCACGGCTCGTCTCTGGCCCTCGCCGCTTCGATCTCGCCGACCGTGCTCTACGCGGTCGGGCTCGGGGGGTTCCTCGTGCGCCTGGGCGTCATCGTCCTGGTGATCGCTCTGCTCCAGCAGACGGCGTGGTTCTCGATCGTCGCGTTCATCGCAGCCCTGATCCCGGCCACGATCGCGCTCCTCGTGGTCGAGATGAAGCTGCTCTCCGGTCGGTTGCAGGCGGACCTGTGGACGGTCCCGAGCGACCGCCGCGGTGTGGCGCCGTGATCGCGACGAGCGGCTCGGTCCTCGCCGCGTTCGAACCCCCCTCGACCAAGGACTTCGTCTGGGGTTGCTGGGGCCCGGCGCTCCGGATCGGCGGGCTCGAGCTGTGCCTGAACTTCATCACGTTCCTCGTCCTGCTCGGGTTCCTGGCGATGATCGGGTTCTTCTACTTCGCGCTCCGCAAGCCGCGCGTGGTCCCCGGGAAGCTGCAGAGCACCGCCGAGCTCGCGATCCAGTTCGTGCGCGAGAACATCGCGCTGCAGATGATCGGGCCGGAGGGGGACCGGTTCATGCCGCTGCTCGCGACGCTGTTCTTCGCGATCTTCTTCTGGAACATCTGGGAGGTCGTCCCCGGGATCAACTTCTCGTCCAACAGCCGGATCGCGTTCCCCTTGGTGATGGCGATCGTCGCGTGGATCACCTACAACGCGGTGGGGATCGCCAAGCACGGGTTCGGCGGGTACATGAAGCACGTGCTGTTCCCGCCGGGAGCCCCGGTGTGGCTGTACCCGCTCCTGGTGCCGATCGAGTTCATCACCCAGATCATCGTCCGGCCGATCACGCTGTCCGTCCGACTCTGGGCCAACTTCCTGGCGGGCCACTTCCTGCTCGCCGTGTTCTTCCTCGGCACGATCGCGATGCTCGAGTCGGGGGGCATCCTGTACGCGATCGCGCCGCTGTCGTTCGCGATCGGCGTCGCCCTGGTCGGGTTCGAGGTCTTCGTTTCGCTCTTGCAGGCGTTCATCTTCACCATCCTCACCGCCTCGTACATCGGCGGCGCGATGGCCGAAGAGCATTAGACAAGGAGGCTGCTGTGTTGGGACTGTTGGCGCAGACGACGGGTGACGTCGGGACGGGCCTGGAGACGATCGGCCGAGGGCTCGTCATCGGGCTCGCCGCGATCGGTCCCGGCATCGGTCTTGGGGTGCTGATCGGGAAGTCCGTCGAGGCCATGGCCCGTCAGCCCGAGTACGCCGGGCAGGTGCGGGCGACGATGTTCATCGGTATCGGGCTGATCGAGGCGCTCGCGCTGTTCGGCATCGCGTTCTCGTTCATCATCTAGGGAGGGAGCCGACGTGATCGCATCGATCGTCTGGTTCCTGGCCCAGGCCGAGGGCGAGGCCGAGCCCGTCAACGACGCGAAGGACCTGTACCCGCACTGGGAGGAGCTCCTCGTCGGCGCACTCGCGTTCGCGGTCCTCTTCTTCTTCGTGTGGAAATGGGTCCTGCCGCGGGTGAGTGCCCTCCTGGAGGAGCGGCGCGCGAAGATCCAGGGCGACCTGGAGCGCGCGGAGGGGACCCGCAAGCAGGCGGAGCAAGAGCTCGCCGACTACCGGCAGCAGCTCGCGAACGCCCGCCAGGAGTCCAACGGCATCATCGAGGAGGCAAGGAAGACCGCCGAGCAGCTGCGCGCCGACATCCAGGCGCGCGCCGAGCGCGAGGCGGCCGCCACCGTCGCCAAGGCCCAGGAGGAGATCCGGGCCGAACGCGACCGGGTCTTCCAGGAGCTCCGGGGCGAGATCGGCGAGATCGCCGTCGAGCTCGCGGAGCGTGTCGTCGGTGCGGCGCTCGATGCCAAGGCGCATCAGCGGCTGATCGACGAGTACATCGACCAGGTGGCCTCGGGCGTCGCCGGGAACGGGAAGCACTGACGTGGCGGACAAGGACGTGCTCGTTCGCAGCTACGCCGAGGCGCTGTTCCGCCTGGCCGAGGCCGAGGGCGAGCTCGACGCGGTGGAGCGACAGCTGTTCGCGTTCGCCGCGCTGCTCGAGCGCGAGACGCGCGTGCGGGACGCGCTGGTCGACCCGTCGCTGCCGCCGGAGAACAAGAAGGAGCTGATCGCGGACACCCTCGGCGAGCGTGCCAACCCCCTCGCCCTCAGCCTGCTCGGGTTCGTCATCGAGCTGGGACGTGCCCGGGAGGTCGGGCGGATCGTCGAGGCGCTCGCGGACGTCGTGGCGGCCACGCGCGAACGCGCGGTCGCCGAGGTCCGCACGGCGATCCCGCTCGACGAGGCCCGGGCCACGAAGCTGGCCGATGCGCTCTCCAAGGCCGCGGGTCGCCAGATCGAGGTCAGGGTCATCGTCGACCCCGACGTGCTCGGTGGCGTGCTGGCCAGGGTCGGCGACGAGATCTTCGACGGGTCGTGCGCTCGCGCCTGCTCGGGGCGCGCGGGAGCAGCTGACCGGAACGAGCACAAGGAGCGGGTGAACCCGATGGCAGTGGACGAGCTGAACTTCGATCCGAAGGAGATCGCGGAGGCGCTCCGCAAGAACGTCGAGAGCTTCACGCCCTCGGTCGAGCGCGAGGAGGTCGGCCGCGTCGTCGAGGCCGGGGACGGCATCGCGCGCGTGAAGGGCCTGCCCCGCGCGATGGCCAACGAGCTGCTCGAGTTCCCCGGCGGGGTGCTCGGCCTCGCGTTCAACCTCGACGAGGACGAGATCGGCTGCGTCATCCTGGGTGAGTCCTCCCAGATCGAGGAGGGCCATCTCGTCAAGCAGACCGGGAGGATCCTGTCGATCCCGGTGGGCGACGGGTTCCTGGGCCGCGTGATCGACCCTCTCGGTGTCCCGCTGGACGGCAAGGGCCCGATCCGGGCCGAGGACACGCGGGTGCTCGAGCTCCAGGCTCCCAACGTCGTCGACCGCCAGCCGGTGAAGGAGCCGCTGCAGACCGGCATCACCGCGATCGACGCGATGACGCCGATCGGGCGTGGTCAGCGCGAGCTGATCATCGGCGACCGCCAGACCGGCAAGACCGCGGTGGCGATCGACGCGATCATCGCCCAGCGCGACAACTGGACCAGCGGCGACCCGAAGCGGCAGGTCCGGTGCATCTACGTCGCGGTAGGGCAGAAGGCCTCGACCGTGGCCGAGGTGGTCGAAACCCTCAGCGACAACGGCGCCCTCGAGTACACGGTGGTCGTGAACGCGTCGGCCTCGGACCCGACGCCCTTCCAGTACATCGCGCCGTACTCGGGCGCGGCCCTGGGCGCGTACTGGATGTACGAGGGCAAGCACGCCCTCGCCGTGTACGACGACCTCTCGAAGCAGGCGACCGCCTACCGGACGCTCTCCCTGCTGCTCCGCCGCCCGCCCGGCCGGGAGGCGTACCCCGGGGACGTGTTCTACCTCCATTCCCGGCTGCTCGAGCGGGCGGCCAAGCTCTCCGACCGGCTGGGCGCCGGGTCGCTCACGGCCCTGCCGATCGTCGAGACCAAGGGCAACGACATCTCCGCCTACATCCCCACCAACGTGATCTCGATCACCGACGGTCAGATCTACCTCGAGCCCGACCTGTTCTTCGCCGGTGTTCGCCCCGCGATCAACGTCGGCACGTCGGTGTCGCGCGTGGGCGGCAACGCGCAGATCAAGGCGATGAAGAAGATCGCCGGGACGCTACGCATCGCGATGGCGCAGTACCGGGCGCTCGAGGCGTTCGCGCAGTTCGGCTCCGAGCTGGACAAGGAGTCGCAGAAACAGCTCGCGCGCGGCGCCCGCGTGGTCGAGATCCTCAAGCAGCCGCAGTACCGGCCGGTACCGGTCGAGCGGCAGGTCGTCGCGATCTGGGTCGGCACGGGCGGGTACCTGGACGCCCTGCCCGTCGAGGACGCCAAGCGGTTCGTGGACGAGTTCATCGAGCACATCGCGGCCCGGACCGACGTCCTGGACTCGATCCGGAACACGGGCGAGCTCTCCGACGAGGCCGAGGGCACGCTGAAGCAGGCGCTCGAGGACTTCCGGCAGACCTTCCTGCCCTCGGACGACGGCGCCGGGAGCGAGGCCGGCGTGGGCCGGGGCGCGGCGAGGGACCCGGTCCTGGAGGACGTCGGCTGGGACCGCCTGTCGTCGCACGACGACGAGGACGAGCCCCCGGGCTCGGGCGGCTAGCGAACGGTGGGCGCGCAGCTCCGCGTCGTCCGCCGGCGGATCCGTTCGGTGCAGTCGACGATGAAGATCACCCGCGCGATGGAGCTCATCGCGGCGTCACGCATCGTCAAAGCGCAGCAGCGCGTGATGGAGGCTCGCCCGTACGCCGACCTGCTCACCGCGGCGATGGAGGACGTGGCCCGGCAGACGGGTTCGATGGTCCACCCGCTGCTCGAGGAGCGCGAGCCCCCCGCAGGGGCCGGCGTGCTCGTCATGACCAGCGACCGCGGTCTCGCCGGCTCGTTCAACGCGAACCTGCTCAAGCGTTCGGAGGACCTGCTTCGCCGTGTCCGCTCCCGCGGGCTCGAACCCGTCCTGTACCTCACCGGCAAGAAGGCGATCGGCTACTTCCGGTTCCGCGGCGTGACGCCCGAGGCGTCGTGGTTCGGGTTCTCCGAGGTGCCACGCTACGACGCCGCCGAGGAGATCGGGGCGCGGATGATCGAGGACTTCGGCTCAGGTCGCATCGACGAGCTCCACACGGTCTACACGGACTTCCGCTCGTCGTTCACGTTCCGAGCCACGGACAAACGGTTCCTGCCGATCGCGCCGGAGGAGGTCGTGGTCGACGCCTCGGGCGTGCCGAACCCCGAGTACATCTTCGAGCCCGAACCCGCCGAGATCCTGGACGACCTGCTGCCCCAGTACGTCATCACGAAGATCTACTTCGCGCTGCTCGAATCCGCCGCCTCGGAGAACGCCGCTCGGCAGCGGGCGATGGCGGCCGCGACCGACAACGCGGACGAGCTCATCAAGGTGCTCACCCGGCAGGCCAACCGCGCCCGCCAGGACGAGATCACGACCGAGATCATGGAGATCGTGGGCGGGGCGGAGGCCCTGGCCTCCAAGGAGTGAGCCATGGCTGACGACACGCTTGCGCACGGACGCGTGGCCCGGGTGATCGGCCCGGTGGTCGACGTCGAGTTCCCACCCGACGGGCTGCCCGAGATCTACACGGCGCTCCGGATCGACGTGAACCTCGAGGGGCAGACGCAGACGGTCACCTGCGAAGTGGCGCAGCACATCGGCGACGGGATGATCCGGGCGATCGCGCTCAAGCCGACCGACGGCATGGTCCGCGGCGCGCCCGTCGAGAACACGGGATCCCCGATCAGCGTGCCGGTGGGCGAGGGTGTCCTCGGGCACGTCTACAACGTGCTGGGCGATCCGCTCGATACCTCGCCCGATCAGATCCATGCGGCCGACCGCTGGCCGATCCACCGCCAGCCGCCGCCCTTCGAGGAGCTCGAGCCCAAGCAGGTGATGCTCGAGACCGGGATCAAGGTCATCGACCTGCTCGAGCCCTACGTGCAGGGCGGCAAGATCGGGATGTTCGGGGGCGCCGGGGTGGGGAAGACGGTGATCATCCAGGAGATGATCCGCCGCCAGGCGCAGCAGCACGGCGGCGTCTCGGTCTTCGCCGGGGTCGGCGAACGGACCCGCGAGGGCAACGACCTGTTCCTGGAGATGACCGAGTCCGGCGTCATCAAGAACACGGCGCTCGTGTTCGGTCAGATGGACGAGCCGCCGGGCGTGCGGCTCCGGGTGGCGCTGTCGGCGCTCACGATGGCCGAGTACTTCCGCGACGTCGAGCGCAAGGACGTGCTGTTGTTCGTCGACAACATCTTCCGGTTCACGCAGGCCGGGTCGGAGGTCTCGACGCTGCTAGGCCGAATGCCGAGCGCGGTCGGCTACCAGCCCACGCTCGCCGACGAGATGGGAGACCTGCAGGAGCGGATCACCTCGACGAAGGGTCGTTCGATCACGTCGCTCCAGGCGATCTACGTTCCGGCCGACGACATCACGGACCCGGCGCCGCACACGGCGTTCGCGCACCTGGACGCGACCACGGTGCTGTCGCGAGATATCGCGTCGCTCGGGATCTACCCCGCGGTCGACCCCTTGGACTCGACGAGCCGGATCCTCGACGCGCGGTACGTCGGACAGGAGCACTACGACACCGCTCGGCGCGTACAGGAGATCCTGCAGCGCTACAAGGACCTACAGGACATCATCGCGATCCTTGGCGTGGACGAGCTGTCCGAGGAGGACAAGGTCATCGTGGCCCGGGCGCGGCGGATCCAGCTGTTCCTGTCGCAGCCGTTCTTCGTGGCCGAGCAGTTCACCGGGATCCCCGGCAAGTACACGCCCGTCGACGAGACGATCACGTCGTTCAAGGGCCTGTGCGAGGGCGAGTACGACCACCTGCCGGAGCAGGCGTTCCTGCTCGTCGGCGGGATCGACGAGGCCGTCGAGGCGGCCAAGAAGATGGAGCAGGCCGCCTAGATGGCGCTCGACGTCCATCTCGTCACGCCCGAGCGCGAGGTCTGGGCCGGACCGGCCCAGATGGTGATCGCGCACGGCACCGACGGGATGGTCGGGATCTTGCCCGGGCACGCGCCGCTGCTGATCCGGCTCTCGATCGCGCCCATCCGGATCCAGCTCGCGGACGGGCGCTGGGTGGTCGCGGTCGTCGACGGCGGCTTCCTCCACGTCACGAGCGCCGAGGACTCGACCCGGGTCGACGTTCTGGCCTCCTACGCCGAGATGTCCGACGAGATCGACCGGGAGGCCGCCCGGGCACGCGCCGAACAGGCGCAGGCACGGCTGGCTCAAGACGACGACGCGAGCGCGCGCGCCGAACTCGCGAAGGCGCTGGCCCGCACTAGCCTCGACGAGTAGCCTCGCGGGTCCCGGGGAACCAGGGTTCCGGGATCCGAGGGGAACCCGGGACCTGAGGGGTCCCGAGCACGCCCGGACCTAGGATGGAGACGTGATGGATCGCCTGCTCGTTACCGGAGGGACGCCGCTCGACGGGACCGTGGAGATCGCCGGCGCGAAGAACTCCGCGTTGAAGCTGATGGCCGCGGTGGTGCTGTCGGACGGCCGCTCGACGGTTCGGAACGTCCCGCGCATCCAGGACTGCGTCACGATGGTCGAAGTGCTCGAGCACCTCGGCGTCGGCTGCGCGTGGAAGGGCGACGCGCTGATCCTGGACACGAGGGACGTCCGATCGGTCGAGACGCCGTACGAGCTCGTCAGCCGGATGCGAGCCTCGATCCTGGTGCTCGGGCCGCTGCTCGCGCGGTTCGGGAACGCGAGGGTCGCGATGCCCGGCGGCTGCAACATCGGGTCGCGCGCGATCGACCTCCACATCCGCGGGCTGGAGAAGATGGGCGCGCGGTTCTCGTCCGAGCACGGGTTCTTGATCGGTGAGGCGTCCGGTCTCCGCGGCGCGGTCGTGAACCTCGACTTCCCGAGCGTCGGCGCCACCGAGAACGTCCTGATGGCAGCGGTCGCCGCGCGGGGGTCGACCGTGATCGAGAACGCCGCGCGCGAGCCCGAGCTCGTCGATCTCGCCGACTTCCTGCGTGGGATGGGCGCGCGGATCGACGGCGTCGGCACGCCCACGATCGAGATCCAGGGCGTCGAGGGGTTCGCGTCGGTCGACCACACGGTGATCCCGGACCGGGTGGAGGCGGGCACCTACGCGATCGCCGTCTGTTCGGCGGGCGGGCGCCTGGTGCTCTCGGGCGCCCGGGCAGACCACATGGATCTGATCCTGTCCAAGCTCGCCGACGCCGGCGCCGACGTGCTGGCGACCGACGGTGGGGTGGCGATCTCGATGGGTTCGCGCGCCCGGTGTGTCGATCTGGTGACGCTCCCGTACCCGGGGTTCCCGACCGACCTCCAGCCGCAGATGATGGCGCTCCTCGCGTCGGCGGAGGGGACGAGCATCGTGACCGAGAACGTGTTCGAGGGCCGGTTCATGTTCGTGGACGAGCTGAACCGGATGGGTGCGGATATCCGCACCGAGGGCCATCACGCCGTGATCCGCGGCGTCGAACGACTCTCGGCCGCGCCAGTGCGGGCCCTCGACATCCGCGCCGGCGCCGCGATGGTGATCGCGGCCCTGACGGCCGACGGCGTGACCGAGATCGAGGACATGTACCACGTCGACCGCGGCTATCAGGACCTCGAGGCCAAGCTGACGGCGCTCGGCGCCGTCGTCCGTCGCGAGCGCGAACGCTCACCCGCTCTCCAGTGACCCGAGCGCGTCTCGGCGCGCTCGCCGTCTGCGCGGTGACCGTGGCCGCCGTGTTCGTGGGCGGGACCGTCCGGGCGCAGACCGACGACCAACGGTCCGCGCTCGTCGTCCTTGTTCCCGGTGTGGGGTTCGATGAGCTCATGGCGATACCCGACATCGCGTCGCTCGCTCGGGCCGGTGGAGCTGGACTGCTCGTGAACCCTGAGGACGTCCTTGAGTTCGATCAACCTGCCGTGCCCGGTGAAGTGAGGGCGATGGTTCGTGCGGGCACCGTGGAGGCTGGTCTCCAGGGCCTGGTGGCACGACACCGGCCGGGGGGCTTCGAGGACGTCCCGCTCTTGGTGATCGTCATCGGTGCGGACATCGGCGGTGGGTCGGTAGGGAAGGACATAGGGAGCATCAGGCTCG
>CAVQIQ010000014.1:0-449198 GCA_963712645.1 uncultured Actinomycetes bacterium | reverse complement strand
CTAGTGTGATGTCTCGAGACATCGTGCCGACGTGTCTCGAGACATCGTTCCAGGTTCAGGTCAATCGCTCCTGGGGCTGGTAGTCCCGGCGTGGATCCAGGGGTCAGCTCGCGCAGCAGCACCACTTCCTCTTCCGCGACCACTCGGACGTGGAGGTCGCGCACGAGCACCAGGACCCGCGTCCCGGTGAACCGCCGTCCGAGTCCGATGTGGTGCAGTCAACGATGCCCCCGCCGCACCCGTCCCCGCCATGGAGGCCGTTCCATGGTCGGCGCCCCCCGATCCGCTCGATCGGACGGTCGAAGCAGGGTTCACACCGACGACGCACGAGTTCCTCCAGGTCCACCGTCATGCTCACCTGGACGTCTTCGTGAACGGCAAGCCGGTGACGGTCCCGCCCGGCATCGGCATCGACATCACGGATCCGGGCGTCAAGACGACGCCATCAGACGCCGGCGACACCTACGGCGGCATCGAGGAGTGCGACGACCCGTGCATCTCGCCGCTGCACGCCCACGACTACACGGGGGTCCTCCACACCGAGTCCACGGAGTCGCGGCTGAACACGTTGGGTGAGTTCTTCACCGAATGGGCGTTCAGCTCGACGCCGGCTGCGTCGGCGGGTACTGCAAGCCGGAGGCCAGCATCCAGGTCTTCGTGGACGGCGACCGGTTCGAAGGTGATCCGGAGACGATCGAGCTCGTCGACCAGGAGGATCGCGATCGGGTCACCGCCGGAGACCATCCCGACCTCGTTCGACTTCGGACAGCCGTAGAACGCGAACGGATACCTCCGGCTGGACCCCGAGGAGTGGGTCAGGGCTGTCGAGAAGTGGACTCCCGTCCCTGACGTGAACGGCCTGCCGGGACGGGCCCGGGGAGCGATACCTCCGGCCCATCACCCCGAGTGAATGGTCCGGAGGGTCGGGCCGAGCAGCTTCCCGCCGCCCCGACCCTCCGGCGAGCGTGCTAGGAGGGAAGAACCTGTGCCGAGAGGTCCGGTCCCTGGCCCACGATGAAGCCGTCGCAGTCACAAGCGGAACGGAGGCATCGCCCATCGCCGCTATTCGAATGGGCGGCCTGTGAGTGCCCACAGGTCGCGCAGAAGACCGTCGTCATCGTGGTGTCGTTGCGGGATGATCGGAGGGGATCGACCTGCTTCATGGGTGGAACGTAGGCTCCCCAGGGGAGTGCATGCATCCGCTGATGACCGTACCTGGCCTCCATTGAATGACTTAGATGATCGCCCAGCCGCGCTCGGCTTGCTCAGGGCTACTGCCGCTCCATCTCCGCGAGCAGCCCGAACAAGACTGCCCGCGCCGCCTTGTCCTCCTCCAGGTCGATCAGGAGTTCCCTGAAGCTCCGCGTCCCAGGGTCCCCCAGAACTCGCCGATTCGCTCGACGTGGTCGAGATCGGGAGCCAAAGGACGTGGGGAGTTCGGCGCGGTCCGCCGGCGAGGCGCTGGGAAGAAGGGAAGGCGAGCGAACCTGCGGACAAACGGCTGAACGCTACGAGCCTCCCGACGAGAAACGCTATAGGGGCGGAGCGGTGGCAAGGAACCCCGGCTCCGATGCCTGATTCGCCGGGACAGGCGGAGGCGGTAGCGCAAACCCTGCGCAACCCCTCACAAATCGGGATCCAAGCCGTGGGCGCGCTGTACGCGAATTTCTGCTGACCCGGAGACTGGGTCGTACCGCTCAGCGGAGTGGTCGGCGGCGACTACCGCGAACACAAGCCGAGCGCCGCTTCCACGTTCGGGCTAGGCCGAAGGACCAATTCAATTCCCTGTCTGGGGGGTTCAAACTGGTGCCCTGACCCTATCCGAGGAGAGGCAAAAGTATGGACCTGCCAGATGTGCTGGACCAGCTATCGACCGCGACCCGCTCCGTGAAGATGTCCGCGTCTTGGCTGGAGAGCCAGACCGACGAGCAGATTCGCGAGATTGGCAGCGGCGACTGGCTCCCGCTCACCAGCGCCATCCACGACCTGGAGGAGCGGGTGATCCAGGTCGATCGGGTATTCAATCGGGGAGAAGAGGCTCGGCTGGACCTAACCCGCGACCTCATTGAACCGGAACCACGACCTTAAGGGAATCACCCAGAAGATTTGAGAAACCCCCGGGGCGTGAGCTGATCGACCCCGGGGGCTCCTGTTCCCGTCCTTTCTCGGGTGAGGAGACAGAGGACGGGAACGCCTAGATGCCGTAGCAGATTCAGTCAGTGTGACTCGATGCCGCTTTGCCCTTGTAGGGCCATTTGGGCGAGCCCACGTTTCCTACGACAATCCCTCAATGCGGTCTACCCTTGCTCCATCTCGGCCAAGTCCGAAGACCATTTACCCGCGCCGCCTTGTCCTCCTCAAGGTCGATCAGCAGCTCTCCGAGGTCCGAGTCTCCGGATGCCACCGGGATGGAAAGTAGATCAAGCCGACACCCGCGACCAAGCCAACCGTCACCACGGAAAGCTTGAAGATGGGACCAGGCTCGCGACTCCGGTTGGCCATGTATGTAGGGATGCGGGTCGGCTCGGGGCTTCCTTAGCTGTCCGCCTCGCGGAGCATCCCGACGAGCACCGCCCGGAGCGTCCGGTCCTCCTCGCAGTCGATCAGCAGCTCGGCGAAGGTCGCGCTCAGTCGCGCCCGTCGACGAAGTAAACGCGCTCCCACCCGAGGATCGGTTGGGTGCTGCCGGGCGGCGCGATAACGGTCGGCCGATCTAGGTCCAAGACGAAGCCGAACCAGTCGGTCCGGCCCTCGCGACGAAGCCGCTCGGCATACCCGTTCACATTCGCCTTCGCGTCTCCCAGGTCCTCAGTGAGGCCGCGCTGCTCGCTGGAGTGACCTCTGCCCGCCACCACGAGCCACAGGAACCTGGACGGCGTCATCGTCAGCCTGGACTCGAGCGGTCGGACTCCCGCAGCATCCCGACCAGCACCGCCCGGAGCATCCGGTCCTCCTCGCAGTCGCTCATGGAACGTGCCCGGGGTTCGTTCCGAGCAGGAGCGCGGTGGTGATGAGCCCGCAGATCACTATGACGCCCGCGATCACCACGGCGATACCCGGGGCGGGCAGGGGGTTGCCTTCGCGGATCGCGGCCTCCATCGCCCGCCACCTGCGCCGAGCGAGGGCAGCGGTCACGACACCCGCCAGGATCAGCAGGACCCCAACGGTCTCCCACGCCCAATGGAGCGACTGCCCCGCCAGGAGCCGTGCGGCTGCGACGCCCGAGGCGACGAGGGCGAGCGCCGTCCGCAGCCACGCAAGATACGTCCGTTCATTCGCTAGTTGGAACTGCGCTTCAGGACCACGCCGTTCGCTCATGTCCACCCCCCGGCTCTTCGAGATGTGGAGAGCCTAGTGTGTGCTACTGGATGGACTTCGCCACAGCGAATAACAACGGCCGTTCGGCTCGCTCCTGACCAGCGTTTCCGCAGGTCAGCACAGCGTTTAGCCCGCTTTGGCTGGCAGGCAGAAGGTCAGGCGTTCGAATCCCCTTCGGTCCACCGAGAAACCGCAGGTCAGAGGGCTCGTCTCCCAGCAGGGGCTCCGGCCGACATCGTTTGGAGTCCATGTGGGGTCCGCAACATCGGCATTCGCGCAGGATCTCTTGGATCGGACGTCATAGAGCTCACCGCTTTCGGGTCGAAGTCGATCCGTGCGTTCGCGGAATGTGGTTGCGAGTAGGTCGGTAGGGGCGGTACGCGAGCGAGAAGCGTTACCAGGATCCACAACACCGTTCGCCAGCCCATAGGGCTGATCAGATTCAACCCATTGAGGTGAACACCGAGTCTGCCCGACTGAATTGCGAAGGGGCACCCCCTGATGTACTCTCCGCCGGCTCGTCGGGAGCCTCCCCATCACAACTGGCGCCCGTCGAATGACGACTCTTCTGACGAGACCGATCTGATGCGGTCGAGGCGGGGGGACAAGGGTGAAGCGACAGATTGCAGCTGGGCTCGTACTGGGCGTTCTCGTATACGGGACCGTCGCGGCGGGTGCGAGCGATTACTCGCGGTCTCGGACAAGTCCACGAATCGCACGAGGTTCCGTCCGGCCGGACGGCAAGACTTCGGGTCGTCAGCCGGACGGAACGCTGCCTCCCTACGTTCCTGGAGAGATCGTCGTGCAATTCCACCGAGGGCTTACCGTCGCCTCGCAGGACCGGCTCGCGACGTCAACGGGTGGGACTCTCCTGGCTCGAATCCCAGAGTTTGGCGTCGGTGTCCTGGCGCTTTCCCCAGCAACCGACGTGCTGGAGACGTCAAGGCGGCTGTCACACGGGCCAGGTGTCATCGCTGCCGAGCCGAACTGGATCCGCGAGGCGAATGAGGTCATCCCCACCGATCCATCGTTCGCAGATCAGTGGGGGCTTCGTAACACGGGTCAGAGCCATGTAGTCGCAGATCCTCCGCCCACTTCAGTGCTGGGCCTCGCCGACGCGGACGCCGATGTCAGCGATGCTTGGACCGTCACACAAGGGTCACCGGACACCGTCATCGCCATTCTCGATACGGGCGCGGATCTCTCTCACCCCGATCTCACGGCGAGCTTCTGGTCGAACCCGGCCGAGACCCAGGCCAACGGTATCGACGACGATGCCAACGGCTATGTAGATGACACAGTGGGGTTCGACTTCGTCGGTAACGACTCTTCGCCCCAGGATGACACGGATGGACACGGAAGCCACGTAGCCGGCATCGCCGCGGCGTCCGCTAACAACTCGATTGGCGGAGCAGGCGTCTGCCCCGCGTGCAAGCTCATGGTCCTTCGAGCCGGCAGCAGTCAGGGCTTTCCTCTTTCGGCGGAGCTGGAGGCTGTTGCCTATGCTGTCGACAACGGCGCGGACGTCATCAACATGAGCCTTGGTGGGCCTGTTTGGACGAAGATCGAGCGCGACGTCCTCGCCTGGGCGGGGAAGAACGGCGTCGTGGTGGTCGCGGCCGCCGGAAACGAGGGTCGGGACAATGACCAGCTCTCGTTGATCCAGGGCGACTCATTCTCCCCGAGCTTCCCTGCGAGCTACGACCTGCCCAACATCATCTCCGTCGCGGCGAGCAACGATCTAGATCAGTACGGTTACGCCACGGGATGTGACTCTGCGGGTGGCGGCGCGAAGTGCTTCTTCACGAACTGGGGTCACACTTCCACCGACCTCGCCGCTCCCGGCGTGGATATCTTCAGTACGTATCTTTCCGGCGGATACGCGGCCTTGGACGGGACCTCCATGGCGGCGCCATTCGTCGCTGGCGTGGCTGGTCTTGTGATCTCCAATCACCCGCAGTACACGCCTGAGCAAGTAAGGAACGCGATCTTGAACTCGGTGGACCACCCGTCGGATCTCGCCGGCGGCTTCACGCTTACGAGCGGCCGCCTAAACGCGTTCAATGCGCTCGCCGCGTCAACGGGGAGGAGCGCGCCGCAGACGGACGGGACGATGAGTGGCGCCACACCGATCACCTACAGGAAGAATGGATCGCTCTCGTTCCCCACGGACATCAACGACATCTACAAGATGAGGCTCCGTGCAGGAAGAGAGTACGCCGTTCTTCTCGAAGTACCTCGGCGGGCGGACTACGACATCTATGTGTGGAAGCCGGGCGCGACCGACACCTGGCCTGTGGATTACAGGTGCGGTCTCAGTTGCAACCTGCAGAAGAGCAGCACCAAGGGTAGGGGCAAGGACGAATACATGGAGTTCACAGCGCGGAAGACCGGCACCTACTACTTCCACGTGACGAACTTCCAGGGCCGCGGCTCCTACAACCTCTTCGTGGGACTCCCCAGATAGCGCTCCCAGCGACACGCGCACCAAGGCCGATGGCGATCAACAGCCCGACCAGGACGGCGACTTCAGCGACGCCCTCAGGAGCATCGAGTTGGCCGACGGCGGTTGGTTCTCCGACAGGATCGTAGGCACGCGCAAGGCCAACGCGGTGTCCGGCGGCTCCGGGTACGACTCCTGTCCCGACACCAACGGGCGGAACCGGATCCACTGCGAGCTCCCTTGAGCCGTCGGAGCAGCCGTCGTTGTCCGGGGGAGACGCCGGGACGAGCTACGCGTCGGATAGCATGAACCGGTGAAGTCGTGGAAGCGCCACGGTTGACCCGCCCTTCTTCGATCGATGACCTACGAGATCATCAACGGTTGGATCGTCGGGAAGCTCCCGGGACCGGACGGAGGGCTTATCCCCGTCAGACATTTCCCTCAGAGACCCTACGATCGACGGCATCGGAACAACCCCTTGCTCTGCCTGCACACGACCGAGACGCAGGGTTACGTAGAAGATCTCCGCTTCCCAAGCGAGTTCCAGGTCGGCGAGGACGTCATCGGTCAACACCGGCCTCTTTGGGCGAGAGGCTCCGCGGTGGACGAACACGACGATGATCTCCTGCAGATCGAGATCGTTGGTTTCTCGAAGCTGGATCCATGGCTACCGAAACCGGAGAGCCTCTCTCCGCTCGTCGCGCTGATGGCGCTCCTGCATCGCCGCGGCTTCGTCGCAACGGCGCTGAGACGTCCAGATCGGTGGCCCGTCCGGCTCGATCAACCTCCGGCGGCCGTGGACACGTACTACCGACGCCACGAGGTCTGGGACGACCCGTTCGTGTACGGTCACGTCGAGATCCCCGGCGACGAGCATTGGGATCCGGGTTCGCTGGACCATCCGACGTTGTTTTCGATGGTCCGCGACGTCCTGGCCGCGAAGGAGGTCGATGGCGAGATGCTTTCCGACAATCAGGTCGAGGGGATCCAGTTCGCGAACGGGATGCGCCGGTACCTGGATAGCCCCGAGAACGAGCCCGCGGAGCCCGGACCGAACCGCCAGGGATTCCGGTTCGCCAGGCAGATCACGACGCATATCGAGGGTGAACCACCGCCGGTCGAGTTCGAACCCAGGCGATCCTCGACCGAAGGCATGCACCTGTCACCCGACGAGAGGCACCCCGGACTCGAGGAGGAGGAGGGGCAGAGCCACCGACGCAGCGAGTGAACCGTCTGACAGGAGCGGATCGCAGACCTTCTAGCTGGGACCATTCGACGACCGAGAGCGCGCGAACGAGACGAGGGCTATCCGCCTAGGTGTCACCCGCGCCCTCGGACATCCTAGGATGCGGCCGCGGGCCTCGATCTTCGCGGTGAGCTGCTAGAGGGACAGCGCACGCTCGAGCACGGCGTGGTCGGTCGGTGCCCGGTGGGTCGGGAGCACGACCTCGACCGAAAGGCGAGCAACGGCCCCGGCCGTGCGACGACCTGCTCGCGGGTCACGCCCCCCGCAGCCACTCGTTGATCTCAAGCCCGCCCGCCGATTACTTGGGCCTCGCCGAGGTCTCCGGCGAACAGCCAGGCGAGGTCGGGGCTGCCGCCGTCAGCCTCCTCGGGAGTGATGCCCAACTTCCGTACGAGGTCGTCTGCGGTGTCGGGCGCTGGCACGAACACGGGTACGCCGAGGCGCTCGACGAGGCTCTGCGTGTCGCGTTCGTGCAATGGCGCGGCGAGCACGACCATCAGCCGCGGCCGGCCGCGAGCTCGAGGATCTCGCTCGGCACGGCCAGCGGGTCGAACAGGAGCACGCGGGCCCCGTCGTCGATCGCGTATCAGTACGGATAGCTGCGCTCGCGGACGAGGAGGCCGGCCACGCCCAGATCCGCCCTTGACAGCCCGGGCGCGCGGGAGGTAGTTTACCGTTTGGTTCATTAACCGAAGGGTTGAATGGTGAGCGAATGGTAGGCGTCACCGATCGGCTGGACCGCACGTTCGGGGCTCTGTCGGATCCGACCCGACGCGCCATCCTCGCGCGGCTGGCGGAGGGGGAGGCCTCGGTCACCGAGCTGGCCGAGCCCTTCGAGATGAGCCTGCCGGCGGTCTCGAAGCACCTCAAGGTGCTGGAGCGCGCCGGACTCGTCTCGCGGGGGAGGGAGCAGCAGTGGCGGCCCGCGCGGCTCCGAGCGACCCCGCTGAAGGAGGTCGCCGAGTGGACCGACCGGTACCGCCGTTTCTGGGAGGAGCGCTACGACCGACTGGACGAGTACCTGGACGAGCTCCAGGGACGAGGACCGAGGCAGAGGAAGGAGAAGGGCGATGGGCGGGAACGGTAGGTACAAGCACACGCTGGCCACGCCGGGCCGGATGATCGTCATGACGCGTGTCTTCGATGCGCCCCGCGAGCTCGTGTTCGATGCGCACAGCTCGTGCGAGCACATGTCGCACTGGTGGGGGCCGCGGGACCACGACGTCGTGAAATGCGAGATCGACTTCCGCCCCGGCGGTGCCTGGAGGATCGCCCACCGAAGCCCCGATCGCGAGACCCCGGTGTTCTTCGGCGAGTACCGCGAGATCGTCCGCCCCGAGCGGTTCGTGTGGACGTTCGGGTTCGAGGGCATGCCGGGTGAGCCGGGGCCTGAGACCTACGTGTTCGAGGAGCACGACGGCAAGACCACGCTCACGAGCACCGCCGAGTTCGACACGCTCGAGCAACGCGACGAGGTGCTCGAGACGGGGATGGAGGAAGGCGCCGCCGAGACGTGGGATCGGCTCGACGAATACCTGGAGGTCTTGGCGCAGCCCACGGCTGGCTGACGAAGAAGACCGACCATTCCTGCTTCACAAGAACCCCGGTTCGATCCGGTCCCTTCGGATGTGGTTCGTCACGTTCCTTCGTCATGGAGGCGTAACGACGGCGTAACCATGTCGGTGCGGTCGTTCGGGAAGATGGGCAGCATGAAGGCCGCGAGGGTCGGGATCGGGTCCGGTTCGCTCGACGACCTCGAGGCGATCTCCGAGATCTACGCGCACTACGTGCGGACGTCGGCGATCAGCTTCGATGTCGATGTGCCCTCGGCGGCGTGGCGCCGCGAATGGTTCTCGGCATTCGACACGCGCGGACGTCACCGCCTGCTCGTCGTTCGGAGCCAGGGGAGGGCGGTCGGGTACGCCGCCAGCGTGCCCTACCGACCCAGGGCCGCCTACGCGCCCTCGGTCGAGACCAGCGTCTACCTCGCGCCGAGCCACATCGGGCAGGGGCTGGGATCGGCACTGTACCGGGCGCTGCTCGCCGAGCTCGAGCGCGAAGACGTGCACCGCGCGTACGCGGGGATCGCGATCCCGAACCCGGCGTCTGTGCGCCTGCACGAGCGGTGCGGGTACCGCCGCGCCGGCTACTACACGGAGCAGGGGCGCAAGTTCGGGCGATACTGGGACGTCGCCTGGTACGAAAGGAGCTTCCCGGAGGTAGCGTCCACGACCTCCGGGTGAGAGGTTGGAGGCGTGGCCGACGAACTCGAACGGCGGATCGACGACCTGTACGCGCTCCCGCTCGAACGCTTCACGCCCCAACGGGATGCGCTGGCCAAGGAGCTCGCCACGGACGGCGATCGCGCCGGCGCCGCCCGCGTGAAGGCGCTCCGAAAGCCGGTGGTTGCGGGGTGGGCCGTGAACGCGCTTGCCCGCGAGGATCCCGACGGTATCCGAGCGCTGATCGAGCTCGGGGAGGCGCTCCGCTCGGCCCATCGCCGAGCCGTGTCGGGCAGGGACGTCGAGCCGTTCCGCGCGGCGACCGAGGAGCGTCGTCAGCTCGTGAACGAGCTCACGCGCAAGGCGGCAGAGATCCTCGAGCGGGCGGGCGGCGCCACGACGGCGACGACCGACGCGATCGCAGGGACCCTGGAGGCTGCCACGGTCGACGAGGAGACGGGGGAGCTCGTCCGCGCCGGTCGACTCACCAAGCCCGTCCGTCCACCGGCGACCTTCGCCGGCGCAGGGCTCCGGGTGCTCGAGGGCGGGCCGTCCCGTCCGGCCCCACCGGCCGAGGCACCGAAGCCCAAGCCCGACGCCGCCAAGCTGCGCCACGAGCTCTCGGCGGCCGAGAACCGGGAGCGTCGCGCGGCCGCCGCAGTCGAACGCGAGCGCGGCGCGATCCAGGACCTGGACCGCCGGCGTTCGGAGGCCAAGGACCGGCTGCGGACGGCCGAAGCCGAGCTCCGGGGCGTCTCGCTCGAGCGCAAGCGCCTGGCCAACGCGCTGGACAAGATCGGCGACCGTTGACCGGGCCGGCCTTCACAGGTCGGACGGGGTCGGTTCGGTAGCATCTGCAGACCATGCGCCGCTACGACCCGTCCGAGATCGAGCCGAAGTGGATCCAACGCTGGGATGCCGAGGAGCTGTATCGGGCCTCCGAGGATCCCGCGGACCCCCGGCCGAAGTTCTACGCGCTCGACATGTACTCGTACCCCTCCGGCGACCTTCACATGGGGCACATGGAGGCGTTCAGCGGCGGGGACGCGGTGGCGCGGTTCGCCGCCATGCGCGGGCACAACGTCCTGCACCCGATCGGCTGGGACGCGTTCGGCCTCCCCGCCGAGAATGCGGCCATCAAGCGCGGGATCCATCCGCAGGAGTGGACGTACGCGAACATCGCCCAGCAGGCCTGGTCGTTCCGCCGGTTGGGGATGTCGTTCGACTGGACGAGGCGCATCAACACCTGCGACGCCGAGTACTACAAGTGGACGCAGTGGCTGTTCCTCCGGCTGTTCGAACGCGGACTGGCCTATCGCAAGAACGCGCCGACCAACTGGTGCCCGAAGGACCAGACGGTCCTGGCCAACGAGCAGGTGATCAACGGCGCGTGCGAGCGATGCGGGACGCCGGTCGTCCGGCGCGACCTCACCCAGTGGTTCTTCAAGATCACCGACTACGCGCAGCGGCTGCTGGACGATGTGGACTCGCTGGTCGACTGGCCCGAACGCGTGCTGACGATGCAGCGCAACTGGATCGGGCGCTCGGACGGCGCGTCGGTCGACTTCGAGATCGCCGAGACCGGCGACAAGGTGGAGGTCTTCACGACGCGCCCGGACACCTTGTGGGGCGTGACGTTCTTCGTGTTCGCCCTCGAGCATCCGCTGGTGCCAAAGCTGGCCGAGGCGGGCGGCACGGCGGAGGCGGCGCGGCGCATGCTCGACGAGCTGAAGTCGATGCCGCTCACCAGCCAAGAGCAGGCCGACAGCCGCGAGGGCGTCCGGCTGGGCGTGCACGCCGTCAACCCGGTGAACGGGGAAAAGGTCCCGGTGTTCGTCGCGCCGTACGTCCTGATGGAGTACGGCACCGGTGCCGTGATGGGCGTTCCCGCGCACGACCAGCGAGACTTCGAGTTCGCCCGCCACCACGGCCTGCCGATCCACGTCGTCATCCAGCCCGAGGGTGAGCCGCGTGATCCCGAGACGATGACCGATGCCCACGACCACGAGGGCGTGATGGTGAACTCGGGGCCGTTCGATGGGATCCGGTCGCCCGAGTCGATCTCGAAGGTCGTCGAGTGGCTCGAGGAGCAGGGGATCGGCAAGCGGGCGGTGAGCTTCCGGCTGCGCGACTGGCTGATCAGCCGCCAGCGCTACTGGGGCGCGCCGATCCCGATCATCCACTGCCCCGAGCACGGCGAGGTGGCGGTGCCCGACGACCAGCTGCCGGTCGAGCTGCCCGAGGACGTCGACTTCCGTCCCGGCGGCGAATCGCCGCTCGCCCGGCACGAGGGCTTCGTCAAGACGACCTGCCCGATCTGCGGGGAGGGGGCCAAGCGCGACACCGACACGATGGACACGTTCGTCGACTCCTCCTGGTACTACTTCCGCTACTGCTCGCCGCACGAGGACACAGCGCCGTTCGGCCGCGAGGCCGTCGAGCGGTGGATGCCGGTCGACCAATACGTGGGCGGCGTCGAACACGCGATCCTGCACTTGCTGTACTCGCGCTTCTTCACCAAGGTGCTGTTCGACATGGGCATGGTGACGTTCACCGAGCCGATGCTGCGGCTGATGAACCAGGGCCAGGTGATCTACGCCGGCGCGTCGATGAGCAAGTCCAAGGGCAACATCGTCGAGCCGATGCCGCTCGTCGAACGCTGGGGGGCCGACACGATGCGTCTGAACATCCTGTTCGCCGGGCCCTTCGAGGACGACATCGACTGGAAGCTGATCGCGCCCGATCCGGATCGGCGTCCGGGCGTGACCACGTGGCTCGGCCGCGTCTTCGCGGCCGTCGGCGAGGCGTGCGAGCGGAACGCTCCGGACCCCGAGCCGTTGCGGCGCCTGACCCACCGGACGATCCGAGCGGTCACCGACGATATGGAGCGCTTCCGGTTCAACGTGGCGATCAGCAAGCTGCAGGTGCTGTCGAACGGGATGCGCTCGGCACTTGATGCCGGCGAGGGCGCCCGGGAGGCCGCGGCCGCGCTCACGCTCATGCTGGCGCCCCTGGCTCCCTTCGCGTCGGAGGAGCTCTGGCGCGAGGTGCTCGGCAACCCCTCGAGCGTGCACACCTCTGACTGGCCGACCTTCGACGAGGCGCTCGCGCGTGACGAGCGGGTCACGCTGGTGGTCCAGGTCGACGGGAAGGTCCGCGACCGGATCGAGGTCGGAGCCGACGCAGACGAGGAGACCTGCCGAGCGCTGGCCCTCTCCTCGCAGAAGGCACGGCGCGCGATGGACGGGCGCGAGCTCGCCCAGGTGATCGTCCGGGAGCCGCGCCTCGTGAACCTGGTCACCAGCCGCTAGGCACGCCTCGCCACGCCGCTCAACATCCGCCGGAGCCGTCCCGATAGGAAGGCGAGGCCGGAGTGGGCCTGCTTCCGCCTGACCGAGGACACCGATGAGCTCGACGGTCGCCCCAACGCCAGTGCCGGACGGAGACGAGGCATCCGGCTCGCTCCCCTCCGTCCTGCGGACCAAGCCAACGATTGCGCTGCTCCGGATCTGCGTGCTCGCGGTCGTCACGGTCCTGGCCCTGAGCTCGGTCGGGGTTCGTCGCGTTGGGGGGCCGGGCGCGCTCGTCCTGCTTGTCGCCGCCTTCGTCTACGCGCTGGCGTGCCTGGTGCTCTCCGCTCGAGGCGAGGAGACGTCGCCGTGGGGGCGTGCCGTGACGCTCGCGATCGACGTCGCCCTGATCACGGCGTGGATCGAGGCGACCGGCGGCGGTCGGAGCGAGTTCTGGACCCTGTACCTGATCGTGATCGTGGCGGTGGCGCTGCGGTTCGGGATCGTCGAGACCGTCGGCGTGGCCGTCGGGCTCGCGGTCCTGCTGCTGGCGCAGCTCGTCGAGCATGGCGTGCTGTGGACGTCGAGGCTGTACCGGCCGACCCTGCTGCTGGTGGCGGGGTTCGCGATCGGGGTGCTCTCGCTGCAGCGCGCGGACCAGCGACAGAAGCGGTTCGATATGGAAGCGATCGCCGAGTCGAGGGCCCGTCAACTCGGCAGGGAGCGCGCGGAGGTGGAGCGTCTCCGGAAGGTCGATCTGGCGCGGACCGAGTTCGTCGGGGTCGCGGCGCATGAGCTCCGGACCCCGCTCGCCGCGATCCTCGGGGTGCTGAGCACGCTCAAGGAACACGGCGCGGTGCTCGAGGACCGGGTCCGCGTCGGGCTGATCGACGGGGCGGAGGCGCAGGCCCAACGCCTCACGAGGCTGGTGGAGGACCTGCTCACGGTCACCCGGATCCAGGACGGGGTGCTCCGCCTGTCGATGGAGCCGGTCGACCTGCACGATCTGATCGCCGACGCTGCGCGTGCATCTAGCACCGCCGAGCGTCTGCGGCTCGAGCCCGACGCGCCCGCCCGGGTGGTGTGCGACGCGGACGCGATCGTCCGCGTCCTCACGAACCTGTTCGACAACGCAAGGAAGTACTCGCCCGAAGGAACGCCGATCACCGTCGCGGTCTCGAGCGACGCCCGCCGCGTGGCGGTCGACGTCCTCAACGCCGGTGACGGCATCGCGGAGGAGGATCGCGAGGCGATCTTCGAGCGGTTCCGTCGGGGCGACGAGACGGAAGCGCCGGGGACGGGCCTCGGCCTCTACATCTCGCGCGGGCTGGTGCGGGCACATGGCGGTGAGCTCGAGGTGGGCGAGCCACCGGAGGAAGACGGGACGCGGTTCACGTTCTGGCTGCCGGTGCTCGATCCCGGCGAGCACGAGGTCGACGTCGGCCCCTCGGAGCGGCGGCCGTGGACGACCGCGGTTTCATCGAGACCGCTGTGACCCAGGTCACGGTTCCGCCGGGCCGGCGGCGCTAACGTTCGGAGCCGCGATCTCCCCCGATCGGGGGGGGGATGTCCGAGGGCTCGATCCGTGAACGCCTCGCCGCGCTCTCACGCGGGGAGCTCGTCGGGCTGGTGGCGCTCCTCGCCTTGACCCTCGGGGGCGCGGGTCTCTGGTACGTCCGATCGCTGCCGCGCCCCGTGGAGGTCTCGACCGTTCCGAGCGGCGGCACCGCGGCCGCTCCCACATCGGCGACCCCGTCCCCGGAGATCATCGTCCTGGTGGACGTCGCGGGCTGGGTTCGCCACCCCGGCGTGTACGAGTTCACCGAGGGGGCTCGGGTGATCGACGCGATCGACGCGGCGGGCGGGGCTCGCCCGGGTGCGGTGCTCGAGGCGCTCAACCTCGCCGCGCCGCTCGTGGACGGGACCCAGGTCCTGGTGTCGCGCGAGGGTGAGACGGCGGCGCCGCCCGTGCCCGGGGGCGCGGTCGCGGGCGGCCTGATCAACGTCAACACCGCGACCGCCACCGAGCTCGAGGAGCTGCCCGGCGTCGGCGAGGTGATCGCCCAAGCCATCGTCGACTACCGCACGGAGAACGGACCGTTCGCCTCGGTCGACCAACTGCTCGACGTGAGCGGGATCGGAGACGCGACGCTGGAGGACATCCGGGACATGGTCACCGTGTGAGCGCCTGGATCGCGCCGGCCCTCGCGGCCGTCTTCTGGGTCGGTCTGCTGGTGCAACCACGTGTCGGCGAGCTCGCGGACCCGTGGGTCTGGATGTCGGCCGGCGGTGGGTTGCTGGCCGCCGCGCTTGCCACGGCCCCCGGCCGATCCGAGGAGGCCGGGTCGCTCGAGCGAGCCGGCCTCGTCGCCACCGGCACGCGCGATCTGCGGACCGCGGTCTCGCCCGCGCCGGTCGGCCACCACCGAGCGGCCTGGCTGCCACTCTCGCTCGCGCTGGCGGGCTCGATCCTGCTGGCGATCGGGTGGGGGAGCGTGCACGAGCATCGGGTGCGGGACGCGGTGCTCGCGCGGATCTCGGGGCCGGTCACCGTCGAGGGGTCGCTCCGTGTCGATCCGTCGGTCGAGCGCGATCGATGGTCCGCGGTGCTCGACGCCCGTTCGGTCCGTTGGGAGGATGGCGGCGCGGCCGTCCGCGAGACCGTCTGGCTCTCCGGCCGCGACGAGCCGCCCGATGCCGTCCGGGGCGATCGCCTCCGGGTCTCGGGCTCGGTGCGTCCCGTCGAGGACCCGGGCTTCGCGTCGTTCCTGCTCCGTCGTGGGATCGCTCGCGGAGCTCGAGGTCGACGAGGCCGAACGGGTCGGACCCGCGGCGTTCGCGCCGGTCCGGTGGGCGCAGTCGTTCCGGGCGCTCGCCGGCCGTTCGATCGAGTCCTCGTTCCCGGCGCGCGAGGCCGGGCTGCTGATGGGGCTCGCGCTCGGCGACGACTCCCGGCTCGATCCGGGCCTCGAACGCGACTTCCGCGCGACCGGGCTCTCGCACCTGCTCGTGGTCTCGGGGGAGAACGTCGCGATGGTGCTCGCCCCGATCGTGGCGCTCGGGGCCGCCCTGCGATGGTCCCGGTGGCCGCGGTTCGCCCTCGGGATGGGGACCGTGGCGTTCTTCGTCGTGCTGACCGGCGCCGAGCCCTCGGTGATGCGTGCCGGCGTGATGGCCGGGCTCGCGCTGATCGGCGTTCTGCTCGGCCGCCCGAGGAGCACGGGGTCGATCCTCGCGGGCGCCGTCGTCGTCCTGCTCGTGATCGATCCGGCGCTCGTGTGGTCGGTCGGGTTCCAGCTGTCGGTTGCGGCCACGGCGAGCATGGTCGCGCTCGCCACCCCGTTCTCGCAGCGGCTCCGGTTCCTCCCGTCGTCGCTCTCGCTCGCCGCGGGTGCGACGCTCGCCGCGCAGGTCGGCGTGACGCCGTTGCTCCTGTTCTACTTCCACGAGGTTCCCCTCTCTACCGTGGCCGCCAACGTGCTCGCGTTCCCCGCGGTCG
This sequence comes from uncultured Actinomycetes bacterium, assembly GCA_963712645.1. Taxonomy (GTDB): domain Bacteria; phylum Actinomycetota; class UBA4738; order UBA4738; family HRBIN12; genus DASSJM01. The sequence goes on along the minus strand of CAVQIQ010000014.1, from coordinate 433,180 downwards.
CGCCCGCGCTGCTGCTCGGCCTGGCGGCGGCCACCATCGGGATCGTCGTCCCCCCGGCCGGGCACCTCGTCTCGATCCTCGCGCTGATCCCGATGCGCTACCTGGAGGCCGTCGCCGACCGACTCGCGCGAGCGCCGATCCCGTGGATAACGGGCGGTGGCGCGCTCACGTTGACCGTCGGTCTGGGTGCCGCCGCGCTTCTCGCCTGGTGGTTGCGCGCCGGACGGCGGCTGCCGAGGCGAGCGTTGGTTGGCATCCTCGCCGCGCTCCCGCTCGTGGTGTGGACGAACGCGATCTCGGCCGGCCCGCCGAGCGCGCTCACGGTCCGGTTCTTCGACGTGGGACAGGGTGATTCGGCGCTGCTCACCTCGCCGAGAGGCGTCGCGATCCTGGTCGACGGCGGCCCGGACCCCGGTCAGATCGCGACCGAGCTCGCGGCGCTCGGGGTCAAGCGGCTGGACCTGGTAGTCGCAAGCCATCCGCACGCCGATCACGTCGTGGGGCTCCCGGCCGTGCTCGCGCGGTTCCCGGTCGGCCTGATGCTCGAGCCCGGCTGCCGCGAGGACTCACCGGACGGGGCCGCGCTCGACGAGGCCGCGTCCTCGGAGCACATCGTGGTCCGGTACCCGCGGGCGGGCGACGTGCTCCAGGTGGGCGACGTCCGCCTCGAGATCCTGTCGCCGGATCGCTGCTGGTCCGGGACCGAGTCCGACACGAACAACGACGCGATCGTCGTCCGAGCGAGCCTCGGGGAGGACTCGGTCCTGTTCGCGACCGAACCCGAGGAGCCGGCGCAGCAGGTGCTGCTCGACGAAGGCGTGGACCTGCATGCCGACGTCCTCAAGGTGCCGCATCACGGTGCGGCGACCTCGATCGAACCGTTCTTCGGGGCCGTCGACGCGGAGGTCGCCGTCGTCAGCGTCGGTCCGAACACCTACGGCCACCCAGTCCCCGAGGTCCTCGACTGGATCTGGGCGACCGGTGCCCGCGTGGTGCGGACCGACCTCGCCGGGACCGTCACCGTCACCTTCGAGGGCGGGGGGGTGGTTGTAGAGTCCGCCGCGTGAGCCCCTCAACCGCGAAGTCCGCGCCGGTCCACCTCCTGTGGGGCGAGGACGAGTTCCTCCTCCGCGAGGCGGCGCTCGAGCTCCTCGGCGACCTCCAGCCGGTCGAGGTGGACGGCGGACTGTGGCAGGGCGGCGAGACGGGGGACCTCGCGACGCCATCGCTGTTCGGGGAGCGGCGGGCGCTCCTGGTCTCGGACGCGAAGGCGCTGCCCGACGAGGGCGTCCGCGAGTTGGCCGGATACCTGGAGGCGCCCGACCCCGATGCGCCGCTCGTGCTGGTCGCGGTGGTCGGCGATCGCGCGAAGGCGCCCGCGGCGCTCGTGAAGCTCGTGAAGGGCGTCGGGACCGTGACCGAGGTGAAGATCGCGCGCAAGGAGCTCCCGGGCTGGATCCTCAAGCGAGCGAAGGCGAAGGAGCTCGACCTCGCGCCCGACGGCGCGGCGGCGCTGGTCGACACGCTCGGGGAGGAACCCGGGGCGCTCGAACGGGCGCTCGACCAACTCGCCACGGCATTCTCCGGGGAGCGGATCACGCGCGAGATCGTCGCGCGGCAGTTCCGCGGGCTCGGCGAGCAGCACGTGTGGGACCTGTGCGACAAGGCGTTCTCGCGCGACCTCCCGGGCGCGATGCGTTCGCTCCGGACGTTGCTCGAGGCCGGGGAGGCGGGGCTGATGCTCCTCGGCGCGATCACGTCGCGGCTGCGCGACCTGATCCGCGTGAAGTCGCTGCCCGAGCGGCTCGCGCCGGCCGAGGCGGCCCGGCAGGCGGGATTGCGGTTCGACTGGCAGGTGCGGCGCTACCGCGAGCAGGCCAAGCGCTTCTCGCCGCAGGAGCTCGCCGGCCTGCACGAACGCGTCGCGTGGGCCGACCGCGCGCTGAAGTCGGGCGCGACCGACGACGTCGTGCTCCCGATGCTGGTGGCGGCGATCGCGGGTGAGCTCGCCGCCCTGCCGGTGTAGAGGACTATTCGGCCACAGCGCCGGCGCGGTTGGCGCCCTTGGCCAGCCGCGACTTGTGCCGGGCCGCGGCGCGCTTGTGCAGCATGCCCTTGGACGCGGCCTTGTCGTACGCCCGCGAGGCCTCGCGGACGGCCGACGTGGTGGCCTCGGCGTCGCCGCTCGCGGCGGCGGACGTGGCCTTCTTGGTCGCCGTCTTCAGCGAGGAACGGACGGCCTGGTTGCGCTTGCGCCGCTTCTCGTTCTGACGGTTCCGCTTGATCTGGGACTTGATGTTGGCCATGGACGGTCGAGTGTACCAGCGGCCCCAGGCACGCCCGAGCGTGTCGCCACGGCCGACGCCCGTACGATAGGCGCGCCGTGACCGAGCCCACCCACATCCGGAACTTCTGCATCATCGCGCACATCGACCACGGCAAGTCGACGCTGGCCGATCGCCTCCTCGAGCTCACCCACACCGTCGCCGACCGCGACATGCGCGAGCAGTACCTCGACAAGATGGATCTGGAGCGCGAGCGCGGGATCACGATCAAGGCGCAGGCCGTGCGCCTCGTGTATCGGTTCGAGGGCGTCGACCACGAGCTGAACCTGATCGACACGCCCGGCCACGTCGACTTCACGTACGAGGTCTCGCGCTCGCTGGCCGCGTGCGAGGGGGCCGTGCTCCTGGTCGACGCCGCGCAGGGGATCGAGGCCCAGACGCTCGCGAACTTCCACCTCGCCCGGGACGCCGGGCTGGTCATCGTCCCCGTGCTGAACAAGATCGACCTGCCGCAGGCCGACGTCGACGAGACCCGGCGCGAGCTCGCCGAGGTCGTGGGATGCCCGCTCGAGGACGTCCTGTCCGTCAGCGCCAAGACGGGCGAGGGCGTGACCGCGCTGGTCGACGCGATCGTCCGCCGCGTCCCGCCCCCGACCGGCGAACGCGACCGGGCGCTCCGGGCGCTGATCTTCGACTCCTCGTTCGACCCGTACCGCGGCGTGATCGCCTACCTGCGCGTGAAGGAGGGCGAGCTGCCCTCGCGGTCGAAGGTCCGGTTCATGGCGAGCGCGGTCGATTCGGAGGCCGAGGAGGCGGGGGTCTTCGCGCCGGAAGCCACCCCCGTTCCGAGGCTCGAGGCGGGCGAGGTCGGCTACCTCGTGACCGGCCTGAAGGACGTGCACCAGGTCAAGGTCGGCGACACCGTCACGCTGGCCGGCAAGCAGGGCGCGCGCGACCCGCTGTCCGGCTACCGCGAACCCCGGCCGATGGTGTGGAGCGGGCTGTTCCCGGCCGAGGGCGGCGACTACTCGGAGCTGCGCGAGGCGCTCGACCGGCTGAAGCTCAACGACGCGGCACTGATCTACGAGCCCGAGACCTCGCGGGCGCTCGGGTTCGGGTTCCGGTGCGGGTTCCTCGGCCTGCTCCACATGGACATCGTCAAAGAACGGCTCGAGCGAGAATTCGGGCTCGAGCTGATCGCGACGGCCCCCAACGTCGAGTTCCACGTGATCCGCGGCGACGAGACGGTCGTGGTGCACAACCCGAGCGAGATGCCACAACCGGGGACCTACGAACACGTCGAGGAACCGTTGGTGCGCGGGACGATCATCACGCCCAGCGAGTACCTCGGGCCCGTCCTCGAGCTCTGCCAGGCTCGGCGAGGCGAGCTGCTCGACATGCAGTACCTCTCGCCCGAGCGTGCCGAGGTCCACTACAAGCTCCCGCTGGCGGAGATCATCTTCGACTTCTTCGATCAGCTGAAGTCCCGCACGCGCGGGTACGCCTCGCTCGACTACGAGCCGATCGGCTACGAGCCCGCCGAGCTGGTCCGGGTCGACATCCTGCTGCACGGCGAACAGGTCGACGCGTTCTCGAGCGTCGTGCACCGCGAGAAGGCGGCGCAGTACGGACGGCAGATGGTCGAACGCCTCCGCGAGCTGATCCCGCGGCAGCTGTTCGACGTCGCGATCCAGGCCTCGATCGGATCGCGCATCGTCGCGCGCGAGACCGTGAAGGCCAAGCGCAAGGACGTGCTCGCCAAGTGCTACGGCGGGGACATCACCCGCAAGCGCAAGCTGCTCGAGCAGCAGAAGAAGGGCAAGGAGCGGATGCGCCGGGTCGGCCGGGTCGACGTGCCGCAGGAGGCGTTCATCGCAGCGTTGCGGGTCGACCAGAAGGCGGAGGCGAGGAAGTGAGCGCCAAGGAACGTGGAGGCATCTACGTCCACGTGCCGTTCTGCCTGACACGCTGCGGCTACTGCGACTTCAACGCGTACGCGGGGCTCGACCACCTGGCGTCCCGGTACGTGAGCGCGTTGCTCCGCGAGGCCGAGCTCGCGGCGCCGGGGTGGTCGTCGGACGAGATCGCGAGCGTGTTCCTGGGCGGCGGCACGCCGACGACGCTCGAGGTCGCCGACCTGAAGGCCCTGCTCGCGCGCCTGCGCCAACACTTCGCCGTCGCGCCCGACGCCGAGGTCACGATCGAGGCCAACCCGGACACGGTCGACCCGCCGAAGCTCGAGGGGTTGCTGGAGGCGGGGTTCGCGCGTCTATCGATGGGGGCGCAGTCGTTCGATCCGATCGTGCTGGCGTCGCTCGAACGCCTCCACGACCCGGCGTCGGTGCGTCGCGCGATGCGCGAGGCCCGGGCGGCCGGCTACGCGAACGTGAACCTCGACCTGATCTACGGCGCCGAGGGCGAGCGGATCGAGTCGTGGGAACGAACGTTGCGCGAGACGGTCGACCTCGCGCCCGAACACGTGAGCGCGTACGCGCTCACGATCGAGCCCTCGACGCCGCTCGGCCGCAAGGTGCAGCACGGCGCCGTCCCGCCTCCGGACCCCGACCTGCAGGCCGACATGTTCGAGCTCGCGTGCGAGGTCCTCGGCGACGCCGGGTACCAGCACTACGAGGTCTCGAACTGGGCCAAGCCCGGGTTCGCGTGCGTCCACAACCTCGGCTACTGGGAGCGGCGCCCCTATCTCGGACTCGGCGCCGGGGCGCACTCGTACCGCGACGACCGGCGGTGGTGGAACGTCCGACCGCCCGAGGAGTACCTCTCGATCGTCGAGGCGGGGGCGCTGCCGATCGGGGGCGAGGAGCGTCTCGAGCCGAGCGACGCCTACCTCGAGGAGGTGTTCCTCCGCCTGCGGATCCTCGAGGGCGTGCCCAGCGTCGTGGGTCGAACCCGAGAAGGCGGCGCCGTTCCTCGAGAGCGGCCTGCTCCTCGACCGGGACGGCGCGCTGATCCCGACCGAGCGCGGCATGCTCGTCCTGAACGAGCTCGTGCTGGCGCTCACGGCCTGAACGGTTACCCGCCGAACGGCGCCGGCAGCCGAGCTCCGCACAGTCGGTTCGGTTGGGCGAACGATGGAGGTCCGGACCCGATGGGCTCTTCGAAGTTGCCGTGGTCGACGATCGTGACGGTCCCGTCCGGCTGCAGGTCGAACCACGTCTCGGTGGCGTGCCACATCGCGTCGGGCGAGTCGGGGGGCACCTGGCTCGCGGACGTCTGGATCAGGACACGGCCGGGACCAGTCGGCGGCGACCGATCCTCGAAGCAGCGCAACGAGTCGGAGTCGAAGGCGTCGCCGCCGATCCAGAACTGCGGCTCGGCCCCCGGCGCGAGGCCCTCGCCCGGATATCCCGGCGACGCGACGGTCACGGGGGCTACCCCCGCCTGCGGATCCGTTCGAACGTCGTACAGCCGAAGACCCGCGATCGTGAACTGGATGTTCTGGATCAGCAGCTCGTCGGACCCGTCCCCGTCGACGTCGGGCGCCGCGAACGCGGCGCACCACGGGTCGCACTCGAGCGGTCCGAACGACGTGTCGGCCATGCCGTCACCGGACACGTCGACGGCGAGGACCTGCATGCCGTCGCCGAGCGAGGGGCACCCGACGTCGCCGGTCTTCGTCGCCACCCACGCGGTCCCGTCCACCCCGGGCGCGAACACGCCGGCGACGCTGGTGACGTCGCACACGGGGAACCCGAGCCCGATGTCCTCGCCGGTCGGTGGTACATCGTCGGGCGTCGGCTCCGGTTGGGCGGAGGGTGTGGGGTTCGGTTGGACGGAGGGCCCGACGCCGCCGTCGGCGCCGGGACGTGGCTCGGTCGGCGCGAAGACCCTGGAAAGGATGACGACGCCGAGGATGCAAGCGGAAATGACGGCCACGGAGACCACCCCAAAGGTGAATCGCCGTGCCATCCGACGGCGTTCGCGCCGCCTGATCAGGTCCTCGTAGACGCCGCTCGGATCGCCCGGTTCACCGGCGCGCTCGAGGGCTCGGTTGAGTCGTTCATCGAGGGCCACGATCGTTCGCCTCCTCGTTCTCGTCGATGCCCAGCGACCGAGCGAGCGCCGCCCGCGCGCGGAACAACGTGCTCTTCACGGTCCCCTCCTCGAGCTCGAGCGCCGAGGCCACCTCGGCCGTGCTCAGCTGGAGGTAGTACCTGAGCACCGCCACCTCCCGTTGGCGCCGTGGGAGCGCCGCCAGCGCTCGATCGACGTCGATGCGATCGGCCGCCGGAGGATCGGCCACCGCCGAACGCGCGAGCCGCGATCGTGCCCGACGCTCTGATCGGAGCCTGCGGAGCCCGCTCCTCGCCAGGTTCAGGGCCACCGTGGTCACCCATGCCTCCAGCGAGTCGATCTCGTCGCCCTTCTCCGAGCGCTCCCAGGCTCGCAGGAGCGCCTCCTGCACCGCGTCCTCGGCCGCCGGTCGGCTGCCGCTCGTCAGGGCGACCGCCGCGACCAGCCGCGGGTAGGACGTGTGCAGGAACTCCCCGATCGCGACCTCGTCGACCCTCATCGTCGTAACCCTAGGACGCACATCGGGTCCGAACGGTTGTCGTGACGCGCCGAGGTCCCTAGCACTCTCGGGGGTAGACTGCTAAGCCTCATGGCCGAACGCGAGCTGGGAACCAGGAAGACCGAGGTGCTGCGCGCCGTCGTCGAGGAGTTCGTGCGGACCGGCGAGCCCGTCGGCAGCGAGACGATCGCCGAACACGCGGGCCTCGGCGTCTCGAGCGCGACGATCCGCAACGAGCTGGCGGCGCTCGAGGAGCTCGGCTACCTCTCGCACCCGCATACCTCCGCGGGGCGGATCCCGACGGATGCCGGCTACCGCCAGTACGTCGACGCGCTTCCCCCGGGCGGGCGGATGCGCGACACCCAGCGGCGGGCGATCGCGGGCTTCTTCGCCGAGACGATGCTCGATCTCGAGGACGTCCTGAAGGGGACGACCCAGCTGCTCTCGCGCGTCACGCAGTACGCCAGCGTCGCCGTCCCGCCTTCGGGTTCGAGCGAGGTGGTGGTCCGAACGGAGCTGATCGAGCTCGGGAGCGGGCTGTTGCTCCTCGTGGTGGGCCAGCGCGGCGGCGTCGACAAGGCGATGATCGACCGCCCGGACGAGCTCGACGCGGAGTCGCTCGCCGCGCTGGAGCGCTCGCTGGCCGACCGCGTCAGGGACAAGACCGTCTCCGAGGCACGGGCCGAGGCGCTCAAGGCTGCCGCGGGCGCGAGCGAGGCCGAACGGGGGATCTTCGCGGCGGCGGCGGACGTGTTCGGGGACATGCAGGTCGGCGCCGGGTCGCATCACGTGCTGGTCGGCGGGGTCGCGAACCTGGCCGACGAGGCCGCGCACTGGCGCCGCGAGACCGTCCGCCGGCTGTTCGAGGCCCTCGAGCACGAGTCCGAGATGCTCGAGCTGCTCCGCGATGTCACCACCGAGGACCTCACGGTCACGATCGGTGCCGAACATCCGCACACGGGCGACTGGGAGGCGTCGATCGTCTCGGCTCCCTTCCGCGCGGGATCCACCGCGCTCGGGGCGGTCGGAGTGGTGGGGCCCACGGCGATGGACTACGTCGGGGTGATGGCGTCGGTCCGCGCCGTCGCGCGACGCCTGTCCGAGCTCGCCACCGAGCTCGACGCCTGATCAACGATGGCCACCGTCCGCGACCTCTACGAGATCCTCGGCGTCGGGCGAGACGCCTCGACCGAGGACATCCGCACGGCCTACCGGCGCCTGGCGCGCGAGTTCCACCCGGACGTGAACGACGACCCCGAGGCCGAGCGGCGCTTCAAGGAGGTCGCCGGCGCATACGAGATCCTCTCGGACGCCGACAAGCGGGCCCGCTACGACGCCTACGGCCACGGCGGACCGATGGAGATGCCGTTCGGCGACATCACCGACCTGTTCGAGGCGTTCTTCGGGACCGGGACGTTCGGCCGGCGCCGCGGCGGCCGACGGAGCCGTTCCCAGGCCGGCGAGGACCTGTTCGTCGACCTCTCGCTCCGGTTCAAGGAGGCCGCGTTCGGCGTTCGGCGCGAGGTCGAGATCGGACGGATGCAGACCTGCGACCTGTGCCGGGGCAGCGGCGCGCAGCCGGGCACGACCCCGCAGCGGTGCCACACGTGCGGCGGTTCCGGGCAGGTGCAGGACGTCCGCCGGAGCATCTTCGGGACCGTCATGACCGCGCACCCGTGCGGGACCTGTCAGGGGACGGGGGAGGAGATCGTGTCGCCGTGTGAACGATGTCAGGGCCGGGCCCGCGTCCCCGCCCAAACGACGGTGCCGATCGACGTCCCGGCGGGCGTGACCGACGGGATGGAGCTCAGGATCGGCGGCGGCGGACACGCCGGGAGCGCGGGCGGCCCGCCCGGCGACCTGTACCTGTCGCTCCACGTGGATGAGGACCCGGTGTTCGAGCGGCACGGGCCGGATGTGTTCGCGGTCCTCGAGGTGCCGATGGTGCAGGCCATGCTCGGCGGCGAGGTCCGGGTCCAAACCCTCGAGGGCACCGAACGCATCGGCATCGACCCCGGCACCGAGTCGGGGACCACCGTGCGTCTGAAGGGCAAGGGGATCCCGAACCTGGGTCGAGGCGGACGGGGCGACCTGTTCCTCACGATCGCCGTGCAGACGCCGCGCGACCTGTCGAAGGATCAGCGCAGGCTCGTCGAGGAGCTCGCGCGGCTGCGCGGCGAGGTCGCCGGGAAACGCACCACCACGGAGGGGACGCTGCGACGTCCCGGGACGCAGGGTCGATGAGCTCGAGCTGTCCGTTCTGCCGGGTCGTCGCCGGCGAGGCGCCGGCCGAGATCCTGCACTCCACCGAGACCGTGCTCGCGTTCCGCGACCTCCGACCGCAGGCGCCCACGCATCTGCTGCTGATCCCGAAGGAGCACATCACGGACGTCCGAGACCTCGAGGAACGCCACGACGGGATGCTCCACGACCTGTTCCAGGCCGCCGCGCACCTCGCCAAGACCGAGGGCGTCGATGCTTCCGGCTGGCGGCTGGTCGCCAACGTGGGCCGCGACGCCGGGCAGAGCGTGTTCCACATGCACATCCATCTCCTCGGGGGCCGACCGATGAGCTGGCCCCCCGGCTGATGTCGAGGGAACGAGCGCGTGACGGCGCGCACCCGGGGGTAGAATCCGGACCCAACACGGATCGTCCGACAACGACCGGGTCCAAGGTTTCCGATCGAGGAGGAGCGGGGCACCACCCCAGAGCGAGCCGTTTGGCGAGAGCCACCACGCAGGTCAAGATCTTGGTCCCGGGGGACCAGAGCATGGTCGCCCTCCTCGGTCAGCGCGACGAGCTGCTGAAGCTGGTCGAGGCAGCCTTCGACTCGGAGATCGTGGTCCGCGGCAACGAGATCACGATCGCCGGTCCGGAGGTCGAGGTCGAGCGCGTCGCGCTGCTGTTCGAGGAGCTGATCACGCTGCTCGAACGCGGCCACGAGCTGAACGCGTCCTCGGTCGGACGGTCGATCGAGCTGATCAAAGGCGAGGAGGCGACGCCGACGCAGGTGCTTGGTGACGTGTTCCTCACAGGGCGCGGCCGCGGGATCGCGCCCAAGACGCTGGGGCAGAAGCGGTACGTCGACGCGATGCGGGGCGGAACGGTCACGTTCGCGATCGGTCCCGCCGGGACCGGCAAGACGTATCTCGCGGTCGCGACCGCGGTGCAGGCCCTCGAACAGAAGCAGGTCTCGCGCCTGATCCTCACCCGTCCCGCGGTCGAGGCGGGGGAACGCCTCGGGTTCCTGCCGGGGACGCTCTACGAGAAGATCGACCCGTACATGAAGCCGCTGTACGACGCCCTGTTCGAGATGATGGGCGCCGACGCGCTCCCGCGGCTGATGGAACGCGGCACGGTCGAGGTCGCCCCGCTCGCATACATGCGGGGAAGGACGTTGAATGATTCGTTCATCATCCTGGACGAGGCGCAGAACACGACTCCCGAGCAGATGAAGATGTTCCTCACGCGCCTCGGGTTTGGCTCGAAGGCGGTCGTGAACGGCGACGTCACGCAGATCGACCTGCCGACCGGACAGACCTCGGGTCTCGTGATCGTGCAGGAGATCCTCCGGAACATCGAGGGGATCGAGGTGGCCCACCTCGGGGCCCGCGACGTCGTCCGGCACAAGATCGTGCAGGACATCGTGGAGGCGTACCGCGTCTTCGGAGAGCAGCGTGCCCGCGTCGATGGCTGACGACGACCAACCTCCGCTCATCGCACTCGACGACCGCCAGAGCGATGCGGTCGATCTCGAGGGCCTCACGACGCTCGCGCTGGCGACCCTTCTTGGCGAGGGGATCGCGGACGCCGAGCTCTCGATCTCGCTGGTCACCGAGCAGGAGATCGCCGAGCTCCACGAACGTTACCTGCACGAGGCCGGCCCGACGGACGTGCTGTCGTTCCCGTTGGACGACGAGGCGGGCGAGGACGGGCTCCGGCAGCTCGGGGATGTTGTGATCGCCCCGGCGATCGCCGCGCGCAACAACCCCGACGATCCGGCGGCCGAGCTCCGGCTGCTGCTTGTGCACGGGATCTTGCACCTCTTGGGGCACGACCACATGGAGCAGGCGGACCGGGCGAGCATGTGGGCGCGTCAAGAGCGGTATTCGGGGGTGCGGGTCAAGTGACGTGGCTCTGGGTGCTGGTTGCCGTGCTCGTGATCCTGGGGTCGGTGCTCGCCATCGCCGAGGCGTCGCTCACGCGGATGACTCGCGTTCGGGCGCTTGCGCTCGTCGAGGAGGGACGTCGGAACGCGATCGTCCTCGAGCGGCTCGAGGCCGATCCACCGCGGTTCCTGAACGCCGTCTACCTGACCGTCATGCTTTGCCAGAATGGGTCGGCGATCATCGTCGCGATCTTGGCCGAGCGGCAGTTCGGTGGTCTCGGGATCACGCTGGTCTCCGTCGGGTTCACCTTGCTGTACTTCGTGATCGTGGAGGCGATGAGCAAGACGTTCGGCGTCCTGCACTCGGACCGCGCCGCGCTCGCGGTCGCGCCGCTCGTGTGGTTCCTCGGCCGGCTACTGGCGGCGCCGACCACGGGCCTGATCAGCCTCGCGAACGTGCTCCTCCCCGGCAAAGGCCTGAAACAGGGTCCGTTCGTGTCCGAGGCCGACCTCCGCTCGATGGCCGAGGTGGGTCACGAAGAGGGTTCGATCGAGCGCGAGGAGATGGAGCTGGTCCACTCGATCTTCGAGTTCGGCGACACGATCGTCCGCGAGGTGATGGTTCCCCGTCCCGACATCACCGCGATCGAGTCGGACCAGACGCTCCGTGACGTCCAGGCGCTCGTGCTCCAGCACGGCTACTCGCGGATCCCGGTCTTCACCGAGGACCTAGACGACGTGGTCGGCATCGTCTACGCCAAAGACGTGCTGAAGGCGCTGCATCAGGGCAAGCACGACGCGCCGCTGGCCGACATCGTGCGGATGCCACACTACGTTCCCGAGTCCAAGAAGGTTGCCGACCTGCTGCGCGAGATGCAGAAGGAGAAGTTCCACATCGCCCTCGTTACCGACGAGTACGGCAGCGTCGTCGGACTGATCACGCTCGAGGACCTGCTCGAAGAGCTGGTGGGCGAGATCACCGATGAGTACGACACCGAAGAGCCCGAGCTCGAGCAGGTGGCCGACGACGTGTACCGTGTGGACGGGAAGCTCTCGATCGACGAGCTGAACGAGATCCTCGACGTGCAGCTTCCCGACGAGGAGTGGGACACGGTCGGTGGTCTCATGCTCGGGCTCATGGGCGAGATTCCCGACGAGGGCGAGGGGGTCACGTTCCAGAACCTGCGGTTCACGGCGGAACGGGTCAACGGCCGTCGCATCTCCAAGATCCTCATCACCCGGGAGGAGCAGCCGGAACCCTCGACCGAGGAACAGGAGGTGCGAGCCGAATGAGCGCACCGACCGAACGCGTCGACGAGCTGCTGGCCGCGGCCCGCGATGCGATGGAGCGCGGTTCCTACGCGCCGTACTCGAACTTCAACGTCGGCGCCGCGGTCCTGGCCGAGGGCGAGGTGTTCGCCGGTGCGAACGTCGAGAACGCCTCGTACCCCATGTCGGTGTGCGCCGAACGCAACGCGGTCGCCGCCGCGGTCAACGCCGGCAAGCGGTCGATCGACGCGGTCGCGGTCGTCACCCGCGCCGGCGAGCCGACGCCGCCGTGCGGCGGGTGCCGGCAGGTGCTGAACGAGTTCGGCCCCAACATGCCGGTCACGGTCGAGTCGGGCACCGGCGAGCGGGCGGTGTGGCGGCTGACCGAGATCCTGCCGCACGCGTTCGGACCGTCGAACCTTGCGAAGGGCGCGGGGGGCTCAAGGAGCGAGCGCGAACGGTAGCCCCCCGGGATGACGTGACGCAGGCGGAGGGGACGTTCCGGAGCGGGTTCGTCGCCGTGATCGGGCGGCCGAACACCGGGAAGTCCACGCTCGTAAACGCGCTCGTCGGTCGAAAGGTCGCGATCGTCTCCGACAAGCCGCAGACGACGCGCCGGGGCGTGCGCGCCGTCCTGTCGAGCGACGACTACCAGGTCGTGTTCACGGACACCCCGGGGTTCCACAAGCCGCGGACGCTCCTCGGATCGCGGCTCAACGACCTCGTCGGCGAGGCGACGCAGGGTGTCGACGGGGTCGTGCAGGTGGTGGACGCCGAGGCGGGCGTGGGCCGGGGCGACGCCTTCGTGTTCGAACGCCAGCTGCGCGACTTCGCCGGCCCGAAGATCTGCGCGGTGAATAAGCTCGACGTCCTACGCAACCGCGACGAGGTCCCGCAGCTCGAGGCCGCCGCGGCGCTCGGGGACTGGGACGAGATCGTCCCGGTCTCGGCCAAGACCGGACTCGGCGTCGGGGTGCTCCTCGACCTGCTGGTCGACCGCCTGCCCGAGGGCCCGGCGTACTACCCGACCGACGCGGTCACCGATCAGCCACTCGAGGTGCGCCTGGCCGAGATCGTCCGCGAGAAGGCGCTCGCGGTCACCCGGCAGGAGGTCCCGCACTCGATCGCCGTCGTGGTCGAGGAGCTCGAGGAGTCGGACACCCTCACGAAGATCCACGCGTCCTTGATCGTCGAGCGCGATTCGCAGAAGGGCATCGTGATCGGCAAGGGTGGCGAGACCCTCAAGACGATCGGCTCGCGCGCGCGCGAGGAGATCGAACGCGTCCTCGGGCACCGGGTCTTCCTCGACCTGCACGTCAAGGTGCTGAAGGAGTGGCAGCGCGACCCGAAGGCCCTCCAGCGTCTCGGCTTCTGACCCGCCCTACTCGACGATCGTGACCTGCCCCGTCATCGTGGGATGGAGCGTGCAAAGGAGGTCGTAGGTCCCGAGGCTCGCGGCTCCCGAGATCGGCTCGCCGTTAAAGGTTTGGCCTGCGGCGATCGGGACGTCGATATCCGTTCCGGTGATCGTGAAGGTGTGGTCGGCGGCGTCCTGGTTCACGATCGAGATGCCCTGGGAGGCGCTAGCGGTGAAGCAGTTCGGGTCGAACGCGAAGTCCGAGATCGTGATGGTGAAGGTCGCGTCCTCGCCCGTCAGGTCGGCGCAGTCGCCGTTCTCGGTCGTCCCGGTGGAACCGGTCTCGGCACCGGTGCTTCCGCCACCGTCGTCCGACGAGCACGCCGTGAGCCCGAGGGCGCACACCGCGACCAGCACGAGCACGAGCTTCCTCATCCTGCCTCCCGAGATCGGTCCGGCAGAGGATAGCCGCCGCCGCGTTCGGCGCCGGGTGCGCAGATAGCCGCCAGCCGAGCCCTGGCCGTACCATGGCGGGCGATGTCCCAGGCAGCCGAGATCGAGCGCTCGCGCCCCGGTCCGGCGCTTTACGCGCCCAAGGACGCCTCGAGGCTGCTCGCGCGGGTGCCGGCCGTGGACGCGGTCGGGCTCGAGGAGCGGGCCGCCTCACTGGCGAAGCGCTCGATCAAGCGCGAGTCGAAGCTGTGGGCGCTCGACCTCGCGATCCGCTGCATGGACCTCACGACGTTGGAGGGGACTGACACCGTCGGCAAGGTCATCGCGATGTGCGCGAAGGCGGTGCGCCCGAACCCGGTCGACCCCTCGATCCCTTCGGTGGCCGCCGTCTGCCTCTACCCGCATCTCGTGCCGGTCGCGCTCGGGCAGCTGAAGGGGACGAGCGTGAAGGTGGCGAGCGTCGCCGGGGCGTTCCCGGCCGGTCTCGGACCACTCGGCCCCCGGCTGGCCGAGATCCGCGAGGTCGTCGACCTCGGCGCTCACGAGGTCGACATCGTCCTGAACCGTTCCTACTTCCTGGGCGGGCAGTACGCGCAGTGCTTCGAGGAGATCGTCGCGGCTCGCGAGGCCGCGGGGAACGCCCACCTCAAGGTGATCCTCGAGACCGGCGAGCTCGGGTCGTACGACCGGATCCGGCAGGCGTCGGTGCTCGCGATGGCCGCCGGCGTCGACTTCATCAAGACCTCGACCGGCAAGATCGGCGTGAGCGCGACGCTGCCCTCCGCGCTGTGCATGATGGAGGCCGCGCGCGACTTCCTCCACGAGACGGGACGCGCCGTGGGCGTCAAGGTCGCGGGCGGCGTCCGAGCCTCGAAGCAGGCGATCCAGTACCTCGTGTTGGTCTACGAGACGCTCGGGCCGGAGTGGATGACGCCCGACAGGTTCCGGATCGGCGCGTCGACCCTGCTGAACGACGTGCTGATGCAGATCGACAAGGAGCGTACCGGCCGCTACCAGGGCCCCGACTACTACACGATTGACTGACTCTCGGTAGCGGACGCGAGGCTACAGCATTCAGGCTGGCCTTTGTTGGTGCCGATAACTACCTCAGGGGCGTGGTGGCCTAGCCGTGGACGCCGTGCTCACGCATCTTCTTTGTGGGTGTGGGGGTGGGTTAGCGAGCGAAGGGAAGAGAGGACACGATGAAGAAGGCACTAGCAGCGATGGTCGTTGCGGCACTGCTCGTGATTTCAGCATCGTCAGCACTCGCGGGCGGCGGCGGATGGGCCGTTCGTGTCAAGGGCGGCGGCCGTGCACTGGTCACCTGGGGGACCTGGGCCGGCACGAGCACAGTCCACGTAGGCCTTCCGTGGCGGCACAGCGTTCATGTTGGCGGGTTCGACGTGGTGACCATCGCCGGTCAGCGCGAGAGGGGCGGACCCGGCAAGATTGTGTGCGAAGTGCTACGCGGCGGGGTCGTCGTGGCGCGTACCGTTGGGCATGGACCCTACGCGGTCTGCCAGACCTCTGCGGGGACGAGCTAGAAGACGTGGCACGGGTCGGCCGGTTGGTTTCGACTCTGGGGTAGGTGGCCAGCCACTCCACGGGCAGCGGTCGCCCGGCCTTCTTCCAACGCGTGACGTACCGCATGTACTGGTCTAGCGTCTCTTCCGTGAGATACCGAGAACCCACTCTTCCCTCCATGCTCGACAAGGTGCGTACCGGCCGCTACCAGGGCCCCGTCTCGTACACGATCGACTGAACCGATGACGAACGTCTGGACGCACGGCACCTGGGTGGTCAAGCCGGGGATGGAGGATGCGTTCGTCGCGGCGTGGGCCAAGCTCGCGAACGAGGCGATGGGGCGCTTCGGTGGTGCCCGCCCCCAGCTCCTGCGTGATCGCGAGCGACCGAACGTCTTCCAGACCTTCGGGCCGTGGCCGAGCCTCCAAGCGGTCGAGGAGTTTCGCGCCTCCGACCTGTTCCGCGACGCCGTCGCCGAGACGCGGCCGCTGCTCAAGTCCTTCGAGCCGGTGACCCTCGACGAGATCGAGTGGGCATGACGGACATAGCAAAGAAGGCGTCGTCCGCGCTGGAGGAGCGGGAGCCGGTCTGGGAGTACGCCGACGCGCCCGAGTCGACCGACATCGTCAAGCTTGAGCCCCGTTACGGCCTGTTCATCGGCGGGGAGTTCGTCGAGCCCAAGAGCGGGAAGTGGTTCGAGACGATCAGCCCCGCGACCGAGGAGACGCTCGCCGAGGTCGCCGACGCCGGCCCCGAGGACGTGGACCTGGCGGTCCGGACCGCGCGCAAGGCCTCCAAGGATCGGTGGCGCAAGCTCCCCGGGAGCGAGCGTGCCAAGTACCTGTACCGGATCGCGCGCCAACTCCAGGAGCGCGCCCGGGAGTTCGCGGTGCTCGAGACGATGAACGGCGGCAAGCCGATCAAGGAGTCGCGGGACGTCGACCTCCCGCTGGCCGCGGCGCACTTCTTCTACTACGCAGGCTGGGCGGACAAGCTCGACTACGCGTTCCCGAACCGCGCGCCGAAGCCGATCGGCGTGGCGGGTCAGATCATCCCGTGGAACTTCCCCTTGCTGATGGCCGCGTGGAAGATCGCACCCGCGCTCGCGACGGGGAACACGGTCGTCCTGAAGCCGGCGGAGACCACGCCGCTCACCGCGCTTCTGCTCGCGCAGGTGATCCAGGAGGCGGATCTGCCGCCGGGGGTGGTGAACATCATCACGGGGGCCGGAGAGACGGGCGCGTACCTCGTCGAACACGAGGACGTCGACAAGATCGCGTTCACGGGCTCGACCGAGGTGGGCAAGATCATCCGCCGGACGGTCGCCGGGACCGGGAAGCGGCTCACGCTGGAGCTCGGGGGTAAGGCCGCGAACATCGCGTTCGAGGACGCGCCGCTCGACCAGGCCGTCGAGGGCGTGATCAACGGCATCTTCTTCAACCAGGGCCACGTGTGCTGCGCGGGCTCGCGGTTGCTCGTGCAGGAGCCGGTGTTCGAGCCGCTGCTCGAGAAGCTGAAGGACCGCCTCCAGACGCTCCGCGTCGGGAACCCGCTCGACAAGAACACCGAC
Source organism: uncultured Actinomycetes bacterium (assembly GCA_963712645.1). Classification (GTDB taxonomy): domain Bacteria; phylum Actinomycetota; class UBA4738; order UBA4738; family HRBIN12; genus DASSJM01. The sequence goes on along the minus strand of CAVQIQ010000014.1, from coordinate 416,083 downwards.
ATCGGCGCGATCAACTCGAAGGCGCAGCTCTCCAAGATCGAGGAGCTCGTGGCGGCCGGCGTCGACGAGGGCGCCGAGATGTATCAACCCGAGTGCGTCCTGCCCGAACGAGGCTTCTGGTTCCGCCCCACGCTGTTCACGAACGTTTCGCAGTCGCATCGGATCGCGCGCGAGGAGATCTTCGGGCCGGTGTTGTCGATCCTCACGTTCCGAACACCGGCCGAGGCCGTCGAGAAGGCCAACAACACGCCCTACGGCCTGTCGGCGGGCATCTGGACCGAGAAGGGCTCGCGGATCCTGTGGATGGCCGAGCGGATGAAGGCGGGCGTGGTGTGGGCGAACACGTTCAACCGGTTCGACCCCGCATCGCCGTTCGGCGGCTACAAGGAGAGCGGGTTCGGGCGCGAGGGTGGTCTGCACGGGCTGGAGCCGTACCTGGAGCTGGACGGATGACGACCAGGGCGCGCGTCCCGGTCCGACGAACGGCGAAGCTGTACATCGCCGGCGAGTTCCCTCGTAGCGAGTCGGGGCGCTCGTACGAGGTGTTCTCGCACGACGGCCGTCTGCTGGCGCGCGCCGCGCGCGCATCGCGCAAGGACCTGCGTGACGCGGTCCGGGCCGCGCGCGCCGCCCAGCCGGAATGGGCGGGCAAGACCGCGTACAACCGGGGGCAGATCCTGTATCGCGTGGCCGAGCTGATGGAGGGGCGCCGCGCGCAGTTCGAGGCCGAGCTCGCCGACGCCGGCGCGAAGGACCCACGCAAGGGCGTCGACGCCTCGATCGATCGTTGGGTCTGGTACGCGGGGTGGGCCGACAAGATCGGCCAGCTCCTCGGCGCGACCAACCCGGTGGCCGGGCCGTACTTCAACTTCACGATCCCCGAGCCGACGGGCGTCGTCGGGGTCGTCGCTCCGCCCGACCGGTCGCTCCTCGGCCTGGTCTCCCGGCTCGCGCCGGCCGTCGTTTCGGGGAACACGACGGTCGTCCTCGCGAGCGAGCCGTCGCCGCTGCCGGCCGTCACGCTCGGGGAGGTGCTCGCGACCTCGGACATCCCCGGCGGCGTCGTGAACATCCTCACGGGTCTGACCGAGGAGCTCGTCCCCTGGCTCGCCGGGCACATGGACGTGAACGCGATCGACGTGTCGGGCGTCGCCCCGGCCGACCGGGCCGAGGCCGAACGCCTCTCGGCCGAGAACGTGAAGCGGGTGGTCCGGGCCCGCGACGTCGATCCTTTCTCCGACGAGGCCCAGAGCCCGTACGAGATCACGGCGCTGATGGAGTTCAAGACCGTCTGGCACCCGATGGGCGCCTAGGGGCCGGCTCCGGGCCGAACACTCAGCATCTCCACGACTTCGCAACGTTCGCTCACGGGAACGGCACGTGCCCGGCGCTACGATTCCCGCGTGCCCCTCTACAAGGAACAGGGCGTCGTGCTGCGCTCGGTCAAGCTGGGCGAGGCCGACAAGATCGTCACGGTGATGACCCAGGGCTCGGGGAAGGTCCGGGCCGTGGCGAAGGGTATCCGCAAGACGACCTCCCGCTTCGGCGCGCGGCTCGAGCCGTTCACGCACGTTTCCCTGATGGTCTACCGGGGGAGAGGTTCGCTCGACACCGTCAGCCAGGCCGAGATCGTGTCGCCCTTCCGGGCGCTGCGGGGGGATCTCGCACTGTTCGCCGCGGGAGAGACCATGCTGGAGGCCGTCGACAAGGTAGCCGAGGAGCACGAGCGGAACGTCCGCCTGTTCATGCTGCTGCTGACCGGGATGCGGGCGCTCGACGCCCGGCCGGCCGACCCCGCCGCCGTCGCCGAGTCATTCCTGCTCAAGCTCCTGTCGCTGTCGGGGTTCCACCCGGCGCTCACGACGTGCGCGGTCTGCGGCGCTCCCGCCCCCGAACGGTTCGCGAGCGGCCTCGGGGGCGCGGTCTGCGCCGCGGACGCCGACCTGGACGCCGGCCCGGCCTCGCTCGAGGCGCTCGACTTCCTCGCGACCCTCGGCGGGACCGGGCTGCTTGAGGCGGGCGACGTTCAGGCCGATACCAGTGTGAGGCGCGAGTCCCGTTCGCTGCTGTTCGGCTTCACCGAGTACCACCTTGAGCGCCGCATGAAGAGCTTGCCGATCCTCGCCAGGAGCCTGACGACGTGAGTACCTACCTCCACGACCTCGACCACGAGCGCCTGCCGAACCACGTGGGCATCGTGATGGACGGCAACGGTCGGTGGGCCAGGCTCCGCGGGCTGCCCCGGACCGACGGCCACACGGCCGGCGAGGAGGCGATGTGGGACACGGTCGTCGGGGCGAACGAGCTCGGTCTCGGGTGGCTCACGATGTTCGCGTTCTCGAGCGAGAACTGGAAGCGACCCAAGGCGGAGGTCGCGTTCCTGATGGGCTTCAACCGCGGGCTGCTCCGCCGGCGGCGGGACGAGCTCCACCGGATGAACGTCCGCGTCCGCTTCCTCGGCCGGCGCGACTGGAAGGTGCCGCGCTCGGTGCTCAAGGAGATGGAGATCTCCGAGGCGCTCACGCGTCACAACACGGGCATGACGCTCACGATCGCGTTCAACTACGGCGGGCGGGTCGAGGTCGTCGACGCGGTGAAGCGGCTGATCGCCGACCACGACGCGGGCCGCCTGAAGGGCGAGAAGCTCACGCCCGAGTCGATCTCGCGGCGGCTGTACCATGCCGACATGCCGGATCCCGACCTGATCATCCGGACCAGCGGCGAGGAGCGGATCAGCAACTTCCTCCTCTGGCAGGCCGCGTACAGCGAGCTGTACTTCACGCCGGTGTACTGGCCGGACTTCGATCGCGAGCAGCTGTACGAGGCGATCCGCGACTACCAGAAGCGGTCGCGACGGTTCGGGGCCATCGCCGAGAACGACTCCGGATAGACCGGTGCGAGTCCCGGAAGAGGCACGTGGGGTCATCGAGAGCGATGCGCTCGCCCACGTCACGACGATCGATCCCGACGGTCGACCGCAGACCACCCTGGCGTGGGTGGGCCTCGAGGGCGACGAGGTGATCTTCGCCACGCTCCCGGACCAACGGAAGCTCCGGAACCTGCGACGTGACCCCCGCATCACGATCTCGATCCAGACCGACCGGGTCACCCCGTACGGGTTACACGAGTACCTCGTGATCTACGGGACCGCGCGGGTCACGGACGGCGGGGGACCGGAGGTCCTCCAGCGGCTGGCGCACACGTATCTCGGTCCCGACGTCACGTTCCCACCGATGCCGGACCCACCCCCCGGCTTCGTGACGCGGGTGACGATCCAGCGCCTCGGCGGGGTCGGGCCGTGGAACGAGCCGACCGGCTAGTCCGCAACGACGTCATCTCTCCACACGGATCGGCGCAGCGCGGTCGGGCCGACCCGTAGACTGGAGGGCACGCCAGCGGCCGCAGCCAGCGGCCGGGAGAGAGGAGGAACCCCGTGGCCGACCTGATGGAGGTCGTCACGTCCCTCGCCAAGCGGCGTGGGATCGCCTTCCAGTCCAGCGAGATCTACGGTGGACTGCGCTCGTCGTGGGACTACGGCCCCCTCGGCGTCGAGCTCCGCCGCAACATCCGCAGCTCCTGGTGGCGCTCGATGGTCCAGCTCCGCGACGACGTCGTCGGCCTGGAGGCCGCGATCGTGATGTCGCCGAAGGTGTGGGAGGCAAGCGGTCACGTGGCCGGGTTCCACGACCCGCTCGTGGAGTGCCTGAGCTGCCACCAGCGCTTCCGCCAGGATCACCTGGGCGAGGACCCCACCTGTCCGAACTGCGGCCAGAAGCGATTCACGGAGCCCCGGCAGTTCAACCTGATGTTCAAGACCCATATGGGGCCGGTCGAGGACGAGTCGAGCGAGGCCTACCTTCGACCCGAGACGGCGCAGGGGATGTTCGTCGACTTCGCGATCGTCCAGCAGACCTCGCGGAAGAAGATCCCGTTCGGCGTCGCGCAGATCGGCAAGTCGTTCCGCAACGAGATCACACCGGGGAACTTCATCTTCCGCACGCGCGAGTTCGAGCAGATGGAGATGGAGTACTTCGTCGAGCCCGGCACCGACGACGAGTGGTTCGAGTACTGGGTCACCGAGCGGTTGCAGTGGTACGTCGACCTCGGGATCCGCAAGGAGAAGCTGCGCCTGCGTCCGCACGAGCCCGACGAGCTCGCGCACTACGCGAAGGCCGCCTCCGACGTGGAGTACGAGTTCCCGTTCGGGTGGCAGGAGGTCGAGGGCATCGCGAACCGCACCGACTTCGATCTCAAGGCGCATCAGCAGGCGAGCGGCGAGGACCTGACCTACTTCGACCAGGAGCAGGATCGGCGCTACCTCCCCTACGTGGTCGAGCCCGCCGCCGGTGTCGATCGCATCCTGCTCACCGCGCTCGTGGACGCGTATCGGGAGGAGGAGGCGCCCACCGCCAAGGGTGACACCGAGAAGCGCAGGTACCTCGCCCTGCACCGGGATCTGGCGCCCACCAAGGTCGCGGTCCTGCCGCTCTCGCGCAACGAACAGCTCGCGCCGGATGCGGCGGGTGTGTTCGACCTCGTCAAGCGAGAGTGGATGTGCGACTTCGACGATGCCGGCTCGATCGGTCGCCGGTACCGCCGTCAGGACGAGGTGGGCACGCCGTTCTGCGTGACCGTGGACTTCGACACGCTCGAGGACCGCCGGGTCACCGTCCGCGAGCGGGACTCGATGGCCCAGGACCGGATCCCGGTCGAGAACCTCGTGGGCTACCTCGCCGAACGCCTCTAGACGATGGACGAGCCGAGACGACGGGGCTGGGTGAGCCTGTATGCGGCCGCCTTCGCGGTGATGCTCGCGGCGGCGATCGCGCTCATGGCCTCATCGCTCGGCTCCCTGCGGTCGATAGGACTACTGTGGTTCTCGAGCGCCCTCTCGCTCCTCGCGGCCGGCCTGGCCGTCGCAAGCGTCGTGGTACCGAGGCGCCGATGAGGCTCCGCGCCGGCGCCCTGGCGGCCGTCCTCGGGCTCACGCTCGGGGCCTGTACCGGGGGAACCGATCTGCCCGGCGACCCGGTGTCCGCCCCCGAGACCTCGGTCGAGCCGGTGCCGGCATCGCCCGAGGTCCCCTCGCCGGCGCCCGGCGGACCGGATTCTGCAGCCGCCGCCGAGAAGCGTCTGTGCGAGGTGCCCGAACCCAAGCCCGACGCCGGGTCGGACGTCGCCGTAGAGGGGCCGACGCCCGCCGTGATCGCGCAGGTGATGCGGCAGGTGGCGCAGATCCGGGGGTTCGACTACTCGCAACGGGTCGTGGCCGAGCCTGTGTCGCAGGCGGAGATCGGCCGTGACATCGTGAGGTTCTCGGACATCACCTACCCGGAGGGGCAATACGCACGACGGAGCACCGCGTGGGGCACGATCGGTGTGATCCCCCACGGCACCAGCCTCCGCGACGCCTACGAGAGCTACGGCTCGAGCCAGGTGATCGGCTACTACGACACCGTGACGGGCGAACTGAAGTTCACGGGGAGCGGGTCGCCCTCGCCGCTCGAACGCATCACGCTCGCGCACGAGCTCACGCACGCGATCGACGACCAGCGGTTCGGGCTCGAACGGCTCGACGTGCTCGGCGCCGAGTGCAAGGACGAGGACGCGTCGGCCGCGATCGGGCTGGTCGAGGGCAACGCGACGTTCTTCATGCTGCGGTGGGCGCGTACGTTCCTCACGGTGTCCGAACAGGTGCAGGTCGGGATCGAGGCCGCGGGGCAGGACACGTCGACCGAGGGCGTGCCGCTGTTCGTGGCTCGGCTCCAGGCATGGCCGTACGACCAGGGGATGCGGTTCATCGGGGCGCTCGAGGCTCGAGGCGGTCTCGATGCGGTCGACGAGGCGTTCGTCGACCTCCCCACCTCGACCGAGCAGATCATCCACCCCGAGCGCTACCCGAACGACGCGCCCACCCCGGTCGACGTGCCGGACCTTTCGGCGGAGCTGGGACCGGGATGGGAGGACCTCGACGTGATGTCGATCGGCGAGGCGTGGCTGCAGATCGCGCTCGGCCTGCGGCTCGACGGTTCGCAGGCCGGCGCCGCGGCCGCCGGGTGGGACGGCGGTACGTACCGCGCGTGGTCGAACGGGACCGACACCGCGGTCGAGCTGTCCACGGTCTGGGATTCCGCCCGTGATGCGGAGGAGTTCGCCGCCTCGATGACCGAGTGGATCGACCAGGGGGACGGCCCCGCCACGGTCCTCGAACCCGACGGCAACACCGTGACGGTGCTGTTCGCCAGCGACCCGACCACGCTCGAAGAGCTTCAGACGGCCGCGGCCTGAGGGCTCTGGGCCCGGCATGTGGCTGATCGCGTACCGAACGTCCTAGGCCTCTCGCCTCCATTTCGGGTCGCGCGGCCGATGGTGCCGACGCCGGGCGGGGGACGACACTAGGCTCCTCTCATGGACGGCATCCTCGTTCAGACCACGCGAAGCATCCGGGCCCTCATCGGCAACGCCACCGAGGGCGCCCCGGCCGAGGAGATCGACGTGGCCTACCACGCTCTGCTCGACCAATGCGCCGCGGCCGAGCGCGAGGCGCTCCGAAACCCGCCCGACCCGATCGCCCGGTTCGATGCCAGGGCCGCCGCCGTCCTCAGCGTGGCCTACCGGCCGGTGCTCGAGGTCCTGTGCTCGGGGCGTTCGCTCCTCTCCGACGATGTCGAGCTGGCGCAGAAGAGCTCCGGGTGGCTGAACCTCGCCTACGAGGCGCTCCTGGACGGCGACCACGACACCGTCGAGCGCTGCCTGCGCATGGCGTGCACGTTCGTCGCGGGCGAGGACACCCACGACGCTCCGTCCGCCTAGCCCGAGCTCGCCCGGCGCGCGGTTGCCTCCGTCACGTCCGTAGACTGGTCCGGTCCGAACCCATCTCGCGCCGGAGGCATCGCTGATGACCAAGTACGTCTACGACTTCTCCGAAGGCAACCGGGACATGAAGGACCTCCTCGGCGGCAAGGGAGCCAACCTCGCCGAGATGACCAACATGGGCCTGCCGGTCCCGCCCGGCTTCACGATCACCACCGAGGCGTGCCTGGCGTTCCTCGCGCAGGGCGGTGCTCCGCCCGAGATGCTCGAGGAGGCGGGGGAGCACCTGCGCGGTCTCCAGGACGCGATGGGCAAGACGCTCGGCGACCCCGACGACCCGCTCCTTGTCTCGGTTCGGTCGGGCGCGAAGTTCTCGATGCCGGGGATGATGGACACCGTCCTGAACCTCGGCCTCAACGACCGCTCCGTCGAGGGGCTCGCGAAGCAGACGGATGGCGACGTCCGCTTCGCCCGGGACGCCTACCGCCGGTTCATCCAGATGTTCGGCAAGATCGTGATGGACGTGCCGGCCGACGCGTTCGAGCACGCGCTCGACGAGGCCAAGGCGGCGAAGGGCCCGAACGCGCAGGATACCGACCTGGACGCGGACGACCTGAGCGCGCTGATCGAACGCTTCCGCGTGATCTACCGCGAGAACACCGCCGAGGAGTTCCCTCAGGACCCCATGGATCAGCTCCGCCTGGCGATCGCCGCCGTCTTCGGATCGTGGAACGGGAGGCGGGCGATCGACTACCGGCGTCAGAACAAGATCAGCGACGATCTGGGGACGGCCGTGAACATCGTCGCGATGGTCTTCGGCAACCGCGGCGAGGACTCGGGGACCGGCGTGGCGTTCACGCGCGACCCGGCGACCGGCGAGAAGGTCCCGTACGGCGACTACCTCGAGAACGCACAGGGTGAGGACGTGGTGGCAGGCATCCGCAACACCAAGCGCATCGCCGAGCTCGAACGCATCGACCCGGACTCGTACCGCGGGCTGATGGGCGTGATGGCAACGCTCGAGCGGCACTACCGCGACATGTGCGACATCGAGTTCACGATCGAGAAGGGCAAGCTCTGGATCCTGCAGACGCGCATCGGCAAGCGGACCGCGTTCGCCGAGTGGGTCATGGCTTACGACATGCTCGAGGAGGGGCTGATCGACGAGGACGATGCGCTGCTCCGCGTCGACGCGAACCGGCTCGAGGAGCTCTTCAAGCGCCGCGTGAAGGCCGACGGAGCCCAGCCGATCGCGAAGGGCCTCAACGCGAGCCCCGGGGCCGCCACCGGCGCGGTGGTGTTCACGGCCGACGACGCCCAGGAGCGCGCGAACGCCGGGGAGAAGGTCGTCCTCGTGCGACGCGAGACCACGCCGGACGACTACCACGGCATGATCGCCTCGCAGGGGATCCTGACGAGCGCCGGCGGGACGAACTCGCACGCGGCGGTGGTGGCGCGAGGCGAGGGGATCCCGGCCGTGTGCGGGGCCGACGCGATCAAGCTCGACCCGGCGGCCAAGACCTTCACCGCCGACGGCACGACCGTGCAGGAGGGTGAGGTCGTCACGATCGACGGCTTCACGGGCAACGTGTACGTGGGGGAGCTACCCCTCGAGGAGTCCGTGCTCGAGAAGGCGCGATCCGGCGATGAGGAGGCCCGCGGGGAGAAGATCTGGAAGGCCTTCGAGCGCCTGATGAGCGTCGCGGACGCGCGCCGGCGTCTGCGCGTCCGCGCGAACGCCGACACGCCGGACCAGTCGAGCAACGCGCGCGCGCGCGGCGCCGAGGGCATCGGGCTGTGCCGGACAGAGCACATGTTCCTCGGCGAGGAGCGGGTCGGCGCGGTGCGCCAGATGATCTTCGCCGAGACCGAGGCGGAGGAGCAGAAGGCGTACGACGCCTTGCTGCCGCTGCAGCGCGAGGACTTCGTCGGGATCTTCCGGGCCATGGACGGTCTGCCGGTCACCGTCCGGCTGCTCGACCCCCCGCTGCACGAGTTCCTCCCGAACCAGGTCGAGCTCGCCGTCGGCGTTGCCCGGGCCGAGGAGCGCGGCGAGGACGAGGTCCGGCTCCGTGACGAACGGGTGCGGTTGGACGAGGCCCGGGCGATCCTCGGCAAGGTCGACCAGCTCCACGAGGCCAACCCGATGCTCGGCCTGCGCGGGGTGCGGCTCGGGATCGTGAAGCCCGGGCTCTACGCGATGCAGGTCCGCGCGATCTGCGAGGCGGCGGCACGGGTCAAGCAGGAGGGCGGCGACCCGAAGGTCGAGATCATGATCCCGCTCGTCGCGACCAAGCCGGAGCTCGAGCAGATGCGCGCCGAGCTCGAACCGGTTGCGGCGGAGGTGCTTCGGGCAGAGGGTGTTCAGCTCGACCACCTCGAGTGGGGCACGATGATCGAGCTCCCGCGCGCAACGGTCACCTCGGGGGAGATCGCGGAGGCGGCCGAGTTCTTCTCGTTCGGCACCAACGACCTCACACAGACGGCATTCGGCTTCAGCCGCGACGACATAGGCAAGTTCGTCGGGATGTACGAGGAACGCAAGCTCGTGCCGGCCAACCCGTTCGTCACGATCGATCAGCCGGGGGTCGGTCGCCTGATGCGCATCGCGGTGGAGGAGGGGCGGGCCGCGAACGCCAGCCTGCACATCGGGATCTGCGGCGAGCACGGCGGCGACCCGGCATCGGTCGCGTTCTGCCACCAGCTCGGTCTCGACTACGTGAGCTGCTCGCCGTTCCGGGTCGAGACGGCCCGCCTCGCCGCCGGCCAGGCCGCAGTGGGTTCGGCGGAGTCTGCATCGAGGTGACGGCCTCGATGCGGAACATCACGAACTTCTGACGCGACCGCCCCGCCCGGCGCGGAATGGTCCTCGCTCGCCGCGCGAATCCCCCGCCTTGGCGATGCGCGGTCGAACGCGCGTTCGCTAGGCTCCGAGACCTCTCCCACCTCCCCCTGGTTCCGAGGAGGTGACTCGTGCGGACAGCTTCGCATGGAAGGGGAGGGCTCCGGTTCCTCAGCACCGCGATACCGGTCGCGGTCGTGCTGCCGCTGGTCGTCGCGTTCCACTGGTCGCGGCTCGGTTGGCGGGACGTGCACGTCAACTACCCGTCGCGGCCGAGCGGGTACACGCAGATCGTCAACCGCTTCGGGCAGCCGTGCAACGCGGAGGCCAGGGCGATCTCGATGAGGTGGACCGCGGCGGACAACGGGGTGACGTACTCGTTCAGGTTCCATCGCAAGCTCGGTGGTCGTCCGACGGCGATGGTCTCGGACAAGGGCGGGAAGTCGACCAACCTGGACAACGACGTCTACGGGCATATCCAGAACGCCCACCTGCAGCCGTACATCAAGCACGGGATCTACGGGTACGCGTGCCGAGCCAAGCGAAACTCCAACGAATGGAGCACCCACGCGTTCGGGATCGCCATCGACGTGTCGTCGGCCGAGGAGTACATGGGCAAGTGCACGTCGACGGTCAACAAGAATCACGCATCGATCTGGCAGAACCACGGCTGGTACTGGGGACTCGCATTCTGCGACCCCATGCACTTCCAGTACGCCACCAACTACTGAGTTCCCGGAGGAGGCATCGATGAAGCGGAGACAAGCGATCGTCGTCGGACTCGTGGTCGGCATGACGGCCTCGGCGGGAGTGATTGCCGCCGCCGCCGGGAAGGCGCCCATTCGGTCGCCGAACGGTCCTCCTATCCGTCCCATGGTGCGGGCGGATACCGGAGCGGGCGAGCTGCTGCTCGCCGTCGTGGGAGGGGTCTTCTCGAGCCGGGCGGAGGCCGAGGCGGCCAACGCGGCGCTCGCCTTCGGCGATCTCCAGGGCTACTACGTGGTGCCGGTCGCGCAATTCCAGGGCTTCCGTCAGCAGTCGGGTGAGCCTGGTGAGTTCGCGCTCGTGAGCGCGTTCCGTACCGAGGAGGGCGCCCAAGCGTTCGCCGAACTCGCCGCGACGTTGGGGAACGAGGCGACGATCCTGCCCGCGCGGGTGCGCAGCCTCGGCGGGCTCTACGCGGGCCTGGGGCAGGAGGCCAGCCCCGACGGAACGGGCCCCCTGCTCGGTCCGGTGGCGGAGTCGCTCCCGTGACGGGTGGACGGAACGCCGCGGCCTTCGTGTCGGGTGTGCTGACGCTCGTGGCGTGTGGGGGCGGGGCAGCGACGCAACCCATGCCGACCGCGCAACGGAACGTGTGTGAGGTGAGTTTCGTCACCCCGCCGGGGTTCGAGCGGACGGGCACGTTCGAGGAGCGCTATCCGGATCGGATCGGTCTGCGGCTTGGCTTCCGCGACGAGGCGGGACGGGAGCTGCACGCGTTCGCCGGTATCCCGGGCGAGTTCGGCGAGGGTCTCCCCGACGCCGGGACGGTCGAGCTCGTCGGCGGCTGGACGGGGCGTCTCGCCGGCGGTCCCAATCGCGTGTGGGTCCTCACCTGGGACGAGGGCGGCATGTGTGACCCGAGGGCGATCCTGGGTCGGGGATTCGACCATCGCGAGTTCCTCGACCTGCTCGCACTCGCCGGCGTTGCACGCACGTAGAGAGATCTCGCGCCCGAAGGGGGAGCTCGTTGCCCACCGCCGGTGTTCGTGGGAGGCGTTGTTAGCATCGCCTTCATGGAGGCGGTCCGTCGACACCCCGTGCTGATCGCGATCGCCGCGGTGGGCGCGGTGATCGTGATCGCGTTCGCGGGCACGGGGATCGCCGTCTGGCGCGCGGCGCACACGGACGACGCCAGCACGATCGAACACGTGGACGCGATCCTCGTCCTGGGCGCCGCGCAGTACAACGGCGATCCGTCGCCGGTGTTCGAGGGCCGGCTCGAACACGCGAGGCTGCTGTACGAGGAGGGCCGAGCAGACACGATCCTGGTGCTCGGCGGCGGCGCACCCGGCGACCGGACGACGGAGGCGGAGGCGGGGCGCGAGTGGCTGGTCTCGCAGGGTGTCCCCTCGGATGTCGTGGTGGCGTCGCCGGTAGGTTCGACCACGTTCGAGAGCCTTGAGGCGGCCGCGGCGTGGATGAGCGAGCGGGGGATGGAGGCCGTGTTCCTCGTCTCGGATCCCTGGCACAACCTTCGGATCAAGCGGATGGCGTCCGATCTCGGCCTGGAGGCGTACGCGTCGGCCACGTGGCACTCGGCGGCTCGGACGGAGGGGACGCGGTTCGGGGGCTACCTTCGCGAGACGCTCGCGTACGTCTACTACCGGCTGTTCGGGCGCTGAGCCGGCCGGGTTCCTAGCTCACCTTCAGCGTCGCCGTCATGCCGAGGGATTCGTGGAACCGGCAGATCAGCTGGTACGTCCCCGGCGCCAGGTCGATCGTCACGGTCTCGGTCGTGAGCGGCGCGAGCTCGAGGTCGACGTCCTCCCCGACGACCGTGAACGTGTGCGGGGTCCGCGCGTTGCCGTTGCGAACGGCGACGACGTCGCCGCTGCCGACCTTCACGGTGCCGGGATCGAACAGGTAGTTGTTGAGGGAGACCGAGACGTCGGCGTCCTCCGCGCCGGTCGCTCCGGTGGCGCCGGTCATCTCCTTCGAGCCTCCGTACAGGCTCCCCGCGCCGGGGTCGTCACCCGAGTCCGTGGCTCCGGTGGCAGCGGTCGCACCGGTGGGACCGGCCCCAGTCGAACCCCCCGCGTCGTTCGCGTCGCCCCCGCACGCGACCGCGAGCAACGACAGCGCCACGAGACCCACCAGGACGCGCATCCGAACGCCTCTCATCCGAGCCTCCTCGGGCAGGGGACGGGGTCGCGACGACCCCACATCGAAGCGCCGATCGTACTGCGGGTCCGCGGATAAGGTGCGTCGGAGCTCGACGGTAGTATCGGCGAGTGGCCGTGCCCCGAGAACGTTCCGAGGAGATCGAGCGCGAGACGCTGTCGCCGACCGCGACGCTCGCCTCGGCGAGCAAGGGCCGAGAGCACGACGAGCCACAGGACGACCTCCGGACCTGCTTCCAGCGGGACCGGGACCGCATCGTGCACTCGAAGGCGTTCCGGCGTCTGAAGCACAAGACGCAGGTGTTCCTCGCCCCCGAGGGTGACCACTACCGCGTCCGGCTCACCCACACGCTCGAGGTGAGCCAGATCGCCCGGACCGCCGCCCGTGCGCTCCGCCTGAACGAGGACCTCACCGAGGCGATCGCGCTCGGCCACGACCTGGGACACACGCCGTTCGGGCACCTGGGCGAGCAGGCCCTCACGCCGTTCCTGGGGAGGCCGTTCCGCCACAACGAGCAGAGCCTGCGGATCGTCGACCACCTCGAGAACGACGGGCAGGGCCTGAACCTGTCCTGGGAGGTCCGCGACGGCATCGTGCACCACACCTGGTCGATGCCCCCGCCGTCGACGCCGGAGGCGCAGCTCGTGAGGTTCGCCGACCGCATCGCATACGTGAACCACGACGTCGACGACGCGGTGCGGGCCGGCGTCATCGAGCAGGCGGAGCTGCCCGCCGCGCCCCTCGAGGTACTCGGCGCCACGCACTCGTCCCGGATCAACACCTTGGTGACCGACCTCGTCGGCCGCAGCGCCAACGGACCCGAGATCGGGTTGTCTGACGACGTCTTCCGGGCGCTCGACGCGCTGCGCGAGTTCCTGTTCGACCACGTCTACCTGCGAGACGAGGCCCGTTCCGAGCAGGACAAGGCGATCTCGATGGTCCGGAGCCTGTTCGCGCACTATCTCGATCACCCCGAGGAGGTTCCGCAGGAGTACCATCGGGCGCCGGGAGACCTGCCGACCCGTGTCGCCGACTACATCGCCGGCATGACGGACCGGTACGCTCTGCGGATCTACGAGCAGCTGTTCCTTCCCCAACGCTGGTTGCTGTAGCCGGCGCGAGGTGAGGGGAGGAACGTGGCCGGCAGGATCAGGGACGAGGACGTCGCCGCGGTCCGCGAGCGCACGGACATCGTCAAGCTCGTCTCCGGCTACCTGACGCTGAAGAAGGCCGGACACGACCGCTTCGTGGGGCTGTGTCCGTTCCACACGGAGAAGACGCCGTCGTTCGGCGTTTCGCCCTCCAAGGGCCTGTACCACTGCTTCGGCTGCGGCAAGGGCGGCGACGCGATCGGGTTCCTTCGCGACGTCGAGCACCTCGAGTTCTCCGAGGCGGTCGAGCGTCTGGCCAAGGATGCGGGCGTCACCCTGCGCTACGAGGGCGACACGCCCGCCGAACGCCGCGTCGCGTCCAAACGCCAGGCGTTGGTCCGGGCGAACGAGGCCGCGTTCGAGCTGTACCACCGCACGCTCCTGGAAGCCAAGGAGGGGGAGGAGGCCCGCGCGTACCTCGAGTCCCGCGGGATCGACCGTGACGTGGCCGCCGAGTTCGAGATCGGGTACGCGCCCGCCCATCCGGACTTCCTGCTCCGGCGGCTGGTGAAGTCGCTCTCGGCCGAGCTCCTGGTCGAGGCCGGCCTCGCGATCAAGGACCAGGAGGGCAACGTCCGCGACCGGTTCCGCCGCCGGATCACGTTCCCGGTGCACGACCTCTCCGGCAAAGCGGTCGGGATCGGCGCGCGGATCCTGCCCGGCGGCAGCGGGCGCGACGAGGGTCCGAAGTACCTGAACTCGCCCGAGACGCCGGTGTACCGAAAGGCCGAGGTGCTCTACAACCTGCAGCGCGCCAAGGCGTCGGCCACCAAGCTCGGCGAGCTGTACCTCGTCGAGGGCTACACCGACGTGATCGCGATGGTTCGGGCCGGCGTGACGAACACGGTCGCGACGTGCGGGACCGCGCTCGGAGAGGGGCACTTCCGGCTCGCGTCGCGGTTCGCGCAGCGGATGGTGCTCGCCTTCGACTCGGACGACGCGGGTGCGCGCGCCGCCGAACGCGCCTTCGAGTTCGTCGAGCGGTTCCCGGTCCAGCCGGTCGTCCTGATCCTGCCGGAGGGCCTGGACCCGGCGGACTTCGTCGACAGGCACGGCGCCGAGGCCCTCCGCGAGCTCGCAACAACGGCCGTCCCGCTCGTCGAATACATGGTGCGGCGGACCGTGGGCCGTCACGATCTCTCGACGATCGAAGGCCAGAGCGCCTCGGTCGCCGCGGCCGTCCCGCTGCTCGAACAGCTCGCCGACCCGGTCCGGCAGAGCGAGTACGCGCACCTGCTCGCGGAGCTCGCCGGCGTCTCGGAGGGGTCGGTCGTCCTCGCGATCGACCGGCGGCTCTCGGGACGCCCCGTCGAGGTTCAGCAGGCAGTCAAGCGGGCCTCGGCGCAGGAGAAGGTCGAGCGGGAGATGCTCAGGATCCTCGCACGCGACGAGGAGGCGTTCGGTCGGATCGCGCCGCGCCTGACCGACGAGCACTTCCGGACGACCCGGCACCGAGAGCTGCTGCACCTGCTCCGGGAGACCGACGGCCGCGTGAGCGGTTCGGACGCCGAGGGCGGTGACGAGGAGGACGTCCAGGCGCTCACGGCGTTGGCGCTCGAGCCGCTCGACGGCGATCTGCTCCCCGGCTACGCGGAGGAGGTCTGGGTGAGGCTCCAGGAATTCCTCCTGCGACGACGCAGCGCCGCGCTCCGTCGGGAGCTGCAGAAGATGAACCCGGTGACCGACCCGCGGTACGACGAGATGTTCCAGCGGCTGATCGCGGCCGACGGCGAGCTGCGTCGTTTGCGGGAACGCGGCCACGACGCGGCCTGACGACCGGGCGTCGGAGCGGTTCCAGATCGCGTGCTACCCCCAGCGGGTCACGGGCGTTCACGTCTCGTACACTTCCCGACGTTTCCCACCTGGCGCGTATGGGAGCGAGAGCGTTGACCGAAGTCACCCGCGACCTGGGTCTGGAAGAAGCGAAGGAACAGATCACCGCCCGCGGGCGTGAGCGCGGCTTCGTGACCTCGGACGACCTGCTCGAATCGGTTCCCGTCGACGACTTCACGCCCGAACAGGTCGAGGAGTTCCTGACACAGGTCGAGGAGCACCTTCGCGGCGAGGGGATCGAGGTCATCGAGGTCCCCGGCGACGAGGTCGACGGGTCCGCGCAGCGCCAGCTCGACGTGGATCTCCTGAAGGCACCCACGAACGACCCCGTACGGATGTACCTGAAGGAGATCGGCAAGGTCCCGCTGCTCACGGCGGCCCAGGAGGTCGATCTCGCCCGGCGGATCGAGGCGGGGGAGTTCGCGACCGTGCTCCGCGAGCTGACCGAGGAGGAGGATCGGGTCGACCAGAAGCGGCTTCGCCTGGTGACCGAGTCGGTGGTCGCGATCCGCGATCACCAGGTCGAGAAGTTCGGCAAGGTCGAGGGGATCGGGCGGGACCGGATCGGCAAGAGCTACAAGCCGAAGACCCGCGAGGCGCTCGACGACTTCCTGCGCCGCGTCGAACGCGACGGACAGCTCGCGAAGCGCAAGCTGATCGAGGCGAACCTGCGCCTGGTGGTCTCGATCGCGAAGCGGTACGTCGGTCGTGGGATGCTGTTCCTCGATCTGATCCAGGAGGGCAACCTCGGGCTGATCCGCGCGGTCGAGAAGTTCGACTACTCCAAGGGGTACAAGTTCTCGACGTACGCGACGTGGTGGATCCGCCAGGCGATCACGCGCGCGATCGCCGACCAGGCCCGCACGATCCGCATCCCGGTGCACATGGTCGAGACGATCAACAAGCTCGTCCGCATCCAGCGACAGCTCCTGCAGGACCTCGGCCGCGAGCCGCTCCCGGAGGAGATCGGGCGGCAGATGGGCATCCCCGCCGACAAGGTGCGCGAGATCTTGAAGGTGAGCCAGGAGCCCGTCTCTCTCGAGACCCCGATCGGGGAGGAGGAGGACTCACACCTCGGCGACTTCATCGAGGACTCGGACGCCGTGGTCCCGGTCGACGCGGCCAGCTTCATCCTGCTGCAGGAGCAGCTCGAGTCGGTGCTCCACACCCTGTCCGAACGTGAGAAGAAGGTCATCCAGCTCCGGTTCGGGCTCCTCGACGGCCACCCGCGCACGCTGGAGGAGGTGGGCCGCGAGTTCGGGGTCACCCGGGAGCGGATCCGGCAGATCGAGTCGAAGACCCTGTCGAAGCTCCGCCACCCCTCGCGCTCGCAGAAGCTGCGCGACTACCTCGAGTAGGGTCCGGGCGGGTCGAACCCGGACGTCAGTTCAGCGAGATGTCGTCGACGTCGGGGTCGAGCCGTCGCTGGATGTTCGCACGTGCCCGCTGGATCGCCTCGACGCTCTTCCAGCCCGCCTTCTCGGCGATGCGCCGTCCGTGCACGGCGATGCGGTTGGACGGATGACGCGCCATCGCCTCCCGAACGCCGGGCGGCCGGTCGTCGTCCGGATCCTGTTTCGTGAGCTCGCGCGCGACGATGTAGCCGATCACCCCGCCCACCACGAGACCTGTCCTGAACCGCATGACCTGAGCCTAGTCCAATCCGAGGCCGTTGGTAGACTGCCTCGGCTCACTCCGGGGTAGCTCAATTGGCAGAGCGGCGGACTGTTAATCCGTAGGTTGTGGGTTCGAGTCCCACCCCCGGAGCGACATCTGTGCAGCTGACGGCGCAGGTAGTGCACGACTTCGCTCGCGCGGGCCGTCGACGCGACGCGATCCGTTGGGGCGAATCTGGGGCGAATGGAATCGAGCATGGCGTGGCAGGAGCGCGAGATCCTCGAGCACGCCGTCCAGGTCCTGAGCGAGCAGGCTACGAAGGCCGACGAACTCGTCGATGAGGCGACCGCCGCCGGCGGCGCATCTCATCCGGTCACCGTCCACGCCAAGATGCTCCGACTCGAGCTCCTGAAGGTGAAGGCCGACCTCGAGCGGGAGCGCGAGACCTGGGTGCCGAACTGCACGAAGTGCGGCCTCGACGTGCATTGGATCGCTCGTCTCGGCGTGTCCCCCGGTCATTGGGCGCACCCGGGAGCCGGCGCCGCAGGGGCGAGCCCGCCGTGTAGATAGGATGTGGCCATCGGCGGTCATACCGGAGGTTTAGGTCTGCGGCACGAGGACAAGGTCTGGCGAGGCTACCTGCCGATTGACTCACGCTCGTCCCTGCTGGACCGACACGTCTTCCAGACACACGTTGGCGAGCTGTGGCGGCCAGCGCGTGCTAGTTCCCTGCCGGGGCACGGCGCAGACCCGGGACTGGATCTGACTCACGCCTGCAGGCACTGGTTTACGTGAAGGTACTGGCGGCACTCCTCGTCGGTGAGCTGCCTAGGGACCTCCCGGTGGGCGATCTCGAGCAGCTCGCCGATGTCGAGGGCCCAGATCCGAAGACCGCCGCACTTGCTGGCCGAAGCGAGTTTCGTTCCGTCCGGACTGAAGGCCACCCAAGATACGGGGCAACCAAAACCTGGCAGAACGAGCCGCTGTGCCCCTGTGTCCGCCTCGAACAGCCGAACCGTGCCATCGACGTGCGGTACCGCGACGCGCGATCCGTCGGGGCTGAAAGCGAGACCGAAAACGCCGCCCGAGGGCCCGTGCAGCACTGCCACGCGCGATCCGCTCTCCACATCCCTTATCTCCACGAGTCCTTTCGGACCCACAATCGCGATCCGGGGGCCGGTGGGATCGAAGACCACCCCCCCCAGTACATCGTTGAACGAACGGACGACCTCATCTCGCTCCCAGTCCCAGACCGTGACGCGGGGCTCGGCAAAGTCCTCCGTGTTGGCCATCGTAGCCACCAGGCGCCCGTCGGGGCTGAACCGGGCGTAAAACAGATTGAACCCGCGTTCTTCGAGGACGCGGAGCACCCTTCCAGCGCGATCGATGATCTTCGCCGTTCCGTCCCAGCTGGCGGTGACCAGATACTCCCCATCCGGGCTGTACGAGACGTCGTTGACGTCGAGTTCGTGCCCGATCCGAAAAAGCTCCTCACCGGTCGAGGTCTCCCACGCCCTTACCGCGGCCGCACCGCCGTAGCCGCCCGGCACGCTCCAGCCGCCGAGTGCGATCGAGGTGCCGTCCGGGCTCACGTCGAAGGATTGGAACCGAAAGAAATCGGTCGCCGGTCCGATCGTTCGAAGGTCACGCCCAGTCTGCAGATCCCAGATCGTCACCGCGTCGGCGAACCTGCGGCTCGTCACCAGGCGCCGTCCGTCCGGCATGAACTCCACCTTGAATGCGTCAGGGGTAGGAAGGTTCGCCCACTCGGCGTCGCCGGTCGGTCCGAGGTCCCAGATCTTCACGACGGAGTTACCGTCGTCGGAGGCCATCACCCGGGTTCCATCGGGCGAGAAGGCCACTCCCACGATCCAACTGCCCGTCTCTTGAGCCGGCAGCGACCACAGCTCTTGGACACCCGTGTCCCGGATCTCCCACACCCTCGCGGTGCCGTCTGAACCTCCCGTCACCAGGCGAGAGGAGTCCGGGCTCCAGGCGACGCCGCGGACGAATCCGGTCTGACCGAGCAGCGTGTGACGAAGCCTTCCCGTCTCCGCATCCCACACACGCGTGGCGTCCTCGCTGCCCGCGGCGACATATCGGCCATCAGGACTCCAGGACACCCCCCGATAACTCGGGCTGCTACTACAACAGTCGGGTGCCCTGAGGTGGAACACTTCTTCACCGGTCCTCACATCGAACACTGCATCAACCGCATCCCCACGTTCGGACGCCACGGCGACCAACCTCCCGTCAGGACTGAGGGCGGTGTCGTTCGGACCTTTCACACGCACAGTCGAGACCATCCGATCCGTGGACACCATCCGATCCGTGGACAGGTCCAGAACCCGGATGACCCCCTCGTCGAGCCAGGCAGCGGCGACGAGCGAATCGTCGGCGCCGAAGGAAGGACCCCATACACGGCCATCGCCCGACAAGGTCGAGACGAGCCGCCCAGTCGAGGGGTCCCACACCTTCAGCTTGCCGTCATCTCCGGTGGAGGCGAGCCTCGAGCCGTCCGAGCTGAACGCGACGTCTTTGACGTCCCCGTCGTGCCCGTGGAACGAGAGGACGCTCTCTCCGGTCTCGCCGTCCCGGATGTCGATCACGCCCGAATCCTCGGGCCCCTCGGTCACGAAGACTCCCGCGGGGCTCCAGGCGAGGGATCCTCCCACCCCCGGCACCTCGAGCTCGAGTCGTGACGCCACGACGGCGCGATGGAGCGCCTCCTCCGCCTCCGGCAGAACGGTCGCGTCGAAGGAGCGAGTGGTCTGGACGGCCTCGCTCGCGAGCAGGACGCTGAGTTCCGGGTCGCCCTCGAGGTTCGCAACCGCGGCGGCGGCGAGCTCCCTCGCCTTCGCGATCCGGGCCTCGCGCTCCGCCCTGTCGCTCTGGTTCGTTGCGACGACGGTCAGCGATCCGGCGATGAGGGCCGCGGCCGCGAAGATGGCAACGAGGCCACGAAGCCGGCGGGTCGATCGCCGCTCGATCCGCACCTCGCGCTCGCGGCGGCGCTCTTCTTCATCACGCTCCTGATCGCGCTGATCGACGCTCGCCTTCAGGTAGGCACGCTCGGAACGCCCGATCGCCAGGTCTGTGGTCGCGGCCCACGTCTCGAGCTGTTCCAGTCGGGCGCCCCGCGAGAGGAAGCTCTTGTCGCCGTCGGAGCCTCGCCATTCAGCCGCCGCCCGGGCCAGACTCCGCTCCTGTCGGAGGTCTTCTCTCGCGTCGTCGATCCACGTTCGCAGCCTTCCCCAGGCGCTCAGCAGCGCCTCGTGTGCGATCTCCACCGTGGGCTCCCGGGTGGAGGGCTCCCGATCGAAGGTGAGGAGCCGGTGGCGCCCGAAGGTGTCCACGACGATGTCGATCGCCTCCCGTTCAACGTCGAGGGCGTCGAGCTCACTCCGGGTGACGCGGCGCCGCGTGTCCTGGCGGCCCTCCCCCAGGGTGACCAACCGCAAGAAGGTTTGTTTGGTGGCCCGGCGACCCCGTTGGTCGGTCGCCTCGAAGATCCGTTCGGCTCGCGCGGACAGCGCCCCGGTGATCCCGCCGAGCTCCTGGTACGCGGTGAGGGTCAATCGGTCCTCGTTACGATGTTCGAAGAGCTCCGTGAGGGCGTACTGGAGAAGCGGCAGGGCGCCGGGTTGATGGGCGACGTCGGCGATCATCTCCGCGACCAGCCCGGGCTCGGGCCGGACGCCGCCCCGTTCGACCGGCCCTCGGATCGCCTGCTCGAGCTCGTCGGGTGTGAGGGGAGGAACCGCTTCCGTTCGTTCAGCCAGCAGCTCTCCGAAGCGCGGGTAGACGAGTGGCCGGTCGTAGAAGTCCGCCCGAAGGGTCACGACGACGCGGAGCCGGCTCTCGGGGTCGGCGGTGGCGACGCGAAGCGCCTCGAGGAACAGCTCCCGCTCCCGCTCCTCTGTGGTGAGGGTGAAGACCTCCTCGAACTGATCGACCACGAGCACGACGTCCGCGTGGCCGGGCGCAACCAGATCGACCGCCTCGAGCAGGCCTCGAGATCCTGAATCGAGCCGGTCGTGCAGGCGGGGCACAGGACGCACCGCGATCCGAAGGAGCGCGGCCTCCAGCTCGTCGATGGGGTGTGCTCCGGGGAGCATCTCGGCGATGAACGAATCCTCCTGACCCTCCAAAGCCCCCTGCCTGATTGCCGGAACCAGCCCCGCACGGACCACGGAAGACTTCCCGCCCCCACTCGGGCCGACGACGGCCAGGAACCTGGATCCGGGCCCCGCCTCGCTCAGCCTGGTGACGAGGCGCCGGGTGAGCGCCCCCCGCCCGAAGAAGTCATGGGCGTCGGCCTCGGTGAACGCCCGTAGGCCCTTGTAGGGGTTTCGATCCTCGGCGCGTCGAGGAGAGACGATCGCCGTGGGTTCGAGGGCCGTGCGGGCCGCCACGGCGAACGCCTCCACCTCGGGTGCACTCGTCCCGAGCTCAGCCCTCTCGGCCAGCTCCGCGAAGGACGTCTCGTTCGGCAGCAAGCGCTTGACGAACCGAGCGAGCTCCCGGACGTCCACTGAGGGGTCGGGCGCCGGACCGCCCCTGATCAGGAAGTCCCCGAGATAGGCGTTCCCTTCCGCGTCGAAGAGGATGTTGGACGATCCAACGTTCCCGTGCGCGACCCCCTGTCGGTGGGCGAATGCGAGCGCCAAGGAGACTTGTTCGACAACGCGAAGGAGCCGATCTCGCTCCAGCAGTTCCCCTCGCTCCTCCATGGCTCGAAGGCTGCCGCCGCGCAGGTACCGAGTGACGATGTACGCACGACCCGGCTCCCGCCAGTAGTCGTAGATGGGGGCGATGTGCGGATGCTCCAGAGCCGCAATGGCCTGGGCGTCCGGGTCGAAGCGTCGGACGAACTCCGGGTCGGCCGCGATGCCTTCGTGGAACACCTTGACGGCCACGTCGCGCTCGACGTGAGGTTGGATCGCCCGGAACACGACGCCGGTGGGTCCGTCGTCGACCTTCTCCAGGAGCCGGTAGCCGCGGAGGGGCTCTCCTCGCAGTTCGAGTCCGGGATCTTGCTTCAGGATCCGTTCGTGAAGCCTCAGGAGTTCTGGCGATGGATCGATCCCGAGCTCGTCGGCCAGGATCTCTCGCGCTCGCTGGAAGGCGTTGAGGGCCTCGGCCTGGCGCCCCTCTCTATAGAGGCCCAGCATCAGAAGGCCCCAGAGCCGTTCCCTCCACGGGTGGCGCGCGAGTAGTGCCTCCAGTTCTCCGATCGCCCGGGCCTGGGCGCCGCCCGCCAACAGCCCTTCGATCCTGACCTCTTGAGCCTCCAGATGAAGATCATCGAGCCGGGCGGCCTCTGCCAGGAGGGATGGCTGGTCGACGAGGTCTGCAAGGGCTGGCCCACGCCACAGGGCCAAGGCATCATCGAGCGTGCCGACCGCGATGTTGGGATCCACTGGAAGGGTCTTCCTCGCGTCCCTCATGAGCTCGTCGAACAGCGAGGCGTCCAGCTCAGAGTGATCGAGCCTCAGGCGGTAGCCCGGTGCGTGGCTCTGGATCCGGTCGCGGCCGAGGGCCTTCCGGAGGTGCGAGACATAGGTCTGGATGATGTTCCGGGCCTGCTCGGGCGGCTCTTCGCCCCAGATCTCGTCGACCAGGGTGTCGGCGGGCACGAGCTGGTTCGCGCGAAAGAGGAGATGCGCCAGAACCGCACGCTGCTTCGGCCCACCGAGTGGCATCGGGCTGCCTCCAGCGTCCACCTCGAGAGGTCCGAGAACGCGGAACTGCATCCTCCGCCCGTACACTGGGCGCGCCGGCCGCGTGGGTAGGAGCGCTCGGATCTGCTCCGCGACGTCGCCTTCCTCCGAGGCGATCGCCAGGACGCGGACGGGATCGGACAGCCCCTTGAGGTGCAGTTCGCCGCGATCCAGGTATCGAACGCCCTCGACCGTGCGGGCCAAGTGAACCAGGCTTTGACTGCCGAGGATCTCGCCAGGACCTGCCTCGCCGCATAGCCTGGCCGCGAGATTCAGGGCCCCGCCGCGGAATCCGCTCTCGACTGGCACCGCCTCACCGGCGTCCAGCCCGATGCCCGCAGGGAGCGGGAGATCTGGGGCGGCCTTCGTTGCCTGAAGGAGCCCCGCCTGCAGCTCGACAGACGCCCTGATCGCCTGACGCGGGGAACGGAACACCGCGAGGGCTTCGTCTCCCCGCAGCTCGATCACGGATCCGTTCCGAGCCTGGACGTGCTCTCGAACGATCTCGGCGAACCTTGTCGCCAGCCGGGCGGCCGCCTCATCACCGCGCTCCTGGGTGAACACGGTGTATCCACGAACGTCCGCGACGAGGAAGGTTCTGATCTCCCCGGCCGTTTCGTCCGGAGCAGGAATGTCTTCGGCGTCGCGATCCTCGTCGATCCATGGGAAGCCTGACCGCTCTGCCGCATGCGGCCGAGTATCGACCCTGGGTTTCCCGGCCGCCAGACTCCGGCGTCGTTCTGTCGCTTGGTCACGGGCTCCAGCCTCGGGTTGGACGCTTGAGAACGGCTGGAAGAGGCTTCTCCAGCCGTTCTCAAGTCGCATCCGGCAACCTCGGAACCGTGGTCCCCATAAGAGCGGAAGCTGAGAGGGAGGAACCGGAATGACAAGGGCGAGTTCGATACGCTCACACGGACTCCGCACGATCGTGACAGCCGCGATGGCGGCTCTGATCGCTGCGTGCGGCGCCAATCCGGGATCAAGTCCCAGACCGGCGGAGCCCATCTCGAAGGCGGTCGGGCTCGGGATCTTCGAGCCGATCGCCGGCCGGATCGTCTACGAGTCCGACTGCATAACCCGAACCTGCACGATGGCGGAGGAAAGGGATCGGTCGATCTGGGGCATCGACCCGACCGCGACCGAACGGACGCCGGTGCAGCTGCCCGGGCAGCTCGGCAGACCCGTCGGATGGTCGAGCGACGGCGCCGAGCTACTGGTGATCTCGCCCGAGGGGGAGCTGATCATCCTGCACGCGGACGGGACGAAGACGCTGCTGCCGGGACCGACGCTGCCGCGACGGATGGGGTGGCTCATCGACGCAGCGATCTCCCCTGACGGGTCGCGGGTGGCATACACGGCGCCGACCGAGGACGGGCTATCGTCCAACCTGTACACGATCGACGTCGACAGCGGTCGAACCACCCTGCTCGTCGAACCGACCACGTTGATGGTGTACCAGCCTAGCTTCTCCCCGGACGGAACCCAGATTGCCTACATGGACGGCGGGGGGGACCACAGCCACAGCGTGTGGTTGGTCAACGCAGATGGAAGCGATCCACACATGATCGTCCAGAACCAGGTGACCTCGGAGGTTGGGCACGTCTTCGGACTCGCGTGGTCCCCAACCGGTGATCGGATCGCACTCGGGTTGCGCATGCTCCCGGCGGCCGGCATCTACACGTTCGCCCCGGATGGCTCCGGTTTCATGCCGCTGATCCGCGATGCCATCGTGCCGTCGTGGTCGCCGGATGGGTCGCAGATCGCGTACGAGAGCAACGTCATGCATCCGTGCCCAGAGAACCCGGACGCGTGTTGGAGCGAGGACAGATCGGGCGGTCTGGGAGTCGCCGATGCCGATGGATCGCATCCCCACACGTTCGGCCTCGGCGGGTCGGGGCCGTGGCATCCCGCCTAGAGGGCGCGGACAACGCCCCAACGTGAAGTGTTGCAGAGGTCCAGGAGGTGTTCGGCATGGCGACGCAGAAGGTAAGGCCCGATCCGGGAGCCCTGGAACCGCAGCACAGGGATCAGCGGCAACGGAGCACGAGACAGAAGGCAGCCGTCTACGGGCTGGTGGCGGCCTTCGTGCTCATCGCGGCCGTCATCGTGATAAGCGCACTACCCGGCGACGACAGGAACACGACACCGGCGGGTGAACCTGCCTCTTCTTCATCCTGGGTCCTCTCCACGGTCGGCGTGTACGCCGTGGCCATCGAGACCGGCGAGCCGACCCTGTTGTTCGAGTCCCCGGAAGGGGCCACCGAGTACTCCGTCGCCCCCGGACGCGATCTCGTTGCGTTCCAGGCGGACGACGATGCCGGGGATCCGCAGATCTTCGTGATGAACGCCGACGGCACCCGTCTGCACCAGCTGACCCACGAGCAGGCCGCTCGGTCGCCGGCTTGGTCGCCCGACGGCACCCTGATCGCCTATCGGGGCCTCGCCCCGGACTCGAGCTACGAGATCTACCTCGTCGATGTCGCGTCCGGCGAGACGAACCGGATCACTCAGGAGCGTCTGGACCTGGATTCGCAGTACACGGCTCGGCCGTCGTGGTCCCAGGATGGCCAGACGATCGTCTTTCAGGCCGGGGACCACCCGGTCCTTCGCAGCGTCGATATCGCGACGGGGGTGACCTCGACGATCGTCGAGGATGCGGGCATTGGAGACGTCTCCCCGGATGGGAGCCGGGTGGCTTTCAACACCTGGTCGACCGTGGAAGTAACGCTGGCCAATATCGACGGCTCGGATCGGACGATCCTTCATGATGCTAGCGGTGGTGCCGAGTGTTGCGCGAGGTGGTCGCCGAACGGCGAACGGATCGCCTTCCAGAGCTACCCCGCCGGCAACGTTTACGTCTACGAGCTCTCGACCGAAGAGTTGCGCATCGTCGGCTCCGTCGCGAGCTCGTTTGACCTCGTGGATTGGCTCGACGACCAAACGCTGTTCATCTCCTCCGTCTCATGAAGTCGAGTCGGGTTGGTGAACACCCTGCCAAACGCTGAGCCTCGTCGAGATTGCCGACATCCTCGGCGTTGACCCACCAGCGCACGTCCGCAGGGCGCGAGGATGGTACCTACCGGCGCCCGCTGGACGGAACCGAGTTTTGGACCCAGACGGACCGGCCCCGAGCTACCAGCCGATCCAAATCTGGCGGCTGGGGCGCGCATCCCCTAGGATGCGCGGACGAGCTAGGGGAGGGCTCCGTACAGATGGCGACGGTCGAGGCATCTGCGTACGCCGACTTCATCCGCCCCGACGGCAAGGAGAAGGTCACCGGCGCGGGGCGCTACACGGCCGACCTCACGCTAACCGGAACGGCGTACGCGGCGTTCCGGTACGCCGATCACGCGCACGCGAGGATCCATCGGCTCGACACCGAGCGGGCTCGTCGCTTCCCGGGGGTGGTCGCCGTGATCACGCAGGACGACGTCCCCGACGTCCGTTTCGGCGGATTCGTGCAGGACCGCACGCTGTTCGCGAAGGACGTCGTGCGCTTCGAGGGCGAGATCGTCGCCGCGGTCGCGGCCTTGACCCCCGAAGGCGCCCGCGAGGCCGCTCGCCAGATCGAGGTGGAGTACGAACCGCTGCCGATCGTCAACGACTTCGAGACCGCGACCGAGCCCGGCACGCCGCTCGTGCACGAGGACTGGGCCTCGTACGAGCGCGACGAGAACATCGTCTCCGACGGCAACACGATGGCCTACCACACGATCGTGAAGGGCGACGCGCACGCGGCGCTGCTGACGGCGGACGTCGTCGTGAAGGGCCGCTACGTCTCCGACGCCTCGCAGGGCGTTCCGATCGAGCCGCGCGCCGTGCTCGCGCAGTGGAACGGCGACCAGGTGACGATCTGGTCCTCGACGCAGGTTCCGTACGCTGCTCGCTCCGGCGTCGCACAGACGCTGCAGATCCCCGAGGCGAACATCCGCGTGGTCGTGCCGCTGCTGGGTGGCGGGTTCGGCGCGAAGTGCGACCTTCACTTCGAGGCGCAGATTGCGGCGCTCGCCCGCGCCGCCGGCCGCGCGGTCAAGCTCGTGTTCACGCGCGAGGAGGAATTCCGCGTGATCGCGCAGCGCCGCGAGGGCATCGCGATGGAGTTCGAGACCGGCGTCACGCGTGACGGGCGACTGGTCGCGCGCCGCGCGAGGCTCGTGCTGGACAAGGGAGCCTACTGCGGCGAGGGGGGGTTCCTCGGGCAGATGGCGGCGATGCACGCGTGCGGGCCGTACCAGATCGACCACATCTTCGTGGAGTCCTACCTCAACTACACGAACCACCAACCGTCGGGCTCGGTGCGCGCGCCCACGGCTCCGCAGGTGTGCTGGGCGCTCGAGCAGCACATGGACGACGTCGCGCGGGAGATCGGCATGGATCCGGTCGAGCTGCGCCGCCGCACGTTGATCGACGAAGGCGCCGAAGGCCCGACCCGGCAGGTCTTCGAACACGTCGGCGTGAAGGACACGCTCGAGCGCGCGGTCCAGATGATCGACTACGGGCGCGACCTTCCCGATGACGAGGCGATCGGTGTGGCGGTCGGCTGGTGGCCCAGCATGGCAGCGAAGGCCGGAGCGTACGTGCAGCTCAACGACGATGGCTCCGGAGTCATCGTCACCGGCGCCCAGGAGAACGGCACCGGCGCGGTGATGGCGATGCCGAAGTACGTCGCGCAAGAGCTCGGGATGCAGCCCGAGGACTTCTCGCTTGCATACCAAGACACCGCGGTCGCGCCCTGGGACATGGGCTCGTGCGGGTCGCAGACCACGTTCAACAGCGCCCGGGCGGTGTTGGACGCGACGCGAGAGGTTCGCGAGGCGCTGCTCGACGCCGCCGCCGAGGCGTTGGAGACCGATCGGGGCGACCTCGAGCTCGCCGAGGGGCGGGTTCGAATCCAGGGCTCGCCGCATCGCTCGGTCGCGATCGCAGATCTCGCCAGTGAACGAACGATCCACGGCAAGGGCTCGGGGGAGGTTCCCGAGGCCCCCGAGGTCGACGCGGGCGGCTGCGTCGGACGACTGGGCAACGAGTCGTTCCTGGCCCCGCAGCTGATCACCCAGGCCGCGCACGTCAAGGTCGACCGCGAGACCGGCGTGGTCCGCGTGCTTCGCGTGGCGGCCGCGCACGACTCAGGACGGATCCTGAACCGGATCGGCGCCGACGGGCAGGTCTACGGTGGGGTCGTGATGGGGATCGGGCTGGCCCTGTGGGAGGGAACCATGCTCGACGACGAGGGCCGCCAGCGGAACCCGCACTTGCTCGATTACAAGCTGGTCACGTGCTCGGACGCGCCGCAGATCGACGTCGACTGGATCGAGTACGACTCTGTTGGGCCTCGAGGGTCCAAGGGCGTCGGGGAGCCGCCACAGGTGCCGACCGCGGGCGCGGTCGCGAACGCGATCAGCCAGGTGCTCGGCACGCAGGTCCGGCAGCTGCCGATGACGCCCGAGCGCGTCTGGGCCGCCTCGCACCGAGCCGATGGTGCATGAGCGCAACGTTCGTGTCCGCGGCGACGCTCGACGAGGCTCTGGAGGCGGTCGCGTCGGGCGCGCGACCGGTGGCGGGAGGGACCGATCTGGTGGTCGGCGCTCGCCAGGGGAAGGCTCCTCTACCCGAGTCGATCGTCGCGATCGACCGGCTGGACGAGCTGCGCGAGGTGCGCGACGACGCAGACGCGCTGGTCCTGGGCACACTCGTGACGCACGAGATGCTGGTCGCCGATCCGATCGTCCGGGAACGGCTGACGGCGCTCGCCGACGCGAGCGCGATCGTCGGCTCGCACGCGACCCGCGCCCAGGGCACGATCGGCGGCAACGTGATGAACGCCTCGCCGGCGATGGACACGGGCGCGCCCTTGCTGTGCTTCGGTGCGACGGCGACCGTGCGGTCGGCGGCGGGGGAGCGGTCGCTTTCCCTCGACGAGTTGTGGACCGGACCGGGGTCGACATCGGCGCGCGCCGATGAACTGCTGACGTCGCTGCGGGTGCCGCTGCCGCCGGCGGGGACGGGCTCGAGCTACGTCCGCCTCGAGTATCGGCGCCAGATGGAGATCGCGGTGGTCGGCGTTGCGGCCGTCGCGACCTTCACAGGCGGCGCCCTCACCGACGCGCGTGTCGCGATCACGGCCCTCTCACCCGTGATCGTCCGCGTTCGCGACGCCGAAGCTGCCCTCACCGGTAGCGACGGCGGCGCGAAAACCGTGGGTGCTGCGGCGGCCGCTGCCGCGGCCGAGGCCACGCCGATCTCGGACGTGCGGGGGTCGGCCGAGTACCGGCGCGCCATGACGGAAGTGATCGCAAGGCGCGCGATCGAGGCCGCGATCACGCGGGGGCGCGGCGGGTCGGTGCCGATCCCGGCGAGCCAGGCGCTGTTCTCCGCTGTCGGAGGAGCGAGCGGATGAAGGTCACCACGCAGCTCACGGTCAACGGGGTGACCTACCCCGTCGAGATCCACCCGCACGCGAGCTTGCTCAACTCGGTACGGGACGGCGTGGGCCTCACCGGCTCGAAAGAGGGCTGCGACGACTCCGAGTGCGGCGCGTGCATGATGCTCCTCGACGGCAAGCCGGTGAACTCGTGCTCGTATCTCGCGCTCCAGGCGGAGGGGAAGCAGGTCACGACGGTGGAGGACCTCGCAGGCGACGACGGGCTTGGCACGCTACAGCGGGCGTTTCTCGAGCAGGGTGGCGTCCAGTGCGGCTTCTGCACCCCAGGCATGCTCGTATCCGCGACGGCGCTTCTCCGCTCCAACCCGAGCCCCTCTGAGGACGAGATCCGGGTCGCACTGTCGGGGAACCTCTGCCGCTGCACGGGCTACGACGGCATCGTGCGCGCGGTGAAGCAGGCGGCAACGGGTGCGGTCCCGCCGATCCCCGGACCACCCCTGCACGCCGAACCGAACCCGCCGCATCGCGCGGGCTGATCAGCCCGTGCGCCTGACCTGATCCACCTCGCCCACGTCGCCCTGTTGACCGCGAATGACACACGGAGGGGTGTACCGCCTCGTGGGCTTCCATCCCACCCACGCCGAGTCGCGCTGTCTCACCCATCCGCATATGAACAACCAGCGAGGACCGCGAAATGCGTACACGCGGTCCATCCTGTCTGCCCCGGGCGGATCAAGAAGCTCTGGCGCTCGTGGAACTTCGACGCGCCCGGCCACGAGCGGATGGAGTCCCGAAGAGCTCTTGATCCAGCAGCCGGATCATTCGTTCGTCGATCGGCGACGGAGTTCGGCGTCACTGACCCGTAGGGCGAGGACGGCAGGTGACCCCAGAGGGCAACCTTCGAGCCTGACTCTCGTTTACTTCTGTTGCAGGACACTCGAAGGAGGTGTCGACCTGTGGTCGCCGTTCTGGCCTCGAGGAAGGCTCCCCGTGACCACGATCTGCGGGTGAGGGAAGGGGGAGTGATGTTCGGTCAACGCAAGAAGAGGAGGTCTGCGGCCGCAGTGAGGCGGCGGCTGGCTTCGCTCTTCGTCTTCGCACTCTCGCTACTCTTGATCATGCTGTTCTTGGCACCTCCAGCCGGCGCCGTCACGCAATGCACGTTCGCGGGCGCCACCGCGACGGTGACTATCGATTCAGGGAACTCCGCGGTCATCGGCGTGAACACCGCGCCCACACCAGACGAGATCATCTTCGACAATGACACGACGCTTGCGGGCGCCGCGCAGTGCGGTAACGCGGACGTGACGAACACGAATCTGATCGACGTGGATGGGAGTACCGGCGGCGAAACCTTCGTTGTTGCCTCGTCCGGCGGTGCCTTCGCATCGAACAACGACTTCAACATCGGTCTGGGAGCGGGCACCGACACGCTCATGATCGTCGGGTCCGGCGGTGCTGACGCGATCAGCTTCGCATCCGCGACGAGCATCACGCTTGGCGGGGGCACAGACATCACGCTCGCTTCGGGATCGGCCGAGGCATTCACCGTGAACGCCGGGCTTGGTAACGACACCGTGAGCGGTGGGTCCTTCGCGCCGGGCATCACCATCAACGGCGTTGCGGGAAACGACATCCTGACCGGCGGCAGCGGCGTCGACACCATCAACGGAGGCGCAGGGAACGACACGATCAGCGGCGGTACGGGCACGGCGAACGACACGCTGACCGGTGGCGACGGCACGGACACGCTTACCTATGCGGGTGTTACGGCCGCGCTGACCGTCAATATCGCCACCACGACCGCGCAGAACACCGGCGGGAGCGGAACCGACACGATCTCGACCCTGGAGAACCTCACCGGTGGATCGGGTGCCGACAGCTTGACGGGAAGTGGCGCCGCGAACTCCATCAACGGTGGCGACGGGAACGACACCGTCAACGGTGGCGACGGGAACGACAGCCTGCAGGGTGATGCCGGCGACGACACTCTGATCGGTGGTGCCGGGGACGACACCATCAACGGTGGCGACGGGACCGACACCGTGAGCTACGTGGGGACAACGGGTGCGGTCACGGTGGACCTCTCCGTCACGACCGGGCAGAACACGATCGGGGCGGGCACCGACACCATCACGAACGGGGAGGACCTGACCGGCGGCGGCGGCGGCGATACGCTCACCGGAACCAGCGGACCCAACGTGCTGAACGGCGGTGACGGCGACGACTCTCTCAACGGCGGTGACGGCGACGACAGGCTCCGCGGCGGAGCCGGTGGCGACAACGGCAGCGGTGGTGCCGGGGACGACTCCGTCAGGCTCGGCGGCGGCAGGGATGCGGGTCTGGGCGGAGGCGGCGAGGACGCGCTCCGAGGCGGCGCCGGCAACGACAGACTCCGTGGCGGAGCAGGCAACGACACCATCCGTGGCGGAGCCGGCAACGACACCATCCGTGGGGGCCCGAGCAGGGACACCTGCAAAGGCGGCCCCGGCAAGAACAACATCAAAGGCTGCGAGAACTGATCTCTACGCTCTAGCGGAGGGCGCCGTCTGATCGCTTCGCCGCGCGTTCGCGAGCCTCGGGCGTCGGGCCGGTAGATTGGCCCGATGTCGTTCGAAGCGCACCCGGTCACCAAGGAGCGGTGGCCCGACCTGGTCGAGCTGTTCGACCGGCCGATCGTTCGAACCTGTTTCTGCATGTTCTACCGGAAGGTCGGTGCGGGTACCGGAGCGGGACCGCAGAACCGGCGGGCGATGAAGGCCTTGGTGGACCGGGGCGCCGTGCCCGGGCTGATCGGTTACGAGGACGGGGTTCCGGTCGCCTGGGTATCGCTCGGGCCTCGAGAGGACTACGCCAAGCTCCGCCGATCCTCGGTCATGAAGCCGGTGGACGACCGACCCGTGTGGTCCATCGTGTGCTTCTTCGTCGACCGAGAGGCTCGTGGCCGGGGTCTGTCGAACCGGATGCTCCGGGCCGCCATGGACTACGCGCGGTCGAGCGGCGCCCGCCTCATCGAGGCCTACCCCGTGGACAAGGACGAGCGAAGCCACCCGGACGACATGTTCTTCGGCGCGAGATCCATGTTCGACCGTGCGGGGTTCCGGGAGGTGGCCCGCCGGAAACCCGCCCGGCCGGTGATGCGCAAAGCCCTCCGGCCACGACGTGCGGCTCCAGGTCGCTGATCGGCGTCAGCCCTGAACGCTCGGCGCGGCAGACTCGCGCACCAGCCGAACGGCTTCCTGGACGCCTCCGGTCCAGGGATCGCCGTGTCCGGGGAGCACGAGGTCCGAGGACACATCCTCGATCCGTGCCAGCGACTCGACCGCCTGTGCGGCATCGGCGGTGAACGGAGCGATGCCTGGGCCCCGAGCTCCCGTCGTCACCGCGTAGGTCGCGAACGCATCGCCGATGAAGAGCGCGCCGAGCGACCGGAAGTGGAGCACGGCGCTGCCCGGTGTGTGGCCGGGCGTGAGGGTGACGACCGGGCTCCCGGGCACGTCGAGGGTCGCGCCGTCACCGAAGGTCGAGACCTCACCGAGGTGACGGGTCCGAAGGCCGCCTCGCAGCAGCGAGAACCAGAGGAACCCGATCAGCGGACCGACCTTGGTCGGACCGAAACCCTTCGAGGGGTTCGGCGCCTCGCCGCGAGCGAGCTCCGCGTCGGCCTCGTGGACCGATACCGAGACGTGTCGCTCGGTGCGGAGTTGCTCGGCAAAGCCGATGTGGTCGCTGTGGCCGTGGGTCAGTACCAGGGCGCGCACGTCCTCGATCGTTCGGCCCATCGACGCGAGCTCTTTCGGGAGGTCGCGGTACAGGCCCGCCACCCCTGCGTCGACCAGGGTCACCTCGTTCGCCTCCTCGATGAGATAGGCATTGATGATGCTGCGGTCTCCGATGCGGTGGATGCCCGAAGCGATCTGCATATCGACCTCCCTCTCACCCCGCCGCCCGACCTCGAGGGGCCGTCTGCATCCCATCCTCCGCTCGCCGCCGGCGAACGGGCGAACGGGCGAACGGGAGCGTACGAGAGATCAGCAGGATGGCCTTCTCGCCCTGCAGGATTCGGCCTGCCCGGGCTCTCTTCGATAGGGTGGAAGGGTCGACTTGGAGGTTCCACAGCGCCGATGGAGCAGCGCAGACTCGGGCGTCTCGGCCACATGAGCAGCGTGCTGATCTACGGGGGGGCGGCTCTCTCCCAGGTCACGCGGGACGTCGCCGATCGTTCGATCCAGCTCGCGCTGCGTTCGGGCATCAACCACTTCGACACGGCGGCGGACTACGGTGACTCGGAGCTGAGGCTCGGAACGTGGATGCCGAGGATCCGCGATCGGATCTTCCTCGCGACCAAGACCGGAGACCCAAGGGCAACCGAGGCGTACGACAGCATCCGCCGCTCGCTCGAGCGGTTGCAGGTCACGCGGTTGGACCTGGTTCAGCTCCACTCCGTCGGCGCCCTCGACGATCTCGACGAGCGCACCTCCTCCGGAGGGGCCCTGGAGGGCGCGATCCGCGCCCGCGAGGAAGGGCTCGTCGGCGCCATCGGCATCACCGGGCACGGGATGAAGGCACCGGCCGTGCATCTGGAGGCGCTGCGACGATTCCGTTTCGACACGGTCCTCACGCCGTACAACTACCGCCTCACTCGCTACCCGGGATTCCTGCGCGACTTCGAAGCGCTCGTAGAGGAGGTCCGCGTGCACGATGCCGGCCTCATGTTGATCAAGGCCGTCGCCCGCAACCTCTGGAGAGCCGGGGAAGCGCACCGGTTCGCAACGTGGTACGAGCCGCTCGAGGACCAGTCGACGATCGATGCGGCGATGGCCTTCGCCCTGGGCCGGCGGGAGGCGACGGGCGTTTGCACAGCGGGTGACGTGCGTCTCGTTCCGATGCAGATCGAGGCGGAGCAACGCATCGCCTCCATCCCGATCGATCAGGCCGCCGCCACCCTCGAGCGGGTGCCCGACCTCGAGCCCCCGTTCGTGCGGCTCGAGGGGCGTGTCGTGCCCGAGTGGCTCGAGCCCTTGCTGGATCGCTGACCTCTGCCGCGAGGGTCCGGCTTGGAGGGCTCGACCCCCTGGGAGGGCGGCGCGTACAGTGGGCCCGCCCATGCGATCCTCCCGCCGGCCCAGTGGGCGGCCCGTGTCCTTCTCGGCGGCCCTGCTGCTCGGGGGAGCGGTGCAGGTCGCCGTCGCCATCGCGTTCGCCGGGGCATCGGAGAGCGCCTACCGGGGCGTCCCCAGCGGCCTGGGGCTCCTGTTCTCGGTCCTCGCCGGCGTCCTGGCGGGCCCCCTGGCGGGGATCCTCGTCGCGCTGGAGGGTGGGGCCGGGTTCGTCATCTTCGTCACGAACGGGCAGCTCGGTGGTTGGGTCGCGGTCGTGCTGTGGATCGTGGCCGCCGGGGTCGCGGGGGCCATCGCCGACCGCTACCGGGAGACGGCCCACGAACGGGACATCGCGCACGCATCCGAGCGACGCGCCCGACGGGCCGCCGAATCCGAGTCGGCGCGCCTCGCGCACCTGCACAACCTGACCGGCCGGCTCGCGGACGCGGTCACCGTCCGCGACGTCTGCGGCGCGCTCGTCGACACCGCGATCGGATCGCTCGGCGCCGACGCGTCGGGCGTGGCGCTGCTCTCACCCGACGGTGCCGAGCTCGAGCGGGTCGCGGCCCGCGGGTTCCCCGACGCCGTGCTCGCGGCGTGGTCCCGCTTCCCGGCCGATACGCCCGTCATCGCGAGGGACGTGATCCAGGAGCGTTCGGTCGTGACGGTAGGCAGCCCCGAGGAGGCGCTCGAGCGGTACCCCCTGCTGGCGAGCTTCGGCGAGGGCTATCCGATGGGCGCCCAGGCTGCGGCGCCCTTGTTGGCGGGCGACGAGCTGCTCGGTGTCCTCGGCGTGAACTTCCGCGCGCCGAGGCGCTTCTCGCTCGAGGACGAGTCGCTCCTGCTCGCGATCGGACGCCAATGCGGCCAGGCCGTCGAACGCGCGCGCCTGTTCGAGACGGAGCAGCGCGCGTTGCGACGCGCGGCGCGCCTGCAGGAGGTAACCGCCCGGCTCGCGCGGGCCGTGACCACGGAGGAGGCAGCGAGGGCGATCCTGCGGGGTGCGACCGGCGGCGTCGGGGCGGACGCGGCGTCGATCGCCCTTGCGAGCGACGACGGGCAATCGTTGCGGGTCAGTCCCGGCATGCTCTCGAGCGGAACGCTCCGGCTCCGGCCCCCGTTCGAGATCTCGATGAACGACCGCACCGTGCTCGCCTACGTCTATCGGAACGGCCGCGCGCTGTGGATCGCCTCCCCGGACGAATGGGAGTCGAGGTTCGAGGAGGGGTTCGCGACCCAGGGTGACCTCGGGCGTTGCGTGTACGCCGTGCCGATCGTCGCCAAGGGCGAGGCGATCGGCGCGCTGGCCGTCTACTTCCAGGAGGAGCGAGGGAAGCCGTCGGCCGAGGAGGCCGAGCTGATCAGCTCGTTCGCGCACCAGGCCGGGGTCGCCCTGGAACGGGCGCGCGCGTACGAGGTCGAGCACGAGGCCGCCATGACGCTCCAGCGCAACCTGATGCCCGAAGGGACCGGCTACTCGGCCACCGTCGACGTCGATGGACGCTATCTACCGGCCACACGCGGGGTCCACGTTGGCGGGGATTGGTACGACATCGTCGACCGGCCGGACGGCACCGTCGCGTTCGCCGTCGGCGACATCGCTGGCCACGGGCTCCAGGCCGCCGCGGCGATGGGGCAGGTCCGCAGCGCCTGGCGCGCGCTCGCGCTGTCGATGACGGAACCGAACGCGATCCTCGCTTCGCTCGATCGGTTCGCCGGAGGGGTGGACGGCGCCTTCTTCTCGACCATCCTCACGCTGTTGCTCGACCCGTCGCGGAACGAGCTGCGCTACGCCTCCGCCGGCCACCCGCCCGCCCTCGTGATCGAGCCCGACGGTTCGACGAGGTTCCTCGAGGGTGGCAGATCGGTGCCGCTCGGTCTGCCGTTCGACCTGCCCAGACCCCAAGCGCAGGAGCGGCTCGGCCATGGCTCGATCCTGGTCGTATACACGGACGGCCTGGTCGAACGCCGGGAGGAGCCACTGGACCGGGGTCTCGAACGGCTCGCCGACGTGGCCTCGCGCGTGCGCGCCGGCTCGCTGACCGAGATCTCCGACGGGCTGCTCGAGCTCGTCGCCGACGATCGTCACGACGACGTCGCGCTCCTGACCATCGGACCTCGGCGCCCGGTGGGGGTGTTCCGCCGCAACTTCCCCGCGGATGCCCACGAGCTCGCCGCGATGCGTGCCGAGCTCCGCACGTGGCTCGAACGCTCCGGTCTGCCGACGGAGACCCGGGAGGACGTCGTGCTCGCGTGCACCGAGGTGGCGACCAACGCCATCGAGCACGCATACATCGGTCGGCGCGGCGACGTGCTGATCGAGGCCGAGTCCGAGGATGGGGCGCTCCAGGTCTCGGTGAGCGACCACGGCAGGTGGCGTCATCCACGTCCGGACGATTCACGGGGTCGGGGCCTCGAGCTCGTTCGGGCGGTGATCGGCGACATCGACGTGGAGCGGGGCGAGGGCGGCACCACGGTCCGGATGCGGGTCGGGACCTCGTGAGGTCGACAGAGCTCGCGACGATCGAGTTCGGGCAGGCCGAACGCGCGATCGTCGCCACGATCGGCGGCGAGGTCGACCTGTCCAACGCCGATCGGCTGCTCGACGAGCTGATGGCGCGCGTCGGCACGACGCCGTGGCTGATCCTCGATCTCACCGGATGCTCGTACCTGGACAGCGCCGGCCTGCGGACGATCGCGCGGGTCGACGTGCGATGCCGCACCGTGGGTTCGGGGCTCAGGCTGGTGGTCGACCCCGGAGGCTCGATCGATCGCGTGCTCGCCATGACGCACATGGATGAGGTGCTGACCGTCGACCCGGTCCTGCGGGACGCGCTCGCTTCGGCGCTCGGGGAGGTCGACGATGCCGAGCTCGGCGTCGAGGGCGCCGACGAGGAAGCGATCGAGCCCTAGGGAGTGCGGACGTCGGCCCGGGTGCGTTCGATGCTCTCGGCGGCGCCGCCCCGCAACAGCTCGGTGTCGCCCGCCGCACCCACGAACCGGAACCCTCTGCGAGCCATCTCGACCGCCCGCTCGATCGACGGCGCGTGGATGCCAGGGACGATGGCATGCCGAGAGGCGGCCACCACGACCCGATCGAGCGCCTCGAGCAGATCGCGCGAGCCGAGGTCTGCGAAGCCCTCGAGCCCGAGCGCGAGGCTCAGGTCGGCGGGGCCTACGTACACGCCGTCGAGCCCTGGGGTTGCGCAGATCGCCTCCACGTCGGCCCACCCCTGCGCGGTCTCGATCTGGGCGAACGCGAGGATCGCGGCGTTCGCAGCGTCGGCCTGCTCGCGACCCGTCCCGAACTCCGATCGGACCGGCCCGTAGCTCCGAGCGCCGAGCGGTGGGTACCGACAGAAGCGCACGAACGCGGCCGCCTGATCGGCGGTGTCCACCATCGGGCAGATCAGGCCGCGCGCGCCCAGGTCCAGCGCGCGCATCACGCCCGCGGGATCGTTCCAGCCGAGGCGGACGAACGGGACGGCGCCGGCGCGCTCGATCTCGCCGACCACCTCGCCGAGGCGCTCGGGCGTGTGCTCGCCGTGCTGGAGGTCGACCGTCACGGCGTCGAAACCGGCGGCCGCGAGGACCGTCGCCGCCGACGAGCCCCCGAACGTCGACCACGCGTTCAGCGCTACCTCGCCCGCGGCCCACCGGTCGCGAACCGGATCGGACATGGGCGCATCGTAGACGCGATCGCGGCACTACGCGCCGACGAACCCTCGGGCAAGGACCCGTCACTCGTCGACAGGGAACCGCAAGCGTTCCGTGCGTGCCCGGGCGTACGTTCAGGTGGAAGGTCCGGAGCTCAGGTCCTTGACCTCTCTCCGATCCGAGCTCCGGACCTTTCCATGTCGTCCCTTTCAGGCCGCGCCCTCGCCTACCTCATTGCTGCGCGAGCGCGAGCCGGTCGATCGCCGGCAGACCGGCGAACTGGTCGAAGCTCCATGCGACGATCCGATCGGAGGTGACGACAACGTTGTTGTCGAACAGGTACGGGACCCACGGGGTCACGTCCTCCATCAGATACGTGTCGAGGTCCGCCCAGCATGTCAGGCGCTCGTCGTCGGAGAGCGGGATGCATGCGTCGATCTGGTCCTCGGCGCTCGAGACCACCGTCGAGGGGTCGTACCCGCGCTCCTGGAGCATCTCGGGCGTGATCCCGACCATGGGGTCGTTGCAGCAGGACTCGGGTCCGATCGCATCCCGGCTGAACAGCGGCGGGCCGAACGTGAATCCGTCGGGGTAGTCCTTGCCCCAGGACACGCTCGGACAGAGCTGCCACTTCGAGTTCGGGTCCTCGCACTTCGAGTACATCGTGGTGCGCTCGAACGTCTTCACGTCCAACGTGATGCCGAGCGGCTCCAGGCTCTGCTGCAGCAACGCCGTCTGCTTGGGGTACGGGTCGGCCTCGTCGATGATCGTGACGATGCCCTCGCATGACGGGTCGTCGCAGACGCCGTCGCCGTCGGTGTCGTACTTCGAGGCGGCCATCGCCTCCTTGGCGGCCGTCAGGTCCCCCCGTCCGTTCGGCGACGGGTAGGGGTCGTAATCCTTGAGCTGGTCGCCCTGGAGGCTGTTCACCATGATGTGGCCCGCGAGCTCGCCGAACAGCGGTCCACCGCGGAGCTGGCGGAACCCCTCCTTGTCGAGCGCGTAGTTGAGCGCGATCCGCACGTTCTGGTCGTCGAACGGTGGCATCGCGAGGTTCATCTCGATGTAGCGGACCCCGTCCGAGGGATCCGAGTGGATCTGGTCCTGCAGGTCCGGGTTGCTGGCGTACTGGCGGATCTGCGTCGCGGGCGGCACGCCGTCGTAGACCATGTCGAGCTCGCCCGCGTCCACCTTCAGCGCGAGGTCGTTCGAGTCCCCGCCGATCGTGACCTCGATACGGTCCACGTAGCCCTCGCGCAGATCGTCGGTGGCCGGGTCGTAGGACGGGTTGCGGACAAGGACGATCGAACGCCCGACGTCGTAGCCGGCCACCGGCTCCTGGTCATCGGGCGGGAGCGAGAAGTCGAGCAGGTCGGTGCCCTCGAACATGTAGGGCGCGGTGCCGACGATGAACCGCCCGAAGTTGTCGTCGTGCCCGGTGGCGATGCCCAGCCGAGCATTCGGGTCGCCCGGGAGCGGTGGGATCGGTGCCGCGGCGGGCATCGCCATCCGGAACGGCAGGTCGCCCGTGGGGGTGGTCGTCCGCACGATCAGCGTCGAGTCGTCGGGCGCCTCGAGACCGCTGATCGTGTCGGCGTCACCGGCCGCGAACTCGTCGAAGCCCTCGATCGCCGAGTAGTAGAAGCTGTAGCCGCCCGTCGAGCACGTGCCGCAGGCCTCGCGCTCCATCGCGCGGATGAAGTCCTGGGCGGTCACGGTCACGTCCTGCAGCGGCGGTGCGTACTTGATGCCGGGCTTCAGCGTGAACGTCCACGTGAGCCCGTCCGCGGATTGCTCGGGGAGCGCGGACGCGAGATCGGGCTTGACCTCGGCACCCCCCTCGGCCGTCGTCTTCCCGTTGTACGAGAGCAGCGTTCGCAGCAGGCAGCAGCGATCGAACGCCCACGCGACGCCGTAGTACTCCTTCTGCGGATCGAACGCTTCCTGGACATCCGACTGCAACGCGAGCTGCAGCGTCCCACCGACCGGCGTCGCGCCGGTTGCGGAGGGCCCGCTGCCCTGCGACGGCTCGTCCGTTCCTCCTCCGCACGCGGCCGCCACGAGGGCGAGCGCGAGGATGAACGGGACGAGTCGAACGGGTGCCGCAGATCTCCTGAGCATGCCGTCCCCTTTCGGCCCGGGACTCGCGGCCGCGGCGGGACGCCGGGGCCGCTCTCAGAAGTTCATACGGCGGGGCGTTTCGACCAA
The DNA here is from genome assembly GCA_963712645.1 of uncultured Actinomycetes bacterium. GTDB lineage: Bacteria > Actinomycetota > UBA4738 > UBA4738 > HRBIN12 > DASSJM01. The sequence goes on along the minus strand of CAVQIQ010000014.1, from coordinate 375,869 downwards.
CGGTTCGGTCTCCTGCCCGAACCTTCCCGCATCTTGCTGCCAGTCCACCACGCGTCGGTACTGCGACGGACTCATGCCGGTGTGGTTGCGGAAGGTCGTGATGAAGTGCGAGAGCGAGTTGAACCCCGACCGGTGGCAGACCTGCGTCACGCTCAGCGAGGACTCTCGCAGCAGGTCCGACGCGTAGCGTATCCGGAGCCCGATCAGGTATCGGTACGGCGGGACGCCGTAGCGCTGCTTGAAGATGCGGGTGAGGTAGAAGGGCGACAGGGACGCGGCGCGGGCAACCGCGTTCATGTCCAGGTCTTGCGTCAGGTTGGCTTCGAGGTAAGCGCGGACCTGCTCGGCGTGTTCGCGCACGTGTCGGCTCTGGCGGTTGCCGTCGCCGAACATCCGGAACAGGCTCGACCCCCCCTCTCTCTTCGAAGTGTACGCGTGGGAGTGCTCGCGGGGTCTTGCGGATTCCTGCCTATCCCTTGTCCTATTCCTTTGACTATCCCTTGGCCTTTCCCAAGGTTCGTGCCTGGTTGCGGATGCCTCACGCTGGGGCGATGCGGAGGCTCCTACAATGGCCGTGATGCCGGAGGGACGCGACACCGAGGAACCAGACGCCGGTCACGGCAAGGAGCAGGCTGCCGAGGAGCCGCACGCGGACATCGTCGCCCGGCTGCTCGAGTACCGGCGCAGGCTGCGGGAGGAGATCGGAGGCGAACCGGCATCGTTCGAGGAGGGACTCGATGCGCCGCCCTCCGCCCATGTCGAAGACGTCCCAGCAGAGCCGGTTGCGATGTCCGAGGAGGTTCGATCGGAGGGGGAGGCGCGACCCGAACCCGAACCCACGCCGCGAGCACCCCATGAGGCGAGCACGGAACCGCCGAACGCCCGTCAGCTCAAGGAGCGGATCGACCGCCTCGACGAGACCCTGGCTCGGATCTCTGCGATGCTCCCACTGCTCCGAAGGGGAGACGACCACGATCCGAATCCTGACGACACGTCGAACCCTCCGAATACACTCGAGGAGGGGCGGTAGCTCAGTCGGTCAGAGCAGCGGACTCATAATCCGTCGGTCGCAGGTTCAAGTCCTGCCCGCCCCACCGATCTACCTGCGGTTTCGCTGGCCGATAGCGAGTCGTGGAATCCGCTGAGCGGCTCGTGCCGCCACTCTGCCGCCAAGTCACGACCGTTCGCTCCCGATCGAGCCACCGAGCGCGGCCTCGATGACCGCAGCCGCACCTGCGCGAAGCGACGGAACGACGTGGAAGCTCGGCGCCGCGGTTCCCTACGGGGATTCTCTCTGGCCCCTCCATTCGCCCTCGTGCCAAACGGTGGGACCGCTCTCGGGCGGGGACGGTCTGCCAAAGGTGGGTGGCCGGGGACTAATACTCCCCGGCCTTTCCCACCCGATCGACTCGACGTGGAGCGCCGCCAGTCGGAGGAGACCGTGACGCCCATCGATATCGAGGAGTAACCGTCTCGGCTTCTCTATCAGGCGATCATCAACTCGCTGCCCTCGGGGGGCCTGGCCCGGGTTACCGCGGCGAGAACCCCGAGGAAGCGGGTCGCGAAGGGAACTACCTGTGACCGAGACCGATCCTGTGAACGAGCGGCCTCCGGTACAAGAAGACAGCCAGTCCAAGGAATGCGATGCCAACCACGATCCCGAGCACGGTTGCGTGCGCGAAGATCAGGATCCCGATACCGATCAACGCTGCGACGATCCAGAGCGCTCTCATGGAGCCTTCTCTCATCGGCTAACGCCGTTGACGACGAGTCTACTTCTTCTCGGTTGGTCTACGACCAACGGCAGACACGATGAACATGCGTCGTGTCGGTCCGAAGCGCTGATCGATCATCAGAAGTGAGACAATGGGTGGACGCACCATCCACGGGACAGTCTGCGAAGAGGCCGTCGGCCGCCCCTCGAAACAGGGAGGCACGATGAGCACGCAGACCGATTCCGTTCGCGTCGAGATCCCCGCGAAAGCGCCGGTCCAACCCACCGCTCCACCGGAGCGCATGGACAGGCGAGCTTGGGACCGGATCGTCAGTTCGGCGGGGGCCGTGCTCGCGGTCATCCTGCTCGTGCTCGGCGGCGCCGCCATCTACGGGGGCAACTTCGGTCAGGACAACGTCCGAGACCGGCTCGCGCCCCAGAACATCTCGTTCCCGCCGGCCGACGCGATGACTCCCCAGGAACTCGCGGTGGTCGGGGACTTCGCCGGCGCCAAGGTCGACACGGGCAGCGAGGCAGAAGCGTTCTCTCGCTACATCGGTATCCATCTCAGCGAGGTGAACGGAGGCGCGACCTACTCGGAGACGAGTGGAGCCGCTCGTGAAGAGGGACTCGATCCCACCGTGGCGGCGGACCTCCAGGTCAAGGCCGACACGCTGTTCAAGGGTGAGACGCTCCGCTCGATCCTGCTGAACGCGTACGGCTGGTGGACCGTGTCGACGATCGCTGTGTTCGCGGGCTACGCGATGGTGATCGCCGGTCTGCTCCTGGGCCTGCTCGCGTTCCTGGGCTTCCGGCACGCAAAGCGCGCCACACCGATCAACGCGACCGCATAGGCACAGAAACGGCCGCGTAGGAGCCGTTAGGGGTTGGCCGCCGGAAGGCGGCTGACCCTTTGCGAGCGGGCCCGGTGGATCGGCCGCAGGACACAGCAGCATCAGAGTCCCAATCCCTCGGGCTTTCGTTCGAGGTCGAGGTTGAGGTTCGTGGCGGACACCTCGTACCCAGTGGGAGCTACTGGGTGGGAGCAACTGGCGATGAGCAGTGGGGAGCCTTGGCCGATGAGCCGAGGGGAGCCCTGGCCAAGTCATCGTCCTCCCCGTCGGTAGCGCCGCTCAGCGTCCCTCTCTGCTCGCGTCCCAACCTAGACAGCCGGTTCACAGTGCGGCGCGGGCTCCCGGTGCGTAGCATGTCTTTGTCTGCCAAGCCTAGAGGGGGAGCGCGCATGCCATCCGGTCCAACAAGCACTGAGAAGTTGCTCGAAGCCAACGCAAAGTTCGCCGCGAGCTTCGACAAAGGAGATGCTCAGCTACCGCCGAACATGCCGGTTGCCGTCTTGACGTGCATAGATGCCAGGCTCCATCCGGTGAGTTTCCTCGGTCTCGAGATCGGCGACGCGCACGTGATCCGTAACGCAGGCGGGCGTGCCACGGATGATGCGCTTCGCTCACTCATCGTCTCGTCGCAGCTCCTCGGCACACGCGAGTTCATGGTTATCCATCACACCGACTGCGGGATGCTGACGTTCACGAACGAAGACATCTGGAGCAAGCTTCAAACCGAGACCGGCACCAGCGCCGAGGCTATCGACTTCATGCCCTTCTCCGACGTCGAGGAGAGTGTCAAGGAGGACGTGAAGACGATCCGCGAGAACCCGTTCCTCCCAAGGGATGTTGAGGTCACGGGTTGGGTCTACGACGTGAAGACGGGATGGCTCCGAGAGGTCGCCGTCACCTAACGCGGGTGGAGATCATCGCGAGTGCGGTGCAGATATCTAGACCCCCACAGTCTCGCCGTGCGGCGCGGGCTCCCGGTGCGCCCAGTGGCTGGTGTGATCCCGAGACCGCTCACCCAATGCACGTCGACCCCGCACTTCGAGCAGTTGAGGGAGAAGTCTTCTAGCTCGCGTTCGAGGTCTGCCTTCACGCTGAGGAGCTCGAGGCGGAACATCTTGGCATGCGTCACGAGCGGATCGGAGCGTCCGTGCCCAACGTCGATCGCTTCGTCGACCAGGTCGTCGGCCTCCGCGGCCTGCTCGGTAACGGCGTGGACGGCGTGCTCGAGGACCTCGCGCTCGCGGCGAGCCATGACCGGATGCTACGCCGACCCCGCGAGGGAACTCATCGCGCCCAGACCGCCAGATCTAACCTCGGGAACGAATCGTTCGCCTGTACGCGGAACGTTTGGTTGCACCGCCCGTTGTTAGCAAGGCCGCGGAGTCTGAAGACAAATCTCTCACCTCCGTCAGTCCAGGTGTTGTCGAAGTGATACCCGTCCGCACAGTTGACCGTGATGTCGACGCTAATCATGGTTTGGGCGTGGTTGGCAGTGAACGCGACCTGAGGGTAGTTACGCGTCCATGCGCGAACCATCACCCGACCGTGACCGCTCTCATCGGCGATGAGATCCCATCCACCGGCCTGTGCCGGTCTCGCACCCGTAACGAACGCCACAAGCGTCAGGGCGAGGACAAGGATCGTCTTCCGAAGCATGGGCCTCCCTCCCAATGGCAACGGCACGGGACGATACGGGATACGGGAAGGACGCGCGAGGGTGCAAACGCGAATGGCCCTCAGTTCCCGCTGCAGGTCGGCCTTGACGTTGAGGAACTCGAGCCGGACCTGCTTCGCCGCGACGGTGACGGAGTGATCCGCGGCTAGACCGCCCGGCTCGCCTGTCCCCCGGTGCGCGCCCAGTGACCGGAGGAGCCTCAGTCCGCCTCTCGCAACATGCGACGAGCACCGCCCGTAGCGTCCGATCCTCCTCGCAGTCGATCAAGAGCTCGACGGAGGCGCGGGCCTCGGGATGGTTCCTTATCTCGCCGATCAGAGCGGCGCGCTTGGAGTCGGGCAACAGGAGGATCAGCAAGGCCCTACGGCCAAGCGGCCCGAGGCCGTCAGGCGCTCCTACAGCCGGCGCTCAAGCTCGTCGGTCTCACGGTCGAAGGCTACGCCGTTGTGTCAACGCGAACGAGAGTGATCGGCCCAGATGCTTCGGACCCACTTCGTCGCGCCGATGGTGACGAGCACCACTCCCGCCGGAACCAGGATGAAGGTGGTTGGCCAAACAGCCAGACCGACACCGACCGCGAGCACGCCGCCGACGAGCCAACGCCAGGCAACGTTCACTCCCTGACGATACGCGTGTTCGGGCACGCTTGACTCAAGGAGCGTCCAGATACATTTCACGAACACTGGCGCAGACGAGAGATCTGTTCTCTGGCAAAGCTGGGGGGGAGTTAGCAGGCTCGCCATTGGACACCTAGTTGCTCGACATTCTCGGGCGAGAATGCTCCTGTAGCTTCGGGGCATGGTTGTCGTCCGATGGCTGGAGCCGGATGTCGCCGAGGACTTGGCGCTCGCGCCCGCTGTCACCGACGTCGTGAACCGAGCGTATGCCAACACGGAGGTCGGACTCTTCGCGACCAAGATCGAGCGGACCGACATCGAGAGCGTCCTCACGTCGATATCGTGCCGTGAGACGGCGGTCGCGCTCCTAGAGGGAACCGTCGTCGGCTCGATCCGCTCACGCGCGCTGGATGGCCGGACGGGTTGGTTTGGTGCGCTCGGCGTCGATCCTGCGGTGCACGGCCGAGGGTTCGGCGATGCGCTCGTCCGGTTCGTGGAGGAGGACGCGGCGGCAGCTGGGCGAGGCGCGATGCAGCTCGAGGTATTGGAGTCCCAACCGATACATCCCCACCTGAAGCGGGTCCGGGAGTGGTACGAGCGACGCGAGTACCGCGAGACGTCCCGCCTCTCACTTGCGGCGGTGTACCCGGAGGACGCGGCGAGGCTCCTCGTGGCAGGAATGGATGTTGTCAGGATGCGGAAGCCGCTCTAGATACGTATCAGGACACTCGCGCACCACAGATTGCCACAGCCCGTCCTTCGACTCGACCTCGAGGCGGTCGAGGAGCTGGTCCGGCAGCTCGCCTGGGCGCCAGGCCGCTGATACGCTCGCGCCCCGGTGTTCTGGGAGGATGCGGCTCGCTCGCTGACGCGCTCGGACCAGCGGCGCGTCGGGATCTCCTTCGGGTCCTGACCTCCCCCAGCGAGGTCCGCGCCGACGTCATCCGGCAGCTCCACGAGAGGCCTGACGGGCAGGAGATGGCCGATCTCCTGATCTTCCTGGAGGAGTGGGAGTGGGCCCGCCAGGGCATGATCGAGCAGCTGTCTCGCGCCTAGGCACGAGATCTTGTCCGAGTGGTCGGCCACCTCACCGATGAACCGTTCAGCCGCTAAGAGCCTGCATGAGTGCTGGGGGGAATGGGCGGCGCCGGGTGCGCCGTCGTGAACGGACGCCCTCGGGGGACTCCCGTCGAGGACTCCCGTCGGGGGCACGGCGGTCCGCGTTAGCGGAGGGCCGGGGTTCGTCCGCCCCGGCCCCTCACCCTTACCCCGAGTCTGAAAACGACTCTCCGTCGCGCTGCGGCGGCCGGGACAAAAACTCTCCCAGCGCGAACTATCCGTCGCGGGTTCCTGGATGCGGGCCAAAGCCCATACTGGGGTCGTAAGGCAGCGGCGGCGGTGGTGGCTTCAGGTAATTCTTCATGGCGAAGTAACCGGCTACAGCGAAGGGTGTGACGAAGGCTGCGCCCACCACCCACACGAAGAGGGCCCACGGTAGCCGATCTTTAAGAGAGATCGGGTTCCCAACGAAGTCCGTGGTCATGCCGATGGCGAACAGCCCGAATACGATGGCAAGGAAGCCGAGGAATCCGGCGAACAGAAACAAGACGACCGCACCAAGGAGATTCCACTTCGACCCTCTCTTCGCAGGCACGGCACCCACCCTGAAGTCTCGTACACATTCTTGGGCGCGACCCACTCAATCACAAGAGGGCTCGACGTCCTGCATCCGGCGGCTGGCGCCAACCGACCGGGCTGTACCTCGACGATCCCCTGGATGGCTTCGGGCTGTCGGCGGAGGACTCGGCTGTGCTGCACGCGATCATGGCTGGCTCTCAGGAGCGGCTCGAGTTCCTCGGGTAGAGGCCGGACCCCAACTTCGGACTGGAACGGAGGGAGGCCGGGGTCCAGCCGCGAGGATGCTATATCCAAGCGTGCCGCCACCGTGCCGCCAGTTACCGCCGACGATGATGTTTGCTCGCGTTCGCTCGGGTGTCGACGGGAGGGCTGGTGACCTGCGGAACCGGTGACTTCAACGAACGGGTTCAATCACCGTAGAGCATGCCCGCACGGACTCATGATCCGTCGGTCGCAGGTTCAAGTCCTGCCCGCCCCACCACGTTTCCGAAGGTCAGAGTATCCGCACGTTCTTTGCCGCTGAACCTCTCCGCGCGAGTGTCCGCTGATTGTCCGTCATCGGAATCGTCTTCGCCAGACCCGTTGTCCTCGCCCGACCCGTTGTCCTCGCCCGACCCGTTGTCCTCGCCCGACCCGTTGTCCTCGCCCGACCCGTTGTCCTCGCCCGACCCGTTGTCCTCGCCCGACCCGTTGTCGTTCGAGCCCGCCTCGTTGTCCTCGCCCGACTCGTTGTCGTTCGAGCCCTCGTTGGAATCGTCGCTGGAGCCATTCACGGAGCCCTCGTCGCTGGAATTCGAGCCGCTTGAACTCGAGCCTGGGCTGGAACTCGAGCTCGTGTCGGATTCCGCTGTGACGGGTCGCGACGCGGTGAAGGTGGTCGAGGATGCTTCCGCTGTTCCGCTTGCGCCAGCTTCGTTCCGGTTTCCGGTGGTGGGAAGCGGGACTCCGATCTTGCTACTGCTGAGGTTGTCGAGGGTCTCACGGAGCCTTCCGAACGCCGTACGTCCCTCGCCGCTGTGCTCTGACCTCTCGAGGGCAACGGCAATCGAGGAGCGGTCCTCGCCGAGCAGCCGATACGCAAGGATCATGTTGGCCAAGACAAGCCCGGCCACCGCCACATTGGCGGCAAGTCGGACTGGGCTCGTGCGAAACGACTGCGTTGGCTGCTTCGGGCTGCTTCGGCCCGACCAGCGTCGTCGTAAGGGACTTCCGAAGGTGCCCCGGCTCATGGAACCACCCCCTTGGATCGACGCTCGGGGAGCGCAGGGAAGACGCCACATGCATATCACACCTCAGTCTTGGCGCAACAGGGCCTAGCCGTGTGGCGCGGGCTCCCGAGGCGCGGCAGCGGGATGGACTGCTCGGGCTCGCCGTCCACGACTCTCTCGTCGATCAATCGTGACGACGTTGCGCGCGTGTCGGTCAGGTGCTTCCGGAGCGGACTGCACCCGGCGATCAGAGCCGCCATCGCTGCCATCACGGTCCGAAGTGCGGACGAGCGCGTCGCACTCGTTCTAGTTGAATAAGGTGCACTGGGCGCCGTGCGGCAGAGGGGTTCCACGCCATGGGGGATTTGGGCGACGGGACCAGCTCGAGAGTGCCCAGCGTTCGAACGTGTGTCCCACCAGATCCGCCTCGTAGAGCGAATCCTCGCCTCGTACGCGATGCGGGAGCCATCCGGAGACCAAACGGGGTCTCGTCCGCCGGGGACTACCAGCCGGGGTCCGGAGCCGTCGGCGTTGATAACCCAGATCCCGCCTGCAGACTGGAACGCGAGCTGCCGGCCCGTCGGCGACCATCGTGGGGCGGCCCCCCTTCCGGACAGCTCCGTCAGTCCAGAGCCGTCGACGCCGACGATCCAGATACCACCACCATAAAGGGCGTCGAATGCAAGGCGAGAGCCGTCGGGCGACCAGGCCAGATCGTTGACATGCCCGAACTCCTGATCGATGACCACCCGAACGCCGCTCCCGTCCGCGTTCATGACCCGGAGAGTGTTGCCCCAATCTCCCATGCCGTCGAAGTACGCGATCTGCGCCCCATCGGGGGAGAACGTCGGGCAGAACAACGCCGTGCGGAAGGTGCCGCCCGGATACTTGTGAGAGCCGCCGGCGCGGAGCAGCCGACGCGAACCGCCGTCCGCTTCCACCACGTAGATGGCGGACTGCCACTCCTCGTCAGGGGGCCAGTTCGTCACGCCGTAGATGACCTTCGATCCGTCGGGGGTGAACGAGCCTCCCGACAAACCGTCATACATGCCGCCACGAACGAGGAGCGTCTCGGTTCCATCGGAGTTCAGCACCACGAGGTCATCTGGACCAAGGAACGAACGATCACCTCGGTTGATGAGCAGCTTCGAGCCGTCGCTCGACCACGCGAGAGGTTCGCCGGGACGTTCGCTCAGCTGGATCCGGTCCGACGGCGAACCTCCCGGCGTCGGGTTCACCGCCCAGATCCCTTCGTCGTTCCCGTACGCGATCCACCCGCCCACCTCCGAGAAGATCCCGAACTCCTTGGCCGCGGATGCGGGCGAGGGCGTGGGGGATGTCACCGGCGACGGTTTTCCTGACGCCGCGGTCGTGGGGTTCCATGTCGGCGCGCCCACCGACGCGTCGCTCGAGCACGAGGATGCGCCCAGAAGGAGGATGGCCGCCGTGACCACCCAGGGGATCAACGCCTCGCCTCCGACGTCATGGTTCCTCGTCATGGCCCATCACCCACTGCGCGACACCAGGTGTGTCGGTTTCGGCACCGACGCTAGCGCTGGCGGAGCCGGCCCCTTGTGAGGCGTGTCACCGAACGAGGGTGACGTTCCCCATCGAGGGACATGCTCCACCCGGGCCTGGGACGAGGGGAACCTGGCAACGTGCAGGTATCGCTCGCAGTCCTCGTCCCAGGAGCTCAAGCGAATCCTTCTCGGCGATGACGGTTGAGTCGGCCATCGCTCGGAATGTGCGACTGATCGAGCAGCTTGAGAACCCTCGATCATGAGCGTGAGGATTGTCAGACCGCCGGTTCGCCGTGCGGCAGGGCTCCCGGTGCGCGCTGATGACCGGCCGTGGATCCGAGCAAGCGACGATCTGGACCCCTTGACCACAGCCACGGTGCGGATCTCCTCAGCGTGTGGGTTGGGGTCCGTGACTCAGGCTCGGCTGTCTCGACACGGACGAGGATCTGTTCCAAGCTGCGATCGTCATGGCGATCGACTCCGCTGCCCTCGACGAGTTGCGGCGCAGCTTCCGCGGGGAGCTCTTGACGACGCAGGACCTTGGCTACGAGGATGCGCGGCTCGTTTGGAACGCGATGGTGGTCAAGCGACCGACCGTGATCGCGCGGTGTGCGAGCACTGAGGACGTGGCGGCGGCCCTCGGGTTCGCACGACGGTCCGGCTTAGAGGTCGCCGTGCGAGGAGGTGGCCACAGCGTCTCAGGCAACTCCTCCACCGATGGAGGGATCGTGATCGACCTGACCCTCATGCGGACCGTGACGGTGGATGCGGACGCGCGCACCGCCACGGTAGGAGGAGGTGCGCTGATCCGGGATCTGGATACGGCGACACAAAGATTCGGGCTCGGGACGACCGGTGGGATGGTCTCGCACACGGGGGTGGGGGGACTCACACTCGGTGGAGGGTACGGCTACCTGTCGAGGAGGTTCGGCCTCGCCTGCGACAACCTCCTCGCGGCCGAGGTCGTCCTCGCCGACGAAAGCATGGTCGTCGCAAGCGCATCGAGCGAGCCGGAGTTGTTCTGGGGACTCCGTGGCGGAGGCGGCAACTTCGGGATCGTCACGTCGTTCGAGTTCCGACTCCACCCCCTGGAACCGACGGTCTTTTCGGCGGAGTTCACTTTCGGGGCAGACGATGGTGCAACCGTCCTGCGGGCGTTCCGCGATCTGGTCTTCACGCGGCAAGACGTCGTCAGCGACACCTACACGGGTGGGGTGTCACGAAGTTGGCCTGGGGTGGACGAGTCGCTGGTCGGCCGACCGATCGTCACGATCGGCTTCACCATCACGGGGCCGAAACTGGACGACGGCGACGAGATCGCGGCACGGCTGCGTGGCGTGGCTCCGCCATTGTCGGAGTCCGTCCGTCGCCAGCCCTACCTCGAGCTGCAGTCCTCCGGAGACGAGCTTTCGACGCCCGGGAGCGCCCGCCGGTACTGGAAGTCCTCGGTCTTCTCCGATCTGCCCGACGCGGTGCTCGATGCCTTCCTCGAACGAGGGATCGAGTCTGCCTCGGTCTCACCTGACTTTGGGCTCGAGATGTTGGCTTCGTTCGGCGGCGCGGTGGCGCAGGTGGGGGAGGACGATACGGCCTTCAGTCATCGCCACGCCCAGGTCGACTTCCTCGCGATCGCGAGGTGGATGGATCCCTCCGAGGACGAGGACCATATCGAGCAATGTCGCGCGAACTGGGAGGCGCCCGCAAGGTTCGCCGACGCCGGTGTGTATGTGAACAACCTCGGGAACGAGGATCGTGCGCGTGAGGCCTACGGGGATCGGAAGTTTGAAAGGCTCGTGGCGCTGAAGGACCAATTCGACCCAGGAAACACCTTCCACCTCAACGCCAACATCCGTCCGTCCAAGTGACCGAGGCCTCTCAGTCCTTGTCCTCGTCATCGGGGCTGGCAGCGGCCGAGATATCGTCGATCAGTCCTTGCGACGCTGTGCGGCGTGGCGGGTGTTCGCGGAACTCGGAGGCGAGAGGCAGGACCGCTCAAACCCTCACGGCGACCCGTGTGCCCACGGTTGAGCGCCCGACCAGGTACCGACGTCCCGAGAGGAACGCCAGTCCGTAGAGAAGTGCCGCGGCGATGAGGAGAGCTCGGTACCCGGTGACGAGCGAGGCGTACTCGAGCGTTCCGCCGATCATCGCTCCCAAGAGGTTCGCGCCGAACGCCACGGTGGGCCGTTCGACCATCTCGAACCGCTCGGCGAACACGAGGTTGGCGCAGAACACGGGTCCGAACGCGATGGCCACAGCCACGAGGAACCTCGGAACCACGGCGAGTTGCAGCAAGGCGCTCTCGGGGACCACGAAGGCGATGGCGATGGTGACCGCGAGCACCCCGTACAGGACCTTGGGGTTCGGCTGGGTGCGTTTCGCGACCTCGATCGCGAGCAGGACCGAGAGCAGGATCCCGGCGAACACGAGGGCGTTCACGAACCACGTCGTCCCGAAGAGCAGCGCGAACTGCACGACGCTCTTCGTCTCGAGCAGCAGGAAGGCGGCGCCCATGAAGAAGAGGTCGAGCGAGGACCGCATCGCTCGGAACGGCCCCGAGAACGCCCTCACGGCGAGCGCGGAGACCATCAGGATCAGCGCGATGGACACCAGATAGAGGCTTGGGATGTTGGCCCCGCGCAGATAGACGAACGGGTGGTTGTCGGTGGCCGGGGCGACGGGCGGACCCGCTCGATGACCGGAGGGGACGAGACACGGGCACGCAAGTTACCAACCATCGGTCACGGCAGGATCTCATAGACGATGACGCCGCCTTCGTCGGTGCGTGTGACCCGGAGACCCTCGATCGACCTGGTCGGCACCTCTTCCCATGGTGTACCTGCAGCGAATCCGGGATGATAGACGACGCTGGCGATCCCACGCGATCTCAAGAAGTCGATCGAGGCCTGATCGGGAAAGTTGGCCGTGGCGGCGTTTAGCTCTTCCAGGAATGGTGGATCGAACGCGCCTTCTCCGTTCGCGATATCCGGGAGGCCTTCCGTCGACCAGAACATGTAATAACGATCGACCAACTCATTGCTCGGGAGATGGAGTTGGGGGCCGGGCACGCCGACCTGACCGGGAGGCACGTCAAGCACTTTGGTCTGCGGGATGTCGCCGGTTCCCTCCACCACTGTGGCCAGAGCGAGCACTGCTACCGCGGTCGGGGCCCGGACCTCGGGGCAGTCGACTGAACTCGGGGACGAGCCAAAGGCGCATCCGCTCAGCTCCGATGCTCCCCAGTAGGGCCAAGCCGAGCGTCGTGAAGGTGATGAGTCGCCCGGGCGTCCGGATGGTTTGCCATCCAGGGAAGTAACGGAACAACGCCCCGAACAGCCAACGCCCTCCGGGCACTCCGTAGCCCAGGGAGAGGATGGTGCAAGTGACGACGCTGGCGCCCAAGCCGAACCTCAACCAGACGGACCATCCTGCCGCACCGAGACCGGCGATGGCGAAGACAAGGGGCAGTACGCCGGGGAACATCGACTTCTCGTCTGGTCGTTCGATCGCGACCGGCACTCGTGATAGGGCCAGATAGATTCCCGATCTGCCGCGTGGAGTCGAAGACGGAGGATGCCCATACACCTCCGCCTCGGTGTCGGCGGTCCGCGAGCCACGCGTAGCGGTAGTAGTTGTACATGGCGAAACACCCCATCCCGAGGTCAGGTGATCGGCGGGCCACCTCCATGGCCTCCCGGGAGAGCGGTAGCTCTCGGCCGCACGAACAAAGCGATCAGTCCGAGTGACCGAGCAGATAGGCCATCGGTACGCCGAGGCCGAATGCGATGCCAGCTGCCAGGTGGCCACCAACCAGCCGCCAGGACCGTCTTCCACCTCCGCCTTGTAACCGCGCAGCAGAAGGAACAGTGCGAGGGGATCCACCACTCGAGATGACCTGAGATCGTGGCCTGATCGAGCCTGAAGGAGCGAAGCCGAGATGGCCGCCCCGACGGCAGCCCCGACGGAGACACCTTCAGTTCAACCGGAGCGATGACTGCCCGGAGACGAGCGTGAGGGAGTCGGGCAGCGCAAAGAGGATCAGGTCGTAGCGATCGTCCGACCGTTCGAGGAAAGCACGGCCGTCGTCGATGATCACTTGCACGCGCGGATCGTCGTATGGCCGCTCCGGGTTCAGCCTCCGTCCTAGCTCATACAGCTCCGGGTCGATCTCGACCGCATCGACCTGCCCTGCGCCCTCGGCAAGCGCGATGGCTACGTCGGCGCCGGTCCCAGCACCGATGACAAGCACCCGCTCCGGAGGTTCAACCGCTCGCTCGTACGGCAGGAAATACGTGGGCTCAGCGGTCCGACGTGCTTCGGTCGTTGTGATGGCCTGATGGGGGATCCCGTTGACGACCACATCCGCGCCCTCGTCGGTCTGCGTCCAGCTGATCCGGTAGTAGGGGGACCACACCACCGAATCGGCGAGCGCCTCCATGGCGAACGCGCCGACGAGGAGGCCGATCGCCACGGCGTGTTCGATCCTGAGAGATGGTCTGAGCAGAAAGACGAACAGCCCAACGATCACGGCCCCCCAGACGACCGGCGGGGCTCCGACGAGCGACAAGGTGGCGAACACGGCGATGCCGGTCACGCTGCCCAGTACATCCAGTCGATAGGCCTCGAGCGGCGGGAATCGCTGGAACAGACGTGCGACGCCCTGCGCGATGGCCGCCATGGTCCGCCGAATATCTCCGACGACGAGGCCTGACAGAAGCGCGCGCCGTGCTGTCCTCTTGCCTGATCGCCTCCAGCAACCGCGTGGTCCCGAGCCCCGTCACGTCTCGGCATACTCGGGGATGTCGTAGGAAACCCGGGCGTGGGACTGAGCGCCGAGGTGATAGCCGCGACCGGGCGAAGACGATCGGCAACGACGATCCAGATCCGAGGGAGGAACAATCGCCCCTGCGGCTCGTGGGGATCCGTGTACAGGTGATGCGTCCGGTGTTGAAAGAACTGCATCACCGGATGATGCGGTGGACCTCGGAGTCCTTGGAGAGCAGGAGTTCCGCCAGGTATGACCCGTCCTGGCCGGTGATCCCGGTGATCAGGCCCGCTTTGAGGACATGAGTTGTTCCCGGAGACTATGTGCGTATCATCCACTCTCGTGGAACTCCAGGTCCCATCACGCACGCCCGCGGCGTCCGGCGGCGCGCGCGAGCTGGACGACCGCGCGCGTCTCCGGGTCCGCCGTCACTTCGATCGCGTCGCGCGCCAGCGCACAGCAAATCGGGAGCGTCACCCCGACTACTACGAGTACCTGTACGGATCGATCCGAAGCCAGGTCGCGCCCGGGTCGACCGTGCTCGACCTCGGCTGCGGCGACGGGACGCTGCTCGCATCCCTCCGACCGTCCCGCGGCGTCGGGGTCGACTTCTCCATCCCGATGCTGCAGAAGGCGCGCCGTCGGCAGGCCACGAGTCTGGAACCCGCCGAAGAAGATGAGGCTGCTTCCCGTGCGGTCGATCGTGACCGCGACAACGTGGTCGGCTACCTGCTCGACGTCCAGGAGTTCTTCCAAGGCCTGCCGCGCGTGACGCATCCCTCGTCACGGGTGATCGTCGCCTACTACAACTTCGCCTGGGAACCGCTCCTCTGGCTCGCGGCGCGGCTCGGGCTGAAGGACCGAGAGCCACTCCAGAGCTGGCTCTCCAACGACGGGCTCGCGAACCTCGTAGAGCTGACGGAGTTCGAGGTCGTGAAGTCAGGCTATCGGACGCCGCTTCCAGTCGGACCCCGGCGCATCACGCGGCCCATCAACACCGCCATGTCTGCGGTCCCGCTGGTCAACCGCCTTGGGTTGATCTCCTACGTGACCGCGAGACCCAAGAGGGTCGACGTCCCCCCGCGAGTCGCCGAACCGGTGTGCACCGTGGTGATCCCGGCACGGAACGAGCGCGGGAACGTCCGGGATGCGGTCCGGCGTCTCCCTTGCCTCGGGAGTCACACCGAGATCATCTTCGTCGAGGGGCACTCTGACGATGACACCTTCGAGGAGATCGAACGTGTGATTGCCGAGTACCCGAACCTCGACATCAAGGTCACCCGCCAGGATGGATCCGGCAAGGGCCACGCGTCCGCAGGGGTTCGAGCCGCGACCGGGGACGTCCTGATACCTTGACGCCGACCTGACGGTCCCACCCGAAGAGCTACGAAGTTCTGACCGCCCTCGTCGGAGAGCGAGGGGAATTCATCAACGGATCGAGGCTCGTATACCCGATGGACGACGACGCTATGCGACTGGCCAACATCGCGGGCAACAAGGTCTTTAGCCTGATCTTCTCGTGGATCCTAGGGGAGCGGGTGACCGACACCCTTTGCGGGACGAAGGTTCTGTGGGCCCGCGACTATCGGCGGATCGCCGCCAACCGCACCACGTTTGGGGATTTCGATCCCTTCGGCGACTTCGACCTTCTGTTCGGGGCCGCGAAGCTCGGCTTGAAGATCCGAGAGGTGCGCGTGCGCTACCGGAGCGGACGTACGGCACCACCAGATCGACCGATGCGGCACGGACTCCTGCTGGCGAAGATGGCGTGGATCGGCGCCAGGAAGCTCCGGTTCCGATGAACCCGGACCGCGTCGGCGGCCATTTCGACAGGGTCGCGCCCCACTACGACATGTGGAAGCCGAAGGCGCATCGCTACTACGACGCCCTCAAGGCGTCGCTGCGCGACATCGTTCCGCCCGGGAGCAAGGTGCTCGAGTTCGGATGCGCTTCGGGAGACATCCTCGCTTCCCTCGCCCCCGACGTCGGCGTGGGGCTGGACATCAGTCCGGAGATGATCGAGCGAGCCTCCGGGAAACACCCCGAACTCCGGTTCACGGTCCACGATCTGATGCATGGGCCGCTGGACGAACGCTTCGATTTCGTGGTGGCCGCAGACGTCGCGGAGCACGTCCCTGACCTCGACACGATGATGCGTTCAGTGGCCGCTATGTTGACCGAGCGAGGACTGGCGGTCGTCGTGACCGCGAACCCCCTGTGGTCTCCGGTCCTGCACCTCGCCGAGTGCCTGAAGCTGAAGATGCCGGAGGGCGACCACGAGTGGCGCTCGCGGGAGGATCTGGCCGCGGCCGCCCGCCGCGCCGGTCTGCGGGAGCGATCGTTCAATCGGTCGATGATCGTCCCGAGGGACGTGCCGGGACTCCGGGCGTTCGATTCGGCCGCTTGGGCGGCAGGTGTGAGACAGCGCACGGGCCTGATCCAACGGGCCGTCTTCGAGTCGGCTGTCACGGCCTGATCCGGCTCCTCGCCAGGCTAAACCGCCTCATCCTCGGTCGTCACACCCGCCGTCGGAGCTGCCGCGCAGCCTGCTTGCCGAGCTCGGTTCCATCCGACGGGGAGAGACGAGTGACCCGTTCAGCATCTGGACCCCTAAGTTGTCCTGTCACCGAGTTCTGGCGACGCATCGGCCCTAGCGAGACCACATCTTCACCTTCCCGATGACGCCTTCGGGGTCCGGCCCTTGGTCCACCGTCCGGTGTGCGCCCTGGCGGTGTTGTTGCAGTCCTAGGTACCGGATCCAGTCGAGCCGCAAACGGCCTTGCCCCGGGCCCTCGCCTGCAGCGTGATCGCTCGAAGGACGAACCGTTCCAGGATGGAGAGCGGGCCCGCGTCGAAACCGTCAGCTTGATGACGTGCGAGTCGGAGCCCTCGATGAACTGGGCAGCGGCGTCCACCGCCGCGAACGCCGTGACGGCGCTGTCCTGGGTTCGTCCGGGACCAGCTCAAGAAGGTCCTTGCTACGTCCAACCACCTCGAGGATCTCCACGTCACACCCCCGGCACAGCGCGGTTCAGACGGAGGCTGGTTCCCGGCTCCGTCTCCGAGTAAACGACTCGTTACGGGAACTCGCGATGGCCGTCTTGCGGCCAGGAACTCGCGTCGCAGGCATCCGCCTCCCGTCATACAGTGGCGTTGATGGGTCCACCGATCCACCGGAGGCATCGGAGCTGACCGTGGAGACCGAGGAACTCCAGAGCGAGATCGCCAAGGTCAACTGGTATCACTCGGTCCCGCTCGGGGACGGCATCATCACGCCAGGGGTCGACAACAGCTCGCTCCGCCTATCGAAGATCCATCTGCCCGAGGACCTCGGCGGGAAGAGCGTCCTCGACGTCGGCGCCTGGGATGGGTTCTTCTCGTTCGAGGCCGAGCGCCGCGGCGCCGAACGCGTCCTCGCGACCGATTCCTTCTGTTGGGGCGGTGGCGGGTGGGGGACCAAGGACGGGTTCGAGCTGGCGCGGCGGGCCCTAGGCTCGCGGGTCGAGGATCGCGAGATCGACGTGCTCGACCTGTCGCCCGAGACCGTCGGCACGTTCGACGTGGTCCTGATGCTCGGGATCCTGTATCACATGAAGCATCCGATGCTCGCCCTCGAGAAGGTACGGAGCGTCACACGGGAACGCCTGATCATGAGTACGTTCGTCGACATGACCTGGTGGCCCAAGCCCGCGATGGCGTTCTACGAGGGCTCGGAGGCCAACCGCGATCCCACCAACTGGTGGGGTCCGAACCCCGCCGCGGTCGTTGGGATGCTTCGGGCCGCCGGCTTCGAACGCGTCGAGATCGTCGACCGGCCGACGCTGCTCCGGCACCGGCTCTCGGCCCAGGTGCGTGCGCGGACCGGGACCGGCCCGCCCGTCACGACGAAGCTGTGGCAGGGAGCGATCGTCTGCCACGCGTGGGTGTAGCCGCTAACCCGGACGACCGAGCCCGCCGCCCGGCCTCGCGTCAGGGGAGGGGTTCGACGGGGTCGCCCATCGAGACCTCGCCCGGCACGACGACCTCCGCGTAGACGCCGAACTCGAGCTGCCGTTCCGCGTTGATGCCCCGGTAGTCGCGGATGACCTTGAGCGTCGGGAAGTCGCGGAGCCCGGTTGCCGGGTCGAGCGTCGTCACGACGCATCGGGGGACCGGTTCATCGACGCGGATCACCGCACCACCCACGCGGACCCGCCGCCCCGCCCACGCGTCCTCCTCATGCGGCGCCGAGACGCCCTCGATCTCGATCGTCATCCGGAACCGGCCCGGGTCGAGCGTCCCCTCGTGCTCGCCCCTGCTCGCGAGCTCGGCCACGGATTCGAGCGACACCAGCGTGACCGGCCGGACGTCGATCGCGTCGCCCGGGCGGTCGGGGCGCGCGAGCCGCACCTCGTGGCCGGCGTAGGCGCTCAGCGCCTCGCCGAAGTCCCCGCCGACGACGTGCGCGGCCACCGGGCGACCGTAGAAGTTGACCACGAGCGCCTCGCCGTCGGGCTCTGCCGTCCCCGCCACGACCAGGCCGTTCGGCAACCGGAGCTCGAGCCGGTCGGCGGCCTCGTCGTAGGCGGCCCGGATCGGCAGGAGCGGCGCCTTCGTCGCGCCGGAGAACCGCTTGCCGAACGCGTCGACGAGGAAGAACCGTCGGTCGCCGGCCGCGCCGCGTTCGCCCAGTCGGATGCGCTCGGGATGATGCAGTGCGGTCGACTTCACAGGCGTGACGTTGAGGCGCGCGACGGTCGCCATGAGCGACACGCTACCAACACGGTCGGACGGCGGGCGCGGTGGTAGCGTCGGGCCGATGGAGGCACGGCAACCGAACGCAGAGGGCTCGGCGCGCCGGCCGATGGCGACGCCGCCCGGTCTCCACGAGGACCTGGCCGAGCTCGCCTTCCTGCTCGGCGACTGGAGCGGCACCGGGGAGGGGGTCTGGCCGCCCGGCGAGCGGTTCGACTACGCCGAGGACGTGACGTTCGAGTTCGTCGGCGACCCGTTCCTGTTGTATGCGCAGCGTTCCTGGTCGCTCGACGACGGTTCGCCGATCCACTTCGAACGCGGGTTCCTGCGGCCCGCTGGCCCCGGCATCGTCGAGCTCGTGCTTGCCCACCCGATCGGGATCACCGAGGTGGCCGTCGGGACGGTCGACGGCGGCGTTCTGGAGCTGGCGTCGACCGCGGTGTCGATCACCCCGACGGCCACGCCCGTCGCGCAGCTCCGGCGCCGGATCGAGGTCCGAGGCGACGAGCTCTCCTACGAGCTGCACATGGCGACCGAGGACGTGGAGCTCATGTCGCACGTCCGCTCGCGGCTGTGGCGGACCTGAGGGCGATGCCGTGAGACGCCGCTGGGTGACGCCGAGCACGGTCTTCCTGGTGCTATCGGTGGTTGGCATCACGCTCGGCGCCATCCTGCGCTGGGGTGCGGACGACCCCGACGCCGCGAACCTCGTCTGGGGGCTCACGACCGCGATCGGGATCGTGCCGATCGCCTGGGAGGTCCTGAGCGGCCTGCTGCGCCGCCAGCCCGGCGTGGACCTGATCGCCTTTCTCGCGATGGGCGGCGCGCTCGCGCTGGAGGAGTACCTCGCCGGCGCGGTCATCGCTTTCATGCTCGCGACGGGGCGGGCGCTCGAGGACTTCGCCGACGCCCGGGCGCACCGGGAGCTCTCCGCGCTACTCGAACGCGCACCGCGCGCCGCCCACCGGTACCAGGACGGCTCGCTGACCTCGGTTCCGATCGGGGAGGTGCGTCCGGGCGACCGATTGATGGTCAAGCACGGCGAGGTCGTTCCGGTCGACGGCCTGCTCGTCTCGGGGATCGGGGTCCTCGACGAGTCCGCGCTCACGGGCGAGTCACGGCCGGTCGAACGCAGCGAGAGCGAGCAGATCCGTTCGGGAGCGGTCAACGCGGGTGCGGCGTTCGACCTGCGCGCGGTCGCGAGCGCCGATCGGAGCACCTACGCCGGCATAGTCCGGCTGGTCGAGCAGGCCCAGAAGGAGCGGGCGCCGTTCGTACGGTTGGCGGACCGGTATGCGCTGATCTTCATCCCGGTCACGCTCGCGATCGCGGGGCTCGCCTGGGCGATCAGCGGCGACCCCGTGCGCGCGCTCTCGGTCCTCGTCGTCGCGACCCCGTGCCCGCTGCTGCTGGCCGCGCCGATCGCGATCGTCGCCGGGATCTCCCGAGCGGCGAAGCGGGGCATCATCGTGAAGGGCGGGGGCGCGCTCGAGGCGCTCGCGCGCGGGAGGGTCCTGATGTTCGACAAGACCGGGACGCTCACCACCGGGACGCCCGAGCTCTCGGATGTCACGGCGTTCGGCGACTTCGACCCCGACGAGGTCCTGCGGCTCGGCGCGTCGCTCGACCAGGTCTCGCCGCACGTCCTCGCGACGGCGATCGTAACCGCCGCGCGTCACCGTCGGCTCGAGCTGTCGTTCCCCGAGGCCGTCCACGAGGAGCCCGGGGCGGGTATCCGCGGGACCGTCGAGGGCCGGAGCGTGGCGCTCGGCAAGACCTCGTGGGTCGCGCAGGGCGGGGCGCTCCCGGCGCAGGCCCGCGACGTTCGGCGTCGGAGCGCGATGGAGGGCTCGTCGTGCGTGATGGTCACGGTCGACGGACGGGTCGCGGGGGCCCTGATCCTGGAGGACCCCGTCCGGCCCGACACGACGAGGGTGATCCGGACGCTCCGCCGGGCCGGGATCGAACGCGTCGTGATGGTCACGGGCGATCACCCCGACGTGGCCGAGTCCGTCGGCATCTCGATCGGGGTCGACCGCATCCTGTCCGAGCGCGATCCGGCGGACAAGGTGGATGCCGTGAAGGCCGAGTCCGAGTTCGGCATGACGATCATGGTGGGGGACGGCGTGAACGACGCGCCGGCGCTCGCCGCCGCCGACGTCGGCGTCGCGATGGGGGCCCGCGGAGCCACGGCCTCCTCGGAGGCGGCGGACGTGGTCCTGGTCGTCGACCGGCTCGACCGCGTGGCCGAGGCGATGCGGATCGCGCGCCGATCCCGCGGGATCGCGGTGCAGAGCGTCCTCGTCGGCATGGGGTTGTCGTTCGTCGGGATGCTGTTCGGCGCCTTCGGACTGTTGCTGCCGGTCGGCGGCGCGATCGTGCAGGAAGCGATCGACGTCGTGGTGATCCTGAACGCGCTCCGCGCGCTCCGGCCCGATCGCCAGACGCGGCAGCGCAGCGGCCCCGGTTCCAACGTCGGCGACCGGTTCCGCGCCGAGCACCAGGAGTTCGCGCCCCACCTGCAGCGGATCCGGACCGTGGCCGACCGCCTCGAAACGTACGAACCCGACGAGGCGATGGCCGAGCTGGAGCAGATCCGTTGGTTCCTCCTCGAGAGGCTCGTCCAGCACGAGAAGGAGGAGGAGTCGGCCGTCTACCCGGTGGTCGCCAAGCTCATGGGGGGCGAGGACCCGATGGGGACGATGGAACGCGCGCACATGGAGATCGAGCACCTGGCCCGCGTGTTCGGCCATCTCCTTTCCGACCTGCCGCCCGAAGGCCCGACCGCCGAGGACCTCGTCGACCTCCGCCGCGTGCTGTACGGCCTGCACGCGATCCTGCGGCTGCACTTCGCCCAGGAGGAAGAGGCGTACTCGTGGCTCGCCGCCGACGCCGAGGAGAAGGAGCGCGTCGCGGCAGGTTGATCTGGTTCGACGGGCGCCCTCAAGCGCCGCGCGAACGCTTGCCGGGCAGGAACACCTTGAACGAGGCGCCGCCGCCCTCCCGCTCCTCCACCCACGTACGGCCGCCGTGGAGCTCGGCGAAGCGGGAGACCACGGCCAGGCCGATCCCGACGCCGGGGGAGTGCTCGGGCGCGCCGGCGCCCTGACCGAAGGGCTGGAAGATGTCCTCGCGGTGCTCGGGTGGCACCCCAGGGCCGTCGTCCTCGACGACCAATAAGGCGCCGCCCGCCTCGGGGCCGACGCGGATCCAGACCTTCGAACCCGCGGGGGTGTGGCGGGCGGCGTTCGAGAGTAGGTTCTCGAAGATGCGCTCGATCTTCGCGGCGTCCGCCTCGATCGTCACCGGTTCGAGGTCCAGCTCCGTCGGGTGCTCCGCGAGCAGGTCGGATTCGGTCACGACGCGCCGGACGAGCTCATCGAGATCGGTGGCGCGCAGGTTCGGCTCGAGGATCCCGCGCGAGATCCGGTCGAGGTCCAGCAGGTCCGAGACGATGCGGTCGAGCTTGCGAGCGTTCATCGAGATGCGCGACGCGAGATCGTGCGCCTCGTCCGACCCGAGGTCACTCTGGCCCTCCAAGGTCACGGCGAGCCCGAGGATCGCGGCGAGCGGCGTCCGCAGGTCGTGCGAGACGGCCTGCAGGAACGTCGTCTTGAGCTCGTCGATCGCTCGGAGCTCGGCGGCCTCCTCGCGCTCGGCCTGAAGCGCGCGTTCGAGCTCGGCCGCGCGTTTCTGCTCGGTCAGGTCGATCCACGCGCCCTGCCAGAACTTCGGCGTACCATGCTCGTCTCGGATCAGCACCGCCTGGTCGTGCACCCATACGACGCGGCCGTCCTTCGCGATCATCCGGTACTCGACGTCGTACGTGCCGCTCGTCTGCTCGGCGAGCATCGACGCCCCGAGGATACGTTCGCGATCGTCTGGGTGGACCAGCTCGGGCCACAAGGGGATGTCGCCGGTCAGCTCGTCCGGGGTGTAGCCGAGCAGGGTCTCGACCTGCGGGCTGAAGTACGCGCTCGTGTGGTCGGGCCGGTGCGGATCGATGTAGGTCACGACCGGCGTCTGTTCGACGAGCGCTCGGTAGCGCTGCTCCGCCTCCTGGAGCCGATCGAGCGCGGCAGGGCGTTCCACCGTCTCGTACATCACGCCCTGCCAGTAGAGCGGGGCGCCGTCCTCGTCGCGGATCAGCACGGCCTCGTCGTGGATCCACACGATCCGGCCGTCCTTGGCGAACATCCGGTAGTCGGCGCTGTACGGCGCACCGGTCGGGACGACGGCCTGGTAGGCGGCCCGCATCGCCGGCACGTCGTCGGGGTGCAGGCGCCCGACCCACCCGGAGGGATCGGCCAGCCACTCCTCGACCGTGTAGCCAAGGATGCGCTCCACGCCGGGGCTGATGTACAGGAACGGTCCTGGCCCCTCGATCCGCGGATCCGCTTCTTCGATGTAGACCATGCCGGGAAGGTCGCGGAGCAGCGCCCGGAGGCGTTCGAGCTCGTCCTCGGGCTCGTCGCCCGGGGGCAGGGGGCCCGGCTGGGTGCGCGTCATCGCCAAGGGATCGTAGTCCCGTCGCGGGTTGATCTCAGCATGTCCGGGGCGAACCGGTAGTCACGAGCCCCGGAGCACCAGCCCCCGGTACCCGTCCACGAACCCCGCCGTGCGCAGGTCCTCGGCGAACGCGGACCCGCCGGCCGGCTCGCCGTCGATCTTCGAGAGCTGGATCCGCCGCAGACGGCCGTCCTTGACGAGCGAGGCGAGGGCGTCGATCCACGCCGCCCCGCCCGCCCCGAACGTGAGCAGGGTCCGCGCCCCGCGTTCGAGGAAGGCCGCGAGCTCGCCGTCCGCGAGCACGACGTACGCGCCCGCGGTCCGCGAGGGGCGTGCGCTGCTCTGCCCGGTTCCCTGGGGCCAGGGGAGGGCCGCCCCGTAGGGCTGGGCCGGGTCCGCCGCAGCCAGCGCGAGGACGGACGCCTCCCGCGGCGCCTCGCGCAGGTCGCGGATCCGTTCGACGGCACCGGGGAGCGCGAACTGCGCCGCGCCCAGGCCGTCGACGAAGTACCCGCGGCGGACCCTGCCCGACTCCTCGAGCGCGCGCAGGACCGCGTAGACGCCGGCGAACCCGCCCGGTGCGCCTTCGGCCAGGACCGCCTCGCGCGTGAGCACGCCGTGGCGTTCGAGGAGCTGCGTCGCCCGCGCGTGCGCGGCCTCGGTCGGCGACGTTTCGGGTTCCAACAGCGTCCGCGCGAGGGACCACCGCCCGGCGGCCGCGGGCGGACCGGCGCGCCGGAGGGCTCCCGGCCGGGGCCTGGCGCCCGAGCGGGCGGCCTTGGTCGGGCGGCGGATCAGGAAGGCGCGCATCGGCGCGATCGTGTCGTTGGTGACTTCGCCCGCCCAGACCAGGTCCCACAGGGCGGCGAGCACGATCCGTTCGTCGGGCACGCCTGCCGCTGCGAGCAGCTCGGGCCAGAAGGATGCGCCTCGTTCGCGCAGGTGGTCGCGGATCGCGTCGTGGACCGAGCCCGCCGGCGGGGTCTCGGGGAGCGGCGGCGCGACGAGCCGGAGCGACTCGCGGAACCCGAGCGCGATCCTTCCGTCGTCGGCGCCGATCCCGCCGGCGCCCATCCACACGACGTCGCCGCTCGCGCACAGCGCATCGAGATCGGCCGGGCGGTAGCCCCGCACGCGCGATGGCAGGACCTCGGACTCGACGATCGAGGCCGGGATCGAGGCCCCCTGCAGCTGCGCGATCGCATCGACGAGCGCGGTCGGGCCGTGCCGCGGGCTCGTCGCGGCCTGCCACTCGGGCACGAACCTCCCGAGCGCGGGCGCCTCGACCGGTTCGACCTCCTTGCGGAGCGCGGCGAGCGAACGCCGGCGGATCGACCGGAGCACGTCGGCGTCGCACCACTCGCGTTCGAGACCGCCGGGCCGGAACTCGCCCCGGACCACCCGCCCCTGCGCCTCGAGCGAGGCGACGACGCCGGCGACCCGGTCCTCGCCGATGCCGAACCGCGCCGCCACGTCGGCGGTCCCGAACGGCCCGTGGGTCCGGGCGAACCGGGCGACGAGCCCCTCGAGCGGCGCGGACGTCGCCTCCGTGAACACGCCGGGGACCCCGAGCGGGAGCGACGCGCCGAGCGCGTCCCGGTACCGCCCCGCGTCCTCGATGGCAACGAACCGGTCCTGCGCCGCGACCCGCATGCGGATCGTGCGCCCGTCGCGTTCGAGATCGTCGAGCCACCCGGACGGATCCGCGTTCGAGCGCGCCGAAACCTCCTCGGCGCTCAGGTGTCCGAGCCGCCGGAGCAGGTCGTGCACGTCGTCGGCGTTCCGAGCGCGGCGGCGCTCCGCCAGGTGCTGGAGCTCGAGCTCGAGCTCGGCGAGCGCCACGGGGTCGATCAGCTCGCGCAGGTCCTCGGCGCCGAGGAGCTCGCGCAGGAGCTCCCGATCGAGCGAGAGCGCGGCGGCGCGCCGCTCGGCCATCGGTGCGTCCGCCTCGTACATGTAGACCGAGACCCAGCGGAACAGCAGGGACTGCGCGAACGGCGACGACCGCGGGGTGTCGACCGGGACCACGTGGATGCGCCGCGCCCGAACGTCGCCGAGCACCTCCCTCAGCCCGGGCACGTCGAACACGTCGCGCAGGACCTCGCGCGTGGCCTCGAGCAGGATCGGGAACGTGGGGTGACGCGAGGCGACCTCGAGCAGATCCGCGCCGCGCTGGCGCTGCTGCCACAGCGGCGTCCGTCGCCCCGGCGTCCGGCGGGGGAGCAGGAGCGCCCGGGCGGCCGCCTCCCGGAACATCGTCGTGAACAGCGCGGTCCCGGGGAGCCGGGCGACCACGAGCTCCTCGATCTCGTCGGGATCGAACAGCAGGTCCTCGACCGGGATCCGCTCCTCGGACTCGGGCAGGCGGATCGCGATGCCGTCGTCGCTCCACATCACCTGGACGTCGAGCCCGTAGCGTTCGGCCAGCCGGCCTTCGATCGCCATCGCCCACGGCGCGTGCACCCGCTCGCCGAACGGCGACAGCACGCACACGCGCCAGTCGCCGATCTCGTCGGGGAACCGTTCGACCACGATCGTTCGGTCGTCGGGGACCGCGCCGGTCGCCTCGCGCTGGTCGTCGAGGTACGCCGTGAGGTTCTCGGCGGCGAGCTCGTCCAGTCCGAACTCGGTCCGCAGACGCGCGACGGCCGCGTCGTGCTGCGACGACGAGAGCTCGCGGGTGGCGGCGCCGATCGCGCGGCCGAGCTCGAGCGGCCGCCCCGGCTTGTCGCCGTGCCAGAACGGCATCTTGCCCGGCTCGCCCGGCGCCGGCGAGACCACGACGCGGTCGAGCGTGATGTCCTCGATCCGCCACGACGACGCTCCGAGCATGAACACCTCGCCGCGCCGGCTCTCGTACACCATCTCCTCGTCGAGCTCGCCCACGCGGCGACCGTCGACCGTGAACACACCGAAGAGCCCTCGGTCGGGGATGGTCCCGCCGGAGGCGATCGCCAGCCTGCCGGCGCCCTCGCGCCCCCGAAGCGTGTCCGTCCGCCGGTCCCAGACGATCCGGGGCCGGAGCTCGGCGAACTCGTCGGAGGGGTAGCGACCCGCCAGCAGATCGAGAACGTTGCGGAGCAGGTCGTCCGAGAGCTCCTCGAAGTTCGCCGCACGCCGCAGCACGCGCCCGAGATCCCGGACGTCCCACTCGTCCATCGCGCACATCGCGACGATCTGCTGCGCGACCACGTCGAGCGGGTTCCGCGGGTAGTGTGTCTCCTCGATCGCCCCCTGCAGCATCCGTTGCACGACCACCGTCGCCTCGAGCAGGTCGCCCCGGAACTTGGGGAACACCTTGCCACGGCTCGGTTCGCCCACCTGATGCCCGGCGCGACCGATCCGCTGGAGCCCGCGCGCGACCGAGCCCGGCGACTCCACCTGGATCACGAGGTCGACCGAGCCCATGTCGATCCCGAGCTCGAGCGAGCTCGTCGCGACGATCGCCCTCAGGGTCCCGCGCTTGAGCTCGTCCTCGATCTGCAGCCGCTGCTCGCGCGCGATCGAGCCGTGATGGGCCCGGGCGAGCTCCTCGCCGGCGAGCTCGTTCAGGCGGGTGGCGAGGCGTTCTGCCAGCCGTCGGGCGTTCACGAACACGATCGTCGAGCGGTGGGCCCGGATCAGCTCGAGCACCTGGGGATGGATCGCGGGCCAGATCGACGCCTGGGGCGGCGCAGTGCCCGGCGTCGCCGGCCCGAGCATCAACGGCATCCGCTGTGGCGTCTCGGCGACGTCCGAAAGGTCCGCCATGTCCTCCACCGGCACGACGACCTCGACCTCCATCGGCTTGCGGAGCCCTGCGTCCACGATCGTCACGGGACGCGGGCCGCTCGAGGTCTGTCCACCAAGGAACCGCGCGATCTCCTCGAGCGGACGCTGGGTCGCTGACAGCCCGATCCGCTGGGGAGGCTCGTGTGCGATCTCTTCGAGGCGTTCGAGTGACAGCGCGAGGTGCGCACCGCGCTTGGAGCCGGCCATCGCGTGGATCTCGTCGACGATCACCCAGCGGACGCTTCGCAGAAGCTCGCGTGCCTGCGAGGTGAGCATCAGGTAGAGCGACTCGGGCGTCGTGATCAGGACGTCGGGCGGGCGAGTCTGGATGCGGCGGCGTTCGGTGGCGGTGGTGTCGCCGGTCCGCATCGCGACGCGCGGCTCGTGCACGTGCTGGCCGAGCCGCTCCGCCGCCAGGCCGATGCCGACGAGCGGCGTCCGCAGGTTCTTCTCGATGTCGACCGCGAGCGCTCGCAGCGGCGAGATGTACAGGACGCGGCATCGGCGATCGGTGGGCGGAGGCGGATCCGTCATCACGCGGTCGAGCGCCCACAGGAACGCCGCCAGGGTCTTGCCCGAGCCGGTCGGCGCCAGGATCAGGCTGTGCCGGCCGCCGGCGATCGCGGGCCACCCCTGCGCCTGCGCGGCCGTGGGCGCCTCGAACGTGCTCTCGAACCACGCTCGGACGGCGGGTGAAAACCCCTCCAGGCTCACCGCCCCACCGTACCCCGAACGAACGACAGGGCCCTCGGGCGGCCCGGGCTTCGCCGGTAGGATGCTCGGCGATGCAACGCGCCCGCACCGGACTCGCGCTCGTCCTGTTGGCCCTGTGGCTCGCCGTCCCCACCGCGGCTCTCGCGCAGAGCGAGTCGGAAACGGCGGAGCCCCGAGACCAGATCGTCCTGTCCGGCGACGTCCAGGTCCGGCGCGGCCAGGAGGTCGGCGAGGTCGTCGTCCTCCACGGGACGGCCACGGTCGCGGGGGTCGTCCGCGGCGACGTAGTCGTGCTCGACGGGCGGATCGACGTCACCGGTCAGGTGAGCGGCGCGGTCGTGAGCGTGAACGGCTCGGTCGCGCTTGGTCCGAGCTCGCGCGTACTTGGCGACGTGCTCGCGCATGATCGCGTGACCGCCGCGCCCGGTGCCCGTGTGGACGGCGACGTCCGCGAGCGCGTCACGTTCACGTTCCGAGCGCCGATCGAGGCGCTCGGCGCCTTCGCACCGTGGCTGGCGGTGTGGTTCTCGGTGCTCGCCCTCGGGCTGCTGCTCCTGCTCGTCGGCCCGAGGGCCGCCGACGCGGTGTCGTCCGCGGCGCGCGGGTCCCCGTGGGCCTCGACGGGATGGGGGCTCGTCGCGTTCATCGCGGTGCCGCTCGTCGGGGTGATCGGCGTCTTCTCGCTCGTGTGGCTCCCTCTCGGGCTCGGGCTCCTGTTCTCGCTGTTCCTCCTGTATTCGGTGGGTCTCGCATGGAGCGCGTTCGCGCTCGGCCGGGTGCTCTGGCACGAGCCGCGGAGTCGGATGCTCGCGTTCGTCATCGGGTGGGCGATCCTGTCCGCAGTCGCGGCGATCCCGTTCGTTGGGGGCATCGTGTGGGTCGCCGGGGCGGTGTTCGGACTCGGTTCGAGCACGATGGCGATCTGGCGCGCTCGCGGGCCGGCTCCCCGAGTGCGCGGCTCGGGCGGCCGGCATCGTCAGGGTGGCAAGATGCCGGTGGTGATCCCGGCCGCTTCGGACGAACCGGAGCCGATGATCGTCGAACGCGAGATGGGCGAGGAGGGCGCGGGTCTGTGAGCGACACGGTCGAGCTGGTCCGGAAGGTCCCGATGTTCGCCGAGCTCGAAGACGACGAGATGACGTGGGTGTCCGAACTCGCCACCGAGTTCGAGGTGCCCGCCGGCTTCGTATTGCTCGAGCGCGGTCAGCCCGGTTCGGGCATGTTCATCATCACCGACGGAACCGTGACCGTGGAGCTGCCGCAGGGATCGGTCGAGCTCGGGCCGGGCGAGTTCGTGGGCGAGCTGCCCTTGCTGGCCGACGGGATCACGCGCGTGGCGCGGGTCCGCGCGACGACGCCGGTGAAGGGTCTCGCGATCTCGCGCATGGCCCTGTCGCAGCTCCTTCAGCGTGAGCCACGCGTGGCGGTTCGGATGCTGCCGGTGCTCGCTCGGAGGCTTGCCGAGGCCGAGTCGTCCTAGGGCGAACGCCGACGGCGGCGCCCCGCGACCATCGCGACCAGGGCCCCGACGGCCGCGCCTGCGGCGAACGCGCCGGGCGTCCCGATCAGCACGCGCGCGCCCTCCTCGACGGTGACCTTCGGCGACGCGACGAGTCCGACGAACGCTCCCTGGCCGACCGTCGCGTTTCCGGCGGCGAGCACGCTTTGCGTCCCGCCCTGCTGGATCGACAGGTTGCCGCGAACCATCGCGGGCCCGCAGCCACCCTGGTGGATCCGGAGGTCGCCGCCGACGAGCACGGGCCCGCACCCGCCCTGCTGGATCCGCACGTCGCCCTGCGCCGCGATCGGACCGGCTCCCGCCTGCGTGATCGAGACGTCGCGCCCGTTCACGACACCCACGAGGGCGCGTTCGACCGTCACGTCGCCCGCCGCCTCGACCGTCTTCAAGATCCCCTGCTCCGCGTGCACCTCGTTCGGCTGATCGATCATCGACACCTCCTCGCTCCTATCGTAGGTACCCTCCCCGCGTGGCGCAGAACATCCCCGGTCGAACGTTCCTGCTGATGGGGTCCGGCGAGTTCGAGCCGTGGTCGAGCGAGATCGAGGCCGCGGCGCTCGACGGCCGGACCGGGCCAGTCGCCGTGCTCCCGACGGCGAGCTCGAGCGAGGGCGAGGACGTGTTCGGGCGATGGGGGCGGATGGGGCTTGAGCACTTCGGGGCGGCCGGGATCGACGCGCGGCTGGTCCCGGTCAAGACCCG
Source organism: uncultured Actinomycetes bacterium (assembly GCA_963712645.1). GTDB lineage: Bacteria > Actinomycetota > UBA4738 > UBA4738 > HRBIN12 > DASSJM01. The sequence continues at coordinate 345,929 of CAVQIQ010000014.1, read as the reverse complement.
AGAGGACGCCGAGCTCGAGAAGCACGCGCGGGCGCTCGAGGGCGCCTCGATGATCTTCTTCTCCGGCGGCAAGCCGCAGCACCTGGCCTCGACGATCGAGGGGACGCGGTTGTGGACCGCGCTCGAGGACGCGCTCGACGCCGGGGCGGTGTTCACCGGGTGCAGCGCGGGCGCGTTGATCGCCAGCCAGTCGCGCGAGCAGCGACGCGAGCGCGGCGTCCGGACGGGGTGGGTGTTCGGGCTCGGGCTGGTGCCGCACGTCTCGTTCGGGGTGCACTGGGACAAGGCCAAGGTGATCCCGGGACTGCGTTCGGTCGTGATGTCGCGGATCCCGAAGGGGTCCTGGTTCGTCGGGCTGGACGAGCGGACGGCGATCCTGGGCGACGGGCACCGCTGGCGGGTGTTCGGGCTCGGCGGCGTGATGGTCCGCCACGCGGGCGGGACGGAGGTTTACCGGGCCGGCGCGAACTTCCAGACCTCGGATCGGGGGGGATAGGGGTCCTGCGGATATCCTTCTCCACCGTGGTCTCGACCGACGAACCGATCGCGCCGGAACACCAGCCGACGTGCTACCTCTGTGGCCGGCCCACCTACGATCCCGACAAGCGAGAGCGGCCGTGGGTGCGTGCGACCTCCGGAGGACGCCAGGTCCTGGTCTGCCCCACCTGTCAGGAGGAGCGTCCGGACTGGGCGGTCCAGCTCGACCGGTGCGAATCCTGCGGCGCGACCCGGCTCACGGCGATGCTCGGGCAGGTCGTGTGCCGGGCCTGCGGTCACGTCCGGGGCGAGCCGGTGGAGCCAGCGTGGTTGACGACGGGCGCTTAGCTCAGAGGTAGAGCACTCGCCTTACAAGCGAGCGGTCGGAGGTTCGAGTCCTCCAGCGCCCACCTCTAGAACCGCTGGTCAGCGTCTCCCCGCCGTGATCGGGACGACGCCGCCGTCGGCTCGTGCCGCAAACCGTGCCGCGACGATCCCAGAGGCGGCTCCGACTCCACCTCCATCTCGTCGATGGTCACGCGACTCGACCCTAACGGACTTTGCGCACGTCGTAGAGCCGAACATAGTCCGTCACCCGGAGGTGGCCGTCGCCGAAGGTCACGGAGCCCCAGGCAAACTCGGTCGCCGACTCGGTGAACCAAAACTCGACCTCCCCGGGAACGAAGTCCAGCTCCGCGTGCTCGAGAGGGTCGAACTGGATGGTCCACGGCCCTCTGGCTGTCTTACCAGGCCGAATCACTAGTTCGGTTCCATCGGCCTTCGGGTAGCGCACCTTGACGGGCGGTCGTGTCCAGTTGTGAATCGCGGTGACCCGGATGCGCCTCACACGCTCGACACTATGCTGTGCGGAGACGTCAGCGCCACGGCTTCTCGCGCCGCCACTCCCTCGCCCACGCCGTGACCTCGCGCCGATCCCAGACGCGGCTTCGACCTTCGTGGCCGACCCGGAGCCGCGCCTGCATCTCCTCGAAGGTCACGGCACCACGCTAGCCCGTCGCGCTCAACCCTCAGGGACAGGATCGTCTGATGCAGGACGTTCGGTCACCGTCACCCCCGCATGCTTCAGCGCCCAATCGAGCGCGAAGTCGGCGACTTCCTCCCATCCATCGATCGCGGGCAGCAGATGCGGGCCATCGAACTCTACGATCTCCGTCACCGTGTTCGACTTGTAGTGCTTCACATTCGAGTGCCCCACCTTTGGCGGGAACAGGTGATCCTGTTTCCCTGAGATGAACAGCAACGGCGGCCGCGCGTCGTTGTGATAGTCGACGAAGGTGTCGTCCTTCCCGGGGTGGATGTTCGCGAGTGCGCTTCCCCAGAAGACCCTGCCGGAGGCTGGGATGTGGTAGCGCTCGTAGAGCTCGAGTGACCTCTCTTCGCTGAATGTGTTCGTGAACACGTAGTGCCACTGTTCCGGCGTGAAGCCGACTGCCCGATGCCGGTTCGCCGGATTCTTCAGGATGGGGAAACCGGACCTGATCTCCGAGAGCGGAACGACCTTCACGCCCTCGGTCGGCGCTGAGTCGATCGCCACCCCAACTGCACCGAACCCGTGATCGAGCAAGATCTGGGTGAACACGCCACCGGCCGAGTGCCCGATGATGATCGGCGGGCGATCCAGTTTCCCGATCAAGTTCTCGAGCATGTCGATGATCTCCGGCACCTGGAGCTGCTCGATCGGTGTGGGGTCAGCGCGGAGCGCCTCGACCTCGACCTCGAACCCAGGGTACGCAGGTGTGAGGACCGTGTAGCCCTTCGCCTCGTAGTACTTCTTCCAGTGCTCCCAACTCCTGGGCGTCACCCAGAAGCCGTGGATCAGGACGATCGTGTCGGGCTTGGTCTTGACTGGGGCCTCTGCCATAACCGTTCCCCCTTCGATCGGCTGTTCCCACCGTACATCCGTCGTCGCCTCAGGCGGAAGCTCTCGAGATGAAGGGCAGGTGTACGAGCCTCGGGGTAGTCCGGGGACGTGGTGGGTGCGAAGCCTTCCATCGCAAGCCTCCCTCGCGGCGGTCCTGCGCTCGATTATCGGACCTTGGGATGCGGTCCCGCCCCTGCCGTTCGCGCACGATCGTGTCGATCTTGCGACGAAATTCGCCCGCGATCGGGCGGGCGTCGGTGATGCGCTGCGTGCTCGAAGGCCGAGGCCAGCCGGATCAGCGTCCCCTCGCTCCACGCGCGTCCGATGAACGAGATCCCGATCGGCAGGTCGAACGCGTACCCCATCGGCACGGTCACGTTCGGGTAGCCGGCGACGGCCGCCGGCGTCGAGTTCCCGCCCACGTAATGATCGCCGTTGGCGTAGTCGATGCGCCACGCGGGCGCGTTCGAGGGCGCGACGAGGGCGTCCAACCGCTGCTCGTCCATCACGGCGTCGATGCCCTCGGCCCGCGAGAGACGCTGGCAGGTGGCGAGCGCCTCGAGGTAGGCGGGTTCGGTGAGCGGCCCCTTGGCCGCGGCCTGATCGAACAGCTCCTGTCCGAAGAACGGCATCTCGGCGTCCGCGTGCTCGGCATTGAACGCGATCAGGTCCGCGAGGGCCCGATGCGGCTGCGTCGGGCCGTACGAGCCGAGGTACGCCTCGAGGTCGGCCTTGAACTCGTACAGGAACACCTCGAGCTCGGGGTCCTCGAGCTCCTCGGTGTGGGGGATGTCGGCGGGGTCGACGATGTCGGCTCCGAGGTCGCGCATCGCGCCGAGCGCCTCGTCGAACAGCCGGTCGACGCGGTCGTTGAAGCCCGCGAGCTTCCTGGCGACCCCGATCCTCGCCTCCCGAAGCCCGTCGAGGTCGATGAACGCGGCGTAGTCGGGCTCGACACGCGCCCCGGCCGTCGCGGCGTCGCGCGGGTCGGCGCCCGCCAGCGCCGTCAGCAGCGCCGCGGCATCGGCCACCGTTCGCGCCATCGGGCCGGGCGTGTCCTGGGAATGCGAGACGGGGACGACGCCGGAGCGGCTCACCACCCCGACCGTGGGCTTGATGCCGACGATGCCGTTGACCGACGAGGGGCAGACGATCGAGCCGTCGGTCTCGGTCCCCACGGCGACGGCAGTCAGGTTCGCCGACACCGCGACGCCCGAGCCCGAGCTCGAGCCGCACGGGCTCCGGTCCGCGTCGTACGGGTTCACGCACTGGCCGCCGCGGGCGCTCCACCCGCTACTCGAACGCGTCGAGCGGAAGTTCGCCCACTCGGACAGGTTGGCCTTGCCCAGGATCACCGCGCCGGCCTCCCGGAGCCGTTCGACCACCAACGCGTCGCGCGCGGGTGTCACCTCCCCGAGCGCGAACGACCCCGCCGTCGTCTTCATGCGATCGGCGGTATCGATGTTGTCCTTCACGAGCACGGGGATCCCATGGAGCGCCCCCCGGACGCGGCCCGAACGGCGCTCGGCGTCGCGCGCGTCGGCGATCTCGAGCGCGTCGGGGTTCGTCTCCAGCACCGAGCGGAGCGCCGCGTCGACCATCTCGATCCGTTCGAGGTAGGCCTCGGTCAGCCCGCGGGAGGTGAGCGAGCCCGACGCCATCGAGGCCTGGAGCTCCTCGATCGACGCCTCCTCGAACTCGAACGCCGCGTCGCCGGCCACGGCCGGACCCTATCCCAACGCCGGGGCAGGGAATCGCAACGAAGCGCAGCGTTCCGAGAACGCCGGGGACGTTGCCGGAAGGACCGGCGGGCGGCCGTACCTAGCCTCCGAGCGCGGGCAGGTTCCTGGTCCGGCGGCTGATCCACACCGTGGTCGTGCTGTACGCCTACGTCGACCCCCGGCTGCGGTTCGCGTGGGGTTCGGCCGCTCAGGCCCTGCGGGCCACGCCCCGCCCGGAGCCCCCGAGCAGCCCGAGGTCGATCACGATGCCGAGCACGATGAGCACGATGCCCATCGCCTCGATCCCGCCGGTCACGGTGGTGAACTCGTTCTGGGCGATCGCGTAGGCGATCGTGGTGGTCGGGAGGAACAAGAACCCGAGCAACCCCCACCAGCCGCTCGAGAAGGCGGTGTTCAGGTAGTTCGTGAACAGCCACAGGATGACCAGGATGAACCGAGGCGTGATGAGCGCGACGATCGCGAAGAGACAACCCACGGGCGAATCCTAGCCGAGTTGCCTAGGGGACCGTTCGGGCGATCGCGGCGGCGATGTCGGCGACGACCATCGCGCGAGGCTGGACCCGGCGGTTCCACAGCACGAGCGCCGGCCCGTCACGCCCGTCCGAGGCGATCGAGATCGACCCCGCATCCAGCAGCAGGTTCGTCGCGTACCGGATCGGCAGGTCGAGGAAGCGGACGGCGAGCGACCGGAAGCAGTGGCCGTGTCCGAACAGGAGGCTGTTGCCCCCGAGCTCGCGGAGCTCCTCGATCAGGGCGTCGACACGCTTGGCCATCTGCTCGGGCGTCTCGCCGCCCGGGCACCCGTCACGGAAGAGCTGCCACCCGGGGTGGGTCGCCCAGATCTGCCCGGTGGTGAGACCCTCGAACTCGCCGTAGTCGTACTCGAGCAGCCCCTCGTGCACGCAGATCCGGTCGCCGAACCCCGCGAGGCGAGCGGTCTCCTGTGCGCGGAGCATCGGGCTCGAGAACACGCGGTCGAAGCGACGGCCGGCGAGCAGCTTGCCGATCGCCGTGGCCTGCAGACGTCCCTCGGGCGTGAGCGGGATGTCGGTGCTCCCGGTGTGCTGCCCCGAGATCGACCACTCGGTCTCGCCGTGCCGAACCAGCCAGATCGCCATCGAGCCCGAAGCCTAGGCCGGAGCGAGCCCCGAGGGGGAGGCTTGCCCGAATCGAACGTATGTTCTATCGTGCCGAGATGGCCCCCGAGCCCCTGTTCGAGATCGCGAGACGGCGGTTCGACACGCCCGAGTTCCGCGGGATGGAGTTCATCGAGGCCGAGTGCAAGACGATCATCAACCAAGTCGCCGGCAACTACCTGCCGTTCAGCTGGTCGATCAACCCATACAGGGGATGCAGTCATTCCTGTTCCTACTGCTTTGCTCGTCCGACCCACACCTTCCTCGACATGAACGCGGGTCGTGACTTCGAAACGAAGATCGTGGTCAAGGTCAACGCGCCCGAGGTGCTTCGGCGCCAGCTCGCGGCTAAGCGCTGGAAGGGCGAGGGCATCGCGATGGGCACCAACACCGACCCGTACCAGCGTGCCGAGGGCCGGTACCGCCTGATGCCCGGGATCATCGGCGCGCTCTCCGACTACCGGAACCCGTTCTCGATCCTGACCAAGGGCACGCTGATCCTGCGGGACCTCGAGCTGCTGGTCGAGGCCTCACGCGTGACCGACGTCTCCACGGCCTTCTCGATCGGGACGCTCGACGAGGCCGCCTGGCGTGCGAGCGAGCCCGGCACCCCGCACCCACGCAAGCGGATCGAGGCCGTTCGCGCGCTGAACGAGGCCGGCATCCCCTGCGGGGTCCTGATGGCGCCGATCCTGCCGGGGATCACCGACGATCCGCGTCAGCTTCGCGAGGTGGTCGCCGCCGCGATCGACGCCGGCGCGACGCACGTCTCGCCGATCCTGCTCCACCTTCGTCCGGGCGTGCGCGAGGAGTTCCTGCCCTGGCTCGCCGAAACCTACCCCGACCTCGTCGAACGCTACGAGGAGCTCTACCGCAAGCCCTACGCCCCGGCGGCCGAACGCGATGCGCTCGGCCGCCGGGTCTCGGGTCTGATCCACTCCCTTGGCGGCGTCCGGCCCGCCGCGCGTCCGCCCGAGCGGTTCGCCCGGAGGCCGAGCGACAAGACCGAGCCGCAGGGGGAGCAACTCACGCTCGTGTAGCGCTCGGCATCGGCTACCCTGGCGCTCCGATGCGCGGACTGGACCGGATCCTCGAGCTGCAGGACCTCGACACGGCGGTCGACCGCCTGGAGCACCGGCGGGAACAGCTCGAGGCCGGCGAGGAGCTCTCGTCGCTCCGCAAGGAGATGGAGGAGGCCGACGCCCGCCTCGGCGAGCTCCGGTTGGCGTCGGACTCGATCTCGAGCGAGTCGACCCGACTCGAGCACGAGATCGCCTCGATGAGCGACAAGCTCCACGCGGAGGAGAAGCGCATGTACGACGGCTCGATCGCCAACGCGAGGGAGCTCGAGGCGTTGCAGCACGAGATCGCGAGCCTGAAGGAGCGCCGCTCGCGCGCCGAGGACGAACTGCTCGAGCAGATGGTCCGCAAGGAGGACGTCGAGGCGCGCGCCGCACAGGCGCAGACGGAGGCCGAGGCCGCTCGGGCTCGCGTCGAGGAGGTCGGTGGCGACGCGGTCCGCGAGCTCGACCAGATCTCGGCCGACCTCGCCGCCAAGCGATCCGAACGTGGGTTGCTCGTCCCGGCGTTCGACGAGGAGCTGCTCGAACTCTACGACGATCTTCGCGAACAGAAGCACGGCGTGGGCGCCGCAGCGATCGTGGACGGGGTGTGCCAGGCCTGCCACGAGAAGCTCTCGGCCGTCGAGCTCGAGCGCCTGAAGCGCACCGAAGGCGTGAAGAGGTGTGAGTACTGCCGTCGGATCGTCGTCCTCGTCTGATCCTGCACTGCGACGGCGCGGCCCGCGGGAACCCCGGGCCAGCCGGGATCGGCGTGGAGATCACCGACGAGGACGGCGAGGTCGTCGCCGAAGTGGCCGAGGGGATCGGCGTCGCGACCAATAACGTCGCCGAGTACACGGCAGCGATCCGCGGGCTGGAACGCGCGCGCGAGCTCCGTGCCACCCACGTGCTCCTGCGCTCGGACAGCCGGCTGCTCATCGAACAGCTCGCCGGTCGGTGGAAGGTGAAGAACCCGACCCTCCAGGTGCTCCATCACGAGGCGCGCTCACTGATCAAGGGGTTCGAGGAGGTGCGATTCGAGCACGTCCGGCGCGAACGCAACGTGGAGGCGGACGCGCTCGCGAACCGGGGCGTCGACGAGTGGCTGGCCGGCGAGGGCACTAGATGGGAGCGGTCTCCGCCGTCCCCGCGTCTGTGGGAGCAGGAGGAGGAACCGCGGTGACGAGGTCCTGCAGAGGGAACTCGAACCGAAGCGCCCCCGGTCCGGTCCGGTAGACGAGCGACAGCACGCGCCCGTCCGCGGAGCGCTGCGCCTGGAAGACCATGAGCCCCTCGACGGTCTCGCCCGCCGGTACGGTGCCGAGCGACGCCGTGAGGGCCCCTTCGACGCGTTCGAACCCGTCGCCGCGGTCGACGAACAGGGCGGCCCCGTCGGGATCGAGCGAGACATCGTGTGGGGTGGCGTTCTCGATCACCACGTTGAACTGCCATTTGGGCGGGAACATGAAGAGCGAATCGAGGTGCACCGTCACGCCGCCCTCCGTTCGAACCTGGTGGCGGAAGGGCTGGATGCTGTCGGACATGGGGACTCCGTTGCGCAGCAGGTCCTGGACGCGGTAGGTGCCGGCGGCCGTTCGGATCAGCGTGACGGGACCGTCCAGCACCCGGACGAGATCGATCGGGTCGTCGTCGGGCGGATCGAAGCGGAACAGGACCGAGGCGGACAGTCCGACCGACGCGAGGGGGATGCGCCGGGCCGTCACGGTCCCGATGAACTCGACGTCGCGCACGTCCGCCGCGGACGCGATCGTCCCGTCGAACTCTCGATGCTGGACGTCGAGCCACCGAACCCACGACTGGAGATCGGGGCCGACCACGAGCTGCCTCAACCGACCGATCCCCTGATCGGGCGATTCACGGTACGCCTCGACGAACTCGACGACCGCCTGCCGCGCGGCCGAGGCCTCGAGGGCAGGACCCGGCGCGAGCTGCGCGGGTGCGATCGGCGCCGCGGGGCCGACCGGTTGTTGGGCGCACGCGGCGAGCGCGAGTACCAACCCGAGCACCGGCACGATCACGAGCGCGGCGCGAGCACGCATCGTGCGGATGATACGGCCGGTAGGGTTCTCTAGACTGGGCGCGGAGGAGCCGGCCGGGCGGCCGCGGGCGGAGACGCTCGAGGAACGTCCGGACTCCGCAGGGCAGGGTGCTGGGTAATACCCAGGCGGGGCGACCCGTGGAAAGCGCCACAGAGAACAGACCGCCGCGCGAGCGGTAAGGGTGAAACGGTGAGGTAAGAGCTCACCAGCGAGCCGGGTGACCGGCTCGGCTCGGCAAGCCCCACCCGGAGCTAGGCCAAGCAGGGAGCGTTCGAGGACGGCCCGTCCGAGCTCCCGGGTAGGCCGCACGAGGGCTTCGGCCCCGGGGCGCTCGCGAGAGCGCTCAGACAGATGGTCGCCACCGGCCCTCGGGCCGGGACAGGATCCGGCGTACAGGCCGGCTCCTCCACATCTCAGACCCGAGCGGTATCCATCGCATCGGGCGGATCCTTCTCGCAGTGAGCGGACACTCCGCTCCATCTCTGCGAGCAGCCCGAACACGACCGCCCGCACCGCCTTGTCCTCCTCCTGGTAGATCAGCAGCTCCCCGAAGGTCCCTGTCTCCGGGTGTCCCCAGAAACTCGCCGGTCCGATCTCGTTAGCAGATTCTTTGCGCTCGGCTCATACCCGCAGGTCAGCAGCGCGTTGGGTAGTTGACGTGCATGTGAGTTGGTGCTGTCTGGTTGCCTGTCAAGGCGAGTCGCGCCTTACGGGGAGTTTCCCCCGATCCCCTGACCAAACCCAGTGCCAGCTACCTCGGGTCTCGTCGACGTGTTCCTTGGTGCTCAACATCTCGATAGCTGGCGAAGTCGTGTCCGCTTGGGGCTCCAACGATCGGGCATGAAGTCCGTCTCGAAAGGGACGCGGAACAGGTCAGAGGTTCAATCCTCTAGAGCCCACCAGCAAAGTCCCTGGTCACGGCCGCTTCCTTTTGGGCGGCATCGACGGAATCGGCCCCGAGGACCGAGAGCTTGACAGAGGTTGATGCGACGCGTCGGCGACTCTTCGGCCCATGCAGCGGTGTGGCGCTCCCACTCATGCCCACGGGCCACTGCTATACACACGTAATACATGCACAGAAACGTCAGCGCGAGTCAGATCCACTTGACTTGAGTCTCAGCGGGCGGGGGTCACCAGCTAGCAGGCGCCAGACCGCGGTCGATGGGAGGTCCGGGGTGAAGGAGTTCCGGCGGATCGACAGACTGCCCCCGTACGTCTTCAACGTCGTCAACGACCTGAAGGCGGCCGCGCGCCGCGCGGGCGAGGACGTTGTGGACCTCGGCATGGGTAATCCCGACCTGGCCTCGCCCGAGCCGGTCGTCGACAAGCTCACGGAGGCGGCGCGCGACCCTCGGAACCACCGCTATTCGACCAGCCGGGGCCTCCCGAACCTCCGCCGGGCGATCGCAGATCGGTACGAGCGCCGGTACGGCGTCCCGCTCGATCCAGAGACCGAGGTGGTCACGACGATGGGGGCGAAGGAGGCGATCAGCCACATCGCGTGGACCCTCGTCGGCTCCGGCGACACGTGCTTGGTCCCCGAGCCCACCTACCCGATCCACACGTTCTCGGCCGCGCTCGCCGGCGCCGACGTCCGCTCCGTGCCGCTCGGGGCGGAAGGGGACTTCTTCTCCGACCTCCGAGGGGCGTTCGATGGCACCTGGCCGCGACCGCGCCTGGTCCTCACCAGCTTCCCGCACAATCCCACGACCGCCTGCGTGGAGTTGTCGTTCTTCGAGCAGCTCGTGGTGTTCGCCCGCGAGCACGACGTCGCCGTGATCCATGACTTCGCCTACGCCGACCTGTGCTTCGACGGCTATCGGGCGCCGAGCTTCCTCGAAGTGCCCGGCGCGAAGGATGTGGGCGTCGAGGTCTTCTCGATGTCGAAGTCGTATTCGATGCCCGGTTGGCGTCTGGCGTTCGTCGTCGGCAATCCTGAGATGGTCGGGGCGCTGACACGGCTGAAGAGCTATCTCGACTACGGCGTGTTCCAGCCGATCCAGATCGCGGCGATCATCGCGCTCAACGAGTGCGAGGACCGGACGGAGGCCTACCGCGACGTGTACCGATCGCGGCGCGACACATTGATCGACGGGTTGGCCCACGCCGGGTGGACTGTCCCGGTGCCCCGGGCGACGATGTTCGTCTGGGCGGAGATCCCCGATCCCCACCGGGACGGTGGGTCTCTGGAGTTTGCGAAGCTCCTCCTGCGGGAGGCGAACGTGGCGGTCTCGCCGGGCGTCGGCTTTGGAGTGGCCGGCGACCGGCACGTTCGCTTCGCGCTCGTTGAGAACGAGCAGCGGATCCGTCAGGCCACCCGTGGGATCAAGCGCGCCCTCCGCGCGTGACGCGGCCGTCTCGGGTCGCCCCCCGCGCGAGGCATCACGGAGCGACCTAAGTGTCGCCCGCGGCGCTTTCAGAGTGTCGGATCTGTCACGAAACGACATCACACGTTCGACAGCCCGTTGAGTCAGCGAGCAGCTCAGTCACCTCACCCTAGGGCGTCTACCTGGGCCTTCATCTTCCCGGCGTGGTAGGAGCTCCGCACCAGGGGACCGGCCTCGACGTGCGCGATCCCGAACGATTCCCCGAGCTCCTTCCACTTCGCGAACTCGTCCGGGTGGACCCACCGGTCGACCGGCAGGTGGTGCTCGGTCGGCCGGAGGTACTGGCCGACCGTCACGATCCGCACGCCCGCGCCGGCGAGATCGCGCAGCGCCTGCGGGACCTCCTCGGTGCGCTCGCCCATGCCGAGGATCAGGTTCGACTTCGTGACCTGGCCCTCGCGCAGCCGCTGCGCGGTAAGCAGCACCCCGAGGGTTCGGTCGTAGCCGAACGCCGGCCGGATCCGGCCGTGCAGCCGACGCACGGTCTCGAGGTTGTGCGCGAACACGTCGGGTTCGGCTTCGATCACGGTGGCGATGTCGCGTTCGCCGCCCTTGAAGTCGGTCGGCAGGACCTCCACTCCGCACCCGGGCACGGCCTCCCGGATCGCCCGGATCGTGGACGCCCAGATCCGCGCGCCTCCGTCGGGGAGGTCGTCGCGGGCCACGCCGGTCACCACGACGAAGCGGAGCCTCATCTCGCGAACGGCGTCGGCGATCTTGGCCGGTTCCTCCTCGTCCACAGCGTCGGGCCGTGCCGTCCTCACGTCGCAGAAGCCGCAACGCCGTGTGCACGCGTCCCCGAGGATCAGGAACGTCGCCTCCCGCTCCTCCCAACACTCGGAGATGTTCGGGCACATCGCCTCCTCGCACACGGTGTGGAGCGAACGCGTGCGCATGATGGATTCGAGCTCTCGGTAGTTCGGCCCGCGCTGCAGCCGAACCTTGAGCCACGGCGGCTTGCGCTCGGTGGAAGCGGCCGGGGCGTCCGTCGAGACGATCGGCAGGTAGAGGCGTCGCTGGAGCGGGTTGTGTTCCCGAACAGGCATCGCAGCCAGTCTAGCCCGCGACCTCGCTTGCAACGCCCGTGGTCGCGCCCTGGTCGTGACCGTTCCCCGCCTGGTGGTCCGCGGTGTCGCGGGGCAGGAAGACGCGGAACGACGCCCCGCCTCCCTCGCGATCCTCGATCCAGGCGCGTCCGCCGTGCAGCTCGGCGAACATCGCCACTAGCGAGAGGCCGATGCCGGTCCCCGGCGCGTGTGCGGACGAGGTCGGCCCCTGCCGGAACGGCTCGAAGATCTCGTCCCGGAGCTCGACGGGCACCCCCGGCCCGTCGTCTTCGACCGCGATGACCGCTCCGCCGTCCTGCGACCAGACCCGCACCCAGATCCCCACGTGCGGCTCGGTGTGCCGGACGGCGTTCATCACGAGGTTCTCCACGATCCGTTCGATCTTGGGCGCATCGACCGGCACGACGACGGTCTCGGTCTGGACGAGGATCGACCGCTGGTCGAGAACATCCAGGCTCTCGACCGTCCGGCCCACGATGGACGCGAGATCCAGGGCCCGCACCTTCGGCGTCACGATCCCTCGCGAGAGGCGGTCGATGTCGAGGAGATCCTTGAGCAGCCGGTCGAGCTTGCGTGCGTTCACTGCCAGCCGGCCGATCAGCTCCTCCTGGTCCGGGACGGGAAGGGGCTGCTGTTCGAGCGTGAGCGAAAGCCCGAGGATCGACGTGAGCGGGCTCCGGAGCTCGTGCGACACGGCCGCGAGGAACGTGTTCTTCATCTCGTCGACCGCCCTCAGGCGCTCCGCGGCCTCGCGTTCGCGCCGCTCGCTCTCGCGGAGGGCGCGCTCGGCCAGCTTGCGTTCGGTCACGTCGTACATCACGCCCTGCAGGAACAGCGGCTCCCCGTGTTCGTCGGTCACGAACGTGGTCTCGTCGTGCACCCACACCTCACGCCCGTCCCGATGGCGGATCAGGTACTCGCCGGTCCACGAGGGCCGACGCTCGCGGATCGCGTCGACGTAGGTTGCGCGGATCTCCTCCCGCTGATGCTCGTCCACCATCAGGTCGAGCCAGAGCTCGGGCTCCGCGATGAACTCCTCGGGCGTGCAGCCCATGATCTGCTCGATCTGAGGGCTCACGTACCGGCTCTGCATGCTGCCGTCCGGCACGTCCACGTAGATCGCGGCGGGGACGTGCTCGACGATCGCGCGAAAGCGCTCCTCGGCCTCACGGAGCTGATCCTCCGCCTGGCGGCGCTCGGTCACGTCGAACATCGCACCCTGCGAGAAGGCGACTCGTCCCTCGTCGTCGCGAACGACCGTCGCGTGGTCGCCCACCCACGTCCATCGACCGTCCTTCGTGCGGAACCGGTACTCGACCTCGAACGGCTCGCCATGCTCGTTGTGGCGAGCGACGGCCCCGAGGACACGGTCGCGATCGTCCGGGTGCAGGTTGTCGATCCAGACGTCGGGGTCGGCCGTCCACTCCTGCTGCGTGTAGCCCCAGATCGACTCGATCTGAGGGCTCACGTACAGCGTGGTGGACACCTCGTCGACCAGGTCGATGTACGTGGCCGCGGGCAGGTGCTCGACGAGCGTCCGGTACCGCTGCTCGGCCTCTCGGAGCTGGAGCTCTGCGTTCCGCCGCTCGGTGAGGTCGCGGATGAAGCCGGTGAACAGCGTCGTGCCGACCATCGGGACCTGCGTGACGGTCAGCTCGATCGGTAAGCGTCCGCCGTCGGCCCGGAGCGCGTCCACCTCGAGGTGCTTGCCCAGGATCGTCGACTGGCCGGTCCCGAGGAACCGCGCGAGGCCCTCGCGGTGGCGTGCTCGCAGCTCGGGCGGGACCAGGACGTCGGCGAGTGGCTCGCCGGCCACATCCTCGCGTTCGAAGCCGAACATCCGCTCCGCGGCGGGGTTGAAGTCCACGATCCTGCCGTCCTCGTCCATCGTGACGATCGCCTCGAGCGCGGACGCCAGGACGGCGCTGGTGCGGAGCTCCAGTCCCTCCCTGGCGGCCTGTTCCTCGCGGCGCTGATACTCGGCGCGGGTGCGCCCGATCGCGGCGCCGAGGGTATCGGCGGCGGCCTTGAGCGCCTCGACCTCGGCGGCCGGCCAGACGCGCTGCGTCGCGTAGTCGTCGAACCCGATGAAGCCCCACCAGTCGTCGCCCACCGAGACCGGGACCACGATCCGCGACAGGACGCCCTCGCCCTCGAGGTGACGCCGCTCGTCCTCGGGGAAGTCCCGGGTCAGCCCGTGGAGCTCCCGGCCCTCCGACAGCACGGAGCGCCACCGTTGGAAGCCGGCGTCGTACGCCAGGGCCGTCAACGCGCCGTCGCCGAACTCCGCGATGCCCGGACCGAACCACTGCCCGTACAGGCGCATGGCCGGGCGCCCGTCATCGAGCGTGACGTTCTCGAAGACGTAGACGCGGCCGGCGCTCGACGCCGTCCCCAGTCGCTCCAGGACGTCGGGAAGGGCGGCGGCCCAGTCGTCGCTCTTGAGGAACCGCTCGGCCGCGAACCCGATCGCCTGCAGGACCGCGTCGCGACGGGTGAGCGCGTTCTCGGCGTGTTTGCGGGCCGTGACGTCGAGCAGGACCCCTTGCCACATCATCGGTTGCCCGTCCGCGTCGCGAAGCAGCTCGGCCTCGTCGCGCACCCACACCACGCGTCCGTCGCGACCGAGGAAGCGGTATTCGGCCGAGAAGGGCTCGCCGGTCTCGTTCGTCCACTTCGAGAGCTCGATGACGCGGTCGCGGTCCTCCGGGTGCAGATGGTCGACCCAGAACTGCGGATCCCGCAGCCGGGCGCCCGGCGGGAAGCCGAACAGCCGCTCGTACTGCGGGCTGATGTAGAGCGCGGTGCTCACGTCGTCGATCGCGTCCTGGTAGACCACGACAGGGAGCTGTTCGACCAGGTTCCGGTAGGTGGCCTCGGCCTTCTGAAGGAGCTGCTCTGCGACCTTGCGCTCGGTGATGTCGAACATCACGCCCTGGTAGAGCGCATGGCCGTCGTCATCGCGTCGGACGGGGACCGCCTCGTCGCGGACCCAGAGTTCACGGCCCTCGCGCGTGCGCATCCGATACTCCGAACGGAAGGTTCCCTTGCTCCGTTTGCACGTCGCCCATTCGGCCCGGACACGCTGCAGGTCTTCCTGGTGCACGAGCGAGGACCACAGCAGAGGATCTCGGAACTCGTCGGCCGAGTAGCCGAGCATCTCCTCGACCTGGGGGCTGATGAACGACGCGGCCGAATCGCCACCGCGGAGAGCGGCGTCCCACGTGTACGTCACCGCGGGCACGCGTTCCACGAGCGTGCGATAGCGCGCCTCGGTCTCGGCGAGATCCTGCTCGGCGCGCTTGCGCTCGGTGACGTCGTACATCACTCCTTGCGACAGCGAAGGACGGCCCTGGCGGTCGCGTTCGATCGTGACCGCCTCCTCGTGCACCCAGATGACGGTGCCGTCCTTGCGGACGTGGCGGTACTCGATGGTGAGCGGTTCGCCGGTGTGGTCGGCCAGGTCCGACGCCGCCAGGACGCGGTCCCGATCCTCGTCGTGCACCCTGCGGATCCACAGGGCGGGATCGTCGGTCCATTCCTGCGCGGTGAACCCCAAGATCTGCTCGATCTGCGGGCTCACGTACGGCGTGGCCATCGCGCCGGCGGGCCGGCGGGGGTCCCGGGTGTAGATGACGGCCGGCGTCTTCTCGACCAGCGCCCGGTACCGGCTCTCCGCCTGGTGCCGAGCCGAGCTTTGGCGTCGGCTCGACCGTCCCTGCACGAGCGCGAACAGCAAGAGCCCCGCCGTGAGGAGCACGAGCGCGCCGACGGCCTCGCCGACCTGCCCCCGGAGCCGCTCGTCGACCCAGCCGTAGAAGGGTTCGAACAGCCGGGTCGCCGAGCCGACAACCATGAGGAAGAGCACGGCGAGCAGGATCCACAGCAGATCCCGCAGGGCCGCGGAGCTGCCGCTCGGGCCACCGGGTCGTTCGTCCATGGTCGTGCCTGAGGTATCGGACCTCTCGGGGATTTCCTGAGCCGGGAAGGGGGAGACCGAAGGTCGATGCGGTTCGGGCCGGCTTCTGCGTGTGCGTGCTCGGCTAGAACCGGGCGAGCTCGAGCATCCGCTGGCCGATCTCGTCGGCGTTGAGCATGAACGCGTGCTCGAGGTTGCTCGCGAAGCCCATCGCGGGGACGTCCGGGCCGCCCATCCGCACGATCGGCCCGTCGAGGTCGAACATCGCCTCCTCGGCGATCGTCGCCGCGATCTCGGCCCCGGCCCCGTACGTGCGGTTGTCCTCGTAGACGACCATCGCCTTGCCCGTCTTCCTGACGGAGGCGAGGATCGTCTCCTTGTCGAGCGGACTGATCGTCCGGACGTCCACCACTTCCACCGAGACGCCCCGCTCGTCCTGGAGCCGGGAGGCGGCCTCCAGGCACAGGTGCAGGGACAAGCCGTAGGCGACCGCGGTCAGGTCCTCACCCTCGCGCTTCACGTCCGCCGTTCCGAGCGGCACCTCGAACGGCTCCTCGGGGACCTCGCCCTTGATCAGCCGGTAGGTGCGCTTGTGCTCGAGGAACAGGACCGGGTCCGGGTCCTTGATGGCCGCCCGCAGCATCCCGGACGCGTCGTACGGCGTCCCGGGGACGACCACCTTGAGGCCGGGGATGTGCCCGTACGTGGCCTCGATCGACTGCGAGTGGTACAGGGCACCGTGCACGCCGCCTCCCCAGGGCGCACGGACGACCATCGGCAGACCGAAGTCCCCGTTGGTCCGGTACCGCATCCTCGCGACTTCAGAGACCATCTGGTCGTACGCGGGGTGGATGAAGTCGGCGAACTCGATCTCGGCGACCGGCAGGAGCCCGTGCAGGGCCATGCCCACCGCGATCCCGATGATGCCGGCTTCGGCCAGCGGCGTGTCGATCACGCGCCGGTCGCCGAACTCGTCGAGGAACCCCTGCGTCACGCGGAAGACCCCGCCGCGCGTCGCGATGTCCTCGCCGAGCACCACGACGCGCTCGTCCGCGGCCATCTCGTCGTGCAGGGTGTCGTGGATCGCCGAGACGACGTTCTTCTGAGTCACTCGCCGTCCCGTTCGAAGAACACGTGCCGACCGAGGGTGGACGGATCGGGATCGGGCGCGCTCCAGGCCTGGTCGATCTGGGTGTCGACGTCCGCCTTGGTCTCGGTCCACAGGGCGTCGATCTGTTCGGCATCCAGGATGCCGAGGTCGGTGAGCGTCTCGGCGAAGCGCGTGATCGGGTCGCGCTCCTTGGCATGTTGGACTTCCTCCCGCGACCGGTACGACCGGTCGTCGTCGTCCGAGGTGTGCGGGAAGAACCGGTAGGTCTTGGCCTCGATCAGGGTCGGACCCTCGCCCGCCCGGGCGCGTTCGACCGCGGTCTTCATGGCCGCGAACGATGCGAGGACGTCGTTCCCGTCCACGACGACGCCCGGGAACCCGTAGCCGGCGGCACGATCGGCGACGTTCTCGATCGCCATCTGCAGCGGTTGCCCCACGCTGATCGCGTAGTAGTTGTTCTCGCACACGAAGACCACGGGCAGCTTGTGGATCCCCGCGAAGTTCAGGCCCTCGTGCCAGGCGCCCGCGCTTGTCGCCCCCTCGCCGAACCAGCAGCCGACGACGGCGTCCTCGCCCCGGTACTTCGCCGCGTAGGCGATGCCCGCGGCGTGGGGGACCTGCGTTGCGATTGGGGAGGAATGGCTGATGATTCCCAGCCGGCGCGAACCCCAGTGGCTCGGCATCTGGCGGCCGCCCGAGGAGGGATCCGGGGCCTTGGCGAACAGGCCGAGGAAGATCTCGTACGGCGTCATCCCGGCGATCAGGACGATCGCGACGTCCCGGTAGTAGGGGACCCAGATGTCCCGCCCCGGTCGCAGTGGCCACCCCGTGCCGACCTGGCATCCCTCGTGGCCGGAGACCGGAACGACGAACGGCGCCTTGCCCTGACGGTTGAGACGGAACGCGGCCTCGTCGATGAGCCGCGCCGTCACCATCGTGCGATACATGGAGCGGAGGTCCTCGGAGGTGAGGCCGAGGGCCTCGTGCGACGGTTCCGTCGTGACTCGGGTCGCCACACGGCGAGTCTAGCATCGGCCCTGCGTGATCCCGGTGCCGCCGGGTTCCGCGTCTCGTGCGTCGATGGCTCCGATCGATCGCGATCGTGTCAGGCGGGAACGCAGGGCGCACGGCGGATCGTCTCGGGCCGGCATCCGTTCCCCGCATATACCCCCCCAGGGTATAGTGGGTAGGTCGTCACCACCGGGAGGAGCGCCATGTACGGGTACACCATGAACAAGAAGGCGGTCTCGGACCGCCTCCGGCGGATCGAGGGTCAGGTGCGCGGGATCCAGCGGATGGTCGAGGAGGATCAATACTGCATCGACATCCTGACGCAGGTGAACTCGGCCGCCTCGGCGCTCAAGTCGGTCGGCATGGGCGTGCTCGACGATCACGTGCGTCACTGCGTTAAGGAGAGCATCGAGAGCGGCGACAGCGACGAGAAGCTCGAGGAGCTCCTGACGGCGGTCGCGCGGTTCGCGGGGAAGTAGCCCGGTGCTCGCGTCGGTGCTGACACCGATCGCGGAGGCGCTCGACTTCGCGTTCGCGATGACGTGGGAGATCCTGTGGGCGCTGGTCCTTGGGTTCGCGCTTTCCGCGGTCGTGCAGGCCGTGATCTCCAAGGGCGAGATGAGCCGCCTGCTGCCCGACGACTCGCCGAGGTCGCTCGCGATCGCCTGCGGTCTGGGTGCGGCGTCGTCCTCGTGCTCCTACGCGGCGGTCGCGCTCGCGCGCTCGATCTTCCGCAAGGGCGCCGATTTCTCCGCGGCGATGGCGTTCGAGTTCGCCTCGACCAACCTCGTGATCGAGCTCGGGATCCTGCTCGCGGTACTCCTCGGCTGGCAGTTCACCCTGGCCGAGTTCGTGGGCGGCCCGATCATGATCGTGATCCTGGCACTCCTGTTCCGAGCGTTCCTGCGGCCCGAGCTCGTCGAGCTCGCACGGCGGCAGGCCGACAAGGGCGTGCCGGGCGTGATGGAAGGTCACGCCGAGATGGACATGTCCGTCGGCGGGGGATCGATCCTGTCCAGGGTGCGTTCGCGGCAGGGGTTCACGGCGATCAGCCACTACTACGTGATGGATTGGGCGTCGATCTGGAAGGACATCGCGCTGGGTCTCGTGATCGCCGGCGCGCTCGCGGCCTGGGTGCCCGAGTCGTTCTGGCAGAGCTTCTTCCTGGTGGATCACCCCCTGCTCACGAAGATCTGGGGACCGATGATCGGCCCGCTCGTGGCGATGCTCTCGTTCGTCTGCTCGATCGGGAACGTCCCGCTCGCGGCGGTGCTGTGGAACGGGGGGATCAGCTTCGGCGGCGTCGCGGCCTTCATCTTCGCCGACCTGATCATCCTGCCGATCCTCAACATCTACCGGAAGTACTACGGACGGCGGATGTCCCTGTTCCTGCTCGCGACGTTCTACACCTCGATGGTCGCCGCCGGGCTGGTCGTGGAGGTGCTCTTCCAGGCGCTCGGGCTCGTGCCCGACGAGCGGAACGCGAAGGTGATCGAGGCGAGCGTGACCTGGAACTACACGACGTTCCTGAACGTCGTCTTCCTGGCGCTGTCCGCCCTGCTCGTCGTGCGGTTCCTGCGCACCGGCGGCCCGCAGATGCTCCGGACGATGAACGCGCCGGCCGGCAGGCATCCGGACGCGCATGCAAACACACGCCGACCACGCCGAACACCCCGACCACGCCGAACCCGCGTCGCGACCCGGCGTCGTGGACGAGGGGTACGCCTGCCCGATGCACCCAGAGGTCCGCGGCGGGCCCGAGGATCGCTGCCCGAGATGCGGGATGCGGCTCGAGCGGCGAGACGATTCGACGCAAAGCTGACTACTCTGGAGAGGAGATGCAGGAACAGGTGACCGAATCCGGGCCCGTGATCGTCGAGGCGACCGACCAGAACTTCCTCGAGACCGTGATCGAGGAGTCGAAGAAGCGCCCCGTGGTCGTCGACCTGTGGGCGTCGTGGTGCGGACCCTGCCGGACGCTCGGCCCGATCCTGGAGAGGGTCGCCGGCGAACGCGGGGGCGCGTTCCTGCTCGCCAAGCTCGACGTGGACGCAAACCCGTACACGGCGGGCCAGTTCGGCGTCCAGAGCATCCCGACCGTGGTGGCGTTCCGCGACGGGCAGCCGATCGACGGGTTCGTCGGCGCGATCCCCGAGCCGATTGTGAACGAGTTCGTCGACAAGCTCATGCCCACGGAGGCCGAGCTGGAGGCGGAGGAGGCGCTCGAGGAGGAGCTTGAGGGGCACCTGGATGACGCCGAGCAGAAGTACCGCGAGGCGCTCGAGGTCGACCCCACCAACCGAGACGCGCGCGTCGGGCTCGCGCGGATCTACGCCGAGACGGGACGCGAGGACCAGGCGCGCGAGACGCTCGCGCCCGCTCTGCCCGACCCCGAGGCCGAGCGCATCCTCGCGATGCTGGAGGTCCGCGACTGGGCGAAACTGACCGAACCCGGGACGCTCGCCTCGGCGAAGCGGCTGGCCGCACGGGGCTCGTGGCGTGAGGCGCTCGACGCGATGCTCGGTGCCCTGCCCGATGACCCGGACGCGCGCCAGGCCATGCTCGAGGTCTTCACGGTGCTAGGAGAGGACGACGAGATGGTCGCCGAGTACCGCCGGAAGCTCGCCGCCGCGCTGTTCTGAGGCCGCGATGACCGGCGACGTCCGCGACCGGATCCGCGACTACTGGGACCGCGACTCCGACACGTACGACGAGACGCGCTCCCACGCGATCTCGGATCCGCTCGAGGCTGCGGCGTGGCGGCAGGCGCTCGTGGATGCCCTCCCGGAAACGGGTTCGAAGGTGTTGGATGTCGGCGCGGGAACGGGCGCGCTCTCGCTGCTCGCCGCGGAGCTCGGCTACAAGGTCACGGCGCTCGACCTGTCGCCCGGGATGCTCGGCAGGGCGGAGCTCAAGGCCAGGGAGCGCGGGCTCGACGAGCGGATGCGGTTCGTCGTGGGTTCGGGGACCGAGGCGCCCGAGGGACCGTTCGACGCGGTCATGGAGCGGCACGTCCTATGGACGTTGCCCGACCCCGTGGGTGCGCTCGCGCGGTGGCGCGAGGTTTCGAGCCGGCTCGTGCTGTTCGAAGGGGTCTGGGGCGAGGACGACCTCCGCCGTCGGGCGAAGGACCTCACGGCGGAGTGGCTCCGTCGGTTCATGCGCGTGCCGGACGACCACCACGCCCCGTACCCCGAGGAGGTGTTGGACGAGCTGCCGCTCGCTCGGCTGCCCTCGCCCGTCCCGTTGATCGACGCGGTGTACGAGGCCGGATGGTCGGCGGTGCGCATCAAGCGCCTCCGCGACGTCGAGTGGGCGGCCAAGCTCCACGAGCGGTGGCCGCTCGGCTCGCTCGAACGGCGCCCCCGCTACGCGCTCGTCGCCCACGCCTGACGGCATCCGCCGTTCACCGTCGACGGGTCCAGAACACGTCCGTGCGGTACGGGATCGCGATCTCGTCGCCGCCGAGCTCTGGGTCGGTCGCGATCAGCTCGTCGACTTCGGCACGGACGCGAGCGCGTTCGTCCTCGGAGGCTGCCGCCACGTAGCTCACCGAGAGCACGCGATCGAGGAACGCCTCGGGCGTCACGTGGTGCACGTGGTACGCCAGGCGGTGGTGCAGCGGCCCGAACAGGTCGCTCCGCTGGAACGCCTCCCGCCAACGGCCCGATCGGTACCGGGGCGCGCCCTCGCCGGCCAGGCGGTCGAGGATCTCGGTCAGCCGTTCGGACCAGTCGCTCGCCTCGTCGCGTGCGTTCCAGATCAGGCCGAGGGCGCCCTTGGGGCGCAGGACCCGGTGGATCTCGGGCAGCGCGCGGGCGCCGTCGAACCAGTGGAACGCCGCGGCGGCGATGACCGCATCGAACGCGGAGTCCTCGGCGGGGATGGCTTCCGCAGTGCCGTCGAGCACACGGACCGTGGGGCAGTTGCGCTCCAACGCGGCGCGCATCGCCGCGACAGGCTCGACGGTCGTGACCCTTGCGCCCGTGTGCACGATGAGCTCGGTGAACTTGCCGGTCCCCGCGCCGAGCTCCAGGACGTCCAGTTCTTCGCCGATGCCGAGCTCGCGCACGAGGTAGGTCACGGCGTCGTCGGGGTAGCCCGGTCGCCCGCGCTCGTAGTGCTCGACGGCGACCTCGAACCCGCGGCCGGCCGCGGGGTGGATCCGATCGTCGCTCACGCCGTGGCGTTCGCCGGCAGGACGTCGATCTGCTCCCGGGGCCAGGCCTCGTCGTTCGGCTCCAGGCTCAGCCCGAACACCTCCCGGAAACGACGGGTGACGAGCGGCGCCATCTCCTCGACGGCGATCTCGCGCCCGGCGAGCTGGGACAGGGAAGCGACGCCCTCCCCGGCCAGACCGCAGGGCACGATCGCGTCGTACCAGGACAGGTCGGTCGTGCAGTTGAGCGCGAATCCGTGCAGCGAGACCCGCATCCGCATCAGCCGAACGCCGATCGCGCACACCTTGTTCGGTCCGGACCACACGCCGGTCTGCACCTCGCTGCGATGCAGCTCGACGCCGACGTCGGCCGCGGCCCGGATCACGACCTCCTCGAGGTCACGGACGAACCGCATCGCGTCGGGCCGAGCGCCGAGATCGAGCACGGGGTACCCGACGAGCTGTCCGGGCCCGTGGAACGTGAGCGAGCCGCCGCGATCGATGAACCGGAGCTCGGCGCCGGCGGCGGCGATCCGTTCCTCGGTCCAGACGATGTGGTCGGGCCGCCAGCGCCGGCCGGCCGTGTAGACCGGCGGATGCTCGAGCAGGATCAGCGTGTCCTCGGCGACGCCGGCGAGGCGGCGCTCGGCCAGCGCGTGCATCTCGGCGTTCGCGGCGTCGTAGTCGACGAGGCGGTCGGGCCGGATGAGGCGTGCCATCGGGCTAGAGCGCCAGGTCCTCGGCGAAGTCCCACGTCTCGAGGTTCTGTTTGACCCGCGCGAGGAACTGCGACGCGAGCGCACCGTCGATCACGCGGTGGTCCCACGACATCGAGATGTAGACCATGTGCCGGATCGCGATCGTGTCGTCGATCACGACCGGACGCTTCTCGACGGTGTCGAACCCGAGGATGCCGGTCTGCGGCTGGTTGATGATCGGGACCGAGATCAGCGAGCCGAACGGTCCCGGGTTCGTGATCGTGAACGTGCCGCCGTGGACCTCGTCGGGCAGGAGCTTCTTGGCCCGCGCCCGCGTGGCGAGATCGTTGATCCCTCTCGCGATCCCCAGCAGGTTCATCGTGTCGGAGCCCTTCAGGACCGGGACGATGAGCCCCTCGTCGTAGCTCACGGCGATCCCCATGTTGACGTAGCGCTTGACCACGATCTCGTCGCCGCGGAGCTCGCTGTTCACCATCGGGTGGGCCAGCAAGGCCTCGGTGACCGCCCGCGTCACGAACGGCATGTACGTGAGGCCGAAGCCCTCGCGCGCCTTGAACGCGTCCTTCGTGCGTTCGCGCAGGCGGGCGACGTTCTCCATGTTGATCTCGACCGCGTTCCAGGCGCGCGCCGAGATCTCGAGCGAGGCCTTCATGTGCTGGGCGATCGTCCGCCGGATGTGCGAGACCGGAACGATCTCCTCGCCACCCCCCACCGCCGCGGGCGCGGCTTGGGCAGCCGCCGGCGCAGGAGCGCTCGCGGGTGCAGGTTGTGCGGCCGGGGCAGGTGCGGTCGCGCCCACGGCGGCGGGCGCCCCCGTCCCCCGCGACGCGATGAACCCGAGCACGTCGTTCTTCGTGATCCGTCCCCCCGTCCCCGTCCCGGGAACCTGCCCGAGATCCACGCCGTGCTCGTTCGCCAACTTCCGAACCAGCGGCGACAGGATCTGGCTGCGAGGCCCGCGATCCTGCAGCGTCGTCTGCGTCGAAGCCGCCATCTGCGAAGGCACCGTCTCGGTGGCCGAAGCGGGGGATGGCGCGGCAGCGGGTGGTGCCGGAGCGGAGGGAGCATCGTCGCCCCCCACGGTCCCGGACGAGGTCTCGGCGTCTCCGGAGCCCGGCGCAGCGAGCTGCGACGCAGCTCCCGGAGCTTGGGTACCGCCCGCCCCACCACCAGCCTCGGATATCTCAGCGAGCTCGGTCCCGACCGCGACCGTCTCGCCCTCCGGCACCAGGATCTTCGTCAGCGTGCCCGCAGCCGACGACGGCACCTCGGTGTCGACCTTGTCGGTCGAGATCTCGAACAGCGGTTCGTCGAGCGCGACCTGGTCGCCCTCCTGTTTCAGCCACTTCAGGATCGTTCCTTCGATCACGGTCTCGCCGAGCTGCGGCATCTTGACGGCGGTCATCCTGCCTCCAGGTTCACCATGCGGACAGCCTGCGGACGGCGTCCTCGATGTCGGACACCTGCGGCAGGTACGCGTCCTCGAGCGGCGGAGAGAACGGCACCGGGACGTGGGGCGGCGAGAGCCGGACGACAGGTGCGTCGAGCGACTCGAACGCCTCCTCGGCGATCAACGAGGCGACCTCGGAGCCCGTGCCCAGGTAGCGCTGGCTCTCGTAGAGCACGAGCGCACGGCTCGTCTTGGTGACCGTGCCGAGGATCGCCTCCACGTCCAGCGGCTGAACGGTCCGCAGGTCGAGCACCTCGACCTGGATGCCCTCGTTCGCCAGGGTCTCGGCCGCCTCGAGCGCGAGATGCACCATCATCCCGTGCGCGATCACCGAGACGTCCGTGCCCTCGCGCTTGACGTCGGCCTTGCCGATCGGGACGAGGTGGTCGGGGTCGTCCGAGACGATCTCCTTGATGCGACGGTAGATCCACTTGTGCTCGAGGAACACGCAGGGGTTGTTATCGCGGATCGCTGCCTTGAGCAGGCCCTTGGCGTCGGAGGGGAACGCGGGGCAGATGACCTTCAGACCGGGCGCGTGCGAGAGCCACGGCTCGGGGTTCGTCGAATGGAAGCTCGAGGCCCTGACCCCGCCGCCCGACGGCCCGCGCAGCACCACCGGGACCGGCACCCCGCTCCGGTAGTGGTAGCGGGCCATCGCGGTCGTGATCTCGTCGTAACCGCTCGACATGAAGTCGGCGTACTGGAACTCGGCGACCGGACGCAGACCCTCCATCGCCGCGCCGAGCGCGGTCCCGACGATCGTCTCCTCGACGATCGGGGTGTCCATCACGCGCGCCGGGCCGAACCGCTCGATGAATCCCTCGGTCACCTTGAACGCGCCGCCGTACACGCCGATGTCCTCGCCGAGCAGGAACACCCGCTCGTCCCGCTCCATCTCCTCCCACAGCGCCTCGGCGATCGCGACGAGGTAAGTGGCCTCGCCCTGGTCGGTCCGCTTGCCCCGCGGCTCGGCACCGTGGCCGGCGGCTCCCGCCTCGACCGCTCGCGTCGCCATCAGGACTCGGTCCCGCCGCCCCGGCCGGGCTCGGCGGCCCAGTAGCCGTCGTCGGTGAACAGGCCCTTGGTGACGTCGCCCGGCTCGGGGAACGGCGAGGACAACGCGTACTCGTAGCCGGCCTCGAACGCCGCCCGGATCCGCTCGTCGAGGTCGGTCACGTCCTGCTCGCTCACGACGCCGCGCGATCGGACCAGCTCCTCGAAGCGCTTCACCGGATCCTTGTCGCGCATGTACTCCTCGAGCAGCTCCTTGGGGACGTACTTGGCCGGGTCGTGGCCGGCGTGCCCCCGCCAGCGCAGCGAGACGCTCTCGATCAACGTCGGGCCGCCTCCCTCGCGGGCGCGCTCGACCGCGTCGTGTGCGATCCGGTACACGTCGAGCACGTCCTGCCCGTCGACGCGGACGCCCGGCATCCCGTACGCGCCGGCGCGCTCGGCGATCGTCGGGACCGGGAACTCGAGCGGGTTGGGCGTCGAGTACGCGTAGTGGTTGTTGTTGACGACCCACACGACCGGCAGCCGGTGGATCGCCGATATGTTCAGCGCCTCGTGCCAGCGGCCGTTCGAGGTGGCCCCGTCGCCGCAGATCGCCATCGCGACCCGCGGCTCCCCGCGCATCTTGTACGCGAGCGCGGCCCCGCAGGCAACCGGATAGGCGATCGGGAGGTGGGACATCACCGTCCAGGTCCGGTTCCCCTGCCAGTCGCCCACGTGGCTGTTGCCGTCGCGGCCCCGCGTGTAGCCGTCGATCCGCCCCCAGAACTGGGCCATCACGCGATTCAGGTCCAGGCCCTTGCTCAGCTGCGCGGACAGGTCGCGATGGGTCGGGAACAGTGAGTCGTCCTTGCGCAGGGCCGAGGCGACGCCCACGTGGGTGCCCTCCTGGCCGCGACCCGAGTAGATGGCGCCCGGGAGACGCCCCTGCCGGTACAGGGCCTCGATGCGCTCGTCGAAGTACCGGCAGAGCTTGAGCAGGTACAGCAGGTGCTTGAGCCGCTCGTCGGACAGCCCGACCCGCCAGTCGTCCGCCGCCAGCTTCTGTCTCTCCACCTTCGTCGCCATGGTCACGCTCCGTGGAGGGGTTTGCCGACGAGCGCCAGGAAGGCCTCACCGACGCCCTCGGACAGCGTGGGGTGTGGATGGATCAGCGCGGCGACCTCGGCGGGAACGGCCTCCCACGCCACCGCGAGCATGGCCTCGGAGACGAGGTCGGTGACATGTGGCCCGACCATGTGCACGCCCAGCACCGGCCCGCCGTCCTTGCCGGCGACGATCTTGACGAGCCCACCCTCGGCGACGATGTTGGCCTTGCCGACCCCCTGGAAGTTGAATCGCTCGACGTCGACCTCGTATCCGCGCTCGACCGCCTGCGCCTCGGTGATGCCCACCGACGCGATCTCGGGCGAGCAGTAGGTGACCCGCGGGATCAGCGCGTAGTCGATCTCGGGCACCGGGACGCCGGCGATGCGCTCCGCGACGGCGTAGCCCTCGGTGAATGACACGTGGGCGAGCTGCAGCGGGGTGGCCGCAACGTCGCCGATAGCCCAGACGTGGGCGGCGGTGGTCTGCAGCTGGCCGTCGACCTTGACGAACCCGCGATCGAGCTCGACGCCCGCCTCCTCGAGCCCGAGCCCGTCGGTCACCGGTCCCCGGCCGACGGCGACCAGGCAGACGTCGGCCCTCACGGTCTGGGCCCTGCCGCCGGCCTCGAACGCGACCTCGACATGGTCGCCGGTGTCCGACACGCCGCTCACGCCTGCGCCGGCGTGGGCGGCGATCCCGCGCTTGCGGAACGCGCGCGCGATCTCCTTCGATAGGTCCTCGTCCTCCAGCGGCGCCACGCGCGGGAGCGCCTCGACCATCGTCACGTCGGCGCCCATCGAGCGGTAGAAGCTCGCGAACTCGAGCCCGATCGCCCCGGCCCCGATGATCACGGCCGACGAGGGGATCTCGGCGTACCACAGCGCCTCGTCGCTCGTGATGATCCGAGGTGTGACCTCCAGCCCCGGCAGGAGCTTGGGGCGCGACCCGGTGGCGACGACGACGTCGCTGGCGGTGATCGTCCGGCCGTCCACCTGGACCGCCGGGCCGGCCTGCAGCGCCGCGGAGCCCCGGATCACGTCGATCTTGCGGGCCTTCACCAACCCGGTGAGCCCCGAGACGAGCTTGTCGACGATCTTGGTCTCGAACGCCTGCACCTGCGTCCAATCGGGCTCGCCCGACGCCTTGATGCCCCAGACCTCCGACCGGTTGACGGTGTCCATCACCGCGGCCGACTGCAGGAGCGCCTTGGTGGGGATGCAGCCGCGCAGCAGGCAGGTGCCCCCCAGACGCTCGTCGCGCTCGACGATCGCGACCCGTTTCCCCAACTGTGCGGCTCGCAGGGCGCAGGAGTAGCCCCCTGTCCCCGAGCCGATCACGACGATGTCGTAGACGTCGGACATCCGGACGGCCATGCTACCGCGGTTCCGTGTGACGACTCCTCGAACGTAGGATGACGCGGCCGTGACCGACACAACCAAGCCCGATCAGGACACGCGGCACGGGCCCCTCGAGGATCTCCATCGAACCCTCGGAGCCAAGCTGGGCCCGTTCGGCGGGTGGTTGATGCCGATCGAGTACCGGGGCGTCCTGTCCGAGCACCGTGCGGTCCGAGATCGCGTCGGGCTGTTCGACCTCAGCCACCTCGGCAAGGTCGACGTCCTGGGCGCCTCGGCATTCGACGCGTTGCAGGGCCTGTTGACCAACGACCTCCGGAGGGTCGACGTCGGCCGGGCGCAGTACCACCATCTGCTGAACGAACGCGGCGGGGTCGAAGAGGACCTGTTCGTCTACCGCCTCGCCGGAGATCGTTGGTTCCTGGTCCCCAACGCGTCCAACAAGGACAAGGTCGTCGCGGCGGTGCGGTCCGGGGGGGCGGAGGTCGTCGACCACGACGGCTGGTGCTTCCTCGGCGTGCAGGGACCGAGTTCGCACGCGGTGGTGAGCAAGCTCTGGCGGACCGCGGCCGAGCTCTCCTTCCGCGCGGTCCGGGTCGTCGACTGGCACGGGACCGAGGTCGTGCTCGCGCGGACGGGCTACACGGGGGAGCGCGGGTTCGAGCTGTTCGCCGACGCGGCGGTCGCCTCCGAGCTGTGGGACGCGATCGTCACGGTGGGGCGGCCGTTCGACCTCGAGCCGTGCGGGCTCGGGGCGCGAGACGTGCTGCGGCTCGAGATGGGCTACCCCCTCTACGGCCAGGACCTGGGGCCGGATCGGACGACGCTCGAGGCCGGTCTGGGGTGGGCGGTCTCGTTCGACAAGGGCCCGTTCGTGGGGCGCGACGCGCTCGAGCGCCAGCGCGGGGAGGGCCTGCCGAGCCTCCTCCGCGGCCTCGCGACCTCCGACCGGCGCCATATCCCGCGCTCGCACCAGCCGGTGATCGCCGGCGGGCGCGCCGCCGGGGAGGTGACGAGCGGGACCTTCTCGCCGCTGCTCTATCACGGGATCGCGCTCGCGTACCTCTCGCCACCGGACGCGTTCGAGCCGGGCGTCGCGGTCGAGATCGACATCCGCGGCCGCGTGGCCCCGGCGACCGTCGTCACGACGCCGTTCGTGGACCGCTCGCCGCGATGAAGGCGTGGGTCAGACCGTGGCCTCGCCCGGAATCGGGACGGGTGCGGCCGCCTCGAGCATGTCGGCCACCGACGACCCGTTGAATTCGGTGCGCCGGAGCAGCCGGTTGAGCAGGAACGACGCGCGGGGGGACGCGGGCATCACGGCGACCACGACGTACAGGCCCGAGCTCGGGATCCCGACCTCCCGCAAGGGCCCGTAGCCCGGTGCGGCCACGAAGTAGGCCCACCTGGTCGGTCGGTCGCCGACCGTGCAGGTGCCGAGACCGTGGGCCACGTAGTCGCCCGGCGAGTCGGGCGCTCCCTGCGCGAACGCCGGCAGATGCCTGGCCACGACGTACCGGCGGGTCGCGCGGCACTGTTCCGAACCCGTGAGGACGTCCAGCGCGGGACCGGTGGCCGCGAGGTAGTAGTAGTCCGACGGCACGCCGATGGCGGTCCCGTCGATCCACATCGCGGCGAGCCCCTCGAGCGGTGGCCGGTCGGCCCTCCACGCCTGCGGTCGCGGCCCGGCGACGATCCCCTGGCGCGGGTCATCGATGGGCCCGGCGAGGCGCGGTTCCCACGCATCGGGGATCAGCGCGGAGACCGGTCCCGCCGACACCTGTTGGTACGGGCTCGGGGACTGTCGGATCAGCAAGCCCGAGGTGTCCGGGCCCGGTGGCGGCGTCGCTGCAGCCTCGCCGCACGCCACAGCGACAAGCGCGATCACGAGACTCCCGATGAGCTTCTGCACCCCGCCGATCCCGTCCGCAGCATAGACCGGGGGTTCCCGCTCCCGCCACTCGCGCTCGCGCCCCTCAGCGAGCGGCGAGGATGGCCACGAGCGCGAACGTCTCGCCGAGCTCGATCGCCGCCCCGAACACGTCCCCGGTCACGCCGCCCAGACGCCGGTTCGACCACCAGCCGACGAAGGTCGACGCGGCCACGACGGCGACGATCATGCCGAGCGTGGCGATACCGGCGCTGGGGATCGCGATGGCGAGGGCGATCACCGACGCGATGGCGACTGTGCCGGCACCGATCCCGACGGTCCACGATCCCGTTCCACCGCCGGCGTAGGGAAGCCGCCACGCCATGGCGACCGGCGCGACGCGCGAGAGCGTACAGGCGGCGACCACCGGCCATGGGAACCCGGTGACCACGAGTGCGGACAGCGTCCCAGCCATCCGGGCGGGATGCGCGGTGGGCGCGGATGCGTTTCCATGTCGTCGTCGCGAGCCTCGGCGGTGGCGACGACGACCACCGGCCCGTCGAACACCGAGGCCAGCCGGACGGCGAAGTGACGACTTCCCGCTGCGCGCGCCCCCGATCAGGAACGTGTATGGCATCAGAACTCGATCCCGCGCATCGCGGAGATACCCTCGTCGAACGCGTGCTTCTCGCTCACCATCTCGGTGACGGTGTCGGCGACCCCTCGCAGCTCGGCGGGCGCATCTCGCCCGGTCGCGACGATGCTGACGTCACGGGGGCGAGATCGGATGGCCTGGACGACCTCGGCCGCATCGATCCAACCCCAGTTCATCGGGTAGGTGATCTCGTCCAGGACGACCAGCCGGTGCTTGCCCGCCCGGATGAGCTCGGCCGCCGCGCGCCACGCAGCGCGCGCGGTGGCCTCCGTCCGGTCCATATCCGTGGAGTCCCAGGTGAAGCCGTCGCCGAGCGACCACCAGTCGACCCCGAGGGCCCGACCGGTGGCCTCCTCGCCCGTGCGCCACCTCCCCGACTTCACGAACTGGATCACCGCCACCTTCCAGCCGGCCGACACCGCGCGGAGCATCACCCCCATCGCGGCGGACGACTTCCCCTTTCCGTCGCCGGTGTGCACCAGCACTCGGGACGGGACGTGTTCGGTCGCGCGCTCGGGCCCCTCCGTCGGTGGCTCATCGGGGGACGGTTCCACGGGCTCGTCGTTGATCATCGCTCCGGCCCCGAGAGCGGCACGACGGCCCACCCGAGCGTTCCATCGTCGATCACCCCGACCCGTGCACCGTAGTGCTCGGCGATCACGTGCGGGACCAGGACCTCGGCTCGTGTGCCCTCGGCCACCACGCGTCCCTCGGACAGCAGGGCGAACCGGTGCCCGAACCGGCCGGCGAGCGTGAGGTCGTGCATCGTCGAGATCACGGTCAGCCCGTCGGCCGTTCGGAGCTCCTCGACGAGCTCGAGCACGCGGAGCTGTTGGGCGATGTCCAGGCCCGTCGTCGGCTCATCGAGCAGGAGCACCGGCGCCTCCTGCGCGATCGCGCGCGCGATCACCGCCCGTCGAAGCTCGCCGCCCGACAGCGTGTCGAGCCTCCTCGACGCGGCCCAGCCGAGATCCAGCCGTTCGAGCGCCGACGCCACCGCCTCGAGATCGTGAGGTCCTTCCGACGCCAGCAGGCCGAGGTGCGGCGTCCGCCCGAGCAGCGCGTACTGCTCCACCGTGAAGCTCTCGGGGATCACCGGCAGCTGCGGCACCAGCGCGATCGCGCGCGCGCGCTCCCGCCTGCCGAGCTCCCCGATCGGACGTCCCCACAGCCGCACCGAACCCGAACGTGGGAGCAGGCCGGCGATCGCATGCACGAGCGTGGTCTTGCCCGCCCCGTTGGGTCCGATCACGCACACCCACCCACCCTCGGCGACGTCCATGCGGACATCGGAGACGATCGGACGCTTGCCGAGCTCGACCGAGAGGTCGCGGATCTCGAGCGCGGTCGCCACGCCCGCCCGCTCGTCGAGCTTCACGCTGCCCTCCGGTTCCGTCGGAGCACCGCGATGAAGAACGGTGCCCCGATGAACGCCGTGATGACGCCGATCGGGATCTCGGCCGGTGCCACGACGGTCCGCGCCAGGGTGTCGACGAGGATGAGGAACGACGCGCCGAACAGCACCGACAGCGGCAGCACCGACCGGTAGCTGCCGCCGACCATCAGTCGGACCGTGTGCGGGATGATCAGCCCGACGAACCCGATCAATCCGGCGACGGCGACCGCGGCCGCGGTCGCGAGCGACGCGGCGATCACAACGACAAGTCGCAGCCGGGCCACGTGTAGGCCGAGGCTCTGTGCCTCGACGTCGCCAACCTCGATGACGTCGAGCAGGCGGCGCACCGACCACATCGTCGCGAGCGCGAGGACGACCGAGGGCAGCGCCAGACGCACGTCGTCCCACCCGGTCGTCCCGAGCCGGCCGAGGATCCAGGTGTAGACCTGGCGGAGCGTCTCCGAACGTTGCTGCTGCAGGAAGGTCTGTACCGCGGTCAGGAACGAGGCGACGGCGACGCCGGCCAGGACGAGGCCCGTGGTCGAGCGTCCGCCGAGGGTCGAGCGCCCCAGCCCGAATGCCAGCCCGACGCCGATGAGCGCGCCGACGAACGCCGCGACCGGGACCGTGAGCTCGTGCGCGCCGGACGGCCCGTACGCGACGGCGATCGTCGCTCCGAGCCCGGCGCCGGCGGCAGCCCCCAACAGGTACGGGTCGGCGAGCGGGTTGCGGAACACCGCCTGGTATGCGGCGCCCGAGGCCGCGAGCGACGCGCCCACGAGGCCGGCGACGATCACCCTCGGCAGCCGGAGGTCGGCCAGGATCAACGCCTGCTGTTCGGACATGCCCGGCGGCGGGTCGCCGAACGAGAAGAGCCAGCGCAGGACGTTCGCCGCGCCGATCCGGACCGGCCCGACCAGCAACCCGACCAGGACGGCCCCGATCAGAACGGCAACGCCGACGACGGTCGCCCGTGTCTTGGCGCTCACTCGGCGATCGGCCGCGTCTGGGCCGCTCAAACGGCGTTCGCCTCCGCGGCCTCCGCCACCTCCGAGATCTGCCGCAAGAGGTCGACGATCCTTGGCCCCCAGCGCGATGCGACGTCGTCGTCGAGCGGCACTACGTCGCCCCGGGTCACGGCCGAGAGCTCGTGCCAGCCGGGGCGCTGCGAGACCGTCTCGAGCGACTGGCCGCAGCACTTCGTGTCGGCCAGGAAGATCAGGTCGGGGTCGGACGCCAGGATGTACTCGGCCGACAGCTGGGGGTACCCGCCGCTCCCCTTGCCGACCTCGTCGGCGATGTTCTCGAGCCCGAGCAGCTCGAACAGCTGCCCGACGAACGTCGTCGACGTGACCGAGTAGAACGTGTCGTCGAGCTCGTAATAGAAGCTCGCCCCGGCCTCCGGATCGGCGGCATGCACGAGCCCATCGATCTCCGAACGCATGTCGTCGACCAGCGCCCGCGCCTGGTCCGCGTGGCCGGTCGCGAGGCCGAGCTGCTCGATCTGCTCGTACGCGACCTCGAGCGTCGGAGCGGCGTCGAGCTGCAGCGCCGTGATCCCCAGACCCTCGAGCGACGACCCGAGATCCCCGGGATCGGTGGCGAACACGACGAGGTCGGGTTCGAATCCCGCGATCGCCTCAACGTTGGGTTCGAACCCGGACAACTCGGTCACAGGTGCCTCCGCCGGGAAGTTGGACTGGTCGTCCACGGCGATCACCTGCTCGCCGGCCCCGATCGCGAACAGGTCCTCGGTTGCCGTCGGCGAGAGCGACACGATCCGTTCCGGCCGTTCGTCGATCGTGACCTGCCCGCTCGTGCCCTCGACCGCGACGGGGAACGACGATGGCTCAGAGGATGGCCCCGAAGACGGCGAAGCGACGTTGCCGGCGTGCGCGTCGTCCGAGCCATCGGAGGAACCACACGCAACGACTAACAGCGCGAGCACGAACGCAACGACGATGCTGAGAGGCTTGCCCATCCGCCCTCCTTCCGATCCGAAGGAGCTGCGATGGGTCTCGATCTCGCCGCCCACAAACCGCCCTTCCTTCGAGGACCGTCGTTTGCGCGACGGGGGAGGCGACCCGACTCGTCCCCGAAGGGGCTTCACGGTTGCGGGACAGTGCCGGATTCCAACCGGTCTTCGCTGCACCCCGTCGCACCCGGGCTCCCGTGCCCGGGCACGTGTGTTGTACCACCGCGCTCGGACGGAGCGCAACGAAACGCTTCGTCGCTTGCGGTTCCTCGGGGAACCGACCTCTGCCGGGCGGGGCCCACTCCGAGGAGGTTCGCTGCCGCCCTAAGGGTTCATCTCGGACAGCGAGTGGAGCTCGTCGAGCGGATCCGACCCGAGGTCCTCGGGACGGCCGACGTGATCGCCCTCGTGCACCGGGATCACGAATGAGACGCGAGTGCCGCCGGAGGGGAGCGGGTCGGCCCACAGGATCCCGCCGTGCTGGACGACGAGCTGCCGAGCCATGTGCAGTCCGACGCCGGCGCCGGCGCGTTCCTTGCGCAAGATGTCCTCGCCCGCCGAGAAGGGCTCCTCGAAGGCCCTCGACGCGGTCTGGCGCGCCATCCCCTCGCCGTGATCGGTCACCGAGACCACCACGCCCTCGTCCATCGGACGGCCCTTGAGCAGCACCGACTGGTCCTCGGGGGAGTAGCGGCACGCGTTGTCGAGGAGCTGGCGGACGATCTCGATGAACCGCATGGGATCGGCCGACGCCGGGAGGCTCTCATAGATCTCGCGCTCGATCGTGACCGCGGGGAACTGACGCGCGCTCTCGTCCGCCACCTGCCGCAAGAGCGGCGCGAGGTCCACCTGGGTGAGCTCGAGCGAGAGCGTTCCGCGGTCGAGGTCGGCGACGATCAGCATCTTCTCGATCAGCATCGAGAGCTTCTCGAGCGAGGCCTCGAGATGGCCGATGAACTGGTCCTCCTCCTGCTTGGGGATCCCGCGGTTCTTCAAGACGTACGCGATCCCCTTGGCCACGGTGACCGGGGTCCGGAGCTCGTGTGACACGTTGGCGAGGAAGTCGGCCTTGGCGGTGGTCATCGATTGGAGCTGCTCGCTGATCTCGGCGATCGTCGTCTCGAGCCTCTCGACCCGGCTCGCCTCGTCGAGCAACAGGGTCGCGACGTCCCCGGCGACGTCTGGGCTGAGCGCGACGGGTCCGGCGTGTACCGCGTGCATCGCCCGGAACACGCCCTCGGCCCGGTCGTCCTTTGAGACGAAGGCGGCGGCCCCGGCTTGGAGCAGCTCGGCGACCACCAGCGGCGAGGCGTCCGCCCAGCAGATCACCTTGGTCTCGGGGCTGACGGCCAGCAGGCGGCGGACGAGCTCGGCCCCGGACAGGCCCTCGGTCTCGATGCCGGCGACGACGAGCTCCGGGCGGGTGCGCGCCGAGACCTCGACGGCCCGCAGGCCGTCTGTCACCGTTTCGATCTCCAGCGCGGCTCCGGACTTGATCATGACGTACTGGAGCTGTGCGAGACCGTCGGGCGTGTCGCACACCACGACCTTCGTGGGCATCGTGTTCCTGGTATCGGCGGGTGCCGGAAAGGATTGAGGCTGGGGGACGCGGGGCAGGGCAGAGGGCCTAGGCCTGCGGGCGAGCTACTCGACCAGACCGCTCCGGATCGCGATCGCCACGGCCTGCGCTCGGTCGTTCGCCCCGAGCTTTTCGAAGATCCGCTCGAGGTGCGTCTTCACCGTGTGGGGCGAGATCCCGAGATCGTGCGCGACCTCCTTCGTCGTGGCGCCGTACGCCACCTTCTGGAGGATCTCCTTCTCGCGCCGGGACAGCGGAGGCGCCTCGACGCGCTTCTCGGCGATCTGCACCTCTTCGATGAACGCGCGGGTGAGCTGCGGGTGGATCACGGCCTTGCCTTCCAGGGCGAGGCGGGCCGCGTTCACGAGCTCGTCCGCGGAGGCGTCCTTCAACAGATAGCCCGACACCCCTGCCTGGATCGCCTCGGAGATCGAGGCTCGTGACTCGTCGACCGTGAACAGGATCACCCTGGTGCTCGGCGATGCCTGCCGGATCGCCTTCGTCGCCTCGATGCCGTTCATCCCCGGCATCCGCACGTCCATGAAGACGATGTCCGGGGTGAGCTCACCGACCTTCACGACGGCGTCCTCCCCGCTGTCGGACTCGCCGACGACGACGACGTCGTTCGCCAGGTCGAGGGCCGCGTGGAGCCCCTCCCTCGTGACCGGATGGTCGTCGACGATCAGGATGCGGATGGGGCCCTCCTCGCGTGGCTTCGGTTGGCTCTCGGCGGTCAGCGGGTCCTCCTTGAATCTCCCTTAGGATAGAGGCAGACCTTCTCCGAAGGAACGATCTCTCATGGACGAGTCCACAACGCACGAACCCATCGCGGACGAGGGCACCCGGGTGACCGCGGCCGAGCAGGACGCCCCTCACCAGGGTGCGTCGAACGGCGGCCCGGCCACCGAGGAGACGGTCCGGGAGGCCCTCAAGCACGTCGTGGACCCCGAGCTGGGCGTCAACATCGTCGACCTCGGTCTGGTCTACGACGTGGAGATCAGCGAGGGGGGCGCGATCTCCATCGAGTACACCCTGACGACGATGGGCTGTCCGATCGGACCGCTGATCGAGCAACAGATCCAGTCCTTCCTGGAGAACGTGCCCGGCGTCACCTCGGTGGAGGCGGAGATGGTCCTCCGCCCGCCCTGGACGCCGGAGATGATGTCCGAGGAGGCCAAGGCCGCCCTCGGGTACTTCTAGCCAAGGTGTCGGCGCGAGCTCGCGGCATCGCGCGGACCCATTGACACTCGCCACGACCGGCTGTTGACTTGCATCTGCAATTTCCGAGTCGGGGGGTCGGATTCGTGGTCCGGACGAGATGTGCAGGCCTGGTGGCGGCGATGATCCCCGCGCGACTCTGCGGCTGTATCGAGCCCGGGCGCCTCACGGGCGCCCGAGAGGTGCCGCGCTAGCCGAACTTCCAAGACCGATCCAAGGGGCCGCGCGGCGGCCCCTTTCGTGTTGTCCCGGGAGTTCCGATCGGAAGGAGGAGGACATGGCGGGTTACGCCAAACCCGACGCGCTCGTCGAGACCGACTGGCTCGAGGAGCACGTGAAGGACCCGGGCCTCCGGGTGATCGAGGTGGACGAGGACACCGAGGCCTACGAGAAGGGCCACATCGATGGCGCGGTCGGGTGGAACTGGACGACCGACCTGCACGCGGAGGTGGGGCGCGACTACGTCGACCAGGCAGAGCTCTCCGAGCTCCTCTCGGCGGCGGGGGTCGGCACCGACACCACCGTGATCCTCTACGGAGGGAACAACAACTGGTTCGCGGCGTACGCGTACTGGGTGCTCAGGCTCCGTGGGTTCGACAACGTGAAGCTCCTGAACGGCGGTCGGAAGAAGTGGGAGCTCGAGAGCCGCCAGCTCACGCAGGAGCCCGCCTCGGTGACCCCTACCGGCTTCTCGATCTCGGGCACCGAGCTCGGTGAGATCCGGGCGCTCCGGGATGAGGTGCTTGGCAAGGTCGGGGGCGGGACGGGGTTCGTCGACGTCCGCTCGCCCGAGGAGTTCCGCGGCGAGAAGCTCGCGCCGGACCACCTTCCTCAAGAGCAGGCGCAGGTCCCCGGTCATATCACCGGGGCGGCCAACATCCCGTGGGCCAAGGCGGCGAACGAAGACGGGACGTTCAAGAACGCGGACGAACTGAGGGCCCTGTACGAGGCCGAAGGCATCACCGGCGACCGCGAGATCGTCGCATACTGCCGGATCGGCGAGCGTTCGAGCCACACGTGGTTCGCCCTGCAGGAGCTGCTCGGGTACCCGAATGTCAAGAACTACGACGGCTCGTGGACCGAGTACGGCTCGCTCGTGGGCGCGCCCGTCGAGAGGGGCTGATCCCCTCCTCCCTTCCCGGAGAGCCCGGACGGCTCCGGCCGTCCGGGCTCTTCCGTCTCCGACGTCCGGTTCGCGAGCGCGGTGACCACACGGAGGATGTCGTCGTTGGCGGGGGAGTCCGCCACGTGCTTGTTGCGGTGGGCGAACTTGATCAAGCCCCCGCGGAAGCGGACCACGCCGCCCCGTATCGATCACGAAGGTTCCGGGCATCTGC
Source organism: uncultured Actinomycetes bacterium (assembly GCA_963712645.1). GTDB lineage: Bacteria > Actinomycetota > UBA4738 > UBA4738 > HRBIN12 > DASSJM01. The sequence goes on along the minus strand of CAVQIQ010000014.1, from coordinate 308,263 downwards.
ATGAAGCTCCCGCCCTTCAGCCCGTGCTGACGGGTCTCGGGCGAGAGCTCCGCCCGCAGCCAGGGGAGCGCCGTCCTCGGGCTTAGGACCTGCATCACCTTGCCCTGCGCCAGGCCGTACGCACGATAGGCCGCACGGTCCAGATCGAGCAGGAGCGGGAACGGAACGCGCTTGGCTGTAGGAAGGCCAGGGCGTCCTCGTGGTTGCCGTGACCGAGACGCGGATCCGGGGGCGGTGGACGACCTCTAGGTCGGGTCCGTCGCGCCCATTTCCTACCCGAGCGGTGGACTTAGCTCCGAGCGGGTAGGTATCCTGGGACAGCGAGGCCGGGCACCCGGCCGATCCTCGGGGAGCAGGTCATGGCCGTCACGCAGGAAGAGCATCTCCAGGAGCTTTCGAAGGGATATCGCTTCGACTGGAAGGACGCCGACCACTCCGTCTTCGAGCCGAAGCGGGGGCTGTCGCCCGCCGTGGTGGAGGAGATCTCGGCGCTGAAGTCCGAGCCCGACTGGATGCGCAAGTTCCGGCTGAAGGCGCTGAAGCACTTCGAGCGCCGCCCGATGCCGTGGTGGGGCGCCGACCTGTCCGACATCGACTTCGAGAACATCTACTACTTCATCCGCTCGACGGAGAAGCAGGCCAAGAATTGGGATGAGCTGCCCGAGGACATCAGGGGCACATGGGACAAGCTCGGGATCCCCGAGGCCGAGAAGAAGTACCTCGGCGGGGTTTCGGCCCAGTACGAGTCCGAGGTCGTCTACCACAAGATCAAGAAGGAGCTCGACGACATCGGGGTCCTGTTCACCGACATGGACTCGGCGCTCCGCGACTACCCGGACCTGGTGAAGGAGTACTTCGGGACGCTGATCCCGCCCAACGACAACAAGTTTGCCGCGCTGAACTCGGCCGTGTGGTCGGGTGGCTCGTTCATCTACGTGCCGCCCGGCGTGCACGTCGACATCCCGCTCCAGGCCTACTTCCGGATCAACGCCGAGAACATGGGACAGTTCGAGCGGACGCTGATCATCGCGGACGAGGGCTCCTACGTGCACTACGTGGAGGGATGCTCGGCCCCGATCTACACGACCGACTCGCTGCACTCCGCAGTGGTCGAGATCATCGCCAAGAAGGGCGCGCGCGTCCGATACACCACGATCCAGAACTGGTCGACCAACGTCTACAACCTCGTGACCAAGCGCGCGGCGGCCTACGAGGACGCCGTGATGGAGTGGATCGACGGCAACATCGGCTCGAAGGTCACGATGAAGTACCCGTCGATCTACCTGCTCGGCAAGGGCGCCCGTGGCGAGGTGCTGAGCGTCGCCTACGCCGGCAAGGGCATGCACACCGACGCCGGCGGCAAGGCGATCCACGCCGCGCCCTACACGACCAGCGTGCTGACCTCGAAGTCGGTCTCCAAGGACGGGGGACGCACCGGCTACCGCGGCCTGGTCCGAATCGAGCCCGGCGCCCACCACGCCAAGTCCAACGTCCGGTGCGACGCGCTGATCCTGGACGAGGAGTCACGTTCGGACACGTACCCGTACGTGGAGGTCGAGGAGGAGACCGCGCAGCTCGGGCACGAGGCGAGCGTCTCGCGCATCGGCGAGGACCAGCTCTTCTACCTGATGAGCCGCGGCCTGTCCGAGGCGGAGGCGTCCGCGATGATCGTGAACGGGTTCATCGAGCCCATCACCCGCGAGCTCCCGATGGAGTACGCCGTCGAGCTCAACCGCCTGGTCGAGCTCCAGATGGAAGGCGCGATCGGCTAGCGGGGTTTCGACAGCATCCCGCGAGCGCGGGCGACTACCATCGCCGGATGGGTCCGCGGATCTTCGGCATCATCGCGCTCCATGCCCCGATCGTCGCTGTGATCCGGCGGGGTCCGACCGATTGGATGCACGTCTCCCGGTGGGATCTCGAGACGCCCGCCTACGAACCCGGCGGCTGGCTCCGCGGCACGCTCTACCCGCAGCGGTGCGACCTGTCGCCCGACGGCCGGTGGTTCGCGTACTTCGCGCTGAAGGCCTCGGCGGAGTGGGAGATCGGCCCGACGTACATCGCGATCTCGCGGCTGCCGTGGCTCACGGCGCTCGCGGCGTGGGGGATCGGCAGCACGTGGACGCGCGGGATGCAGTTCGTCCAGGATCGGGGGGTGCAGGACGTGGACGAGCCCGACCTGGGGGACCTCTCCACGGTTCGGGAACGCTACGGGCTGCGGCTGTCGCGCGCCGACTCCTTCGCGGTCGAACGCCGTCGCGGCTGGACCGAGACGACCGACACGCCGCCGAGGGCCCCGGACGACGCCTGGGACGAGCGGCGCGGCGACCGGATCGTGATGGAGAGGCCGCGCCCGAACGCGGGCGGCTCGGACCGCCTCACGGTGCGTGGGACCTACGCGGCGATCCGCGAGCTGCACGGTCGCCGGACCGACGTACGGTACGAGCGGCGCTCCCCCGATCTCACGCGGCCGCTCGAGCACGTGCAGTGGGCGGAGTGGGACGCGGAGGGGCGGCTGCTGGTCGCGACCGACGACGGCCGGCTCCAGATCCGCGACGTCGTGGACGGCTCGGTGCAGTGGGAGGTGGACGAGAGCGCGTTCGAGCCGGACCCCGCCCCGCCGCCGGCCGAGGCGTCGATCTGGTGACGATCCTCGAGACGAAGGAGGAACGGATGCGGTACGCGGTCATCGCACGTGACGGGACCGACCCCGAGGCCAAGGCGCGGCGCCTGGCCGTTCGTCCCGCGCACCTGGAGCGGGTCGCCCCGTTCGTCGAGCGCGGGCGGGTCCTGATCGGCGGCGCGATCCTGGACGGGGCGGGGGACATGGTGGGCTCGGTCCTGCTCACGGACTTCGCCACGCGGGAGGAGGTCGAGACCTGGATCGCCGACGATCCCTACGTCACGGGCGGGGTCTGGAAGGAGATCGAGGTCCTCGACTTCCGGCCGGCCGTGGGCGCCTGGCTCCCGGAGGATTGACGTCCGGGCCCTACGAGGACGTGCTTGAGGCAGCGAATCCGACCCGGTTGATAGGATTTCGGTGTGACCACCGCGACCACCGGCTTCGATGACCACGCCCTCACGAGGCTCTCCTCACCGGCCCCGTTCGTGGAGACGATCCGGACGCAGGCGTTCGAGGCGTTCGAGGCGCTACCGATCCCGTCGCAGGAGACCGAGGAGTGGCGGTACACGGACCTTGAGGGGTTCGGCTTCGACCTGCGGCCGTTCGCGGAGGGCGGCCGCGCAGAGAATCTGGACCAGGTGCCCGAGGAGATCCTCGCCGCCGCCGGCCAGGTCGGCGAGCGCGCCGGTCTGCAGATCCAGCGGAACTCCGAGGTGATGGTCACCCACCTCGACCCGGCGCTCGCAGGCAGGGGTGTCTGGTTCGGCGACCTGGACCGGGCGATCGCGGAGCGCCCCGAACTCGTCGAGCCGTACCTGCACGCCCTCGTCCCTGCCGATCGTTCGAAGTTCACCGCTCTGCATGCCGCGTTCCGCTCGGCCGGCACGTTCCTGTACGTCCCCCCCGGCGTCGAGGTCGAGCTGCCCTTGCAGGCGATGACGTGGATCGACGCCGAGGACGCGGCGGTCTTCCCTCGGACGCTCCTGGTCGCGGGGGAGAACGCCGAGGTCACCCTGATCGATCGCTACGGCTCGCCCGCGCTCGGCCGGGCCCTGAGCGACGCGATCGTCGAGATCCACGCCGGCCCCGGCTCACGCGTCCGGTACGTCGCCCTCCAGGAGTACGGCGACGGCGTCACGCACCTCGCGGTCCAGCGTGCTCGGATCGGCCGGGGCGCCGACCTGAAGTCGCTCGGGGTCGCGTTTGGCGCGAGCCTCGCGCGTGCGGAGGTGGAGGCGCTCCTGGCCGAGGACGGCGGCAGCTCGGAGATGCTGGGCGTGTACTTCGGCGACGGCAACCAGCACATCGACCACCGCTCGATCCAGGACCACGTCGGCTCGCGCACCTCGAGCGACCTCCTCTACAAGGGCGCGATGCGCGACACGTCGAACGCGATCTACACCGGGACGGTGATCATCGAGCACGGCGCGCACCAGTGCGACGCCTACCAGACCAACCGGAACATCCTGCTGTCCGACCATGCCCGGGCGCAGTCGGTGCCGAACCTCGAGATCCTCACCAACGACCCCACGCGCTGCGGCCACGCGGCGAGCGTCGGCCCCGTCTCCGACGACGAGCTCTTCTACCTGATGAGCCGCGGTATCCCCGAGAAGGAGGCCGAGCGCCTGATCGTGTTCGGCTTCTTCGCCGAGGTGCTCGACCGCGTCGACATCGCCGAGATCCGCGAGGGGCTCGAGCAGGCGATCGAGCAGGAGATCGCGGGGGGGTTCGGGCGGGTAGCCGAGCCGCGGGCGAGCGGAGCCCCCGACAGGAAGAGCGGCGATCGATGAGCCTCGTACGCATCTGCGGCGTGAGCGACGTTCCCGAGGGCGAGGTGCGGCGGTTCGAGCTCGACCACCGGCCCTTCGCGGTCGCGAACCTGGGTGACGAGGGATTCCGCGTGGTGGACGCGATCTGCTCGCACGCGCACTACTTCCTGGACGAGGGCGAGGTCGACGTCGAGGACCAGACGATCGAGTGCCCCAAGCACGGGTCCACGTTCGACCTCAACACGGGCGGCCCGCGGACGCTCCCTGCGACGCAGCCGGTCGAGGTGTTCGCAAGCAAGGTGGAGCACGACGACGTTCTGATCGAGGTACCTGAGGAGAGCTGAGATGACCCAACCCGCCACGCTCCAGATCGAGAAGCTCGAGGCGACCGTCGAGGGCAAGCCGATCCTGAAGGGGATAGACCTCGTCGTGAGCCAGGGCGAGACCCACGCCCTGATGGGCCCGAACGGTTCGGGCAAGTCGACGTTGGCGAACGTGCTGATGGGTCGTCCCGGCTACACGTTGACCGCGGGCCGGGTGCTGTTCAAGGGCGAGGACATCGTCAAGCTCACCGCCGACCAGCGCGCGCAGCGCGGGCTGTTCCTGGCCATGCAGTACCCGGTCGAGATTCCGGGCGTCTCGGTCGTGAACTTCCTCCGCACCGCCTACAAGAGCGTGAAGGGCCAGGAGATCAACGCCCTGGAGTTCCGCAAGCACATGAAGGCCAAGATGAACCTGCTCGGCGTCGAGGACGAGATGGTCCAGCGGTACGTGAACCAGGGCTTCTCGGGTGGCGAGAAGAAGAAGAACGAGATCCTCCAGCTCGCAGTCCTCGAGCCCGAGCTCGCCGTGCTGGACGAGACCGACTCGGGTCTGGACATCGACTCGCTGAAGGCCGTGGCCGGCGGCGTGGCCCAGCTGATCGGCCCCGACCTCGGGGTCCTGCTCATCACCCACTACCAGCGGATCTTGAACTACATCACGCCAGACTTCGTTCACGTGATGATCGACGGGCGTATCGTGAAGTCGGGCGGCCCCGAGCTCGCCCACGAGCTCGAGGAGAAGGGCTACGAGGGCGTCCGCAAGGAACTCGGCCTGGACGAGCCGGACGCGGCGTAGGAGGCAAACGATGGCGGTCACGGAGCAGCGCTCGGCGGGCCTGGACGTCGCCCGGATCCGCAAGGACTTCCCGATCCTGGAGCGGACGGTCGGTGGCAAGCCGCTGGTCTACCTCGACTCGGCGGCGACCTCGCAGAAGCCGAACCAGGTGATCGACGCGGAGGCCGACTTCTACCGCAACCACAACGCGAACGCGCACCGCGGCCTCTACCTGCTCGCGGAGGAGGCCACCGAGCTCTACGAGCACGCCCGCGCCAAGCTCGCCCGCTTCATCGGGGCACCGCAGCCGGAGACGATCGTGTTCACGCGCGGGACCACCGAGTCGACGAACCTCGTCGCGTACGCCTGGGCGCGGAAGTTCCTGCGCGAGGGCGACGAGATCCTCCTGTCCGAGATGGAGCACCACTCGAACATCGTCCCGTGGCAGCTCGCCGTCCGGGGCACGGGGGCGGTCCTCCGCTACCTGCCGCTCACCGACGACGGGCTGCTCGACCTGTCGGACCTCGGCTCGCTCCTGACCGAGAAGACCAAGCTGCTCGCGATCACCGGCATGTCGAACTCGCTCGGCACGCTTCCGCCCGTGCGCGAGCTGGCCGACGCCGCCCACGCCGTCGGGGCGCTCGTGCTCCTCGACGGGGCGCAGCTCGTCCCGCACGTCCCGGTCGACGTCGCCGAGCTCGATTGCGACTTCCTCACGATCAGTGGCCACAAGATGCTCGGGCCCACGGCCTCGGGAGGCATGTACGCCAAGCTCGAGCACCTCGAGGCGATGGACCCGTTCCTCGGCGGGGGGCACATGATCGAGGAGGTCTTCCCCGACCGCTCGACCTGGAACGAGGTCCCGTACAAGTTCGAGGCCGGCACGATGAACATCGCGCAGGAGGTGGGGCTCGGCGCGGCGATCGACTACCTCGAGGGGCTCGGGATGGACGCCGTGCGCGAGCACGAGGAGGAGATCACGGCCTACGCGATCGACCGTCTGCTCGGCGCTGGGGCGCGGGTGTTCGGACCCACCGACGTGAGCGTCCGCGGCGGCGCCGTGAGCTTCTGGTACCGGGACGTCCACCCGCACGACCTCGCGACGATCCTGAACGAGGAGGGCGTCGCGATCCGGGCCGGCCACCACTGCAACCAGCTCGTGATGCGCCGCTACGGAGTGCCGGCCACGGCACGCGCGAGCTTCTACGTGTACAACTCCAACGACGAGGTCGATGCCCTCGTCGAGGCTCTCGGCAAGGCCGAGAGCGTGTTCGCCTGAGGGGGAGACGGTGGCGCTGGACGACATCTACAAAGAGGTCATCCTCGACCACTACAAGAACCCGCGGAACAAGCGCGAGATGCCCGACGCCGAGCTCTCGTGCTCGAAGAACAACCCGCTCTGCGGCGACGAGATCACCGTGTTCGTGCACGAGGACGACGGAAAGGTGCTCGACGTCTCGTTCCTCGGGCAGGGGTGCTCGATCAGCCAGAGCTCGGCCTCGATGATGACCGAGGCCGCCGCCGGCAAGACGCGCGCGGAGGTCGAGGAACGCATCGGCGCGTTCCGCGGCATGATGGCCGGCGAGGTCGATGCCGACGAGGACGCGTTCGGTGAGCTCGTCGCGCTCAAGGGCGTCGTGAAGTACCCGGTGCGCGTGAAGTGCGCGGTGCTCGCCTGGGACGTGCTCCAGGAGGCCCTGGCCAGCGGCGGCGACGCCGAGGGCTCGGCCCCCCACTAGCGCGGACGCGTCGCCAGGAACCCCTCGGCGCCAGACGCCGTAGCGACAGCCTGTAACACGGCAAGACTCTGAGAGGCCCATCCGAGAGGGTGGGCCTCTCGCCTTCTTCACCTGGAGGGACGCGGAGTTCACTTCCGCGTGGAGCGCCGATCACCCGTATTGCCTGACGAGGCGCCTCATCGACGAGGTCATCAGCGTAGGACCTGTCATTGGCAGGTCCAACGCACCTCACCAGTGACAAACCAGCCGATAGCGTCACAGTTGGAGGTGATTTGCCATGCTGAGCGAGACAAAGATTCGGCCTCCGGAGGTGCCCGAGGCGCCGCGGACGGCCGAGGCACCGGTTGAGACCAGGAGTGCGTTTCTCTACGGCATCGTCGCGATCGGAGCCATCTGGCTCTCGGTCGTCCTCCTGAGCATCTTCTCGCCGGACCTGGTGACGGGCACCATGCAGGACCACTTCCCGATCGCCATGGTGGTCGGCTTGCTTGCCGGGCTCGCGGCTACCAAGTCGGTGGTGAAGGCGGCGACGCACGGGATCGGCGGCCCGAGGCTTTGGGTCTTCTACGACCTCATCGTGGGCGTTATCTGGCTGGCCGTCGCGCTGGTGAGCATCTACGTGCCGGTTGTCGTGTCGGGAACCGACCCGACGCAGCTGCCCATCGGTGCGGTCGTTGCCCCGATCGCAGGCGCCATCGCAACCGGAGCCGTCTCCGAGATCTTCGTCGCTGCCCCTCGGCGCTAGGACGTCCGCTGCCGGAGACGGATGAGTCTCCGGGCTGAACCTGCGGAGGGCTTCCGACGTCACCGATGAGGAGGTCGTCCGCAAGGTCGAGCAGGCGCAGCTAGCTCTCGCCGATGCAGGAGGCGTCAGCCTCCCTCAACATGCCGACGAGGACCGGAGCGTCCGATCCTCCTCGCATTTCGATCAGAAGGCCGGCGAAGAAGGCGCGGACCTTCAGCATTTTGTCGATGGCTCTCGCCTCATCTCCCACGACCTCGAACGCATCACCTTGGCAGACGGTAAGGACTCGACCCGCCCTCAGCACCTCACCGCGGGCCTTGACGGTCCCTGAGCGGACAGGTCGAGCAGGTTCGACTTGAGTTCGACCGTAAGGACCTCGGCTCGGGCTGGCATGAGCGTCGACGCCGCGTAGCCGCACGCGGTGTCGAGTGCCGCGAGCAGGGCGCCTGCGTGCAGGAACCTGTTCTGCTGGGTCAGCTCGTCTGCGACGGGGAGTTCGATCTCCACGACCCCCGGCTCGATCGTGGAGAGTCGCGCCCCAAGCAGCTTCATGAACCGCTGCCTCTCGAAGCTGGCTCGCACACGCGCCTCAAACTCGGGATCGCGCGGGAGTCGTTGGGCGCGATCCGTCATATCGCCCTGCCTACGCTTACGTCAGCCGAGGAAGTCGGGGAGCAAGAGGACGTGGAACAGCTCGGCTCGGGGAGCCGGCCCGAGGGCGTCGAGGCGCTCCCGGAGTCGGCGCTCAAGCTCGTCGGGTCTCATGGCCGCAGGCTACGCGGTCGTACCGGAGCGCCGATCGCGTGGAGTTCATGGGGTAGCCGGGGCACGCGGGCGGCTCAGGTTTGGAAGGGACGAACCGCCAGAAAGCCCTCGGCACCGACCGGCCGCTCGTCGTGCGTTAGCGGCACAGGCCGCACCTCGAACCCGGCACCCTCGATCAACGAAAGCCACGTCGCCCGGGGGAACAGCCCGCAGACGTGCTCGTCAAGTTCGACGTGGACCGCTACGCCCGATGGTACAGAGCCGTCGGGTTCGTGGAACACGTACGTGAGATCCATCCGCACCGTCGTGTCGTCCGGGTCCGGATCCCAGGTCCACTCGAGGTAGCGCAGCGCACGGTCCGGCCCGTCGTGCCCGCCGTGGTCCGCGGCCGGCTCGAAGGTCTCGGTCACGGCGTCGGGGACGAACAGCGCCACCCCGCCGGCCTTGCAATGATCGAACGCCGTGGCGAACACCTCGCGGAGATCGTCCTCGGTGGTCATGTACGCGATCGCGTCGTGCACGAACACCGCGTCGAACGCCCGCCCCAGCCGCACGGAACGCATGTCGCCCTCGACGTGCTCGCACTCGGCGTTGAGCCGGCGGCTCACGTCGAGCATCTGCGGCGAGCGGTCCACCAGCGTGAGCTCGAACGACGCCTTCATGTACGACGCGTTGTTGCCACCGCCGGAGCCGAGCTCGACGACCGTCCGCGCCTCACCGTTCGAGGCGTCGAGGATCAGGCGCGTGTACTCGGCCGCCTCCTCCGCGTAGTCCTCCGGCGCCGAGAGCAGCGGCCACCAGTCGGCGAGCTCCCGATAGAGCCTGGGTGACTCTTCCACGGTCACGAGCCTAGTCGGTGCCTCGCCCCGCCGGTTCCGAGGAGGCTCTAGGCTTCGCGGATGCTCAGGCCCCGACCCTCGCTCGACTGGCTGCTCGTGCTCGTCCCCGTGTCGATCGTGCTCGAGCTGGCGGGCGCCAACGAGCTCCTTATCTTCCTGATCGCGGCGGGCGCGATCCTGCCGCTCGCCGGCCTGATCGGGCGGTCCACCGAGCAGCTCGCGCTCCACACGGGCCCGCGGATCGGCGGCCTGGTGAACGCCACCTTCGGCAACGTGACCGAGCTCGTGATCGCGTTCTTCCTGATCCTTGACGACCAGGTCGACATCGTGAAGGCGTCGCTGACCGGCTCGATCATCGGCAACCTCCTCCTCGTCCTCGGCCTGTCGTTCCTGCTCGGCGGCCTGAAGCACGAGGAGCAGACCTACAACGCCCGGTCGGCCTCGATCCACGCGACCTCGTTGGTCCTCGCCGTGACCGGGCTGCTGATGCCGGCCCTGTTCGCGCTCGGAGGGCGGGAGAGCTTCGCGCAGCGTGAGGTCGTGAGCGCCACCGTGGCCGCCGTGCTGATGATCCTGTACGCCGCCGCGTTGCTGTTCACCCTCGTCACACACGAGCACCTGTTCCGGACGCCCTCGCCCGAGGAGCGCCCCGAGTGGTCCCGGCGCAAGGCCGTCGGCATGCTGCTCGTCGCCACGGCGTTCGTCGCACTGGAGGCGGAGTTCCTCGTGTCGTCGCTCGAACCCGCGCTCGAGGACCTCGGGCTCTCCGAGCTCTTCGTCGGCCTGATCGTGATCCCGATCATCGGCAACGCGGCCGAGCACTCCTCGGCGATCATGTTCGCCCTGCGGAACAAGGTCGACGTGACCCTCGAGATCGCGATCGGCTCGTCGACCCAGATCGCGCTGTTCGTGGCGCCGGCGCTCGTCTTCATCAGCCTGTTCGTCGGCCATCCGATGGACTTCGTGTTCAGCACGTTCGAGGTGGCGGCGGTGGCCCTTTCGACGGTCCTGGTCTTCATGATCTCGAGCGACGGCCGGAGCAACTGGCTCGAGGGGGCCCAGCTGACGGGCGCGTACGTCATCATGGCCATCTCGTTCTTCTTCGTGGAGGCGTTGTGAGGAGATCGGCCCGCATGGGATGGCTCGGCGTCCTGGTCTGGGCCGTGCTGCTCCCGGCCCCCGCACGGGCGCAGGGGTCCGTGTTCGAGTCGACCCCTCGCTTCGACGTGAACATCGTGATCGAGTCCTCCGGGGACCTGCTGATCACCGAGACGATCGTGCAGGAGTTCGGTTCGACACCGCGGCATGGGATCCTCCGCTTCATCCCGAACCGCGTGCGGTACGACGACGAGTTCGACCGCGTCTACCCGATCGAGCTCCTTTCGGTGACCGCCTCTCCGAACACGCCCACCGACGTCGAGACCAAGGACGAGAACGGCAACTTCTCGATCCGGATCGGTGACCCGGACACCGAGATCACCGGCCGCCACGCCTACGAGATCGTCTACCGCGTCCAGGGCGCGATGAACGGGTTCGCCGACCACGACGAGCTGTTCTGGAACGCCATAGGCGATCAGTGGGAGCAGCCGATCGGGGAGATGAACGTTCGCGTGAGCGGTCCCGCCGACATCACGCGCGTGGCCTGCTTCGAAGGCGCGTTCGGGTCGACGACCCCGTGCGACCACGCCCAGATCACGAGGAGGGGCGACGCGGTCTTCTCGCAGTCGGACCTGCCCGCGTTCCAGGCGATGTCGGTCGTGACGGCCCTGCCATCGGGGACCGTGGAGAGCACGGCGCCGATCCTGGACGAGCGATGGAGTCTCGACAAGGCGTTCAGCCGGACCCCGGTCACCGTGGGCGGGGGGATGGGGCTGCTCGTCCTGGTGGTCGGAGGGCTCGGGTTCATCATGTGGCGCCGCGGCCGGGACGTTCGCTTCAGGGGCTCGCAGATCGACCAGGTGATGGGCGGCCCCGTCGACGCCGAGACGCAGGCGGTGCCGCTGTTCGAGAAGAACGTCGATATCGTCGAGTTCGCGCCACCCGAGGACCTGAGGCCGGGCCAGGTCGGGACGCTGGTCGACGAGGAGGCGAACACGCTCGATGTGAGCGCCACGATCGTCGATCTCGCCGTCCGCAAGCACCTGGTGATCGAGGAGATCCCCAAGACCTGGATGCTCGGCAAGGCCGATTGGAACCTGCGCCGCCTGCCCGACCCCGAGGGCGACCACCTGCTGCCGTACGAGAAGACGCTGCGCGACGGGCTTTTCGAGGACGGGGACCAGGTCGAGCTCTCGGAGCTGCGGAGGAAGTTCGCCGAGCGCCTCCAGAAGGTCAAGGAAGCCCTCTACAACGACATGGTCTCGCGCAAGTGGTTCCTTCGGCGCCCCGACCGCGTCCGGCAGATGTGGGTGGTGATCGGCGCGCTCGCGCTCTCGGTCGGCATCGCCCTCACGATCGTGCTCGCGACGTTCACCAAGCTCGGCCTGCTGGGCATCCCGTTCGCGCTCGGGGGGTTGCTCCTGCTGATCGGCGCCAAGTGGATGCCGGCCCGGACCGCGAGGGGCACGGCGATGACCCGCCGCGTGAACGGCTTCCGCATCGTGATCGGGAAGGCCGAGGAGCACATGTCGAAGTGGGCCGAACAGGAGAACGTGTTCACGCGCTTCCTCCCGTACGCCGTGGTCTTCGGTGTGACGGACAAGTGGGCGAGGGCGTTCGAGTCGCTGGGGCAGCTGCCGAGCGATACGACCTGGTACGTCAGCAGCCGGCCGTTCGTCTACGCGCAGTTCGCCGACAGCATCGATTCGTTCGCGGTGACGACGAGCGGGACGATCGCATCCACGCCGGCGGGGTCGGGATCGAGCGGCTTCGGCGGCGGGGGAGCGGGCGGCGGAGGCGGCGGCGGGGGCGGGGGCTCCTGGTAGGGTCGCCACGAGACCGGCGATGAGCGCGGGGCTCGCACGCGATGGACATCGTCTTCAGCCAGGACCCGCGGGACTTCGCCCGGCGTGACTGGTCGGCGCTGGTCACGGCCGACCCGGCCGGCACCGTCTTCCACACGCCCGCCTTCCTGAAGCTCTACTGGGAGGAGTTCGCGGACCTCCCGGACCACCTCCTGCTCGCGTTCGCCGAGGAGGACGGGGACCAGGTCGGCGCGGTCGCCTTCGAACGCTTGGACCGGACGCTGCGGTTCCTCGGCGGGACCGAGGTGACCGACTATATGGGACCGGTCGGACTGCCCGAGGCTCGACCCACCTTCGCGAAGGAGCTGTTCGCCGCGCTCGCGCGGACGGACGACTGGATCGAGGCCGATCTCCGCGGCCTGGCGGAGGACCAGCCGTGGCTCGGCCTGCTCGTCGAGGCGGCTGCGGCGCAAGGATTCTGGACCGAGGTGCTCGACGACCAGAACGGGGTCGCGCCCTTCCTCCCCCTACCGGGTTCGTACGCGGAGTACCTCGAACGTCTGCCGGCCAAGCTCCGCCACGAGATCAAGCGCAAGGCGCGTCGCCTTGAGGCCGAGGTCGGGCCCTGGCACATCTGCCTGGCGACCCCGGAGACGCTCGAGCCCTTCCTCGATCGCTTCGTCGAGCTGCATCGCACGAGCGAGGGGCCGAAGGGCGTCTTCATGCAGCCGGGGATGGAGATCTTCTTCCGCCGGCTCGGCGAGGCGTTCCTCCCGCGGGGGATCTTCAGCCTGACGTTCATCGAGACGACGGAGCACCTGAAGCTCGCGGGTTCGATCGGTTTCCGGTTCGAAGGCACCTCCTCGCTGTACAACTCGGCGTTCGACCGTGCCTATCAGCCCGTGTCGCCCGGGATGGTGCTCGTCGCCGAGGACATCCGCATCGCGATCGAGGCGGGTTGTTCGGCGTTCGACATGTTGAAGGGCGACTACGCCTACAAGTACCGGTTCGGGGCGGTGCCGCGGGCGGTCAAGCGGTTGGTGGTGACGCGCTAGCCGCGCGAAGGGCGCTACTCGACGAATGCGCGCAGGACCTCGAGCACGACGATCGCGAGCGCCTCGTCCCCGCCGACGACCAGGGCGCCGTCGTCGAGGTAGGACTCAGCGGCCACACGTCGGCCGGCCACAAGGGCGAACGCGGTGCCGCGCCCGTTGATGAACGCGTCGGGCTTCTTGTCCGCCGGAGGCGTCGTCCGCGGTTCGAGGCCCCAGTGCCACGTGCCCCCGCCGACGCCCTCCAGGTCCACCTGGATGCTCCGTCCCGGGAACGACAGCCCGGCCTTCCCGAGCGCCCAGGGCAGCATCCGGATCGCCATGTCGTTCGTCAGGTAGACCGGGTCGTGCTGCGGGTTGCCCTCCAGGCCCGCGCCCTCGCGGATGTCCTCCTGGTGGAACCACCATTCGATCGTGCGGGACTGCACGAGGTACCGGAGGCCGATCTCGCCGGCGACCCACTCCAGCTTCTTCGACGCCCACTCGTCGTCGGTCAGTCCCGAGGACAAGACGAGGAAGACCTGGGCCGCCTTGCCCCAATCGGTGATCAGCTGACGGGTCGGGACATCCTCGCGGACCTTGACGGCCCACTCGTTGAAGCCGTTCACCCACAGCTCGCCGTCGTTGGCTTCCCGGAACGCGTCGAACTCCGCCGCGGGGTCCCCGGCGATGAGCTGGGCCGCCGCCGTGTCCTGAGCGGCGAGATGCGCGACGATGTCCCGGTTCCGCCACCCTTCGCAGACGCTCGGGGCGTCCCAGGCGTCCGGGGAGGTGTATTGGATCGTCCTGCCGAGGCGTTCGCGCTCGGCGTGGGCGATCCCGAGCAGCCGGGTGCGGTCCAAGGTCTGTTCGCTCCTTCTGCGTCTGCCTGGCTGCGCCTGCCTGGCTGCGTCTGCCTGGCTGCGTCTGCCTCGCTGCGTCTGCTGGCCGGGTCCGCGGTGATCCGCGGGCGATCGAGATCCGCTCGTCGTCGTGCGAGCCGTATCGTACCCGCCGACATGCGGCCGGTATCGTTGGCCGCATGAGCAAGGCGATCGAGCGGTTCCTCGATGCCGCCACCGTGCTCGGGCACCCGGTCGACGTCCGACGGTTCCCGGAGGGCACGAAGACCGCCCCCGACGCGGCTCGGGCGATCGGGTGTGAGGTGGCGCAGATCGTGAAGTCGCTCGTGTTCGTCGCGGACGGCGAACCCGTGCTGGCGCTCACGAGCGGGAGCAACCGGGTCGACGTCGGCCGCCTGGCGACCCTTGCCGGGGCCTCGGCGGCACGGCGCGCCGACCCGGAGGAGGCTCGGGCCGCCACCGGGTTCGCGGTGGGGGGGACGCCCCCGTTCGGTTACCCCGAGCCCATCCGGACGTTCCTGGACCCCGACCTGCTGGTGTTCGAGGAGGTCTGGGCGGCGGCGGGAACCCCGGACGCGGTCTTCCGGACCACGGCGGCCGAGCTCCAACGGACCACCGCGGCCGAGGTCGTCGACCTGAAGGAAACGGGCTCCCGGGACGAGAACGTCCCGCCGAACCGTTAGAATCTTGAGGCGAGCATCACACCGTCTCCCACGGAGGAACGATGATCCAGCTGACCGAATCCGCCGCCGGCAAGGTCAAGGAGCTCCTGGTCGAGGAGGGGCGCTCGGACATCGCGCTGCGGGTTGCCGTCCAGCCCGGCGGGTGCTCGGGTCTGCGGTACGCGATGTACCTGGACGACCAGCTCACGGAGAAGGACGTCGCCGAGGAGCAGTTCGGGGTCCGCGTCGTGATCGACCGCATGAGCGTGCCGTACCTCTCCGACGCCAAGATCGACTTCGTTGACTCGCTCGAGGCTTCGGGGTTCACGATCGACAACCCGGTCGCCCAGGGCTCCTGCGCCTGCGGGCACTCGTTCCACTAGCTCGTTCTACTAGCTCGTTCCAGCCTCGTTGCCCGGGCCCGAGCCCGAACGTCCGTCAGGCCGCGTCGAGCGCGGCCCCCACCCCGTCGCGGAGCTCGTCCAGCTCGTCCTGCGTGATGACCAGCGCGGGCGAGACCTGGAGCGCGCCGATCCCCAGTGCCCGCGTCAGGATCCCGTTCGCCCTGCAGGCGGCGACCACCCGGGCGGGCAGACCCGGGTCGGCCTCGAGGGCATCACCGGCGAACTGCACGGCCGCGAGCGCCCCCGTGCCGGCGCGGACCTCGTCGACCAGCGGATGATCGACGAGCGGAGCCAGGGCCGTGACGAGGTCGCGCTCGAGCTCGAGCGCCCGCTTGGGCAGCTCCTCCCGCTCCATCACGTCGAGATTCGCGAGCGCCGCCGCAGCCACCGTGGCGTGACCCGAGTACGTGTAGCCGTGCCGCCACAGCCCCGCGCCGGGCCGCCAGAAGGGTTCCGCGACCCACGGCGCCGCGATCACCGCGCCCATCGGCAGATAGCCGCTCGTGATGCCCTTCGCGCACGTCACGATGTCGGGCTCGAGGTGCCACCGCGAACTCGCGAACCAGTCGCCGACGCGCCCGAAGCCGGTGATGACCTCGTCCGCGACGAAGAGCACGCCGGTCTCGCGGCAGATCGCGCGGACCTCGGCCAGATACCCCTCCGGCGGCGCGAACACGCCCCCGGCGCCGATCACCGGTTCGCAGAAGAACGCGGCCACCCGCTGGGGACCGGCCGCAACGATCGCGTCGTGGAGCGCCGCAGGGGAATCCCAGGCGACCTTCACCACCTCGCCGACCAGCGGGCCGTGTCCGGCCGCGTTCGCCTCGATTCCGGCGAGGCTCGTCCCGGCGACGTGCATCCCGTGGTACGCGTGCTGGCGGGTGACCAGGAGCGTGCGCTCGGTCTCGCCCCGGAGCTGCCAGTACCGGCGAGCCATCTTCGTCGCCGTGTCGATCGAGTCCGACCCGCCGCTCGTCAGGAAGACCTTCGAGTCTGGGACCGGCGCGAACCGGCCGACGCGCTCCGCGAGCTCGATCGCCGGCCGGTTCGACTGGTCGCCGAAGGTCGAGTACGCCGACAGGCGCACCATCTGCCGATGCGCCGCGTCGGCGATCTCCTCGCGGCCGTAGCCGACGTTGCAGTACCACAGCGCCGCGGTCGCATCGAGGTAGCGACGCCCATGCTCGTCCCAGACGTGGGCGCCCTCGCCGCGGTCGATGACGAGCTCGCCGCCGGAATCGACGACGGCCATGTCGGCGAAGGAGTGCCAGAAGGTCCCCACGGGCTCGCTCACGGTAGCAGTCGTATCGGGCTGGATCGGTAGGGCCTTGAATGTCAGGAGGGTTCGTACGCGAGGTTCGGGCGCAGCCAGGTCTCCGCCTCGCGCCGATCCATCCCGCACCGGGCCGCGTACTCCTCGATCTGATCGCGACCCAGACGCCCCACGTTGAAGTACCGGGCCGCCGGGTGCGCGAAGTACAGGCCCGAGACGCTGGCCGCGGGGGTCATCGCGAAGCGCTCGGTCAAGTCGATGCCGGCGCTCGGGGCATCCAACAGCTCGAACAGCGTCGCCTTGCGCGTGTGGTCGGGGCACGCCGGGTAGCCGAACGCGGGCCGGATCCCGCGGTAGCGCTCGGCGAGCAGGTCGTCGCCGCTCATCGCCGGCCCCGACTCGTACCATTCGCGCCGGACGCGCTCGTGCAGCCACTCGGCGAACGCCTCCGCCAGGCGGTCGGCGAGCGCCTTGACCATGATCGCCTGGTAGTCGTCGAGGTCCGTCTCGAACCGTCCCGCGAGCTCGTCGGCCCCGAGGCCGGCGGTCACGGCGAACGCACCGATGTGGTCCACGAGTCCCGTCTCGGCGGGCGCCACGAAGTCGGCGAGCGATCTGCTGGGCCGGTCGTCGCCGTGGTCGGCCTGCTGCCGGAGCATCGGGAAACGCGGGCCGTCCGAGAGCACCACGTCGTCCCCCTGGGCCGACGCGGGCCAGAACCCGTACACACCTCTCGCGGAGAGAGAACGGTCGGCCACGATCCGGTCGAGGAGCTCGTTCGCGGCCTCGAACAGCTCCCGGGCGGCCTCGCCGTGCCGCGGGTGGTCGAGGATCTGCGGGTAGCGGCCCTTCAGCTCCCACGCGGTGAAGAAGAACGTCCAGTCGATGTACGGACGGAGCTCGGCCAGGTCCGGTTCGACCACGCGGGTGCCGGTGAAGGCCGGCTCGAGCAGGTCCTGCTGGCGCCAGACGATCGGCGTTCGGCGCTCGGTCGCGATCCGGTAGGGCAGCAGCGGCTGGGCCTCGCGCTCCGCGTGGAGCAGACGGAGGCGCTCCTGGTCCTCGCGATTGACGTGGTCGAGCTTCGAACGCCGATCGGGGTCAAGGAGATCCGAGACGACGCCCACGACGCGGGACGCGTCGACGACGTGGACCACGGGTTGGCCGTACTCGGGCGCGATCCGAACGGCGGTGTGCTGCCGGGAGGTCGTGGCGCCGCCGATCAGCAGCGGCAGGTCGAGCCCGCGCCGCTCCATCTCCTTGGCGACGCCCTCCATCTCGCCGAGCGATGGGGTGATGAGCCCCGAGCAGCCGACGATGTCGCAGCCCTCGGCGGCCGCGGTATCGAGGAGGACGTCGGGCGGGACCATCACGCCGAGATCGATCACCTCGTAGTTGTTGCACCCCAGAAC
This sequence comes from uncultured Actinomycetes bacterium, assembly GCA_963712645.1. Lineage (GTDB taxonomy): Bacteria > Actinomycetota > UBA4738 > UBA4738 > HRBIN12 > DASSJM01. The sequence goes on along the minus strand of CAVQIQ010000014.1, from coordinate 290,137 downwards.
GACGCCCACGATGTTCTTGCCGATGTCGTGCACGTCGCCCTTCACCGTGCAAAGGATCACCTTGCCCTGGGCGCGGACCCCTTCGGGGCCGAGCCGGAGCTTCTCCTGCTCCATGAACGGCTCGAGGTACGCGACGGCGCGCTTCATCGCCCGCGCGCTCTTGACGACCTGCGGGAGGAACATCTTGCCCACCCCGAACAGGTCGCCGACCACCTGCATCCCGGCCATCAGCGGCCCCTCGATCACGTCGAGCGGTCGTTCGTGGGCCCGCCGCGCCTCCTCCGTGTCCTCCTCGATGAACTCATCGATCCCGTGGACGAGCGCGTGCTTCAGACGCTCCTCGACGGTGGTCTCGCGCCACGAGAGGTCGACCTCCTTCTTCATGGCGCCACCCCTGACGGTCTCGGCGAACGCGACCATGCGCTCGGTCGCATCGGGCCGCCGGTCGAAGATGATGTCCTCGACGTGCTCGAGGAGGTCGGCGGGGATGTCCTCGTAGAGCGCGATCTGGCCGGCGTTCACGATCGCCATATCGAGGCCCGCGGCGATCGCGTGGTACAGGAACGCGGAGTGGATCGCCTCGCGGACGGCGTCGTTGCCGCGGAAGCTGAAGGACAGGTTCGAGACGCCGCCCGAGACCTTGACCCCGGGTAGCCGCTCCTTGAGCCGACGGGTGGCCTCGATGAACGCCGTGCCGTACGCGTTGTGCTCCTCGATCCCGGTCGCGATCGCGAGGATGCAGGGGTCGACGACGATGTCCTCGGGCACGTAGCCGGCTCGGTCGATCAGCAGCCCGACGGAACGCTCGAGGATCTGGAGCTTGCGTTCGACCGTGTCGGCCTGTCCCTGCTCGTCGAACGCCATCACCACCACGGCCGCTCCGTAGCGCTTGACGCGACGCGCCTTCTCGAGGAAGTCCTCCTCGCCCTCCTTCAGGCTGATCGAGTTCACGATGCCCTTGCCCTGGAGGCACTTCAGGCCGGCCTCGAGCACGTCCCACTTCGAGGAGTCGACCATCACCGGGACGCGCGCGATCTCGGGTTCGGTCGCGATCAGGTTGAGGAACGTCGTCATGGCCTTCACGCCGTCGAGCAGGTCGGCGTCCATGTTCACGTCGAGCATGTTCGCGCCGCTGCGCACCTGGTCGGCGGCGATCTCGACCGCGGCCTGGTAGTCACCGGCCTCGATCAACCGACGGAACCGGGCCGAGCCGGTCACGTTCTGCCGCTCGCCGATCATCACGAACCCCGTCTCCGGCGTGATCGAGAAGGGCTCCAGCCCGCTGAATGAGGTGACGGTGCCCTCGGCCGGGACCTTGCGCGGCGGGAGGCCGTCCACGGCGGCGGCGATCGCCCGGACGTGCTCGTCGGTGGTCCCGCAGCACCCGCCGAGGACGTTCGCGAGGCCGCTCTCGGCGAACTCGCGCAGGTACTTCGAGGTGGTCTCGGGCCGCTCGTCGTAGCCGCCGAACGCGTTCGGCAGGCCGGCGTTCGGGTGGCAGGTGGTGTAGACCGGCGCGATCCGCGCGAGCGACTCGAGGTACGGGCGCATCTCGGCCGCCCCGAGCGCGCAGTTCACGCCGACGCTGAAGGGTTCCGCGTGTGTGATCGAGAGCCAGAACGCATCCACGGTCTGACCCGAGAGCGTCCGGCCGCTCCGGTCGGTGATCGTGACCGAGATCATGAGCGGCACGTCGGGCGCCACGTCGCTCGCGGCCGCGATCGCCGCTTTGGCGTTCAGCGTGTCGAAGATCGTCTCGATAAGCAGCAGGTCGATGCCGCCGTCGACGAGCCCACGGATCTGCTCCGCGTACGCCTCGGCCATCCGGTCGAACGAGACCGTCCGGTACGCCGGCTCGTTCACGCGGGGCGACAGTGAGAGCGTCTGGTTCGTCGGCCCGACCGACCCGGCGACGAATCGATCTGGGCCGAACGCGTCGGCCGCGCGACGGGCGATCCGGGCGCCGGCCAGGTTGAGGTCGTGGACCGCCTCCTCGAGACCGTAGTCCGCCTGGGCGATCGCCGTGGCAGTGAACGTGTTGGTCGTGACGATGTCCGCGCCGGCGGCGAGGTAGGAGCGATGGATGTCTTCCACGACGTCCGGGCGCGTGAGGTTCAGGAGGTCGGGGTCGCCGGCGACGTCGCGAGGATGATCCCGGAAGCGTTCGCCGCGGTAGTCGCCGTCGGCGAGGGTCCTGGCCTGGATCGCCGTCCCGTAGGCGCCGTCGAGCACGAGGATCCGTTCGGCCAGCAGCGCTTCGAGTCGTTCCCGCATGGGTCAACGCTAGCGTCCGTGCTCCGGCGTGACCAGCACACGAGGTCCTCGTTCCGTCGGGGCCACCGCCTGGGGTACGCTGCCGGTCCGGACATCGTCGATCCGGTGGGGGCAGCGTTGGGCAAGGACGTGTTCGAACCGCTCACGAGCGCCGTGCCCGGCTCCATCGCTAGCGGTGGGATCGGCGAGTCGGGCTCGACAGCGCGACCGCGGCCGGACCGGCCGCTCGGCAAGCGCGGCGCGAACCTGCTCGGGCAGGTGCCGCTGTTCGAGGGCCTGTCCCGCCACCAACTCAAGCAGATCGCCGAGCACGCCGACGAGATCTCGTTCCGCGAGAAGGAGACGATCATCGAGGCGGACAAGCCCGGCGGGACGTTCTTCGTGATCGTCGAGGGCGAGGTCAAAGTGATGCGGGGCGGTCGAGTCATCGCTCGGGCCGGACCCGGCGAGTTCTTCGGGGAGATCTCGCTGCTCGACGGGGGACCGAGGACCGCCTCCGTCGTCGCGGTTACACCCGTCGTCGCCATCCGGCTGTTCAAGGGTTCGTTCGACAAGGTGGTCACCCAGGAGCCGAAGGTGGCGTCGAAGATCCTGGCCGTCGTGGCTCGAAGGCTGCGCGATGCCGAGAGAACGATCAGCTCCTGATGCTGGGTCTCACCACGTACACCTGGTGGAAGTTCCTGCACGTCGCGGGTGTGATCGCGTTCGTGTCGTTCCACGGGGTCTCGATGGTGGCGGCACTCCGCGTCCGCAAGGAGCGTGACCGCGTACGGATCGCGACGATCCTCCAGCTGTCCGGCTCGTCGCTGATGGGGATGTACATCTCGCTCGCGTGGCTCATCACCTTCGGCGTGGTTGCCGGGATCCAGGGCGGCTACTGGAACGACGGGTGGTTCTGGATCGCGATCGGGCTCCTGGTCGTTGTCGTGGGCGAGATGTCGGCCGTCGCTCGGCCCTACTACACGCGCGTGAAGGAGGCCGTCGAGGTCCGCCCCTCCGGGGTTCCTCGCCGGAGCGACGAGGAGCTCGAGGAGATCTTGAGCTCGCCCCTCGCCCTGTGGAACGCGGTGTTCGGGGCGGCGGTCCTGCTGGCGATCACCTGGTTGATGATCTTCAAGCCGTTCCAGGTGTTCTAGCCCGGGGCCTACAGGTCGGTGGGCGCGAGCGGCCGTTCCGCCGGTCCGGCGACGACCTGGCCGGTGGCCGAATACCGGGAGCCGTGGCAGGGGCAGAGCCAGCCGTGTTCGGAGGCGTCCCACTTCACCGTGCACCCGGCATGCGTGCACTTGGCCGACATCGCGGTGAGGTTGCCCTTCTTGTCCCTGTAGACCGCCACCTTGTGGTCGGCCATCTTGACGATGCCGCCCTCGCCGGGCGCGATCTCCGAGAGGTTCTGCGCGACCGTGCGCGCGACCAGGACGTCGCACGGCGCGGACTCGGCCACGTCGCGCGGGACCGAACCCAGCAGCGCGGCCTTGGCTCCGGCGAGGCCTCGGTTGCCGATCACCACCAGATCGAAGCCCTCGCTCGCGGCCGCGTCGACGATCTCATCGGAGGGGTCGCCGGTGCGTATCTCGATCGCCGAGGTCACGCCGGCCTCGTCGCCGATGGACGACACCGTGTCCTGCAGGACGAGCTCCCCGGTCTTGGGGTGCCCGACGAACAGCAGCGTGACCGAGGCCTTGAGCCGCTTGGCGAGCGCATAGCCCTTGCGCGCGGCTCGGTCCGCCGTCGACGATCCGTCGGTCGCGATCAGCAGGCGACGGTAGGGCGGGGAGCCGTGCGGCCGTTGCTCCTCGGGCCGGGCGCGGGTGAGGAGCACGTCCGAGGGGGCGTGGGTCACGACTCGGCGCGAGACGCTGCCGAAGAGCTGTTCGGACGCCGACAGCCCGGTGCTCCCGATCACGATGAGCTCGGTGTCGGTCTCCGAGGCGGTCAGCAGGATCGCGTCGGCGGGGGCCTCCGCCGAGAGCACGACCTCGTGCGTCGCCCCCTCCCGCTCGGCGATGCGCGCGGCGCGCTCGACGGCTTCGCCGGCCCTGTCGGGGTTCGCGTAGGCGTGGGCGATCGTGAGCTTGGCGCCGGTCGTCGCCGCGAGGGTGGCGGCGACGCGCTCGGCGGTCTCGGCGGACGCCGAGCCGTCGGTCGCGACCACGATGCGTCGGTAGGCCATGGCGATCCCTCGTTCCTTCCTGTCCCCTGGCCTGTCCCCTGGCCTGCCCCCGGATCGCTACCGGGGAACGGCCCGGGAGACTATCGCGTCGAGCTCGGCGAGGGTCGGCTCGTCGAGGACGATGTCGCCCGCCGCGGCGTTCGAACTGACGTGGTCGGGGTTGCGGCTCCCCGCGATCGCCGCGGTCACCCCCGGTTGCGCCGCGTTCCAGGCGAGCGCGAGCTGGGCGAGCGTGATCCCGAGCCGATCCGAGATCGACCGCAGACCATCCACGACGGCGAGGTTGCGCTCCCGGTTGCCCCGGGCGAATAGCGAGCCCTCTTCCTCCTCGCCTCCGCGGAAGTCGCCCTCGTCGAACCGCGTCTCGGACGTGATCGCGCCCGTGAGGAGCCCGTAGGCGAGCGGGGCGTACGACAGCACGCCCGTGCCCTGCTCGCCGCACCAGCCGATCAGGTCGCGGTCCTCGAGCCTGAGCACCGAGAACTCCTGCTGGAGCGAGTCGACATGCCGGATGGCCTCGCACCGCTCGATCAGGGCACGGTCGAAGTTCGAGACGCCGATGGATCGGACGAGGCCGTCGTCCAGCAGTGCGGCCATCGCGCCCCAGGTCTCCTCGACGGGGACGCCGCGTTCGTCCGGCCAGTGGAGCTGGTACAGGTCGACGCGGTCGGTGCCGAGCCTGCGGAGGCTCCCCTCGCACGCCGAACGCACCTGCGCGGCGCGGAACCCCGAACCGGCGGGCCGCGGGGCGACCTTGGTGGCGATCAGCACCTCCTCCCGCCGACCGGCGATGGCCCGCGCCACGAGCTCCTCCGACCGGCCCCGGCCGTAGACCTCGGCCGTGTCGATCCAGTCGATCCCGGTTTCGAACACCGTACGGATCGCCTCGAGCACCTGCTCCTCGGGGGGCGAGCGGCCCCATTCGGACCCGCCCCCCGCCTCCCAGGCCCCGAACCCGATCACGGACAGTTCCGGACCCCTCGAACCCAACCGGTTCCTTCGCATGCCTCGTCCTCCGCGAGTGCTCGTCCCGACGGCGGGCCGTGCACGGCTCCGCCCTCAATCTAGCGTGTGGACCTGTCCGGCCCGCGGGTGCGCGGTAGGCTAGGTGTAGAGCGATCCTCACGATCCGATCCGGAGGAGGCGGCCGGGGCACGCCCGGCGACGATGACCAAGCAGGTCGAGGAGAAGCAGCGCGTCGTGATCCGGTTCGCCGGCGATTCCGGCGACGGGATGCAGCTGACGGGTGACAGGTTCACCAATGCCACGGCGGTTCTGGGCAACGACCTCGCCACGATGCCGGACTTCCCGGCCGAGATCCGGGCTCCGGCCGGCACCGTCCACGGCGTCTCGGCGTTCCAGATCCAGTTCGCCTCGACCGACATCCTGACCCCCGGCGACCACCCGAACGTCCTGGTCGCGATGAACCCGGCGGCCCTGAAGGCCGAGCTCGGATCGGTCGAGAAGGGCGGCACGATCATCGTGAACGAGGACGCGTTCACGGAGCGGAACCTGCAGAAGGCCGGGTACACCTCCGATCCGCTCACCGACGGGGCGGTCGACGCCTACCAGATCTACCGGGTCCCGATGACCTCGATCACCGTTCGTGCCGTCGAGGAGCTCGGGCTCACACGCAAGGAGGCCGAGCGCTCCAAGAACATGTTCGCCCTCGGGCTCGTGTCGTGGATGTACGGGCGCCCGACCGACGTCACCCTCAACTGGCTGCACAAGAAGTTCGGCGATAAGGCACAGCTGTACGACGCCAACGCCGCCGCCTTCAAGGCGGGCTACAACTTCGGCGAGACCACGGAGCTGTTCGCGACCTCATACGAGGTCAAGCCGGCACCGGCCGAGCCAGGCATCTACCGCAACGTGTCGGGCGCGCAGGCGCTCGCCTGGGGACTCGTCGCGGCGGCCGAGCGGAGCGGTCTGCAGCTGTTCTACGCGAGCTACCCGATCACGCCAGCCTCCGAGCTGCTCCACGAGCTCTCGCGGCTCAAGAACTTCAACGTGATGACCTTGCAGGCCGAGGACGAGATCGCGGCCGCCAACGTGGCGCTCGGCGCGGCGTTCGCCGGTGACCTCGGCGTGACCGGGACGAGCGGACCCGGGATGGACCTGAAGGCCGAGACGCTCGGGCTGGCCGTGATGCTCGAGCTGCCGATGGTGATCGTCGACGTCCAGCGCGCGGGCCCGTCGACCGGGATGCCGACCAAGACCGAGCAGGCGGACCTGCTGCTCGCGCTGTTCGGCCGCCACGGTGAGTCGCCGATGCCGATCGTCGCGGCGCGTTCCTCGTCGCACTGCTTCGACGCGGCGATCGAGGCCGCGCGGATCGCGATCACGTACCGGACGCCCGTGATCCTGCTGTCCGATACGTTCCTCGCGAACTCGTCCGAGCCCTGGAGGCTCCCGGACGTCGACAGCCTCCCGACGATCGACCCGGCGTTCGCGGCCGGTCCCAACGCCGGACAGGAGTTCTTGCCCTACCTGCGCGACGAGAGGCTCGCACGCCCTTGGGCGATCCCGGGGACGCCGGGCCTCCGACATCGGATCGGGGGGCTCGAGAAGGAGGACGGGACCGGCGACATCAGCTACGAGCCCGAGAACCACGAGCGCATGACGCAGCTGCGGGCGGCGAAGGTCGCGAGGATCGTCGACGACATCCCGCCGCTCGAGGTCGACGATCCCGACGGAGACGCGGAGCTCCTGGTGCTTGGCTGGGGATCGACCTACGGGACGATCCTCGCGGCCGCGAGGCGCGTTCGCGAACGCGGCAAGAAGGTGGCGACCGCGCACCTGGTCCACCTGAACCCGATGCCTGCCAACACCGGCGAGGTCGTGAAGCGCTACGCGAAGGTGCTGATCCCCGAGCTCAACACGGGGCAGCTCGCGATGCTGATCCGCTCGGAGCACCTGGTCGACGCGAGGACGTTCTCGAAGGTGCAGGGGCAGCCCATCTTCGCGGAGGAGCTGGAGGACGAGATCCTGCGGGTGGTCGGGGACGAGCGGGTGGGCGGGGAGAAGGTGATGACGCATGAGTGACATCGCGAACGGCGACGGCGACGGCGCGGTCGGGACGCTGACGAAGAAGGACTTCACCAGCGACCAGGAGGTGCGCTGGTGCCCGGGCTGCGGGGACTACGCGATCCTGTCGACGGTGCAGGGGTTCATGCCCGAGCTCGGGATCGAACCGGATCGGACCGTGTTCGTCTCGGGGATCGGCTGCTCGGGTCGGTTCTCGTACTACATGGACACGTACGGCGTGCACGGCATCCACGGGCGTGCGCCGGCGCTGGCCACCGGGATCGCCACGGCGAGACCGGACCTGTCGGTGTGGGTGATCACGGGGGACGGCGACGGCCTGTCGATCGGCGGGAACCACCTGATCCACGCCCTGCGGCGCAACGTGAACCTGAAGATCCTCCTGTTCAACAACCAGATCTATGGGCTGACGAAGGGCCAGTACTCGCCGACCTCGGAGGAGGGCAAGGTCACGAAGTCGACGCCGTTCGGGTCGGTCGACCACCCCTTCAACCCGATCGCGCTGGCGCTCGGGGCCGAGGCGACCTTCGTGGCGCGAACGCTCGACAACGATCGCCAGCACCTCACCCAGGTCCTGCGGCAGGCGGCGACCCATCGGGGGAGCGCGTTCGTCGAGATCTACCAGAACTGCAACGTCTTCAACGACGGTGCGTTCGATCTGCTTCGCGAGAAGCAACAGGGGACGCACAACCAGATCCGCCTCGAGGACGGCGAGCCGATCGTGTTCGACGAGGGCAACCGGTGCGTCTCGGTGGGGGAGAACGGGCGGCTCGTGATCACCGAGACGGCCAGCACGCCCCCGGAGGCGATCGTGACCCACGACGCACAGGGCAGGCCATCGCTCGCGTTCGCGCTGGCCCACCTGTCGCGAGGGCCGAACGAGCCGACCTGCATCGGCGTGTTCCGCGAGGTGGAGCGGCCCGTCTACGGCGAGGCCATGACCGCGCAGATCGAGCAGGCGGTCGAACGTCTCGGGCCGGGCAGCGTGGACAAGCTGCTGCACTCGGGCGACACCTGGACCGTGTCCTAGCCGGACGCGGGTACCGTTCGGTCAGCGTTCTCCGGAGGAGCGGAACCGCGCCATCGCGGCGTCGGCCGCCGAGCGCACCTCGCGCAGCTCGGACACCAGGCTCGGGAGCGTCGCGAGCAGTCGCTCCGCGTCGTCCTCCGTGGTGTCCGGCCCGACGCCGATGCGGAAGCTCGCCGTCGAGGCGACGCCCATGTGCTCAAGGACCGAGGACGCCTCGCCGGCCGCGCCGGAGCAGTTGGAGCCCGCGGCGATCCGGAAGCCACGATCGTCGAGCGCCATGCTCATGATCTCGGCGTCGAGGTCCGGGACCGAGAAGCACACGAGGTGCGGGACACGTTGGGTCGGGTGACCGTGGACCCTCGCGCCGCCGACGCGTTCGGCGATGCCGGCGCGGATCGTGTCGGTGAGCGCCCACTCCCGTGCCGCCTCGTCGCTCATCCCCTCGAGACGAGCCTCGAGCGCCGCGGCCATCGCGGCGACGCCCGGGACGTTCTCGACGCCAGAGCGGCGCCGCCGCTCGCGGTCGTCCCCGCAGGGGTAGGCCGCGATCGGGACGCCGCGCCGAACGTAGAGGGCCCCGATCCCCGGCGGTCCCCCGAACTTGTGCCCCGAGATCGACAGCAGGTCGACGTCGAGGGCCACCGCGTCGACCGGCAGGTGGCCGACGGTCTGACAGGCGTCCGTGTGGAACAGCACGCCCGCCTCGCGGCACAACCGAGCGCACTCCGCGATCGGTTGGATCGTTCCAACCTCGTGGTTCGCGTGGTGCACGGACGCGAGGAGCGTGCCCGGGCGGCGGATCTCCGCGGCGAACGCGTCGAGGTCGACCGAGCCGTTGCCGTCCACCTCGACGAGCACGGACTCGAACCCGTCGGTCTCGAGCGTGTGGAGCACGCCGCCCACCGCGGGGTGTTCGATCGTCGTGGTGACGATCCGGGTGCCGAGCTCGCGGACCGGTCGGACGCCGCCCCAGATCGCGAGCGCCACCGATTCGGTGCCCCCGCTCGTGAAAACGATCTCGTCGGGCTGGGCCCTCAGTGCGCCGGCGACCGTCGCGCGGGCGTCGTCGAGCAGTCGTCGCGCCGCCAGCCCGTCCCCGTGCACGCGAAGCGGGTCGGCGAACTCGTCCAGCGCGGCGACCAACGCCGCGCGTGCCCGCTCGTCCAGCGGCGTCGCGGACGCGTGATCGAGGTACGTGCTCGTCGTCACCATCGGGAACGTCCCCATGATACGGGCGCCCCGTCGGAGGGATGCGTCAGGGTGTGGCCGGCTCCCGGTCCTTCAGGAACACCGTGGCGTACAGGACCGCAGCGATGATGCCGCCCGCGATGGGTCCGACGATCCAGACGTACCAGTTCGCCCAGTCGCCGAAGACGAGCGCGGGTCCGAACCATCTCGCCGGGTTCATGGCGGCCCCCGTGTACGGACCGAACGCCATGATGTCGAACGCGATCACCAGGCCGATCGTGAGCCCCGCCGTCTTCGACCAGGGCCCGCGGGGGTCGACCGCCGTGCCGAAGACCGCGAACACGAGGAAGAACGTCGTGGTGGCCTCGATCACGATGCCCCTGCCGATCGCGATGCCCTGGGCGAGCGCCGGCGTCCCGCCGTTGCCCGCGTCGTAGAGCGCCGTGGGGACCAGGTACTTGAGAAGGAGCGCACCCGCCACGGCCCCGAGGAACTGCGCGCCGATCAGGATCACGGCGCGTTGAGACGGGATCTTGCCGGCGACCCACAGGCCGATCGTGACGGCGGGGTTCACCAGCCCCCCCGAGATGTGCGCCGTGATCGAGACCATGATCGCGAGCACCAGACCGTGCGCGAGCGCCACGCCGGTCAGGTTGAGCCCGAGGCTCACCGCGATCACGGCGCCCGCACCGATGAAGATCAGCGCGAACGTCGCCACGAACTCCGCCACCGCCGCCTTGCCCGTGCTCTCCACGACCGCCTCCTCGCGTCCGAAGCCCGATCCGACCGACGATAGCGGGGCCCGGTGTCGGGCTCAACGGCGCAGCAGCGGTTGATAGGATGCGCCGCGTGAAGGTCCTGCTCGTGTCGCCCGACGCCGAGTCGAGAGACCTGCTGCGGATCTCGGTCGGGAGCATCGAACGTCGCCTCGGCGAGTCCGTGTCGTTCCTGGAGGCGCAGGACGGCGAGCGGGGCGCCCGGATCGGGCTGCGCGAGCGCCCCGACGCGGTCGTCGCCGACGAGATCGCCTCGAGGGCGGGAGCGTTCTCGCTCGCGCGCGACCTGCGCGGCGCGGTCGAGCCGTACCGCGGGCCGATCGTGATCGTGCTCGAGCGCAAGCACGACGCGTGGCTCGCCCGTTGGTCGGGGGCGGACGCGTGGCTCGTTCGCCCTGTCGACCCGTTCGAGCTGGCGGACCGGCTCGTCGACCTGATCCAGGCGTACCGGGCTCGGCCGGCGGCAGGCCCAGCTGAACGGCCAAGGGAGCGGCCAAGGGAGCAGAGGGAGATCGCGTGAAGATCAAGGGGACGTGCCGGCGGTGCGGCCGAGAGTTCCTCGCGGAGCAGGTGATCCGGAACGGGGGTCACTGCCCGTGGGACGGCAAGCCGTTCCAGGCGGATTACGCGGTGGTGGTGGTGGACTCGCTCGCCGACGCCGAGAGCGCGGGCAACACGCTGGAGAACGCGCTCGAGAAGCTGGCCGACGTGGAGCCGGACTTCGTCCTCGACATCGAGTCGGTGCTCGGGGAGATCCGCGGACACCTCGAGCGGCTCGAACGTCCGCACGGAGGCGGGTGAGGTCGTGACGTCGGCGCCGGAGGTCGAGGCCGGGAACCGCTTCTCGGTCGAGATCCGCGACGGCGAGGTGGGCCGAGGGATGGGCCAAGGGAGCAGCCAAGAGGGAAGATGGAGCGTGGCGATCCTCGATCCGGAGGGACGCCAGGTTGCGGTGCGTGCCTGCCGCGACGAGACCGAGGCCCGGACGTTCGCCTCCACCGTCCGCCAACACACCGCGTGGCTGTCGGAGGCCCGCTTCCGCGAGATCTACCGGCTCGCCGAGGGGGCGTGACGTGGGCTTCAACGCGATGCAGCCCGGTAGGCTCAAGCGCGGCGATCTGGTCTTCTTCGTGGTCGGGGTGGTCGTGATCGTCGCCCTGATCGTGTGGGCCGTCTCGTAGGTGGAGCCGGAGAGCCTCGCGGCGCTCGACTTCTGCTACGTCACCACCAAGGGACGGCGTTCGGGGAGCCCCCACACGGTCGAGATCTGGTTCGCCCTCCATGGCGACGTCGTGTACCTGCTCGCCGGTGGCGGCGAGGAGAGCGACTGGGTGAAGAACCTTCGGGCGCATCCCACCGTCGGTCTGCGGCTGGGCGACCGGGACCTGATCTGTCGTGGACGGCTCGTGGACGATCCGGAGGAGGACGCCCTGGCCCGGCGGTTGCTCCTGGAGAAGTACGGGCCTCGCGACACCGACGACCTGTCGGAGTGGGCCAGGACCGCTCGACCGGTCGCGATCGACCTGCCCCCGAAGTGAGCTACGCCGGGCTCTCGTCGAACCCGATCGAGAACAGGCGCTCCAGGTCGTGCTTCGAGTACACCTGGAACGCGATGAGCGTCTCGGTCCTCGCGACGCCCTCGACCTTCGAGATCCCGCCGGGGATCACCGATGCCAGATCGTCGTGGTTCGCGACGCGCACGATCGCGACCAGGTCGAACTCTCCGGCCACGGAGTAGACCTCCGAGACACCCTCCAGGTCGGCGATCGCCTGCGCGGCCTCGGGGATCTCGTCGATCTCGCACTCGATCAGGACTACCGCGTGCACGCTCATCGGGTCACCGCCCCCGCCGACGGTCGGGTCATGCCCGCTCCAAGACGACGGCGAGGCCCTGGCCGCCCGAGATGCAAAGGGTGGCCAAGCCCAATGCGGCCCCGCGCGAGCGCATCGCGTAGGCGAGCGAGAGGATGATTCGGGCACCCGACATCCCGATCGGATGGCCGAGCGAGATCCCGCCGCCGTGCACGTTCAGCCGGTCGCGGTCGAACTTCAGCTCGCGCTCGCACGCAAGCACCTGCGCCGCGAACGCCTCGTTGATCTCGATCAGGTCGATGTCGGCGAGCGAGAGCCCGGTCTTCTCGAGCACCTTCTTGGTCGCCGGCACGGGACCGATGCCCATGATCTCCGGCGGCACGCCGGCCCACGAAATCCCGATGATGCGCGCGAGCGGCTGGCGCCCCTCCGCCTCGGCCCGGGACGCGGACATCAGCAGCATCGCGGCGGCTCCGTCCGTGATCCCGCTCGAGTTGCCCGCGGTGACGCTGCCACCCTCGCGGAACACGGCCTCCAGCTCCGCGAGCCGCTCGAGCGTCGTATCCGGGCGGGGGTGCTCGTCGTCCGACAGGGTGACGCTGCCCTTCCCCGTTCCTTGGCCGGCTGGGGCTTCGACCGCGAACATCTCCGCGCCGCGCGCCCGGGCGCCGGCGGCGGCCTTCTGCTGCGACTCGAGCGCGAACTCGTCCTGCTCGGCCCGCGACAGGCCGTAGCGGTCGACGAGGTTCTCCGCGGTCTCGCCCATGATGAGCCCGCACAACGGGTCGAGCAGCCCGTCGCGGTACATCGCGTCGTACACGTGCGCGTCGCCCATCCGGTAGCCGGTGCGCATCCGGTCGAGCAGGAAGGGGACCCGGGTCATGTTCTCCATGCCCCCCGCCAGCACGACCTCGGAGTCGCCGAGCGCGATCTGCTGCGCCCCGAGCTGCACGGCCTTCATCCCGGAACCGCACGCGATGTTCACGTTGTACGCGGAGACCTCCACCGGAACCCCGGCGCGGACGCTCACCTGGCGGCCGGTGTTCGGGCCGTTCCCCGCCTGGCGGGCGTGACCCAGGATCGCCTGGTCGATCTGGTCGGGTTCGACTCCCGAGCGACGCATCGCCTCCCGGGCCGCGAGCACGCCGAGGTCGACGGCGGGGAGCTCGGAGAACGAGCCCAGGAATCGGCCGATCGGCGTCCGGGCGCCCTCGAGGATGACCGCGGTCTCCACGCACCAAGTCTAGCCGGGGGCCGGGACCCGCCCGGTCATCGAGTCCCGGACGAGGTTCGCAGGTAGTCGCGGAGGGCGCCGATCTCGCCCCCGTGCTGGAGGTCGTGGTGGATCATCGTCCAGAAGATCCGCCAGGCGGGCCACAACTCGCCCCAGTTCGTCAGCACCTCGGCGTTCAGGCCGGGCTCGTCCAGGGCTGCCAGGTCGGCGCGGAGCAGCTCGTGTCCCTCCCGCAGCATCGCGAGCGCGCCCTCGACGTCGTGCGGCGTCTCGATCGTGAGCCAGGTCAGCCGCTGCGGGCCGAACGCCCACTCGTGGTACATGACCTTGCACGTCGCCACGTGCGCGACGCGCCAGCCGATCGTCGTGAACGGCGAGGGCTCCGGATCGGGTTCGGCGTAGTCGTGCGTCCACCGCCCGTCCTCGCCTCGGAACACGCGCCATGCGTCCGGGCCGGGTTCCCAGGCGTACGCCTCGTCGGTCAGGTCGCCGATGCAGCGAAGCAGGATCTCGTATGCCTCATCCGTCTCGCACAGGAGAAGCTCGGGCCCGCCGGTCATCGCGAAGTGAGCGTAGCCCACCGCCGTCCTCGCCCGTCGCGCCGCGGAGCGTGCGCAAGATCCGGTCAAGGGCGGCGCCTCCGTCGACGGGTTCGGCGATCGGGACGTCGACCGCCTCGATCCGGGCGTCGTGGCGCGACATCCAGGACCGGAGCACCGACAGCTCGTCCGCCCGGTCGCGCGGGCACGGTGAGCCGAGCGGCTCGTCGCGTTCGGTCCGGATCAGCGCGCCGCGCCGGAGGCGGAATCGGTTGGCCGCGACGTCGCGCAGGACCAGGTCGTCGGTCCGCAGCAGCCACCCATCGATCCGCGACCGCGCCAGCGCCTCGGCAAGCGCGCGGAGGCGGTCGCGCGCGAGCGCGGCCTCCTCGAACCGCTCCTGCTCGGCGAGGCCGCGCATGCGCGCCTCGAGCGTTCCGAGGAGCCCGCCCGGTGTGGAGAGGGAGGAGATCAGGGAGCGGACGAGCTCCTCGTAGCGCTCGGGGCCGACGCGCCCGTCGCAGGGAGCCAGGCATCGATGCATGTCGGCGAGTGCGCACGGCGCGAACCGCGTGGAGGCGCGCATCGCCGTCGTGCATCGGCGGATCGGGAAGACGTCCTCGAGCGCCTCCTTCGCCAGGCGTGCCAGGTGCGACGAGGGGAAGGGGCCGAGGAACGCGCCGCCACCCTTCGTCTCGCGGACGACCTTGATCCGGGGGTAGGCCTCGGCCTCGTCGATCCGCAGGTAGGCGTACTTCCGCCAGGTCTTGCCACGGCGGTTGTACTTCGGCTCGTGCTCGCGGATCAGCCGCGCCTCCAGGATTAGGGACTCGAGCTCGGAGCCACACGCGAGGCCGTCGACCGAGGCGGTCTCGGCGAGCAGGTCCTCGACCTTCTTGCGGCCGTCGCCGTAGAAGTAGCTCTTCACCCGCGAGCGCAGGTCGACCGACTTGCCGACGTACAGCACGCGGCCGTCGCGACCCCGGAACAGGTAGACGCCGGGCGCGTTCGGCAGGTGGTCGGCCAGCCGGATCTTCCCGAAGTTGGGACGGCCCCGGGCGCGGACGGCGCCGTGCAGGTCGCCGAGCGTGAGGATCCCGAGCCGCCCGCCGAGCTCGAGCAGGCCGTGGAGCACCTCGGAGCAGGCCTCGGCGTCGGGCAGGGCCCGGTGCGACGGTCGGACCGCCGTACGGAAGTACTGCGCGAGCGTGTGGAGCCGCACGTTCGGGACGTCCGGCCACACCACGCGTCGCGCGAGCCGGGCGGTGCAGACGGGCGGTGGCGGGAGCGCGTCGTAGTCGAGCCGTTCGAGGGCGACGTTGAGGAACGTGAAGTCGAACCGGGCGTTGTGGGCCACGAAGACGCAGCCGCGCGCGAACTCTGCGAACGACGGCAGCACCCACTCGATCGGGGGCGCACCGGCCACCACCAGGTCGTCGATCCCGGTTAGGTGCGTGATCTGGCGGGGGATCGGCACGCCCGGGTTCACCAGGGTCTCGAACACGCCCGTGCGCTCGCCGCCGCGGAGCTTCACCGCGCCGATCTCCGTGATCCGTGAGTCGACGGGGGACCCGCCGGTGGTTTCGAGATCGACGACCACGAACTCGACCTCGGGCAGCGGCACGGCGTCCTCGAACGTGGTCTGGAGCGCGTCCGCGAGCACCCGGCCTCCCGCGGGGCCGCGCGAGGGACGAGCAGGCTACCCGAACAGGTGTTCGGAGGTCAAGGGTCTGCCTCGTTCACGTCACGCGTGCGGTGATCGGGGGAAGAGCTCGTCCTCGACCAGGAACGCGATCAGCTGACCCACGGCGATGTGCGCCTCCTGGATGTGGGAGGTCTCCGTGCTCGGCACGTTGATCTCGATGTCGGCGAGCGCCCCGAGCTTGCCGCTCGATCCGCCCGTCAGCGCGATCGTCCGGATGCCGGCCGCCCTCGCCGTCGCGAACGCACGCACCACGTTCTCCGAGTTCCCGCTCGTCGAGATCCCGACGAGCACGTCGCCCTCGCGACCGAGGGCTTCCACCTGGCGTTCGAACACGCCGTCGAAGCCGAAGTCGTTCGCCACCGCCGTCAGGAGCGAGGTATCCGTCGTGAGCGCGATCGCCGCGATGGCATCGCGCCGCCGATCGACGGTGAGCGTGCTGACGAACTCCGTCGCCAGATGCTGGGCGTCGCCGGCGCTGCCGCCGTTGCCGCACAGCAGGATCTTCCCCCCGTCCCGGAGCGACTCGACGATCGCGGCCGTCGCGCCGAGGATCTGCGCCGCGCACTCGTCGGCGGTCCGAGCGGCCGTGCGCGAGGTCTCGAGCAGGTACTCGCGCACCCGATCGAGGTTCACGGCCCCACGCTCGTCAAGAGGTCGTCCCGGATGATGGCTGCCGCCTCACGCAGGTCGGCGACGACGTGGTCGGCGTCCTGGCCGGCCCCGCGCTCGAGCTCATCGTCCCCGTGGCCGGTGCGCACGAGGATCGTTCGGGCGCCTACCGCACGCCCCAGACGCAGGTCGGACCCGTGGTCGCCGACGAGCCAGGCCTCGGCGGGGTCGAACCCCAGGGCGACGGCAGCGCGCCCGACCATCAGCGTCTCGGGTTTCCTGCACGCGCAGCCCTCGTCCGGCCGGTGCGGGCAGAACTCGATGCCATCGAGCGTCACGCCCTCGGCGGCGAGCAGGTCCGTCAGGCGCGCGTGGATCTCGTGGAGGTCGGCGACGGTGAGCAACCCGCGGCCGATCGGGGACTGGTTCGTCAGGACGACGAGGCCGAGCCCGAGTCCCCGGAGCTCGCGCAGGGCCTCGCCCGCACCGGGGACCAGTCGGAGCTCGTCGGGCCGGAGCACGTACCCGATCTCCTCGTTGATCGTGCCGTCGCGATCGAGCAGGACGAAGCGGCGGCTCACGAGGGTCTCCACACGCGACCGCCGTCGTGCGCCTCGACCCCATGGGCGCGGAACGCGAACTCCGCGAACTGGGCGCCGAGCGCCTCGAGCGCGCGCCGGACCGCGGGCTGGCGGTCGGGCCGACACGCGAGCAGGAGGTAGCCCCCGCCCCCGGCGCCGCAGATCTTGCCGCCCGAGGCACCGGCGTCCGCCGCCACCGCGAGCAGGCGTTCGATCCGCGTGCCCTCGGAGACGTGCGGGTTCATCAACTTCTTGCTCTCGAAGGCCTCGCGGAGCATCGGCCCCAGCCGGTCGAGGTTCCCGTCCTCGAGCTCCCGTCGCATCTCGAACGCCATCGCCTGCAGCTGCTTCATCCCCACGATCGTGTCCTCGCGTCCCTCCTCGTACATGCGGATCTGGGTGGCGATCAGCCCGAGGTCGGTCCGAACGTGGCCCGTGTAGCAGAGCAACAGGTGCGCCCGCAGCTCTCCGACGGCCTCCGGCGAGAGCGCGAGGGGCCGGACCGCGACGCCGCGCTGGTCGAACTCGAGCAGGTTGAAGCCGCCGAAGGCCGCCGCGAACTGATCCTGCCATCCGCCCGCGATGCCGAGGTCCTCCCGCTCGATCAGATAGGCGAGCTCGGCGACCTCGCGGGGCGCCATCGACCGGTCCGTCAGCATCGCGAGCGCGCCCACGCACGCCGTGACCAGCGCGGAGGAGCCTCCGAGCCCGCTGCCGGGCGGTGCGTCGGATGCGATGTCGACATCGATCCCCGTCGGCACACCCATCCGCTCGATCGCGGCCTTGGGCAGGTCCATGACGCCGTCGTACACGGGCCCGTGCCCGAGGTGGTACTCGACGAGATGACCGAGATCCAGCGAACGGATCCGCACCTGCCGATCGTCCCGTGGCGCGACCGAGACGTGCGCCGCGTGGTCGATCGTCGCCGACAGGACGGCGCCGCCGTGACGCTCGTAGTAATGGGGGAAGTCGGTGCCGCCCCCGACGAAGCTGATCCGAAGGGGCGCGCTCGCGCGGATCGTGTCGGACGTCATGGGGCCGCAAGTATGGGCCGCGTCCCGGCCCGGCGACCAACCGTGACGAGGCCCCGTGGGGCCGGTGGCCTCAGGCCACGAACCGGACGACGCGACGACGCTGCTGCTCGGTGAGGCCGCCCCACACGCCGTAGCGCTCGCCGTTCTTCAGGGCCCACGAGAGACAGGTCTCGCGGATGTCGCAGGCCGAGCAGAACGCCAGCGCGGGTCCCGCCTCCTCCTCGGAGGTGGGGAAGAACGTGTCCGGGTCGATGCCGTAGCACGCCGCCTGATCCTGCCAGATGTCCGGGGGGGAGGGGTCGGGGGGGAGGGCCTTCAGGTCGATCCCCGCGGTCCGGTCCTTGGTCACACTCGACTCCCTGCGTGCCTCGTCGGGTTGCGCAGGCGACCCGGAGGGGGGCCTGTGCGCGCAGGACATCCTTGTACCGTTCGCGGTCGAGCGAGAACAGTCTTGAAAAGTCAGAGCCCCCGTAGTATCGGACGGCTCCCGATCGGCGGTTCCCGGCGTTCCAGGGCGATGCCGCCGTCGGCCGTGAGCTCTGTATCCCTTGCGTCCCAACGGATACGCACCATGGCCGACGATCCTCGCCGCGGCTCCACGCTGGTCACACTCCCCACGGGGGTTCCCCGCGAACGGACCGGCCCGCCCGGCCGGAGCGGGGTCGCCGCCCTGACCCCGACGATCACCCGCGGTGGGTGGCCGAGGTTCCGCACCCGGGCGACGGACTCCTGGCCCAGGTAGCAGCCCTTGCTCCGGTCGATCACCGGCTCGACGTCGAGGTCGGCCTCGGCCGGCAGGGAATCCGCGTCGAGGTCGACCGGGAAACGGGCAAGGCCGTGGCGGATCCGCCAGGCCTCGAGCGCCTCCGGCCCGGCGGGGACCGACCCGTCGTCCCGCGCCTCCCACGCCGCCGTCCACCCGAGACCCGGCCGGGGCTTCACGAGGAGCCCGCGGGGGTCGGCCGGTGCGAGCTCGACATCCGACGACAGGACGTAGGGCTCGAGCAGGTCGGCGATCGCGTCCGGCTGGGCGGTGTCCTGCAGCAGGAGGAACCCGTCTCCCGAGCGTGCACGCAGGATATGGACGTCGGCGCGGATCCTGCCGGTCGGGGAGAGGAGGAACGAGCGCAGCGCCTCGCCCTCGGGGAGACGGTCCACCGAGGCGGTGACGAGGTCGTTCAGCCACCCCTCGGCGTCGGCGCCTCGAACCTCGGTGAGGCGCCAGCCTTGGAGATCCACGAACGCCCGCTCCTGCTCGAGCGCCTCGAGCTGCTCGTCGAACGCTGCTCCGTCCACGTCTGCGAGGATAAGCCGCCGTGGACGTTCCGCGGACGCTCCTGGTCACCAACGACTACCCGCCCCGCGTGGGCGGGATCCAACGCACGCTGGAGGCGCTCGTCCGGTGCCTCCCGCCGGATCGGGTCGCGGTCCTGTGTCCGAACGCCGAGGGCGGCGACGCGTTCGATGAGGCCGCGCCGTACGCCGTGGACCGCCAGCCCGAACGCTTCCTCTGGCCGGTCCCCGATGTGCGGCGCCGCCTCCACGAGGCGGTTCGGTCGTTCGGGGCCGAGGTGGTCCTGTTCGGCGCGGTCTACCCGCTCGCCCTCCTCGGACCTTCGCTGGCGGAGACCGGGACCCCGTACCTCGCGGCGGCGCACGGGTTCGAGTACTGGCTCTCGATCGCGCCCGGGACGCACGCGCTCGTCCGGCGCGCCACGTCGCGGGCGGCGCGGGTGCCGGTGATGTGCAGCGCGTTCATCGCCCGGGTCGTGCGAACCGCCGTTCCGGACGACGTGCCCGTCTCCGTGATGTACCCCGGCGCGGATCTCGAGGCCTTCCGCCCGGACCTGCCCTACGAGGACCTGACCGAGCTCCACGGCGTCGCCGACCGCCCGCTGATCGTCTGCGTGAGCCGGCTGGTCGCGCGCAAGGGGCAGGACGTGCTGATCCGCGCGATGCCCGAGATCCGCCGTGACGTCCCCGATGCCTCCCTGCTGATCGTGGGCGATGGGCCGGACCGCGATCGGCTGGAACGCCTCGCCGCGGACGCGCCGGACGGCTCCGTCGCGTTCGCGGGCCAAGTGTCCGAGAGCGACCTGCCCCGCTACTACCGCGCGGGGAACGTGTTCGCGATGCCGTGCCGGAGCCGCCTGGGGGGTCTGGAGGTCGAGGGCTGGGGCAACGTGTTCGTCGAGGCGGCCGCGTGTGCGCGCCCCGTGGTGGTCGGGGACTCCGGGGGAGCGCGCGAGTCCCTCGTGCCCGGCGAGACCGGCCTGCTCGTGAACGGGTCGGACGTCGCCGAGGTCGCCGACGCCGTGGGCTCGTTGCTCGCGGATCCCGAGCGCGCGGACGCGATGGGTCGCGCCGGCCGGGAGCGGGTGGAGCGTGCGTTCGGGTGGTCCAGAGCCGCGGAGCAGCTCGCCGGCTGGCTGCGCGAGGCGGTCGCCTGACCCTTCCGGTTCCGCGGTCCCGGTCGCGGGCGGCGGTACCCTGCCTCGCATGATGGGCGAACGCCGGTGTCCGACCTGCGGCGCCCTCGCGTCCGCGGACGCCGAGTGGTGCGGGCAGTGTTTCTCGCCGCTCGAACGCGCAGGAGCCCGCACCGAGGCCGACGGTCCGGCGACGTCGGCTCCGACCGGGACCGCCGGGCCGAAGGCGATCCGGGGCACCTCGGGGGGCGCGATCGAGGTCGAGGGCGGAACGCTCGCCTGGACGTGTCCGGTCTGCGAGACCCGCAACCCGATCGAGGCGAACGAGTGCTCGGCCTGCGGGACCCCGTTCGGCCGGCTGCTCGCGGAGCCCAAGACGGCGCCGGAGGTCGAGCCGCAGACGGCGGCCGTGTGGTCGATGCTCTGGCCCGGGCTCGGCCATTGGAAGCTCGGCCGGCGGACCGATGCGGTGGCGCGGTTCGCGATGTTCGCCTGGGCGTTCGGGGCGCTGCTGATCCTGCTCGTGTCGCGGTTCGGCAAGGGCGGACTCGGGCCGACCTTCCCGCTGTTCGCCCTGTTCCTCGGCGCCTCGCTGATGATCTACGTGGTGTCGGCGATGGACGCCTACCGCCTGGCGGCCGGCGACGCGCCCGTGATGAGCTCCCGGGCGTTGCTGTGGACGTCGGCGGGTCTGGTGTTCCTGTCGGTCTTGATCGCCACGTTCGTCACGTTGCCGGCCGCCCGCCGGTAACATCGCGTCCTCATGAGGGAGCAGGCATGAGCGAGCAGACCGAGGGCCAGATCGTGATCGAGGCCCAGGCGGTCGAGGTCATGGACGTCCTGACCGACTTCGAGGCCTACCCCGAGTGGGCCGACGTCAAGACCGCCCAGGTGCTCGAACGCGGGGACGGGGGCCTGGGGACCAAGGTGGCGTTCGAGGTGGACGTCCCGCTCCTCGGCAAGGCGAATTACACGCTCGCCTACCGCTACGCGCCCGGCGACGGCGGGATGTCATGGGTCTCGACCGAGGCCCGCGGCGCCGTCTCGAACATCACCGGCGAGTACCTGCTCACCGAGATCGACGACGACGAGACCAAGGTGATCTACCGGCTCGCCGTCGACCTGGGGATCCTGCTGCCGGGCTTCGTCCGCACGCAGGGCGAGAAGCGCGTGATCGAGAACGCGCTCGAGGGCCTGAAGCGGCGCGTCGAGCTCGGCTGAGCCCACGCCGGACGCGCCGGGGTGGCGCCCGCGCTAGGCTGGCCGGATGCGGGTCCTGCTGTTCACCGGGAAAGGCGGCGTCGGGAAGACGACGGTGGCCGCCGCGACCGCCGTCCGCGCGGCCGGATCGGGGAACCGGACGCTGATCATGAGCACGGATCCGGCGCACTCGCTCGGGGACTCGTTCGACCAGGAGATCGGCGAGCACGCCACGCCGATCGCCGAGAACCTGTGGGCCGAGCAGATCGATGCCCAGAGCCGGCTCGAGTCCAACTGGCGCGAGATCCAGGATTACTTCGTGCAGCTCATGAACTGGGCCGGTGTCGAGACGATCCAGGCCGAGGAGCTCTCGGTGATCCCCGGGCTCGACGAGATCTTCGCGCTGATCGATGTCAAGACCCACGTCGAGGGCGGGAAGTACGACCTCCTGATCGTCGACTGTGCGCCCACCGCCGAGACGCTGCGCCTGCTGTCGCTGCCCGAGGTGATGAACTGGTACATCGAACGGATCTTTCCCGTCGAGCGGCGCGTCGTGAAGACGCTGCGCCCGATCGTGTCGAAGATGACGACGCTGCCGATCGCGGGCGAGAGCTTCTACGCGGCGGTCGAGCGGTTGCACCGGAACCTCGACGCCGTCCACCGGATCCTGACCGATGAATCCTCATCGACGGTCCGGCTCGTCGTGAACCCGGAGAAGATGGTGATCTCCGAGGCGCGGCGCACCTACACGTACCTCGGGCTGTTCGGGTACCGGTGCGACGCGGTCGTCGTGAACCGGATCATCCCCGAGGACGTCACCGACCCGTACTTCGGCAAGTGGAAGGACATCCAGGCGGAGCACCTGCAGACCGTCCGCGAGTCGTTCGAGCCGGTGCCGATCCTGACCGCTCGTCTGTTCGACCGCGAGATGGTCGGCGTGCCCTTGCTCGAGGAGATGGGCCGCGAGGTGTACGGCGACCTCCCCGTCACCGACGTCTTGTACCGGGACGACCCGATCCGCGTTCGCCGGAGGTCGGGCGGGTACGTCCTCACGATGCGGCTCCCGTTCGTCTCGCGCGAGGACATGGACATCCATCGGCGTGGCGAGGAGCTCTACGTCCGCGTCGGGACCTACAAGCGCAACCTGATCCTGCCGCAGACGCTCCAGCGGATGGAGGTCCGCGGCGCCAACTTCGTCGGAGATCATCTCGAGATCGTGTTCGCGCGGCAGCCGGGGTCGGCGCCGGCTGCGGCGCCGAGGGGAAGGAGCTGAAGATGCCTGAGACCGAACCGGGCCACGCGGCCACCGGGGGGGATGGCGCCGCCGGGTCGGCGTCGGAGGCCCAACCGCAGCCGCCCGTGTGCACCGTGGCGTTCTGCCCGATCTGCATGGCGGTGACGGCAGGTCAGGGCGCGGCGCCCGACGTGTTCGAGCACCTGCTCGCCGCCGCCCGCGAGTTCTATCTCGCCGCGCGGGCCGTGATCGACGTGCGCGGGGATCACGTGAGCGGGGTCGACCAGAGCGCGAACGGCTCGAAGGACTTCGAGCGGATCGAGATCTCGTGACGCCGCCGGTCCGCTCCACCTGAGAGGTTCGGGCGTGCCGGAACGTGGGAGCGGCGAGGCGATCGGGCTCGACGTCGGTGGTACCAAGATCAACGCGTTCCGCGTCGCCCGCGACGGCACGATCGTCGAGCGCTCGAGCTCGCCGACCCTCGCGGACGACGAGGCGGCGACGCTGTCGACCATGGTCGAGCTCGCCATGTCGCTCACGACCCCCGACGTGATCGCGGTCGGGGTGGGGGCCGCGGGGATGATCGACGCGAAGGAGGGGGTCCTGCGCTTCGCCCCCAACCTCGCGTGGCGGAACCTCCCCATCGCCGCGCGGATGCGCGACGCGCTCGGCCTGCCCTGCCAGGTGGACAACGACGCGAGCATGGCCGCGTACGCGGAGTTCCGGTTCGGCGCGGGTCGCGGGTACCGTCATCTGCTGCTCGTCACGGTCGGCACCGGGATCGGCGGTGGGATCGTGTCGGACGGTCGGCTGTTCCGCGGCGCGAACGGCTTCGCCGCCGAGATCGGGCACATCATCCTCGAGCCCGGAGGCCCGCTCTGCGGCTGCGGGAACCGGGGCTGCTGGGAGCAGGTCGCCGCGGGGCGTGCGATCGATCGGATGGGCCGCGAGGAGGCGCGGGAGCGCGAACACTCGATCCTCCGGCGCCTGGCCGGCGGTGACCCCGACCAGGTGACCGGCGAGCTGGTGACGGAGGCAGCGCGGCAGGGCGACGACGCGGCCAAGGGGATCCTCGCGGAGGCCGGACGGCGGCTCGGCCAGGGGATCGCCGGCCTCGTGAACGTCCTCGACCCGCAGGTCGTGGTCGTGGGCGGTGGCGCGATCGTCGCCGGCGATCTGCTGCTCGAACCGGCGCGTGCGGCGTTCCTCGATGCGGTCGAGGGTCCCGACTTCCGCCCTCGGGTGCCCATCGTGCCCGCGGAGCTCGGCAACGACGCCGGGGCCGTGGGCGCGGCGACCCTCGCGCTCGAGGAGCTCGGAGCGCGTGATGGTCTGACGTGAAGGTGGGACTCGTCCTTCCGATGTTCTCCGGTGACGCCGGGCGCGTGCTCGCGTTCGCCCGGCGCGCGGAGGAGCGCGGGTTCGACGGGGTCTTCGCGTTCGACCACCTCTTCCCGCCGGGCGCGTCCCCGGACCGGCCGTCGCTCGAGGCGTTCGCGTCGCTCGCGGCGGTCGCCGCGCAGACGAGCCGCGTCGCAGTCGGGACCCTGGTCACGCGGGCGACGCTCCGTGCTCCGGGGGTGCTCGCGAAGCTCGCCGCCTCGGTCGACGACGTGAGCGGCGGGCGCATGATCCTCGGGATCGGCACAGGGGACCCGATCGACGAGCCCGAGCACCGCGTCTTCGGCATCGAGTACCTGGGGAAGGCGGAACGTCGCGAGCATCTGGTCGAGACCGTGCGCGCGATCAAGGCCCTGTACGGCGGGGTCCGGTGGGACGGCGGTTCGCACGTTCACGCGATGACGGGACCGCTCCTGCCGCCGCCCGTGCGTCCGGACGGTCCGCCGATCTGGATCGGGGGGTTCGCCGACGCGGTCGTGCGCCTCGCCGCCGCCGAGGCCGACGCGTGGAACGGCTGGGGGATGGGGGTCGAGGAGTTCACCCGCAAGGTGCGGTTGCTGCGCGAGGCCGCGGGGGAACGGCCGGTCTCGGCGACGTGGGCCGGGATCGTCGTCGTCGGGCGCGACGACGACGAGGTCGGGCGCCTGCTCGACCAGCGGAGCGCACGCGGCCTGGAGCCCGGGGTCTGGTCGGGGACGACCACGTCGCTCCGGACCCACCTCGATGCGCTCGCGGCCGCCGGCTCGACCTGGTCGGTGCTCGTGCCCGGCGGTCCGCCGGACCGGCTCGACGTGATCGCCGAGGAGGTACTCCCCGAGCTGCGGTCCGTCGGCGTGAGCGATCTCCCGGCCCACCGGCTGAAGCAGGCCAAGCGCGTCGCTGCGCCGCGAGGTCCTGGCCGAACGCGACGCCGTCCCCGAGGACGATCGGTCCGCGCGCAGCGAGGCGATCGCCGACCGGTTCCTCGGGTTGCCCGAGACGGCGGGCGCCGAGACGTGCTGGCCTTCTGGTCGTTCGGCAGCGAGGTCGACACGGCGCCGCTGATCGCGCGCCTGCGTTCGGAGGGCAAGACCGTCGCGTTGCCACGGATCGAGGGGAACGAGGTGGCCCCCGTCGTCGCGACACCCGGAGCACCGATGACCGAGACCTCGTTCGGAGCGATGGAACCCGCGGAGGGGCGCGCGCTCGACGTCGCCGAGCTCGACCTCGTCGTGGTCCCGGGGGTCGCGTTCGATCGCTCCTGCGGCCGGGTGGGCTACGGCGGCGGGTACTACGACCGCCTCCTGGAGAAGCGGCGCGATGGGGTGGCCGCGATCGCGATCGCGTTCGATCTGCAGATCGTCGACCGGGTCCCGAGCGGTGCGATCGACCGGCGCATCGACGGCGTCGTGACCGAGGTCGAGGTGATCAGGTGTCGTTGAGACCACCCGCTCGGCCGGCGTGGTCGATGCGGTCGCGTCCGTGGCGCGAGGTGGAGTTCGCCTCGCTCGACTTCGAGACGACGGGCCTCGATCGCGAGCGCGACGCGGTCGTGTCGTTCGGGGTCGTTCCGGTGCGCGAGGGCCGCGTCGTCGTGGGGGAGGCCGTGCACCAGCTGGTGCTGCCCGAGGTGCCCTCGAGCGCGGAGTCGATGAGGATCCACGGCATCCTGCCCAAGGATCTGGCGCAGGCGCAGCCGTTCTCGGTGGCCGGGCAGACGCTCCGACTCGCGCTCGGCGGGCGGTTCCTGCTGGCCTGGTTCGCGAGCGTCGAGATCGGCTTCCTGGGCCGCCTCTACGGCACACGCTCCCGCTCGTGGGTGCGCCGGACGATCGACGTCCGGCAGATGGCGATCGAGCTCGAGCACCTGGACCAGGACGTACGACAGAGCCTGTCGTCGGCCGCCGAGCGGTACGGGGTCCCGGTGGCGAACCCCCACGAGGCGCTCGACGACGCGATGGTCACGGCCCAGCTCTTCCTCGTGCTGGCCACCCGGCTCGAGGAACGGGGGTTCGGTTCCGCGAGGAGCTTCCTCCGCCTGACCCGCCTCTAGCCTCGCGCCGCTGACGGTCGGGATCGCACCCGGGCGCGAACTTGAACGGCCAGTCAAACGCGTGCGAGGATGCGATGATCCCGGCGACCGGAGGCAGGCGATGAACGACGACGACGCGATCAAGACGGCGTTCCACGACGTGACCGAGGCTCAGGGCGCCACGCACATCGCCGACGGCGGATGGCTGTGGCTCGAGGGATTCGGCGACCTCGGGAAGGAGTACGCCGCCATCCGGGACGACGTCGCGGTGTGGGATGTCTCGCCGCTCAACAAGTGGGACCTCCGAGGGCCGGACGCGCTCCGGGCCGCCCAGCGGGTGTTCAGCAACGACGCGCTCGGGCTCGAGGTCGGCCAGGCTCGGTACGGGGCGTTCCTGGACGCAGACGGGCTCATGGTCGACGACGGCACCGTGTTCAACACCGGCGCCGGCCATTGCTGGGTCATGACCAACGGGAAGGATCACGACGCCTACTTCGAGCGAGGCGCTGAGGGACTTCGACGTCGAGTTCGAGTGGATCGCGCCGAGGATGCCACACCTCGGCGTGATAGGACCGCGTTCGCGTGAGGTGGTGCAGAAGCTGACCGACTCCGACGTCGGCGCCCTCCGCTATTTCCGGTTCCTCCCCGACCCCGTGAAGGTGGCCGGGGTCGAGGTCCACCTCTCGCGCACCGGCTACGGCGGCGAGCTGGGGTTCGAACTGTTCCTGACCGATCCGTCGGATGCCGAGGAGCTTTGGAACGCCGTGGTCGGGGCCGGCGTGACGCCGTTCGGAGCCGAGGCGATCGAGCTCGCTCGGGTCGAGGCGGGGCTGATCGTCACCGACTACGACTACGAGGCGCACCAGCGGACGCCCTACGACTTCAACCTCGACCGGTTCGTGCGCCTCGACGCGCCGGGCGAATTCCTCGGGAAGGAGAAGCTGCGCGAGGTGGCGGCCGCGCCCCCGAACCGATTCGTCACGCTCATCTACGAGGCCGAGACGCTGCCCGAGTACGGCGCCGAGGTCACGCAGGACGGCGAGGAGGTCGGTGTGCTCACGAGCCCGACCGACAGCCCGCGGTTCGGGAAGATCGGGATCGCGGTGATCCGGGCGGAAAGGTCGACCCTCGGCAACACGGTGCAGGTCGCCGTGGGTGACGGAACGGTCGACGCGACCGTCGACGTCCTGCCGATCTACGACCACGACAAGGAGCGGCCGCGCTCCTAGGCTCAGGCGATCGTCGCCACGCCGTCGACGAGCGCGAAGGTCCCCGAGATCGTCAGGAGCGCCAACGCGATCGCGCCGACGACCCGCAGCGTTGGCCTCGTGATCCGTCGCGTTCGGTGTGGATCCGGCACCAGCAATCCGGCGGCGCAGAGCAGCAGGCCCGCCAGGACGCTCGAGGGAAGGCGGCCGCAGGGTGTACACTCCTGCGGAATCACAAGCGTGTGATTCGAGGGGAGGAGGCCGGATGCCGCTGCACACCTGCGCGCCGCCGCGCGAAGCCGAGCACACGACGATGTCCCTGTGGGTCTGCCCCGACTGCGGTTCGACCTGGGAAGGCGTCCCGTGGAGCGGGGTCTTCGACTTCGACCGGAACGAGGCGGTCACGCGCGCCGAGTGGATCCTCGTCGAGGGACCGACCCAGCTGGCGGGCTGAGATGTCCGTCGAGCTCCGCAACGTCGATACCCTCGCCCCGCCACCCGGCTACTCGCACGTGGCGGTCGGCCGCGGAGGAACCGTGGTCTTCACGGCGGGGGCGGTGCCGCTCGACGCGCGAGGCGACCTGGTGGGCGGGGACGACCCCGTCGCCCAGGCCGAGCAGGTGATCGAGAACCTGCTCGCCGCCCTCGAGACCGGGGGCGCCCGGCCGGGGGACGTCGCCAAGACGACCGTCTACGTGGCCGGCTCCAGCTACGAGGCGCAGTCGGCCGTCTGGCAGGTCGTCCGCGGCTCCGAGATCGGCCGGGCGCCGAGCACGCTCGTCGGCGTCCCGACCCTCGGCTACCGCGGTCAGCTGGTCGAGGTCGAGGCGATCGCGCTCATCGACTGACCCGTACCTGGCTCAGAAGAGCCCGATCGTCCGGCCGTGCTCGTCGATGTCCACCTGCATGTAGGCGGGCGTCCTGCCGAGACCGGGCATCCGCTGCATGTCGCCGCAGAGCACGACGACGAACCCCGCGCCCGCGCTCGGCACCACGCCGCGGACGGGGAGGCGCCATCCTCGGGGGCGGTTGAGCAGCGACGGGTCGTGGGTCAAGGACAGGTGCGTCTTGGCCATGCACACCGGCAGCGTGCCGAACCCGAGCTGGTCCATCCGCGCGAGGTCCTTCTCCGCCTGGGGCTGGTAGTCGACGCCGTCCGCGCCGTACACGCGGGTCGCGATCGCCTCGACCTGGTCCTTGATCGGCGTGTCGTCGGGTGTCAGCCGATGGAACGCGTTCGGCCGCTCGCACGCGGCCACCACCGCCTCCGCGAGCTCGGCCGCGCCGTCCCCGCCCTGGGCGAACCCGCGGTTCACCACCACCGTCTCCGCTCCGGCACCGAGCGCGAGCTCGCGCATCAGCTCGACCTCGGCCTCCGTGTCGCTCGGGAAGTTGTTGATCGAGACGACGCACGGCAGGCCGTACTCGCCGACGATCGCGATGTGCTGGCCGAGGTTCTCCACGCCGCGCTTCACCGCCTCCAGGTCTTCGGTCCCCAGCTGATCGAACGGCACGCCGCCGTGCGACTTGGTCGCCCGCACGGTGGTCACGAGCACGCCGGCCGAGGGGGCGAACCCTCCCGACCGGCAGACGATGTCGCAGAACTTCTGCAACCCGAGGTCGCTCGCGAATCCCGCCTCGGTGATGACGTACTCCGCGAGCTTGAGCGCCACGCGGTCCTCGATGATCGAGTTGTTGGCGTGGGCCACGTTGCCGAACGGGCCCGCGTGGATCAGCACGGGCTGCCCCTCGAGCGTCTGCACGAGGTTGGGCTTCAGGGCGTCCTTCATGATCACGGCCATCGCCCCCGCGACCTGCAGCTGCTCGGCCGTGACCGGCTCACCGTCCGTCGTCGAGGCGACGACGATCCGTCCCAGGCGGGCGCGGAGGTCGGCGAGATCGGACGCGAGCGCCAGCACGGCCATCACCTCGGACGCGGCGGTGATCACGAACCCGTTCTCGCGCGGGACGCCGTGCATCTTGCCGCCGAGGCCGATGACCGTGTACCGGAGCTCGCGCGCGTTGACATCGAGCGTCCGGGGCCAGGTGATCGAGGCCTGGTCGATGCCGAGCGGGTTCCCGAAGTAGAGCGACGCGTCGAGCGCCGACGCCAGCAGGTTGTGGGCTGCCGTGACGGCGTGGAAGTCGCCGTTGAAGTGCAGATTGATGTCCTCCATCGGGACGACCTGCGCGTAGCCACCGCCGGTGCCGCCGCCCTTGATGCCGAACACCGGACCCATCGAGGGTTCGCGCAGGCAGAGCAGGACGTCCTTGCCGATCTTCCCCATGCCCTGCGTGAGCGAGATCGACGTCGTGGTCTTGCCCTCGCCGGCCTTCGTCGGCGTGATCGCCGTCGTGATGACCAGCTTGCCGTCGGGCCGGTCGGCAAGCCGGTCGAGGATCGAGAGGTCGACCTTGGCGCGGTACCTGCCGAACGGCTCGAGCACGTCGTCGGGGATCCCGGCCGAAGCGGCGACCTCGGTGATGGGCCGGAGCTCCGCTTGCTGAGCGATCTCGAGTCCGCTCTTCACACAGACCTCCATCGTGTTGGGGTGGAACGCTGGGTGGCACCGTCCGGCGGAGGATACCCGCAGGTCCCGCGCACGGGAAATCGAAGGCGACCGGCATGGGTGGCGGTGCGATGCTCGGACTGATGGACATCCCGTCGTTCCTGCGGATGTACCCACCGTTCGACGATCTCGACGACGAGCGCCTCGCCGACGTCGTCCGTCACACTCAAATCACCGGTTGTGGCTGTCCGCAACGCCCGCGCTGGCGTGCGACGTCGGTCGTCCCCACGCCGGTACGCTATCGGGCGACGATCACCGGGCAGTCCGCCAGGCTGATCACCTTGTGAGCGACGGAGCCAACGAGGATCGCCGTCCAGTCGGAGAGTCCCCTCGAGCCGAGGACGATCCCGTTCACCTCGGCCCGTTGTGCCTCGTCAATGATCTCTCGGGCCGCCCGGCCGAAGGGAGCGCTCCGAGCGTCGCCCTTGGTGGCGATGCCCTTGCTCTCCAGCGTACGTACGACCCGGTTCACCAGCTCGACGGCGTCCTGTGGGGGCTCCATCTGGCCACTGAACCGGCTGACCTCGACCTCGCGCACATGGAAGACAAGGACCTCGGAGCCCATGGCCTTCGCCATCTCGCTCGCGACGTCGACCGCCTTGTCCGAGCCGGACGAGCCGTCCACGGCCAGAAGCAGCTTCTCGAACATCCCTCCACCTCCTCGGTCAAACCTATCCTCACTTGGCGGTGATGCCATGGAGGAGGGCACGTCGTCCCGCTCAATCTAGGACGTTCGCCCGCCGGCGCACCTGGGGGGCTCGGTCCATTCACGGCACGACCCGCGTCGATACGGACCTCGAGCGCGCCGACAGGGGTGCCTGGCTGGCGCCTCGAACGGGCGATGACCTAAGATTCCGTCCGCCGGTGGCCGAGTTCGGGCCGCCTTCACCAGAGGGGAGGCGTCGGTGACGACCGACATCGAAGCGTTCATCGGCCAAGAGGGCCGGGACAAGGCCATCCAGGAGGTCCGCAAGCAGATCGACGCCGCAGGCGTCGAGTACATGTACTACCAGTTCGTCTCCGTCACCGGTCGCATCATGGGCAAGGGCATCCCGGCGGCGCATTGGGAGAACATCGTCAACAAGGGGTTCCAGCTCGTCTACGGGTCGACGGCGAACCTGTTCGTCGACCGTCAGGGCAACTACATCGGCTACGGGCCCGAGGCTCGCGAGCTCGTCGGCA
Source organism: uncultured Actinomycetes bacterium (assembly GCA_963712645.1). GTDB lineage: Bacteria > Actinomycetota > UBA4738 > UBA4738 > HRBIN12 > DASSJM01. The sequence goes on along the minus strand of CAVQIQ010000014.1, from coordinate 258,902 downwards.
TCCCCGAGCCCGAGACCTTCTGCGTCTTCCCTTGGGACCACAAGACCGCGCGCGTGTTCTGCACCCTGTTCCGGGGCCGAGAGGAGGAGGTCGACGGCGGCGCCTACCTGACGTCCGACTGCCGCGGCAACCTGAAGCGCCTTCATGCGGAGTTCGAGCAGGAGACCGGGCTCCACCTGCGCGCCGGCTGCGAGCCCGAGATGATGTGGCTGAAGGTCGACGCTGAAGGCAAGCCCACCGTCGAGGGCAAGACGAAGCCGTACTGCTACCACATCGATCAGTTCTCCGAGCTGCAGCCCCTGATCCACAAGGTGATGGAGTACGGCCGCGAGATGGGCCTGGACATGATCCAGGGCGACCACGAGGACGCACCGGGGCAGCTCGAGCTCAATTTCATGTTCGACCGCGCCGAAGCGACGGCCGATCGGCTCACCACCTACCGGCAGATCTGCCGCCAGGTCGGGCGCGAGATGGGAGCGTTCGCGTGCTTCATGCCGAAGCCGTTCATGGGCGTGTCGGCCAACGGGTGCCACCACAACATCTCGCTGTGGCAGGGGGAGGAGAACATGTTCATGCCCGAGGGCGACAACCCTCGGATGCCCGGAAAGATCGGTCTCCACTCGATCGGCGGGGTGCTCGAGCACCTCTCGGCGCTGACCGCGATCACGGCTCCCACCGTGAACTCGTACCGGCGGTTCTGGGACGCGGGGTTCTGGGCGCCCGTGTTCGCGGACTGGGGGTTCCAGAACCGGACGGCGGCCCTGCGGATCTCGGCGCCGGGGCGATTCGAGTACCGGTCCGTTGACTCGGCCGTGAACCCCTATCTGTCGTTCGCGGCGCTGCTCGCCGCGATGAAGGATGGGATTGACCGTAGCCTCGACCCGGGCGAACCCGAGGAGCGCAACATCTACGATGCGATCGCCGGCGGCAAGGACGTGAAGAAGGTCCCCCACGACCTCGGCGCCGCGCTCGATGCGCTCCGGGCGGACCCGGTGATCCAGAGCGCGTTGCCCAACGAGATGTACAAGGTCTTCATGCACTACAAGCAGGACGAATGGGACCGGTTCCGCGCGACGGTCAGCGAGTGGGACATCGAGACCTACCTGGACGTACTCCCCTAGGGAAAGGAGCTCAGCCCGTATGTGCGGTATCGCAGGGGTCATCCACCGCGACGGTGCGGCCGACGTCGGCTCCGAGATGACGTCCATGCTCCAGTCGATGAAGCACCGCGGCCCCGACTCGAGCGGCTACGCGCTGTTCGGTCCGCCGACGGACCTCATCGTGATCCGGTTCAAGCTGGCCGACGCGAACGATCCCCGCGACTTCGACTTCAAGGAACGCCTGGAGCGGCACCGGATGGAGATCGAGACCCGGCTGTCGAAGATCGGCGCCTCGATCGACCGAGTGGAGAGCGAGACCGAGTACGCGTACCGCGCGACCGTGCGGTACGACGGCGACCTGAAGGCGCTCGCCGACTACCTGGAGGACGTGCCCGGATGCGAGGTGCTCTCGCTCGGCCACTCGCTCGAGATCGTCAAGGACCTCGGCGACGCCCAGGAGGTCTCGAGCCTGTACGGGCTCGCTGGGTTCGAGGGAACCCACGCGATCGGTCACGTCCGGATGGCCACCGAGTCCGATGTCGACATCTCGGGCGCCCATCCCTACTGGGCCTACCCGTTCTCCGACGTGGCCGTCGTCCACAACGGCCAGCTCACGAACTACTTCCAGTGGAAGCGGCGCCTGGAGTTCAGCGGGCACCGGTTCCAGTCCGAGTGCGACTCGGAGATCATCGCCGTGTACCTCGCCGAGAAGATGGCCGCGGGGGCGAACCTCAAGGACGCGATGGAGGAGAGCCTCGAGGACCTCGACGGCGTCTTCACCTACATGGCGGTGACCCAAGACAGCCTCGGGGTCGCCAAAGACGAGATGGCGGCGAAGCCGCTCGTGCTCTACGAGTCCGCCGACCTGGTCGCGATGGCGTCGGAGGAGATCGCGATCCGCGCGCTGATCGACCACGAGATCGACACGTACGACCCGTACGAGGGGCAGGTGCTGGTATGGAGCAGGTAGGCGGCGGTCGGAGGACGACGTACGACGCCCGGGGCCTGGCCGAACCCGTCGCCGAGGTCCCCCACGTCTCCGAGATCGACGGCGCGAGGGCGGTGTTCGACGCTGCCAAGCTCACGACCAGGCAGATCAACCTCGAGCTGCGCAGCCTGATCTACGAGCAGGGGATCACCGAGGTGACCGTGAAGAACCCGGGCGCCAAGCACTCGATCGGCGTCGGGATCCTGCAGCGATGCAGGATCAGGTTCGAAGGGTCGCTCGGCTACTTCGGGGTCGGTCTGATCGACGGTCCCGAGATCACCATCACGGGCCGGGTCGGCTGGTCGGTCTGCGAGAACATGATGTCTGGCGTCGTCCGGATCGAGAAGAACGCGGGCTCGCTCACGGGCGCGGCGCTCCGCGGCGGCGACATCGTCGTGAAGGGCGCGGTCGGCGCTCGGACCGGGATCGACCAGAAGGGCGGCACGATCATCATCGGGGGCGACGCCGGTTCGAGCACCGCGTTCATGATGCAGCGGGGTCGCCAGATCATCCTCGGCGACGTGGGGCCGGGCCTTGGAGACTCGATGTACGACGGCGAGATCTACGTGGCCGGGACCGTCAAGTCGCTCGGGATCGACTGCGTGCCGGGGGAGTGGACCGACGCCGACACGGAGCTGATCGAGCGCAAATTCCGGATCTACGGGCTGGGCTCGCCACCCGAGTTCCAGAAGTTCGTCTGCGGCAAGGTCCTGTACAACTACGACAACCTCGAACCGTCGGAGAAGAAGCTGGTCATCCACTAGGAGGCGTTCGAACCATGTCAGCAGAAGACGTGTCCTCCAGTCGGAACGTCCTGGGCCACAGCCGCATCTTCACCCCCGAGGTCATCAACGACATCCACGTGAAAGCCGAGCTCGGCCGCTACCGGATGCGCGGGTTCTCCATGTTCAAGCCGATCCCGCACTGGGATCAACTGATGTTCCTGCCGGGCACGCTCACGCGGTTCGTGATCGAGGGATACAGAGAGAAGTGCGAGACGAAGACGGTGCTCGGGGCGCGCTTCGCGAAGTATCCGATCGAGCTCGACATCCCGATCTACATCACGGGCATGAGCTTCGGCGCGCTCTCGCTCGAGGCCAAGATGGCGCTCGCCAGGGGTGCGTCGATGGCCGGCACCGCCACCTGTTCGGGCGAGGGCGGCATGATCCCGCCCGAACGCGACGAGTCGATCAAGTGGTACTACCAGAACATCCAGAGCCGGTACGGGTTCAACCCGCACCATCTGATGCTGGCCGACGCCTGCGAGTTCTTCATCGGCCAGGGCTGCAAGGTCGGTCTCGGCGGTCACCTGATGGGCCAGAAGGTGACGGAGCAGGTGGCTGAGATGCGCTCGCTCCCGCCGGGCATCGACCAGCGCTCGCCGGCTCGGCACCCGGACTGGCTCGGCCCCGACGACCTCTCGCTCAAGGTGCAGGAGGTGCGCGAGGCGACGGACTACAGGATCCCGATCCAGCTGAAGCTCGGCGCGGCGCGCGTGTACGACGACGTCCGGATGGCGGCGAAGTGCGGGCCGGACACGATCTACCTCGACGGCGCCGAGGGATCCACCGGCGCGGGTCCGCACATCGCCACGGAGGAAACCGGCATCCCGCTGATGGCCGCGATCCCCGAGGCCCGGCGCGCGCTCGAGGACGTCGGCCTCGCCGACGACATCGACCTGATCGTCGCCGGAGGAATCCGCAACGGCGCCGACGTCGCGAAGTGCCTCGCGCTCGGAGCGAAGGCAGTCGCGATCGGCACGACGGCGCTCATGGCACTGAACTGCAACAAGGAGATACCCGGGGTCACCGACTACGAGGGCACGGTCGGCGTTCCCGCGGGCCAGTGCTACCACTGCCACACCGGCCGATGCCCCGTTGGTATCACGACGCAGGACCCGGAGCTCCGCAAGCGCTTGGTGGTCGATGAGGCCGCTGAGCGCGTCTACAACCTGCTCACCGCGATGACCATGGAGCTGCAGATGCTCGCGCGGGCGTGCGGCAAGACGGACGTGCATTCTCTCGAACCCGAGGACCTGTGTGCGCTGACGGTCGAGGCGGCGGCGATGGCGAAGGTCCCGCTCGCTGGAACCAACTACATCCCCGGCGTCACCGAGGAAGCGACGCTGGACGAGCTCAAGACGATGATGCAGAAGTACCTGGCCGACACCGGCCAGTACGCGGGGAGCTGAGACCCGGATGAGCGATCAGCACCTGACGATCAAGGGCAAGCTCGACGCGGAGGAGCTCGCCGGACACCGGTTCCCGTACCAGGAGGACCGCTCGCTCGTCGAGGACATGGACCTGGACGCGCTCACGCCGGGCGAGGACCTCAACTGGCTCGAGGACATCCACCTGCTGGAGGAGGATGGCAAGCCGGCCGTCTTCGACCGCTACTCGAACTCGTTCCTGAAGATCCACTTCGAGATCCCGGAGGGTCGCGAGGACGAGATGGCCCGCAAGGTGCTGATGAAGCACCTGACCGAGGGCAACTCCTACGGCATCCAGCTGAAGGTGCAGCACGCGAAGTTCCCCCAGCCCAAGCTCGGGCCGTGGGTCGAGGGCTCGGAGACCGTGGGCACCGACTGGCAGCCCGCCACGCTGGAGGGCTGGGAGAAGCCCGCCGGACACTGAGCGTGGGCTCGCGACCGATCGTCGGGATCTCGGAGGGCTTCGCGGACTACGGCGACTATTACGGGTTCGGGTACGGGCGTCCGCTCCTTGCGGCCGGCGCGCTCCCGATGCTGCTGCCCTACTACGAGCGAGCAGAGGATCGGGTCCAGCTGATCGAGCGTCTCGACGGGTTGGTGCTCGCGGGCGGCCGAGACGTCGAGGCGTGGAGGTACGGCCGCGCCGAGCCGCACCCGAACCACCTTCCCGGCCAGCCGCACCTCGACGAGATCGAGCTCCACTACGCACGGCTGGCTGTCGGGGGCGGCGTGCCTGTGCTCGCCGTGTGCCGCGGGTGCCAGGTGCTGAACGTTGCGTTCGGCGGCACCCTGTACGGTGACCTCGTGGAGTTCCCCGAGGGCGGCGCGGACCACCCCGGCGCGAGATGGGATGAATGGCGTGCGCTTGTGGACGCCACCCTCAGGGGAGAGGAGCGCCCGCCGCATCCGACCCACCCCGTCGACATCGAACCCGGCTCGATCCTCGCGTCGCATCTCGGCGAGCGGTACGTGGTCGATAGCTATCACCATCAGGCGATCGAGCGCCTCGGGGAAGGGCTCGCGGCCGTGGCTCGGGCGCCGCACGGCGTCGTGGAAGCGATCGAGATGCCGCGGGCGCCCGCCTTCGTCCTCGGAGTCCAGTGGGAGCTGCACGAGGAGTGGCAGGACGACGATCGCTCGCTCGGGATCTGGCGGGCGTTCGTCGAGGCGGCGGCCGAGCGCGCCGACGCCCGCGAGGCGGCGACGGTCGGATGAGCTCCTCGATCGAGATCGTCGTCGACGCCGTCGACTCCGACGCCGCGGCCGCCTTCTGGAAGGAGGCGCTCGGCTACGAGCGCGAGTACGAGAGCGGCGCGTACACCGCCCTCCTGCCGCCCGAGGGTGACCCGCGGCCGCGCCTGCTGATCCAGCGCGTGGACGTCGTCACGCCCGGCAAGACGGCCGTCCACATGGACATCCGGGTCGAAGACCCGGAGGCCGAGGTCGCGCGGCTCGAGGGTCTCGGCGCCCGCGTCGCCTGGCGCGTCGACGAGACCGACCGCGGCGGCTCGAGGTGGACGACGATGGCCGCGCCCCACGGGACGCTGTTCTGCGTCTGCCCGCTCCGCGAAGAGAGGTAGCCCATGGAGCTGCCCAAGAGCGCGAAGGTCGTCGTGGTCGGGGCCGGCGTGCACGGTCTCTCGACGTCCTGGCACCTGGCGAAGGAGCTGCAGGCGCGAGGGCTGGGCTCGGGCGCCGACGTCGTGGTGCTCGACAAGACCGGCGTCGGGGCGGGCCCGTCGGGACTCGCGTGCGGGGTGATCCGCAACAACTACTTCCAGCCCGCGATGCGCGAGCTGATGGCGCACTCGGTCGAGGTGTGGGAGTCCGACCCCGAGGCGTTCCACTACCACCCGGTGGGCTACCTGCAGGTCGCACCCGAGGTGATGCACGAAGACGTCGCCACGATCCACGAGCAGCAACGGGCGATCGGCTACACCTCGGACCTGATCGAGGGCGAGGACGAGTGCCGCGTCTACATGGAGTCGATCTTCTCGGACTGGCAGGCGAGGAACGTGTCGGTGGTCCTGCACGAGAGGAAGGGCGGCTACGCCGAGAGCATGCCGTCGATGCTCGGGTTGCGGGCCAAGGGCGAGGCGCTCGGGGTCGAGCTGATCGCGCCCGTGAAGGTGACCGGGTTCGAGAGCGACGGGGGCGCGGTCTCGACGGTCGTCACCGACCGGGGCAGCGTCGCGTGCGAGCAGGTCGTGATCGCCGCGGGCCCGTGGGTGCGGGACGTCTGGCACATGCTCGAGCTCCCGGGCAACGTGACGGTCAGGGGCCGGGACGGCCGCGACCACGAGCGGCCGATGTGGACCTACTGGTGCCTGGTCGAGGGGACGCTCGGCGTCGACCCCTCCTACCTGCTGGACAACGACGGCAACCTGCCGCCGGTCGTGCACCTCGACACCGACGCCCCGCTGCTCGACGACACCGACGGCTCGCTCGTGACCGACGAGCTCTGGGGCATCTACTACAAGCCCGACTTCAACTTCGGCGGCGTCCAGGGCGGGGCGATGCCGTGGGTCGTGGACCAGCCGGCCGACGAGGTGGCGGTCGACCCCTACGGACCCGAGAGCACCGAGTTCGTGGTCGGCAAGGATTTCGAGCGGATGTGGACCTCGGCGCTCGCGCACTGCCACAAGCGGTTCGAGGGAAAGCGCGGGCTCTACCGGCGAGCCCCGACCGGGGGGATCGGCGCCTTCACCCCGGACAGCTTCCCCGTGTTCGACACGTTCCACGAGAACGTGCACGTGATCGCGGACTCGAACCACGGCTACAAGATGATCGGCGTGGGCGCGCTCGTGGCGAAGGAGGTGCTGGGGGATCGGCAGGCGCTGTTCGAGCCGTTCCGTTTCTCCCGGTACGCCGAGGGGAAGCTCCACCCCGTGAGCCACTCACCCTTCCCCTGGAGCTAGCGGGATGAGCCGGCGGGGCGACGCCCCCGTCGAGTTCGACCTCCCGATCGGCGCGTTCCCGTCGTGGGCCGCCGACGCGCTCACCGCGGGGGCCTGGGAGGAGACGCCCCCGCCCGACGAGATGCAGATCGAGGGGGAGGAGGGCGAGGACCCGGTCCTCGCGTTCCGCCGGACGCTCGGGATGTTCGCGACGGGCGTCACGGTCATCACGACGACGTCCGCCGACCAGGTCCACGGGATGACGGCCAACGCGTTCATGTCGGTATCGCTCAGGCCGCCCCTCGTGCTGATCTCGGTCGACGGCCGCGCGAAGATGCACGCGATGCTGAACGAGGGCAAGCGGATCGGGATCAGCGTGCTCTCGGAGCAGCAGGAGGGGCTGTCGGACCGGTTCGCCGGGCGGCCCGGTGGCACCGGGCCGGAGGCGAGCTTCGACGTCGTCCGCGAGACGCCGTTGGTCGAGGGCGCGCTCGCGCACCTGGTCGCGAGGGTCACCCGCTCGTACTGGGGCGGCGACCACTCGCTGTTCCTCGCCCACGTGGAGTACGCCCACTACGGGCAGGGGAGCCCGCTGTTGTTCCACGGCGGTCACTACGAGGCGCTCTCGGCGCCCGAGGGCTCGATCCTGGGCGCGCTCCCGCCGGTGATGCGCGAGAAGCTGCTGTCGGCCGGCGAGGAGCACGTGTTCGAGGCGGGGGAGACGGTGATCTTCCAGGGCGAGCGCGGCGCGGACGCGTTCGTGATCCTGAGCGGCTTCGCCCGGGTGGTTCGAGACGGGCGCGACGTGGCCCGGCTGGGCGAGGGTCAGTTCTTCGGGGAGGTGGCCATGCTCGACGGGCGGCCCCGTACGGCCGACGTGGTCGCCGAGAGCAGGCTCCGGTGCATCGCGTTGTCGCGGAACACCGTCAAGCGTGCGCTCCGGGCCGAACCCGACCTCGCCTGGCGCGTCCTCGAGGTCCTCGCCGGCCGGATCCGCGGGTAAGGGATCAGCGTTCGATGTCGGGCAGTTCGGAGAGCCACGGCGTCCGGTAGCCGTCGCGATCCCACAGCACCGGGAAGAACGACTCGTCCATCGAGAGGTCGCCGCGCCTGCGGTACCGCGAGTAGTTCACGTCCACGTTGGTCTCGTGGAAGCGCGCGTTCGACGGGAGCATGTGCGACACGAGCCCCATCCTTGCGACCGTGCCGCTCCGGTTCGGCTCCGAACCGTGCCACGTCGCGTTGTGGTGGAACGCCCCGCCGCCGGCCTTGACGACGACCGGGACGATCTCGAGCTCGGTCACGTCGTCCGGCCGTGCGTCCCGGACGCCGGCCAGCCAGTCCTTGGGCGCGTGGAACTGCGCCCGCGAGGGCGGCGAGATGCCCCAGTGGTTCGAGCCGCGCACGTACGCGATCGGACCGGCGTCCGCGGCCGTCTCGTGCAGCGACATCCAGCACGTCACCATCTCGGGCGGCACGAGGTAGTCCGCGTACGAGCCGTCCTGGTGGAACCCGATCGCCTTGGTCCCCGGCGGCTTCCACAGCACGTTGTCCTGCAGGATCCGGACGCCCTGGTATCCCATCAGCTGCGCGGCGAGCCGGCCGATCCGGGCCGAGAGCACCTGCGCCGCGATCACCGTGTCCGACTTCCACGCGTTGCACAGCTGCCGCGTGCGGTCCTCGGGGTCTCGGCCCTTGACCCAGTTCACCTCGTCGGGCCGGATCCCGGTCTCGTACTCGCCGTCGAACAGCGGCAGGTAACGCTCGCGCAGGCGTCCGAGCGCGCGGGGGGCGATCAGGCCCTGCTCCACGATCAGGAACCCGTCGCGCCAGAACGACGCGACCTGCTCGTCGGTGAAGCGTTCGAGCGGCTCGGCGGCGACGTCGGTCGCCACGACTAGGACCTCGGGCGGGTCTTGTCCGGGTCGTAGAACGGGAACCGGACGACGGTGGCCGGGATCCGCTTCTGGAGCCCGTCGAGCTTGCCCACCTCAACGGCGGTCCCGAGCTCGGCGAAACCGACCGCCACCCGCGCGAGCGCGATCGTCCGCTTCAGCACCGGCGACCGCGTCCCCGAGGTCACGACGCCGACCTCCTGGCGCCCGACGAACACGGGGTCGCCGTGCCCGGCCGTCTCGTTGCCCTCGAGCTCCAGACCGACGAGCGTCCGCTGCGGGTGGGCCTTGCGCTCCTCGAGCGCCGCGCGTCCCACGAAGTCCTCCTCGCCTCGGAGGTCGACCGCGAACCCGATCCCCGCCTCGAACGGATCGACCTGCTGGTCGTATTCGTTGCCGGCGACGATCAGCCCCGCCTCGATCCGCACGACGTCGAGCGCATCCAGGCCGAACGGCGCGAGCCCGCGCGGCTCCCCGGCCTCCCAGATCGCGTCCCAGACGGCCTCGGCGTCGTCGGGATGGCACCAGACCTCGTAGCCGAGCTCGCCCGTGTAGCCGGTGCGCGAGACGACGATCGGGATCCCGTTCGGCGCGCGCATCCGGCCCACGAGGAACCGGAACCACGCCAGGTCGTCGAGCGACCCCTGCGCGGGCGGGGTCCAGACGACCTCGCGCAGGATCTCGCGGCTCGCCGGCCCCTGCACGGCGACGTTGTGGAGCTGGTCGGTCGAGGGCTTGACCCAGGCGTGCAGCCCGCGCCGCTCGGCCTGCTCCTTCAGCCAGACCCCGTCGTAGTCGTCGCCGCCGACGAACCGGAAGTTGTCCTGGCCCAGGCGGAACACCGTGGCGTCGTCGAGCATCCCGCCGGCCTCGTTGCACAGGGCCGTGTAGGTGACCTGGCCGACCGAGAGCCGCCGCGCGTCGCGCGTGATCGTCGCCTGCAGCAGCGCCTCGGCGTCGGGCCCCAGGATCTCGAACTTGCGCAGGGGCGACAGGTCCATGATCGCCGCCCGCTCTCGGCACGCCCAGTACTCGGCGACCGCGCCCTCGTTGGAGAAGTGCGAGGGCAGCCAGTACCCGTTGTACTCGACGAGGTTCTTCGTGAGGGCCTCGATCCGCGGGTGGAACCCCGTCTTCTGCGTCAGCACGGGACGCGCCTCGGGCGTGACGCGGTGGGCGATCGCCACGCTGAAGCGGTGCTCGGGCGCGTAGACGCGCACGTGGACGTCGGTCGGGTTCCAGGCGTTCGCGGGGTCGACGTCGTCCGGGCAGGCCGACGAGGCGCACACAAGGTCGGTCATCGCGCGCAGGAGCACGTAGTCGCCGGGACGCGACCACGGTTCGTCCGACACCAGCACGTTGTCGGCGTTGAACGCGGTGTTGAAGAAGAAGTTGAGCGCGGGCCACCCCTTCCGCTTGGCGATCTCGTACACGGTGAGCGTCCCGTTGAAGTTGTCCGTGCAGTTGACGTGGCCCGGGTAGCCCATGTCCTCGTAGTACTTCGCGTTGCAGGCGAGCGCGAAAGTGTCGTGCCGCCCGACAGTGTCGCGGACGACGTCGACGAGCGGGTCCATGTCGGCGTCGTAGAACTTCCCGGACAGCCCGGGCGTGGGGTACGCGTTGCCCATCAGCGACCGCGTCACGGTCGCGTCGAGTCCCCGTTCGATCCCGTCGTCGAGCTTGCGGCGATGGAACGCCAGGAAGTCCGAGCACTGCTTGCCCTCGACGTCGATCACCTGGATGAACTCGCCGGCCTGCACCTCGTAGCTCCGGGCGGTGGAACGGTCGATCCGGAAGTCCAGCCGGGGTTCGGCGAGCGGCGGCGGGAGCTCGACCTCCTGCGCCGTCCGCGGCCGTGCTCGGTGCACCTCGAGGACCAGGTCGCTCGGCGGGGGAGCGCCGTCGACGAGCCGCCCGGCGGGGGCGGCCACGATCAGCACGCCCTCGCGGTCGGCCCGGAACGACTGTTCGGAGCCCGGCGGCGACCACTCGTCGAAGAGCCGGAAAGCCATCGCGCGACCCGGGTCCAGCCCGCGGCCGGCCAGGTCCTGCACGACCTCCCGGGCCCCGTCGACCATCGAGGAGACGAGGGCCCGCACCACGGTCGCCGGCGCGTCGGCCCGCGCGCCGATCGCCTCGGCCGCGTCCGTGCCGTCGGGCGCGAGCAACGTGACCTCGGCCACCTGGCCGCCGTCGACGTCGATCAGGGTGAACCGGTCCTCGGGCGCGATCGCCAGGACCGTTGCGGCGCCCGGGCGGACCCAGTACTGCTCGAACGACGGATCGGCGGCGCGGAACCCTCCCACGAGGAGCTTCGACGGGCCGCTGCCGACCGCCATCGCGTCTAGGCCTTCTTCGCCGGTTCCTTGGGCTCCTGCTCCGAGGCCTCCGACAGCAGCTGCTCGGCGAGCTCGCGCTTGCCGGCGGCGTCGAGCTTTTTCACCTCGTTCTCGACCGCCCGGCGGTTGTACGACTGGTTCCAGTAGTCGAGCGACTCGAACCCCAGGAGCACCGCCTTGCCCACGAACTGGCGAAGCACCTCGTTGGTCGGGCCCATCACCCAGCCGGCCTTGGCGTCGCGCAGGTAGCGTTCGAGCTCCATGTCGCGCTTGTAGCCGGAGCCGCCGCATGCATGCAGCATCTTGTCGACCACGTGCGCCACGTTCTTGGCGGCCTCGAACTTGATCTGCCACGCCCAGTGCAGGTAGTTGCCCCGTGCCAGGGATCCCGGCTCGGGGTTCCGCGTGTTGCCGTCGGTCTCGCGGTCCATCGCCTGGGCGACCGAGAGCACGAACAGGCGGGAGGCGTTCGTGTCCATCAACGCCTCACCCACGTAGTCCTGGATCGTCGGATAGTCCGCGACCCGCAGGCCGACGTCGACGTGCTTCTTGCGGGTGGTGTGCCGCTTGGCGATGTCGATCGCTCCGAGCGCGAGCCCGTTCCACACGGATGCGGAGCCGATCAGGAACCAGGGGTCGACGGACTCGTCGTTCGAGTTCGCGCCGTCGCCCTCCGGTCCGACGAGCTGGGTGGCGGGGACGTCCACGTTAGGCACCTCGAGCGGTCCGGACTGGTTCCCGCGCAGGCCGAGGGCGTCCCACAGCGACGGTTGCGACTGCACCTGGTCCCCGTCGACCACGAACACCGAGAGGTCGTCGTAGCCGGAGAAGTCGGGGCTGGTGGTCTGGACCACGTAGAAGTCGGCGAATCCGGCCGAGGTGGTCCAGGAGGCCTTCTTGCGGACCTTGTAGCCGCCGTTGGACCGCTCGGCGCCAGAGGAGACCGGGTACCAGAAGTGCGAGCCGGTCTCGGGGTCGGAGTAGGAAAGCGTTCCGATCTTGCCCGAGTTGAGCGGCCGGATGTACTTGTCGACGAGCTCGGGGGTCTCGCGCAGCATGATCGCGTTCACCGCGCCGATGTGCATCACGTAGCACATCGCTGTCGAGGCGCAGCCGTACCGCGCGATCGTCTCGCAGACCATCGAGTAGGCGACGTGGTCCTCGCCCAGGCCCCCGTACTCCTCGGGCACGGTGAGGCCGAGGAACCCGTGTTCTCCGAGCAGTTCGAGGTTGCGGCGGGGGAACATGAGCTCGTCGTCGAACCGCTTGGCGTTAGCGCGCAGCTCCCTCTCACAGAGCTCGATCAGGGTCGCGCGGAGCTCCTTCTGCCGGTCGGTGTAGACCCAGTCCGGATCCCAGTTGTACCCGAGGCCCCAGAACGGCTCCGAACCCCACATCTTCTCCGACATCGCGTCCTCCAGGTGCCCTCGCGGGAGTCACATCCTAGTTTCGAAGGCTGGGGCCGGGCAACGCACGCGGGAGCGCGACGGGGGCGGCCGATCGGCCGCCCCCGTTCGTTCGTTCCTTGCCGCTCCTAGCCGGGGACCGACTCCTCCTGCAGCAGCTCCATCTGCTCCTGGTTGGGCATCGTCGGCACGTTCCGGTCCCGGAACGTGATCTTGGCCTTGTCCTGGACGACCCGCCGGTAGAAGTACAGGAGCACGGATGCGACAAGCACACCGAGACCGAGGAACAGCGGGAGCCCGGTGAACTCGTAGAAGCCCAGGTACGCGGCCAGGTTCTGATCGATGATCCCGTCGAGAACGAGCACGAGGTTGTACACGGCTAGTACGCCCGCGATGGGCAGCCAGATCCCGCTCATCTTGATCGGGCGCGGCCACTCCGGGCGGTCTCGCCGCAGCAGCAGGAAACCCGAGAGCGCGAGCACGTGACAGAAGACGTACCCGATGTTCGAGATGTAGAGGATGACGAAGTTGTTGGCTCCGAGTACCAGGAGCAATCCGATGTTCACCACCATGTCGACGCTCATGCCGCGCGCCGGCACGTGGAACCGGTTCAGGTGATACAGCCACTTGATCGTCATGTCGTCGCGGGCGATCCCGTAGAGCGCGCGGCCTCCGTCCGCGGTGGCGGTGTTCATCGCAAGGATCAGGCTCGCGATGAGACAGACGACGGCGAACCCGCCGAGAACGGGTCCGGCGATCTCCTTCAGCGCCGACACGTAGAAGCTGCCGTAGTCACCGGTGGATCCGACGACGCCGCCCAGGCCGAGCGGAAGGAAGATGTAGACGAACAGCGAGAAGGCGGCGACGCTCTTGAGGGCCTTGGCCGTGTCGCGCTTCGTGTCGTGATACTCCGGTGCGAAGCTCGCCGCGACCTCGATCCCGTAGGCGGACCAGCACATGATGAACAGCCACATCAGCGCGACCGAGAGGTCGCTGAAGCCCAGAGACGGGTCGCCGCCGTTGTGGACGTACTCCAGGTTGGCGCTCGACCAGTCCCCGGTGAAGTACGGCATCACGATGAAGATGAACAGCGGGACCATCAGCAGCGCGCCGGTCGTGTACCCCACCCAGAGGGACGGTCTCACCCCGAGGACGTTGAACAACCAGACGCAGAGGATCACGAAGACCGCGATCAGCTGGGCGAGCCCGAAGTCGGCGAACCCGAGGTTGAAGTAGGCGTCCCCGACGCCGTCACCCGACTTGGGGAACCATTCGGCGACGATGAGAGCCCCGACGATGTTTCCGACGAACGAGAGCACCACGGACCAGCCGATCCAATAGCCGAAGGCGGCGATCGGGCCGAACAGGCTGAAACGAGATCGCCAGCCCTCGTGCGCGTACAACGCGATCCCGCCGGGCTTGTCCGGGAACATGGCGGCGCTCTCCGAATAGATGAAGTTCTGGAGCAGGCCGACGGTGGCCGAGATGCCCCAGAGCAGGACGGACCCCCAGACACCGATCGTCGCCAGGGTGAAGCCGAGCGACCCGAGGAGGAAAGCCGGCTGACACAGACCGATGACGAATCCGTCGTACCAGTGCAGCGACTTGAGGAGCTGACGTTCCTCGATGACGGCCTCGGCCACGGCATCCCCCTTCCCCGGCATCCCGCTCGAACGCGCCTAGCGCGGTATAGCATGTTTGCCATTCGGCGCGCGAAACGGGCGGATGCGCGCGAGGGATACAATCCGCCCGATGCGCGGGGCCCCCATCACGATCCGGTGCGACTGCGGCCAGGTGGAGCGCGTTCCCTATGGCCAGACCTGGCAGTGCCCCGAGTGCGGGCGCCGGTGGAACACCGAACAGATCCCAGCCAATGAATATTGGGGGATCATGCGGGAGATGCGTCGGTATCGCCTCCAAGTCCTGGGGATATCGTTGGTCCTGGGGATCGGCTTCGCGATCGCGCTCGCGAACCTCAACGTTCGGCGGGTCCTGCCCCTCATCTTGGGGCTCATGGCCTTCTGGTTCCTGATCTACATGCCCCGGTGGCGCGGGAAGGTCCGGCGCCGGGCCCGGGACCTCCCGCATTGGCAACTGCACCCGGAGTGAGCCGATGGGCGCCGACATCAGGGATCGCGGAACGGACGTCTCGGCGGGACGAGGGGTCCCCGGCCGGCCGGTGCTGCTCGCGACGATGGGCGTCCCCCTGGACGAGGAGGCGTCGGTGTTCGCGGTCGACACCGCCGTCGAGTCCGGGCAGCGTCTCGTGATGGCCAACGTGACGGCCCTCGAGCCGCTCCGCATGTCGATCACCCTGGGCTACGACTCCCTGCCGGAGCTCACGCCGGAGGTCTCGGCGTCGCTGCGTCGTTCGGCCGAGCTCGCGCGCTCGCTCGGCGTCAACGTCGAGCGGCTGCGGGTTCGGAGCCCTCGACCGGTGCAGGCGCTCCTGGAACTGGTGGCCGACGTCCGTCCCGGGCTGTTCGTGTTCGGCCCCGACCGCAAAGCCCTCCGTGAGCGGCGCTACCGTAAGGCGCTCGAGGCTGTGCGGGATCGGGTCACGTGCCTCGTCTGGGTCCCGAACGACGCCGCCGGGCGACCGTGACCTTCCTCATCGACTGTCCTCACTGCGGGCCGCGGGAGGCGCTCGAGTTCTCGTACGGCGGCGAACGCACGCGCCGAGCCGGCCCCGACGCATCGGATCGCGACCTGGCGGGCTACCTGTTCTTCCGCGAGAACGTCAACGGTTGGCAGACCGAGTGGTGGCTCCACCGCGACGGGTGCCGGAGGTGGTTCCTCGCGGAGCGCCACACCGGCACGAACGAGATCCGCCGCACGTTCTGGCCGGGCGAGGGAGCGGGCGGGCCGTTCGGCGAAGGCGAGCCCGTCGACGAGGCCTCGACCGCGTGACCGATCGGCTCCCCCAGCGTCCCGGCGAGGCCATCCGGCGAGATCGACCGGTCTCGTTCGAGCTCGACGGGAAGAGGGTCGCCGCGTTCGAGGGGGACACGATCGGTTCGGCGCTGGCCGCGGCGGGCGTCGCGATCACGGGCCGCTCGTTCAAGTACCACCGGGCGCGCGGCCTGTTCTGCATGACGGGCGCGTGTCCGAACTGCCTGATGCAGGTCGACGGGATCCCGAACGTCCGCGCGTGCACGGAGCCCGTCCGCGACGGGATGCGCATCGAGCGCCAGAACGCGTGGCCGAGCGTGGACCACGACATCCACGGCTGGCTGAACACGTTCTCGTTCATGATGCCGCCGGGCTTCTACTACAAGATCTTCCACCGGCCGCGATGGGCGTGGAAGACGGTCGAGCCGTTCATCCGTTCGAAGGCAGGCCTCGGCAAGGCGCCGAAGGACGCGGACCACGAGCCCCGCGAGGTCCACAACCTCCACGCCGACGTCCTGGTGATCGGCGCCGGCCCGGCGGGTCTCGCGGCGGCGGCCGAGGCCGCGAGAGTGGGCGCCTCGACGGTCGTGCTGGAGGAGCGCGCCGAGGTCGGGGGCGATGCCGTCGAGCTGGCGGCGGAGGCCGAGGAGGCCGGCGCGAGGGTCATCGCCGGCACGCCGGCGTTCGGGGTGTTCGGCGGCCCGCTGATCGCGGCCGCGAACGGCGATCGCCTGTACCGGATACGGCCGCGCCACCTCGTGTTCGCGACCGGCGCCGTCGAGCAGGCCGCGGTGTTCCCCAACAACGACCTGCCCGGCGTGATGCTCTCGTCGGCGGTCGATGCCCTGGTGGAACGTTTCCGCGTGCTCCCCGGCCGGCGCGCGGTGGTGCTCACCTCGAGCCCGAAGGGGTACGAGACCGCTCGGTCGCTCCGCGAGGCGGGCGCCGACGTAACGATCGTCGACCTGCGGTCCGGCGCTCGCCCGGTCGACGGGCTCCACGTGATCGCAGGATCCACGATCGTCGCCGCGGAGGGACGTCGCCGCGTCCGTGAGGTGGTGATCGGAAGCCTGGGCGACGAGGGAGGCCGGACGATCCCCTGCGACCTCGTTGTCCTCGCGGGGTTCCGGGCGCCCTCGACGAACCTGCTCGCGATGACGGGGGCCGAGCTCGCCTTCGACGAGGGGGCGCGGGCGTTTCTGCCCATGCAGCTGCCCCCGAACGTCCACGCCGCCGGCGCGATCGCGGGCGCGCGCTCGCTCGAGGGCGCGATCGCGCAGGGCAGGGTCGCCGGTCTCGAGGCCGGGATCGCGCTCGGGATCGCTCCGCCCGACGCCGCCGAACGGATCGAGCGCCTCCGGGCCGAGGCCGCGGCGGAGGAGGACCCCGTCGTCCTGCCGCCGGAGCTGGGCGCGGGCCACGGCAAGCAGTTCGCCTGCCTGTGCATGGACGTGACGAACAAGGAGCTCAAGACCGCCGTGACCGAGGGGTTCGACTCGATGGAGCTCCTCAAGCGCTACACGACGATCACGATGGGCCCGTGCCAGGGCAAGGCGTGCATGATGGCCTCGCAGCGCCTGTGCTCGCGGGCGACCGGGTCCTCGTTCGCGCAGACTCGCCCGACGACGGCCCGGCCGCCGTGGGCGCCGGTCGAGCTGGGGACGCTGGCCGGCTGGCGCCGGAACCCGCGCAAGGAGACCACGATCCACGACCGGCACGCCGACGAGGGCGCGACGTTCATGTGGGCTGGCGACTGGCGCCGGCCGCATCACTACACGACGCCGGAGGACGAGGTCGATGCCGTGCGGACGCGTGTCGGCGTGATCGACGTGAGCACGCTCGGGAAGTTCCGGGTCAAGGGCCCCGAGGCCGTGAGGCTGCTCGAACGCCTGTACCCGAGCCGCTTCGCCGACCTCGCGATCGGGCGGGTCCGCTACGGCGTGATGCTGAACGACGAGGGCGTGATCGTGGACGACGGGACCGTCGCGAGGATCGGCGACGACGAGTTCTTCGTGACCGTCACCACGGGCAACACCGCGGCGCTCGAACGCTGGATCACGTGGTGGAACGCCGACTGGGGCCTGGACGTCCGCGTGCTGAACCTCACGGGCGCCTACGCGGCGGTGAACCTCGCGGGTCCCGCGTCCCGCGACGTGATGCGTTCGCTCACCGATGCCGACGTCTCGGGCGAGGCCGTGCGGTACCTCTCGGCCACCCCGATGGACGTCGCCGGCGTCCCGGCCCTCGTGCTCCGGATCGGGTTCGTCGGCGAGCTCGGATACGAGATCCACGTCCCATCGATGTACGGGGAGCACGTCTGGGACGAGGTGATGGCGGCCGGCGAACCGCATGGGATCCGTCCGTTCGGCCTGGAGGCCCAGCGGATCCTCCGGCTGGAGAAGCAGCACATCCTCGTGGGTCAGGACACCGATGCCGAGTCCGATCCGTTCGAGGTCGGCCTGGGCTGGACGGTCAAGGCGGACAAGGACGACTTCCTCGGCAAGCGCGGCCTCCAGGGTCTGGACGCCGAGGCGCCCGGCGAACGCCTCGTGGGCTTCACGTGTTCGGGGACGTGGGTGCCTCCCGAGGGTGCGAGCGTGGTCCACGATGGCGTGTGGGTGGGCCGGGTGACCTCGGCCCGCCGGAGCGCGACGGCGGGCAGCATCGTCGGCCTGGCGTGGGTGCCCGCCGGGTGGGCGAGCGACGGGACGCCCTTCGAGATCCAGTTCGGCCTTCACCGCGCGAACGCGACCGTGGCGATGCGGCCGTTCTACGACCCGGACGGCGAGAGGCTCAGATCGTGAACGAGCCGATCCGTCGCTCGCCGCTCGCGAGCTCGCATGCCGAGCTCGGCGCCGTCCTCGATCGGGAAGCGGGGTGGGAGCTCGTCGCGCACTACGACGAGGAGGCCGTCGAACGCGCCACCGTGCGCGAGAGGATCGGGGTCGCCGACGTCACCGCGCGCGGCAAGATCGACGTCCGGGGGTCACTGGAGGGTGCACTCTCGGCGGCGGGCGACGTGCTGACCGCCCGGGTCGCCGACGACTGGTGCGTGCTCCTGTGCGAACCGGGGGGCGAGGAGGTCCTGGTCCCCAAACTCGGGGCGGCGGCGGGGCCGGACGCGATGGTGACCGACGTGACCCACCTGTTCGTCGGCTTCGCGCTCGCGGGACCCGAGCAGGCGCGGGTACTCGCCCGGCTGACCTCGTGGGACCCGGCGTCGCTCGCGGCCGGCGAGGCGACCGGCGCGCCGATCGGCGACGTGCGGGCCGTCCTGGTCCGGCGCGAGCTACCGCTCCCGGTGCTCGAGGCGTACGTCGCGACCGAGTTCGCGCGGTACGCGTGGGAGACGGTGCTCGACGCGGTGCGGCGGGCGGGCGGAGCGCCGGTCGGCTGGCGCGCGCTCCGCGCCGAGGGCTGGTCGTAGCGATGCACCCGATCCGCTACTTCCAGCCGTGGACGATGTGGCGGCGCCACGACCTGCAGCCGACCTACGACGTCGTGATCGTCGGCGGCGGCGCCCACGGGCTCGCGATCGCCTACGAGCTCGCGAAGCGCGGCATCACGAAGGTCGCGGTCCTGGAGAAGAGCTACATCGGCGCCGGTGGTTCGGGCCGCAACACCACGATCATCCGCGCCAACTACCGCACGCCCGAGGGCGTCGCTTTCTACAAGAAGGCCTTGAAGCTGTACGAGCACCTCGCGCAGGAGCTCGACTACAACCTGTTGTTCTCGCAGCAGGGCCATCTCACGCTCGCCCATGCCGAGCGCGCGGTCAACGTCGCCCACGAGCGCGCCGAGGTGAACCGGCTCCTCGGCGTCGACTCCCGCGTGATCTACCCAGAGGAGATCCGCAGGCTCTGCCCGCAGCTCGACCTGTCCGACCGTCCGGCCTTCCCGATCATGGCGGCGCTGTACCACCCGCCGGGCGGCGTGATCCGCCACGACGCGGTGGTGTGGGCCTATGCCCGGCAGGCCGACCGGATGGGCGTCGAGATCCACCAGGGCGTCGAGGTGACGGGTGTGAAGGTCGACCGCGGCCAGGTGACCGGGGTGTCGACGACCGCCGGCGACGTCTCGGCGCCCGTGGTGGTCTCGGCCACGGCCGGCTGGACCTCCGAGATCGCGCGCATGGCGGGGATCCGGGTGCCGATCACGACGCACCCGCTGCAGGCGTTCGTGACGGAGCCGCTCAAGCCGTTCCTGCACGCGATCCTGGTCTCGGCGACGCTGCACGTCTACGTCTCGCAGACCGATCGCGGGGAGGTGCTGATCGGCTCCGAGATCGAGCCGTACTCGTCGTACGCCCAGGACTCGACGCTGGACTTCCTCGAGGTCACGGCCGAGCACGCGCTCGAGCTCCTCCCGTTCCTGTCGCGCGTGAGGGTGATGCGCGCGTGGGGCGGCCTGTGCGACGTCTCGCCGGACTACTCGCCGATCATGGGGAGGACCGGGGTCGACGGGTTCCTGATCGACGGCGGGTGGGGGACCTACGGGTTCAAGGCGACCCCGATCGTGGGCGTCACGATGGCCGACCTGATCCACACGGGAACGGTGCCCGAGCTGATCGCGCCGTTCGCGCTCGACCGGTTCTGGAAGCGCGAGCTCGTCTCCGAGATCGCCGCCGCCGCCGTCTCCCACTGAGGCGTGGACCAGGACCGTCCACGGTCGGATACTGGAGGGCGTGACCGTCACCGAACCGATCCGGCACAGCTCCACCCGGGCACGGGTGGTTGCCGTGCACGATGGGGTGCGCTCCGAACGCACCGACAGCCTCGCCACCGAGGAACCGCTCGAGATCCGCGTCCAGGGTCCCGGACAGGAGCCGCTGCAGGTCGCGGTGACGATGCGAACCCCTGGGGGCGACTTCGAACTCGCCGTCGGCTTCCTGTTCACCGAGGGTCTGATCGCGCCCGGCGACGTGCAGCGCGTGGCCTACTGCGACAACCTGCCTGGCGAGGACCAGCGCTACAACGTGGTCTCGGTCACGCTCGCACGGCCGTTCGACGCCGAACGGCTCCGCCGGAACTTCTACGCGAACTCCTCGTGCGGCGTCTGCGGCAAGGCCGCGCTCGAGGACATCGACGTGCGATGCGAGCCCGTCGCGCCCGGGCCCGAGGTCGAGCTGGGGCTGCTGATCTCGCTGCCCGAACGGCTCCGCGAGGCGCAGGCCGTGTTCGAACGCACCGGAGGGCTCCACGCCGCGGGTCTGTTCGACGCGTCGGGGACGGCGCTCGCGGTGCGCGAGGACGTCGGACGCCACAACGCGGTCGACAAGGTCGTCGGCGAGCGGTACCTGGCCGGCAATATCCCGGCGGACGGGACGATCCTGCAGGTGAGCGGGCGGGCGTCGTTCGAGATCGTCCAGAAGGCCGCGGTTTCGGGCATCCCGATCGTGAGCGCGGTGAGCGCGCCCTCCTCCCTCGCGGTCGAGGCCGCCGAGCGTTTCGGGATGACGCTGGTCGGCTTCGTGCGCGACGGACGCGCGAACGTCTACAGCCACGCCGAGCGCGTCCTCGCCTGACCACGGCCGACCCCAGGGCCGCGGCATAGAATCGGGTTCGGAGCCGAGCGAAAGGAGCACGCCTCGATGAAGAACGGGCTCACACGGCTCACCGAGCCGATGGTCCGCGAGAACGGCGGCCTGCGGGCGGCGACCTGGGACGAGGCCCTCGATCGGGCCGCGGCGGGTCTGCGGGCGGCCACCGAGCGGAACGCCGGTGACGGGGTCGGCCTGTTCAGCTGCTCGAAGGCCACCAACGAGATGAACTTCGTCGCGCAGAAGTTCATGCGGACGGTCCTTCGCAGCAACAACATCGACAGCTGCAACCGCACCTGACACGCTCCTTCGGTCGTCGGTCTGGCGACGGTGTTCGGAGCAGGTGGGGGGACCAGTTCGTACGAGGAGATCCAGAACACCGATCTCATCGTGCTGTGGGGATCGAATGCGCGCGAGACGCATCCGATCTTCTTCCACCATGTGCTGAAGGGGATCCGCAAGGGTGCACGGCTCGTCGTGGTCGACCCGCGTCGGACGAGCTCGGCGCAGTGGGCGGACCTGTGGCTCGGTATCGACGTCGGCTCGGACGTCGCCCTGTCGAACGCGATGGCACGGGAGATCATCGTCGCCGGCCTCGCGAACGAGACGTTCGTCAAGCGGGCAACGATGCGGTACCGGGCCTACCGGGACTCGGTGATGGAGTGGACGCTCGATCGCGGCGAGCAGGCGACCGGGATCCCCGCCGAGGTGATCCGGGAGTTCGCGCACACCTATGCCAAGGCCGACCGTGCGGAGATCTGCTGGACCCTCGGCATCACCGAGCACCACAACGCCGTCGACAACGTGCTGGCCCTGATCAACCTGGGGCTGCTCTGCGGACACGTCGGTCGCTACGGGAGCGGCCTGAACCCGCTGCGTGGCCAGAACAACGTGCAGGGCGGCGGCGACATGGGCGCGATCCCCAACAAGCTGCCGGGGTTCCAGGACATCGAGAAGGACCCGGAGGCCTGCGCTCGCTATGAAGAGGTCTGTGGGGTCGCCGTCATCCCGAAGTACGGGAAGAACCTGACGCAGATGTTCGAGGCGATGGAGCACGGGGAGTTGAGCGCGCTCTACGTGATCGGCGAGAACCCAGCGAGCTCCGAAGCTGACGTCGGCCATGCGCGCAAGCTCATGGGGAACCTCGACACGCTCATCGTCCAGGATCTGTTCATGACGAAGACGGCCGAGATGGCGGACGTGGTGCTGCCCGCCTCGAACGCGGCACTCGAATCCGAGGGTTCTGTGACCAACAGCGAGCGACGCGTGCAACGCGTTCGCAAGGTGCTGGATCCGCCGGGGAACGCCAAGGATGACATCTGGATCATCGTGCAGCTCGCGAAGCGGCTCGGCATGGACTGGGGCGACGTGACGCCGCGCTCGGCGTGGGACGAGCTCCGGCGGGTCTCTCCGATGCACGCGGGCATGAGCAACGAGCGGCTGGACGAGGGAGCCGGTCTCCAGTGGCCGTGCTGGGACGAGGAGCACCCGGGGACGAAGTTCCTCCACGCTCGGCTGTGGGAGGAGGACCGCGACAAGCGGGGGCCGAAGGCGCCGTTCAGCGTGACGCCGTTCGAGCCGCCGGTGGACGAGCTCACCGAGGAGTTCCCGCTCCGACTGACGACCGGCCGCCGCCTGGACTCGTACAACACGGGTGTGCAGACCGGCGCGTACACCTCGCCCCTGCGGCGTGGCGAGACGATCGACATGTCCCCGGAGGACGCCGCTCGCCTCGGCGTGGAGGAGGGTGAGGTCGTCCGCGTCACCTCTCGGCGTGGTTCGCTGCGAGGTCCCCGCACGGGTCGATCAGGGTCTCCGCCCCGGACTCGTGTTCATGACGCTGCACTTCCCGGACCAGGTCGACACGAACATCCTCACGATCGACGCCACCGACCCGAAGTCCGGCACGGCCGAGTTCAAGGCGAGCGCGGTCCGGATCGAGAAGATCTCCGAGTCGGTAGGGGCGTAGCGCGCGCCGTGGACCTGGTGCTCCCTGATGCGCTCGCCAGCGACGACGAACGCGCCGCGGTGGACACCGTGCTCGGCGCCGCGAGCTCCGGCTGGTCGGGAGGCGAGCGGACCGAGGCGGACGGGCGTGTGGCGAGGGGCGGGCACGAGGCCCGCGGTCAGCGCCACCTGTTGCTGCCCGTCCTGCACGCGCTGCAGTCGAGCGCGGGCTGGATCAGTCCGGGTGGTCTCCGCTACGCGTGCGAACGGCTCACGGTCCCGCCCGCTGAGGCCTATGGCGTCGCGACCTTCTACGCGATGTTCTCCGTCGAACCGCGACCCACGACGGTCCTGCACCTGTGCGACGACATCGCCTGCAAGGTCGCGGGCGCCGAGGAACTGATCGAGGATGCCGTCCGCCAGGGCGGTCCCGGGCAGGTGCTCCGGAGTCCGTGCCTCGGCATGTGCGAACGGGCGCCGGCGGCGCTCCTGCAATCGCTGGGCGACAACGGCTTGGCGTTCGGGCCGGCGTCGATCGACCGGCTCGATCCGTTCCTGCACGGCGGCCCTTGGGCGATTGAGAGTGGCGCGGAGGCGGCGGAGGTGGCGCCGCAGACGGCGAAGGATCGCGACCGTCTCCGCCTGCTCCGGCGTGTCGGTGTGGTCGATCCGACGTCGCTCGACGACTATCGGGCGCAGGGCGGCTACGGGGCGCTCCGGCGGGCGGTCGAGCTCGGCCCCGACGGCGTGATCCGCGAGCTGAAGGATTCGAAACTTCTCGGGCGCGGCGGCGCGGCGTTCCCCGCCGGGATGAAGTGGGAGGCCGTCGCCAAGCAGACCGTTCAACCGCACTACTTCATCTGCAACGCCGACGAGTCCGAGCCAGGTACCTTCAAGGACCGGGTCCTGATGGAGCACGACCCGTTGGCCGTCCTCGAGTCGCTGACGATCGCCGGTTTCGCGACCGGCTCCGAGAAGGGCTTCATCTACATCCGCGGGGAGTACCCGAACGCGAGCGCGATGCTCGAGCACGCGATCGACCAGGCGTACGCGCACGGGTTCCTCGGGTCCGACGTGATGGGGGAGGGGTTCGCCTTCGACGTCGAGCTCCGCAGAGGCGCCGGCGCCTACATCTGCGGCGAGGAGACCTCGTTGTTCAACTCGATCGAGGGCAAGCGCGGCGAGCCGCGCAACAAGCCGCCCTTCCCGGTTGAGAGGGGCCTGTTCGGCAAGCCGACCGGCATCAACAACGTCGAGACGCTCGTCAACGTGCTCGAGGTGCTCACGCTCGGCGGCGGGGCGTACGCGGAGATCGGCACGTCGGACTCGACGGGGCCGCGTCTGTTCTGCCTGTCCGGATGCGTCGAACGACCGGGCGTGTACGAGGTCGAGCACGGCATCACGCTCCGCGAGCTCCTCGAGATGGCGGGCGGCGTGCGGGACGGCAAGGCGATGAAGGCGATCCTCCTTGGTGGGGCGGCGGGATCGTTCGTTACGCCGGATGACCTCGACCTGCGACTGACGTTCGAGGACTCCAAGGCGGCAGGCGTGACGCTCGGGTCGGGGGTGGTGATGGTGTTCGACGAGGACGTGGACCTCGCCGACATCGTGCTGCGGATCGCGTCGTTCTTCCGCGACGAGTCGTGCGGGCAGTGCGTCCCGTGCCGGGTCGGGACCGTCCGGCAAGAGGAGGCGCTCGCCCGGGTGATCAAGGGTCGCGCGAACGGCTCGCTCACCGATGAGCTCGCGCTGATCGGCGAGATCGGACAGGTGATGCGGGACGCGTCGATCTGCGGTCTCGGGCAGCTGGCCGCGAACGCGGTCGACTCGGCGATCCACCGCCTCAAGATCTTCGACGGGGGTGCCACATGACGGTCGTCCCGCTTGCGCCGCCCACGCGCCTGGTCGAGCTGGATGTCGACGGCAGGGCCGTCCGCGTGCCCGAGGGCTCGACCATCCTGGACGCGCTCCGCGGCGAGGGCGTCGACACGCCGACCCTCTGCTTCGCCGACAACCTCACGCCGGTGAACGCGTGCCGGGTGTGCGTCGTCGAGCTCGAGGGCTCGCGGGTGCTCGTGCCCTCGTGCGCCCGCAAGGCCGAGGCGGGGATGAAGGTCAAGACGGACTCCGAGCGCGTCCGCCTCTCGCGCAAGATGGTGCTCGAGTTCCTGGGTTCGAGCGTCGACGTCGGGCTCACCGGTCACGGACGTCGAACGGTGGCAGAACGACTACGGCGCCGATCCCTGCCCGCTACGGTGCGCCGGCCGAGCCCGCGGCCGCGGGCGAGCGCGACGCGCGGCACGCCGGCCACCATCACGAGCAGGACGGCGCGGCGGCCGAGACCGTCCGGCAGCCGGTCAAGGTGGACAACGAGCTCTACGTCCGCGACTACTCGAAGTGCATCCTCTGCTACAAGTGCGTGGAGGCGTGCGGCGTCGACGCACAGAACACGTTCGCGATCTCGGTGGCGGGTCGGGGGTTCGACGCGCGGATCTCGACCGAGTTCGACGTCGGGCTGCCGGACTCCGCGTGCGTGTACTGCGGGAACTGCATCGGCGTGTGCCCGACCGGCGCGCTGATGTTCACGAGCGAGCACGAGATGCGCGAGGCCGGGACGTGGGACGAGTCGCAGCAGACGATGACCGAGACGATCTGCCCGTACTGCGGCGTCGGCTGCGACCTCGAGGTCCACGTGCAGGACAACTCGATCGTGAAGGTCACCTCGCCGGCGGACAACGACGTGACGCGCGGTCACCTGTGCATCAAAGGACGGTTCGGGTTCCAGTTCGTGCAGAACCGGGCGGCCGCTCCGTCAACGGACCACGACGATGCCGGCGGCCCGGGATCCGCGTCGACGGAGGACCGGCCTGCCTGAGGTCACGGGCGTCGTCCTGGCGGGAGGACGTTCGACGAGGTTCGGCCGGGACAAGCTCGCCGAGCCCTACCGCGGGATGCCGATGCTGCAGCATGCCATCCTGCGCCTCGGCGAGGTGTGTTTGGAGGTGATCGTCGTGCTCGCACCGAACGTCCCCGAGCCGTCGATGCCGATCGGCGCCCCGGCACGGTTCGCCCGCGACCCGACCGAGGGCCAGGGCCCGCTCGCCGGGGCCCACGCCGGGTTGCTCGCGGTCGCGACCGAGCTCGCCCTGCTCACCGGCGGCGACATGCCGGACCTACAGACCCGGGTGCTGCTCGAGATGCTGCAGGTCGCGGGGGAGGCCGGTGTCGATGCGGTGGTGCTGCAGGACGGCGATCGGTTCGGACCGTTGCCGAGCGTCGTTCGAACGGCGAAGGCGCTCGAAGTCGCGCATGCGCTCCTGCACGACGGTCGGCGCGCGCTCCGCGACCTGCTCGACGCGCTCCGGCTCGCCGTGATTGACGAACCGACATGGTTGACGCTCGACCCCGAGCGCCGAACCCACTTCGACGTCGACGAGCCGTCCGATCTCGGTGGGTGATCCTTCGGTTCCTCCGCTGCGAAGCACGGGTAGCGGAGGAGGCGGCATGCGTCGCGAACGGATCGAGAAGAACAAGCTCCTGAGGAAGACCACGCTCCCGGAGGTCCTTTCGCTCGACCCTCGCGATCCGGACATCCTGCACGCCAAGGAGCTCCTCAGGACGCGGGTGCCGGCTCGTCGCCGCGTCGCCTAGTGCGACGGAGATCGGCCCTCCCGTTGGTCCTCGGTGGTCGCCGCCTCGAACGCGTCGAGGAGCATCCGCAGCTGCAGGTCGCGCCCGACCATGGGGGAGTCCGGGCGCCGTTCGTGACCGGCCACGCCCGGGCGAACCGAGAGCAACCGGTACGCCCCCACGGTGTCGGCCTTGCCCTTCAGCGCGAGCGGGTCGACCGCCTCGGCCTCGATCGCGTCGCGGGCCAGCCCGAATGTCTCTTCGCCGATCAGGATCTCGCCGGGTTCGGCCGCCTGCTCCAGGCGGGCGGCGGTGTTGACCGCGTCCCCGGTGACGAGGGCCTGTCCCGCCGTCGGGTCGCCTGCCACCACGGGACCGGTGTTGATGCCGATCCGGGTCTTGATCGCCACGGACCACTCGCGTTCGAGGTCGGTGTTCAGGTCGGCGAGGCACTCCGCATCTCACCCGCGGCGCGCACGGCCCGGACCGCATCGTCCTCGTGTAGGACCGGGATCCCGAACACCGCCATCACGGCGTCGCCGATGAACTTCTCGACCGTGCCGCCGTGGGACTCGAGCACCGCCTGCATCCGCTTGAAGTAGCGCGACATCACGGTGCGCAAGGATTCGGGATCCAGTCGCTCGCCGAGGGAGGTCGAGCCGGTCACATCGCAGAACACGACCGTGACGGTCTTGCGCACATCGCGCGGGGTCCCGGCGACGGCATCGAGCCTGGTCCCGCACTCGGAGCAGAACTTCGCGTCCTCGGCGTTCGCGTACCCGCAGTTCGGACATTCGGCCACGGGCGAAGTCTAGGCGGGCCGGTTAGGGTCGAGGCGGATGCACGAGCCGAACCAGGTTGGGGGCGTCGAGGTCTCGGTGGTCTGCGAGGGCTACGCGCCGCTCGAGCTCTCGGACGAGATGCCGGGCGCCGAGGTCGACTGGAACGCCGAGCGCGCTCGCTATCCGTGGGCGTTCGTCGACGAGCGATCGTGGCCGTGGCACGTCCACGCGTTCGCGCTCCGCACGCCGACCGGTCTGGTGCTGGTCGATGCGGGTGTGAGCCCGTTCCCGCCGGTCCGCCCCTGGGCCGAGCACACGCCGCTCGAGGAGGCGCTCCGGATCGCCGGGGCCGATCCGGCCGACGTCCGTCTGGTCGTCCACACCCACCTGCATGCGGACCACGCCGGCGGCTCGGTCGTGGGCGGCGAACCTCGCTACCCGAACGCCGTGCACGTCGTGCATCCCGCGGACTGGTCTCGGGCCGTTGGGCCGGAGCATCCCAACTGGGCGCGCGGCGCGATGCAGCGGCTTTTCGAGCTCGGGATGGTCGATCTCGGCGCCGAGGATCGCCAGGTGTGGCCGGACGTGCGCGTGGCGCATTCGCCGGGGCATACGCCGGGCCATCGATCGGTGGTGCTCGAAGACGGCGACGGATCGATGCTGTTCACCGGCGATCTCCTGCACACCCCGATCCAGGTTTCGCGGCCGGACCGCCCCTCGAACCACGACGTCGACGCGGACGAGGCGAGCCGATCGCGCGTCCGTCTCGTGGGACAGGCCCGGGCCGAGGGCTGGAGCGTCGCGGTGAGCCACTTCGCTAGGCCGTTCGGGCGGGTGGGAGCGTCCGGGTGGGTCGAGGAGCCGTCGCCGAAGGGCTGATGCCGGAAGCCGCCCGTCCCGGGTAGATTCCCCTTTGAAGAGCGGGCCTCGCCGGGGTCCCGCCCTGCGCGGGCCGGCGAGGTTCTCCCGCGCATCAAACCCTCGGACCCTCGGAAAGGACCCCGGCCATGCCGCGTCGTGTCCTCATCATGGGAGCCGCCGGGCGCGACTTCCACAACTTCAACGTCGCCTACCGCGACGACCGTCGCTACGAGGTCATCGCGTTCACCGCGACGCAGATCCCGTTCATCGACGATCGGAGGTACCCGCCCAGCCTCGCCGGCGAGCG
The DNA here is from genome assembly GCA_963712645.1 of uncultured Actinomycetes bacterium. GTDB lineage: Bacteria > Actinomycetota > UBA4738 > UBA4738 > HRBIN12 > DASSJM01. Next base: position 230,110 of record CAVQIQ010000014.1, on the reverse strand, counting down.
CTACCCGAACGGGATCGCGATCCACGACGAGAGCGAGCTCACCCAGCTGATCAAGGACGAGCGCATCGACGACGTCGTCTTCAGCTACTCGGACGTGAGCCACGAGTATGTGATGCACAAGGCCAGCGAGGTGCTCGCGGCGGGTGCGAACTTCGAGTTGCTCGGCCCGCGCGAGACGATGCTGACGGCCACCGTTCCGGTCGTCGCCGTCTGCGCCGTGCGGACGGGCTCGGGCAAGAGCCAGACGACCCGCGCGATCGCCGGGACGCTCAAGGGGGCCGGGAAGCGTGTCGTGGCGGTACGGCATCCGATGCCGTACGGGAACCTCGAGGCGCAGCGGGTGCAGCGATACGCGACGCTCGAGGACCTCGACCGCTTCGACACCACGATCGAGGAGCGCGAGGAGTACGAGCCTCACATCACCTCGGGCACGATCATCTACGCCGGCGTCGACTACGGCGACATCCTCAAGCAGGCGCAGGCCGAGTGCGACGTGCTGCTGTGGGACGGCGGGAACAACGATCTGCCCTTCTACGCGCCGGACGTTCACGTGGTGGTCGCCGATCCGCTCCGCGCCGGTCACGAGACCCGCTACCACCCCGGCGAGGCCAACCTGCGCATGGCCAACGTGATCGTGATCAACAAGATGGACTCGGCGTCGATCGATCAGGTGAACGCGCTGATGGACACGATCCGCCGCGTGAACCCGTCCGCGACGGTCGTCAGGGCCAACAGCCGCGTGACGGTGGACGACCCCCACGCGATCGGGGGCAAGCGCGTGCTCGTGGTCGAGGACGGCCCGACCCTGACGCACGGCGAGATGAAGTTCGGCGCGGGCGTCGTCGCGGCCCGGACCCACGGCGCCGCCGAGATCGTCGACCCGCGCCCCTGGGCGATCGGAACGATCGACGAGACCTTCCGCAAGTACGACGTCGGGCCGGTGCTGCCGGCGATGGGCTACTCGAACGGCCAGCTGGCCGAGATGGAGAGGATCATCGACTCCGCCGAGGCCGACGTCGTGGTGATCGGCACGCCGATCGACCTCCGCCGCGTGATCGAGATCCGCAAGCCGGCGGTGCGTGTCCGCTACGACCTCGAGGTGCTCCCGGACTCGCCGAGTCTGCTCGACGTGCTGAAGCCGGTCCTCGAGTAGGGCATCGATGGAACGCGTCGTCGTGGCGCTCGGTGGGAACGCGCTGTTGCGTCGCGGGCAGGACGACACGTTCGAGAACCTGTACGGGTCGGCGCGTTCGGCGGCCGAGGGGATCGCCGACATCGCCGCGGCCGGGTGGGAGGTCGTCCTCACCCACGGGAACGGCCCGCAGGTGGGCCGGATCCTCCTCCAGCAGGAGGCCGCGAAGCGGTGGGTGCACCCGATGCCGCTCGACGTCTGCGGCGCCGAGAGCCAGGGGCTGATCGGCTATCTGCTCCAGGTCACGATCGGGGACGTCTTCTTCGAACGCGGCATGGAGCGGCCGGTAGCGACCGTGCTCACGCTGACGCGCGTGCGACCGGACGATCCGGCGTTCGCGGACCCGACCAAGCCGATCGGACCGTTCTACGAGGAGGCCGAGGCGAGGCAGCTCGAGACCGAGCGGGGATGGGTGCTCGGGCCCGACCCGCACGGCGGGTTCCGCCGCGTCGTGCCCTCGCCGGATCCGTATTCCATCGTCGAGGCGCCCGTGATCCGAACCCTGGTCGGCGACGGCACGATCGTGATCGCCTCCGGTGGGGGTGGGATCCCGGTGGTCGAGGACGGCCCCCGGCTGGTCGGCCGCGAGGGCGTTGTCGACAAGGACCTGGCCGCGGCGATCCTCGCGCGCGACGTCGAGGCTTCGACCTTGTTGATCCTCACCGACGTGCAGGCCGTGCAGCGGGGGTTCGGGACCGAGCGCGCCGAGGCGATCGAGCGGATGACCGCCTCCGAAGCGCGCGAGATGCTCGAGGCGGGGGAGTTCGGTGCCGGCTCGATGGGCCCGAAGGTCGAGGCCGCGGCACGTTTCGTCGAGCAGGTCGGTGGGCGGTCGGCGGTCGGCGATCTCGACGCGGCGGCCGCGGTCCTGTCGGGGGAGTCTGGGACGAGCATCGTCTCCGACTGAGGCAGCGTCCGGATGCGTGTGCGTGTCGTCGTCTACAACGTCCGGGGGTTCCGGGACGGATCCGAACGGCTGGTGCGGCTGGTTGGTCACTTCCGGCCCGACGTGCTCCTGGTGAACGAGACCGGAGGCAGGTGGCGCGTCCGGCGGTTCGCGAAGGCCCTCGGCATGGATCTGGCCGCCGACCCGTGGTCGCCGCTCCGCCGCCGCGTGAAAGACGCGGTGCTCGTCCGGCCGCCGTGGGGGATCGCCGCGCGCCGGCAGCACCGCTTCGAAGGGGGCCCGTGGCTCTCCCCGCGCGGCGCGCTCGTCGCGAGCCTCGCACACGGCGACGCGAGGCTCTGCGCGATCTCGACGCATCTGGGGCTGCATCCACGTGAGCGGCTCGCGCACGCAAGGGCGCTCGCCGCGCTGGTCGAGGGCGTCGACGCCCCGATCGTGGCCGGCGGCGACCTGAACGAGAGGCCGGACGGCCGGGCCGTGGGGTTCCTGTCCGAGCGGTTCCGCGACGCCTGGCTGCTCGGCGGTGACGCGGAGGGCGAGACCTTCCCGGCCGAGGAACCGACGGCCCGGATCGACTACCTCTTTGTCTCCGACGGCATCGTGGTCGAACGGGTCCTGGTGCCGCCCGGCCCCGACGCGCGCGAGGCCTCGGACCACCGACCGCTCGTCGCCGAGCTCACGCTGCCGGGGCAGGAGTAGGCTGGATCATCGCTCCGAAGGAGGACCGGGGATGCTCTCACCCGACATCGAGAACGCGATGAACACCCAGATCGCCGCCGAGCTCTACTCGTCCCAGCTGTACCTCGCCATGTCCGCCTATTGCGAGGAGCAGGCGCTGCCGGGGTTCGCGCACTGGTTCAAGCTGCAGTCGGACGAGGAGCGGGAGCACGCGCTCAAGTTCCTCCGGCACGTGGTGGATCGGGGCGGTCGCGTCATGCTCACGGGCATCGACGCGCCCCAGTCGGACTTCGGCTCGCCGCAGGGGGCGTTCGAGCAGGCGCTCGCGCACGAGATGAACGTGACGATGATGATCGACGGGCTCTACGGCATGGCCGTGCAGCACGGCGACTACGCGAGCCAGGTCTTCCTGCAGTGGTTCGTGGCCGAGCAGGTCGAGGAGGAGCGCACCGCGGCCGGGATCGTCCAGATGCTGAAGACCCTCGGGGGCGAGCCGGCGCCGATGCTGTTGCTCGACCGCGAGCTCGGGTCCCGCGCCGCTGGGGGCTAGCCCGTCGCGCCGGGGGCGCGGGTCACACCGAGCGCTTGCGCCGGCCGGGGTTCACGAACAGCGTCCCGACCATGTACAGGAACACGAGCCCGACCGCCCCCGTCAGGCCGACCAAGAGGAGGGCGAACGTCCACTCGAGCAGACCCCACGCGGCGAGCACGACGCCATGCTACCCGAGCGCCGGCGCGAGCCGGTCAGATCCGGTCGGCACGAGAACCGGTCTGTTGACCGGTCCGTACAATCCAGGTTCTCGACACCCCGGCGACGGGACTTGACCGAAGGCACGCCCCGACAGGAGCTCGACGGATGACCACACGCATCGGAGTCCTCACGGCGGGCGGGGACGCGCCCGGGCTGAACGCGGCGATCCGCGCGGTCGTGCGAACGGCGATCGGCGCGCACGGGTTCGAGGTCCTCGGGTTCCGCAAGGGCTGGCGGGGGGTCATGGACGGGGACGTCCTCGAGCTCACGTCGTCGTCCGTGCAAGGCATCCTGCACCGCGGCGGGACCATCCTGGGTTCATCGGGCGCGGACCCGTACCACGAGCAGGGGGTGGAACGGGTCCGCCGCACCTTTGCGGACCTGGGGGTCGACGCCCTGGTCACGATCGGCGGCGAGGGGACGATGGGCGCCGCGGCGCACATGTCGTCCGAGGGCGTGCCGGTGGTCGGCATCCCGAAGACGATCGACAACGACCTGTCGGGCACCGACGCGTGCATCGGGTTCGCGACCGCCGTGCAGGTCGCCACCGATGCGATCGACCGGCTCCACACCACCGCCGAGAGCCACGACCGCTTGATGGTGGTCGAGGTGATGGGTCGCAGCGCCGGCTGGATCGCGCTCTCGTCGGGGATCGCGGGGGGCGCCGACACGATCCTGCTGCCCGAGCGCCCGTTCGATCTGGACGAGGTGGCCTCCGTGCTCCGGCGCCGCCACCTGAGGGGCCACTCGTTCTCGATCGTGGTCGTGGCGGAGGGCGCGATGCCGGCCGAGGGCACGATGACGATGCCCGACTACCCGAAGGACCCTCGGGGGGCGCCGCGCTTCGGCGGGATCGCGTACGAGATCGCGCCCCGGCTCGAGGAGCTGACCGGTTGGGAGACGCGCGTGACCGTGCTCGGTCACGTCCAGCGCGGCGGCTCCCCGGTGGCCGCGGACCGGATCATCGCGACCCGGTTCGGGGCGGCGGCGACCGACCTGATCGCGCGGGGCGGGTTCGGCCAGATGGTGGCGTTGCAGGGCGATCGGATCGGCGAGGTGCCGCTCGCCGAGGCCGCGAAGGTCCGGCCGGTCCCCGAGGAGCTCGTCGCCGTCGCGGAGCTGTTCTTCGAGGAGCGGAGGCGCCCGTGAAGATCGGCATCCTCACGGGCGGCGGCGACGTCCCCGGCCTCAACGCGTGCATCAAGGCGGCCACGCTGCGGGCCACCGAGGAGGGCCACCAGGTCGCCGGGATCCGGCGCGGGTGGGGTGGGCTCCTCGAATGCGATCCCGACGACCCGGCCTCCGTCGCCACCAACATCGTCGAACTCGACGCGTCGGCCGTCCGCACGATCGACCGGAGCGGCGGAACGATCCTGCACACATCCCGAACCAATCCCGCGAAGGTCCGATCGTCCGAGGAGCCTGCGTTCCTGCGCTCGGAGGACCACGAGGGGCCCGTCGACCACACGCCGCACGTCCTCAAGGTGCTCGACCGGCTCGGCATCGACGCGCTCCTGCCGATCGGGGGCGACGACACGCTCTCGTTCGCGCTCCGGCTGCACGAGGAGGGCGTCCCGGTCGTCGCGATCCCGAAGACGATGGACAACGACGTCCACGGGACCGACTATTGCATCGGGTTCTCGACGGCGATCACGCGCACGGTGATCTTCATCCACCAGCTCCGGACCAGCGCCGGCTCGCACGAACGGTTGGCGGTCGTCGAGGTGTTCGGCCGCTACAGCGGTGAGACATCGCTCGTCTCCGCGTACCTGTCTGGGGTCGAGCGCGCGGTGATCAGCGAGGTCCCGTTCGACGTCGAGAAGCTCGCGAGCAAGCTGATGCAGGACAAGCGCGCCAACCCCAGCAACTACGCGATGATGACGATCTCCGAGGGCGCCACGATGCTCGGCGGCGAGACCGTTCACGCGGGGATGGCCGATGCATTCGGGCACCTCAAGCTCGGCGGCATCGGGCAGGTGGCAGGCGAGGCTCTGCGCGAGATCACCGGCGAGGGCATCATCTACCAGCAGGTGGGCTACCTGATGCGTTCGGGTTCGCCCGACTCGCTCGACCTGATGGTCGCGACCAACTACGCCGTGATGGCGGCGGACCTCGTGATCGAGCGCCAGTTCGGGCGGCTGGTGGCGCTCCGCAACGGCAACTACACCAACGTGCCGCTCCCCGTCGTCCGCCAGGGCGTCAAGCGCGTAGACGTGGGGGCGCTCTACGACGTCGAGGCGTACCGTCCCAAGATCCGCCACGTCGACGGCAAGCCGATGTTCCTGTACTGAGGCTCCGGTGGGCGGTCCATATACTCGATGCCCATGAAGAGCTTCCGGGTCGACCTGCGTTCGGACACGGTGACCAAGCCGTCCATCGCGATGCGCCGGGCCATGGCCGAGGCCGAGGTGGGCGACGACTGGTTCGGGGACGATCCCACGGTCAACCGCCTCCAGGAGCTCGCCGCGGAAATCACCGGCAAGGAGGCCGCGCTGTTCGTGCCGAGCGGGACGATGGCGAACCAGATCGCGCTGCGCCTGCAGTTCTCCGGCCCCGGGCACCTCGTGGTGGCCGAACCGTTGTCGCACGTCGCCTCGACCGAGGTGATGAGCGCGGCCGTGCTGTCCGGGATCGCGTATCGGACCGTCCACGGCGACCACCGCGGCCGGATCAGCGCGGACCAGGTCCGAGCGGCCCTCGAGCCGGATGAGCCGTACGACGTCGAGATCGTGGACCTCGTCTGCCTGGAGAACACGAGCGGGCACGCGGGGGGAACCGTGATGGATGTCGATGACTTCCGGGCGATCCGCAAGGTCGCCGAGGAGGCCGGCGTCGCGGTCCACCTGGACGGCGCGCGGATCTTCAACGCGAGCGTAGCTTCCGGTGTGGACGTCGCCGAGTACGCGGCCGAGGTCGACACGCTGATGTTCTGCGTCTCGAAGGGGCTCGGGGCGCCGATCGGTTCGCTCGTGTGCGGCACGGCGGAGCAGATGCGGGAGGGTCGCCGGATCAAGATCCTGTTCGGCGGGGCCTGGCGGCAGGCCGGGGTCGTCGCGGCCGCCGGGCTGGTCGCGCTCGAGGAGGGCCCGCGGCGCCTCCACAGGGACCACGGGCGGGCCCGTCGGCTCGGGGAGGCCGTGGCCGAGATCGTGCCCGGCAGTCTGGATCCCGCGGATGTTGAAACGAACATGGTCTTCGCGGACACGGAAGCATCGATGGCGATGACGCCCCTCGAGGTCGCGAACCGGCTCGAGGGTCATGGTGTCGGGGCGAGCGTAGTCTCGGGCAAGGTCCGGATGGTCACGCACGTCGACATCGCCGACGAGGACATCGAGACGGCGATCGCGGCCTGGCGGGCCGTGGCAGCCCGATAGGAGGTTCAGCCGTGAAGCTGTTCGGCCCGAGGTACCCGGAGGAGATCGCGAAGCGCATCCCCCCCGGCCAGCGGCTCGTGAAGACGTGGCCCGTCCTCCACTTCGGCCCGATCCCGGACTTCGACGAGTCGACGTGGAACCTCGAGGTGAACGGCCTCGTGGACACCCCCTACTCGCTCACGTACGCCGAGCTGAAGGCGCTCGGCCCGGCCGACGTCCAGGCGGACATGCACTGCGTGACCGGCTGGTCGACGCTCGACAACACGTGGACCGGCGTGCCGTTCCGTGTCCTCGCCGAGAAGGCGGGGGTGCAGGACGAGGCCAAGTGGGTGATCGCGCACTGCGACTACGGCTACACGTCGGACCTCTCGCTCCAGGCGATGCTGGACGACGACGTGCTCGTCGCGTGGGCCCACGGCGGCGAGCCTCTCACCGGCGAGCACGGCTTCCCGCTCCGCCTCGTCGTGCCGAAGCGCTACGCGTGGAAGAGCGCGAAGTGGCTCAGGGGGCTCGAGTTCTCCGCGCAGAACAAGCGCGGTTTCTGGGAGGTGCGCGGTTACCACATCCACGCCGAACCCTGGGCGGAGGAGCGCTACTCCTACCAGGAGGGTCCGCGGGCCGAGCTCGAGCCGTAGGTAGTCTCTAGCCCCGAGCGCTTGCCCGCTCGCGCGCCTCCTGGATGATCTCGAGGGCGGTCTCACGATCCCGGAAGCCGTCGGTCTCGGTGGCGTGATCCTCGAGGTCCTTGTAGACGACGAAGAAGTGCTCGATCTCCGCCAGCAACGTCGGGCGCAGGTCGGCGAGCTCCTGAACGTTTGACCAGGCGGGGTCGCGGAGAGGGACGCACAGGACCTTTTCGTCCGGGCCCTTCTCGTCGCGCATCACGAACACGCCGACCGGCCGGACCAGGAGCGGCATCCCGGGAAGGTGGGCTCCCCCACGAACACGAGGGCGTCGAGCGGATCGCCGTCGCCGCCGAGCGTCCCTTCGATGAAGCCGTAGTCGGCCGGGTACCTCGTCGCCGTGAACAGCATGCGATCGAGGAAGATCTGGCCGGTCGTGGCGTCGAGCTCGTACTTGTTCCGCGACCCCCCGGGGATCTCGATCACGACGACCGCCGTCGTGGCATCCATCCCGCCACGATACGAGACCTGCGGGTGGCGGTCGGTGCGTCGATCCACGTGGGGATCCATGTGTAAGCCTGATGAACGCCATCAGGCACCGGCTCGCTGGGTGCTCGATACCGACGCCTGTGCCGCTCGATCGCACGTCCGCTCCGGGTTGGTTGACGGTGGGCGTGGATAATCCAACCCGAACCGGAGGATGCGGCCGAAGCCCTACGGGGGGCGATGGAGGACTGATGTCGATGGGGGATCCCGCGACCAGGATGTACCGCAAGGGTTTACTGGAAGCCAAAGGCTTCCCGGTGACCGACGTCTCGGAGTTCCTCGGGGAGCCCGACACCGTCGTGTGGGTGGACTTCTGCGCCCCCTCGAAGGGACAGCTCGACGAGCTCGCGATCGAGCTCAGCCTGCACGAGCTGGCCGTCGAGGACGCCCTCGGGCCTCACCAACGTCCCAAGCTCGATCGGTACGCGACCCACCTGTTCCTCTCCTGTCATGCGGTGCGCGTCGACCTCGAGGGGGGCGCCCTCGACGAGACCGAGATCGACGCGTTCATCAACGAACGCTGGCTGATCACGGTCCGCAAGAACGAGGGCTTCTCGATCGCTCCGGTGTTGGAGCGCTGGGACCGCTCCCCCGATCTCGCGGTGCACGGGGTGGGTTTCCTGCTCTACGGCCTGCTCGACGTCATCGTCGACAGCTACTTCGATGCGGTGCAGGCCTTCGACGAGTACTACGAAGAGGTGAGCGAAGGGATCTTCGCGGACCGACCTCTCGACCCCGCCCAGCAGCGGCACTGGTTCGACATGCGTCGGGCCATGGTCCGGTTCCATCGGCTGGTGGTCCCGATGCGTGAAGCGATCAGCTCGCTCATGCGGCGCGAACATACCGCCGTGGCGGAAGCGCTGTATCCCTACTTCCAAGACGTCTACGACCACACCCTGCGTGTGACCGAGTCCTCCGACTCACTCCGTGATCTCGTGAGTACCATCGTCGAAACGAACCTCAGTCTGCGCGACTACCGGCAGAACCAGATCGTGAAGAAGGTCAGCAGCTGGGCAGCCATCATCGCGGTCCCTGCCCTCGTCACCGGCTACTACGGGATGAACGTTCCGTTCCCGGGCTTCGCCAGGCCATGGGGCGCCGTCGTTTCCACCGCCCTGATCGTCGGAGGCACCATCGGGCTCTACGGCCTCTTCCGCCGGATCGACTGGCTATGACCTCCCCGTCATACGCCCGATCTCGCTAGCGAGCGGATCGTCTCGAGCTCATCTCGGCGGCGCTCCCCGGACGACGGGGTCTCGACCACCACCGAGAGGTCGCGCACCTCGGGTTGGGTGACGATCGCGCGGAAACCCTCGAGGCCGATGCCTCCCTCGCCCACGATCTCGTGCCGGTCGCGCTTGGAACCGCGTTCGAACTTCGCGTCGTTCATGTGGATCAGCCGCAGCCGGTCGGCGAGGTCTACCTCCCGGAGCTCGGCGAACAGGGCCTCGACACCCTCGGGTTCGTCGAGCGCGTACCCGGTCGCGAACAAGTGACACGTGTCGAGGACGAGCCCGAGCCGCTCGTCGTCCACGGCGTCGAACAGCGTCCGAGCCTCGCCGAGCGTCGAGGCGACCGCCCCGCTCGTGCCCGCCATCAGCTCGACGAGGAGCTGGGTCTCGTCGGGCGTCTCGGCGAGGGTGGCCTGAAGCACGGTCGCCGAACGGTCGAGCGCGTCGGCGACCTCCGCCTCGCCGCCGGCTCCCGAGTGGACGACGAACCCGCCCGCCTGGAGCACGCCGCATGCCGCGACCGAACGCCGACAGAGTTCGACCGACTTGGCGAGGAACTCAGGGTTGGGCGACGCGATGTTCACCAGGTACGGCGCGTGCACGAAGAGCGGACCGATCGCCGCCTCGCGCCAGTCCGCGCCGAACGCCTCCGCGGTCTCCAGGCGCGGCCCGGACCACGCACGGGGGTTCGAGATGAAGAGCTGAACGACCTCGGCGCCGGTCTCGCGGGCGAGCGGGATCGCGGTGCGGAGTCCACTCCGCAGATGGGCGCCGACCCTCACGCCACGTAGATGTGGACGAGGTCGCCGGCGCGGACCGTGGTGCCGCTCGCCGGCTCCTGGAACACGACGCGCGAGCCGCCGTGCCCGGGCACGATCGCGACGTCCACCAGCAGTCCGAGGCTCCGGAGCTTCGCGACCGCCGCGTCTCGCTCCATGCCGACGACGTTGGGCATCGGGAACTCGGTGGGTCCCTTCGAGACGACGATCGTGACGGTCTCGCCCGGCTGCAGGTCGGTGCCCTTCGCCGGCGACTGCGAGATCACGGCGCCCTTGTCGACCCGATCGGAGAACTCCTCCTCCGTGTCGACGACGAATCCCTGGGACTCGAGGACGGCGACCGCCTGGTCCTGGCGCAGCCCGATGACCTTCTCGACCGGAACCGGGGTCGGTCCCTTGCTCACCACGAGGTCGATCCGGCTGCCGAGCGGCGCCTGCGCGTGGGGCTGCACGCTCTGACGCACCACCCGGTCCGCGTCGAAGCGCTCGTTGAAAGCCTTCGTGACGTCGCCGATCTTCAGATGCGCCTCGCGGAGCGCGTCCTTGGCGCCGGCCAGCGGCAGCCCGACGAGGTTCGGGACGGGGACCGGCGGGGGACCGAGCGATGGCAACAGCGTGACGCGGTCGCCGCGTTCGAGCGTCGTTCCCTCGGGGGGTTGCACGCCGACGACGCTCCCTTCGGGCACCTTCGACGAGTGGCGGCCCTCCGCCATCCGAACGACGAGCCCCGCGTCTTCGAGCTGCGCCTGGGCGTTCTCGACGGTGAGGCCGACGACCTTGGGGACGTCGACCTCGTGCGGGATCAGCCAGGTCCACGAGGCCCATGCCGCACTGCCGATCGCGAGGAGCGCCAGCACGATCCCGAGCGCCCACCGGCCCTTGCGGCGCTTCCGCTTCGAACGCCCGAGCGCGCGTCCGGGGATCGTGACGGTCTCGGCCGGGTCCGAGCGTGACGCGCCGGGCGCCACGACGTCGCCGTCGGGGATCACCGCGACCTCGGGCACGAGCGACGCGAGCGGCGGCGCCGCCGGCAGCGAGCGTGCCTCGGCCTCGAGATCGCGCCGGGCCTCGGCCGCCGACTCGGGACGGAGCTCGCGCTGCTTCTCGGTCACCGAGGCCACCCAGCCGTCGAGCGAGGCCGGCACCGCGGGATTCGCCGAGGACGGACGCGGCATCGGCTCATGGATGTGCTGGTACGCGACCGCCATCGGGGTCTCGCCGGCGAACGGGAGCCGGCCCGTCAGCAACTCGAACGCGACGACCCCCAACGCGTACAGGTCGGTGCGCGGGTCGGCGGGCTCGCCCTGGAGCTGCTCGGGCGCCAGGTACTGCACGGTCCCGGTCACGTTGCCCGCCTCGGTGATCTGCGCGTCGGCGAACGCCCGCGCGAGGCCGAAGTCCGCGACCTTGACGATGCCGTCCCGTGTCACCATCAGGTTCTCCGGCTTCACGTCCCGGTGCACGATGCCCTGGCGGTGCGCGTGCTGGAGCGCCGCGAGCGTCTGCTCGAGCACGTCGGCCGCCTGCGCCGGGGCGAGGAGGCCCACGGCGTGCAGGATCTCGCGGACCGAGAGCCCGGGGACGTACTCCATCACCATGTAATAGATGCCGTCGACGCTGCCCCAGTCGTGGACGGCCACGATGTTCTGGTGGTTGAGGTTGGCGGCGGCGCGTGCCTCCCGCCGGAAGCGTTCGATGAAGCCCGCGTCGCCCGCGAGGTTCCGGTGCAGGACCTTGATCGCCACCGGGCGTTCGAGCACCGCGTCGCGGCCGCGGTAGACCTCGCCCATGCCGCCCGCGGCGATACGATCGACGACGTGGTACCGGCCGTCGAGCGTGTTCAGCGCGAACGCGAGATCCGCGCGAGCGGACCGCTCGGGGATGGTGCTCTTCGAGATGGTCGCCTCCCGTCGCTGCTCGGTCGTTGCGGGCGGACTACCTGGGCCCGGGGGCGCGTCCGAGCGAACATCCTAGCGCGAGGACGCGCGTCAACCGTGGAGCCCGCCAAGGAGCGGGAGTGAGCGACCCGGAAGGCTTCCCGGCCGAATTCGACCGCATCGAGGCCGCCGTCGACGTCGGCCAGAGCGACCTGCGGGCGCTCGGGTTCTGGCGCCTGCTCGCCAGGGTGAAGGCGGACCAGGTCCTCGCCCACCACTGGGCGGAACGCGCGGGCCGGATCGACCGGAAGGCGTTCGAGGCGCGGACGCGGTTCCGCGTCCCGGTGTGGTTCGGGAACGCGGTGCTCGTGGTCGGCACGCTCGTCGGCGCCGCGGCGGTGGCGTTCGCCCTGACGACGAACTCGGAGGGGCTCGCCGGGTTGGCGTTGATCTTCGCGGCCCTGGACTGGTCCGCGACGTTCCACGTGCCGGCGCACTGGTTGGTCGGCCGCGCGATGGGGATGCGGTTCCTCGCCTACTACATCCGCGACCTGATCCCCCCGGTCCCCGGGCTGAAGATCGACTACGCCGCGTATCTGCGGGTCGCACCGGAGGCGCGGGCCTGGATGCACGCCTCGGGGGCGATCGCGAGCAAGATCGGCCCGTTCCTCGCGCTCGCGTTCTGGCCGGCGAGCGGGGCTCCGGGATGGGCCGCGTGGGCGATCCTCGGGTACGGCCTCCTGATCATCGGGACGGACGTCGTCATCTCGACGCGCAAGAGCGACTGGAAGCGGTTCCGGCGCGAGATGCGTATCGCCCGGATGCAGGCCGCGAACCGCTGACCGCGGCCTCGGCTATCCTGGCCCGAGAACCGGGGAGCTCGGGCGACCGGGCTGAGAGGCCGCCAGATCGCGGCGGCGACCCGAACCGACCTGATCCGGGTAATGCCGGCGGAGGAAGGCGCGGTCGACGTTGGATCCACGTTCGCTCCGCGTGTACGTGCTGACGTCGAGTGGCTTCGTTCCCGGTCGGAACCATCGCGACGTGGCCGAGGCGGCGCTGGCCGGGGGCGCCACCGCCGTGCAGCTCCGCGCCCCCGAGCTCACCGATGCCCGTCTCGAAGCACTCGCGGGCGAGCTCGCCGAACGGTGCCGCGAGACCGGCGCGATGTTCGTCGTGAACGACCGCGTGGCGGTCGCCGCGAGCGTCGGCGCCGGAGCCCACATCGGTCAGGCCGAGGACCCGGGAGCGGCTCGCGAGATCCTCGAGCCGACCGCGGTCCTCGGGGTCAGCGTCTCCACGACCGACGAGGCGCGCGCGGCCGAGGTCGCGGGTGCCGACTACCTCGGCGTCACCGTCTGGGCAACCCCCACCAAGCCCGAGGCCGAGCCGCGGGGTCTGGACGGTCTGCGGACGATCGCCCGGGAGACCGCGCTGCCGGTGGTGGGGATCGGGGGCATCCGTGCCGAGAACGCCGCCGACGTGCTCGACGCGGGAGCGGCGGGGATCGGCGTGGTGTCGGCGGTCGGCGCAGCGCCGGACCCCGTCCGCGCCACGGAGGCACTGGTGGACGCAGTGCACCGTTGGGAGGAAGGGAAGGGATGAGCGAGCAGCGCACGGGGAAGGCGACGGCGGAGCTGTTCGAGCAGGTGATCCTGCGGCGGCTAGGCGCGAAGGACGACGACGTGTTGGTCGGGCCTCTGCACGGCGTGGACGTCGGCGTCGTCCGGGTGGCGGATGGCGTCGCGATGGCGCTCACGGCCGACCCGGTCTTCATCGTGCCTGCCTACGGGTGGGAGCGGGCGGCGTGGTTCGCGGTGCACATCCTCGCCTCCGACGCTGCCACGAGCGGCCTGCCGCTCCGGTGGATGGCCGTCGACCTGAACCTGCCGCCCGAGATCACCGACGAGGAGCTGACTTCGCTCTGGGACGCGTTCCATCGTGCGTGCCAGGACATCGGGTTGGCCGTCGTGACGGGCCACACGGCGCGGTACGACGGCTGCACCTGGCCAATGGTCGGCGGCGCCGTCTGCATCGCCACGGGCCCGGAGGATCGGTTCGTCACGCCGACGATGGCCCGGCCCGGCGACCGCGTGATCGTTACGAAGGGAGCGGCGATCGAGGCGACGGCGCTGTTCGCGGCCACCTTCCCCGAACGCCTGAGCGAGGGCATCGGTGCCGAGGTGGTCGAACGCGCCGACACGCTGTTCGAGCGGATGACCGTGGTGCCCGAGGCGACCGTGGCCAGGGGTTTCGGGCTCCGGGACGAGGGGGTGACCTCGATGCACGACGCCACCGAGGGCGGCGTGCTGGGCGGGTTGACCGAGGTCGCCTCGGCGTCGGAGGTCGGCATGCGGATCGAGCTCGAAGCGATCCCGGTGCGCGAAGAGGTGCGCGCCGTCTGCGATCACATCGGGATCGATCCGTACACCTCGATCAGCGAGGGAACCCTGATCGCGACCGTGGTGGCGGATCGAGCGGACGCCTTCGTCGAAGCGCTGGGGGCGGCGGGGATCGACGGTGCGATCGTTGGCGAGGTGACGCACCCGGCGGACGGCGTGGTCCTGGTCACCGGTGGCGGTGACCGGCCGCTCGAACACCCTGGGCTCGACCCGTTCTGGGAGGCGTTCGGGCGATGGGCGGCGCTGGCGGCCGGGATCGCGGAGGCCGGCTGACCCGAGGGCTAGGGGCGCCGGCGCGTCGCCGTCGGCGAGAACTCGTCGGCCAGCATCGCGAACCGGACGTGGTCGCGCCACCTCCCACCGACCTTCAGGTACCGCGGCGAGTATCCCTCGCGACGGAACCCGAGACGCTCGGCCAGCGCGATCGAGCGGTCGTTGTCGGGCTGGACGTTGACCTCGACCCGATGGAGCCCGAGCGTCCCGAACGCGTGGCGCAGCACCAGCTCGAGCCCTTCTCTCATGAACCCCCGACGTTGGTGTGGGACGAAGGCCGAATACCCGAGATATGCGCTCCGCAGGTTGCCGAACACGATGTGCCCGAGGCTCGCACTCCCCGCGAGCGCCCCGTCCTCGTTGCGGCAGATCAGGTACGACTCGCCCAACGGCCGGACGAGCATGTCACGGAAGTCCTCGCTGGTCTCGGGGAGGTACGACCAGGGCCGATGCAGCTTCCGGCTCGAACGCACCGCGCGAAGGAACGGGGCCTCGTCGGCCCCGTCCATGTGTCGGAGGAAGACGTGCTCGCCGCGCTGGAGCGTCCGGGCTCTCATCACCGAAACCGTACCCGGTAGGCTGCAGCGCGATGGACGTGATCACCGTGGGCGACGTGATGATCGACGTGCGGGTCGACTCCGACGGGCTGGAGGAGGGCGGCGACGTGCACGGGCGGGTCCTCGTTCGACCCGGCGGGAGCGCCGCCAACGCCGCCGTGTGGGCCGTCGAGGCCGGCGCGACGTCCCGCGTCCACGGCCGGATCGGTTCGGACGTCGCCGGCGCGCTGCTGCGCGAGGAGCTGATCGCCCGCGGTGTCGAACCTGCCTTGGCGATCGACCGGACCGCCGCGACCGGGACGATGCTCGTGGTCCACGAACCGCGCGAACGCTCGATGGTGGCGGATCGCGGCGCGGGTGGGCGGCTCGCGCCCGACGACCTGCCCGAACGCCTCGAGGCGGGAGCCGTCCTTGTGTCCGGGTACTCGCTGCTGTTCGAGCCGACCTCGGCGGCGGGCGTAGCCGCCCTCGAGCGCGCCCGCGCGCGGTTCGTCGCGGTCGACGCGGCCTCATGGCCGATGATCCGCTCGTTCGGGGCGGAGCGGTTCCTCGAGGCGTGCGCGCCCGCGACGATGCTGCTCGCGAACGAACGCGAGGCGGAGGAGCTCACGGACCGGCGCGGCGCCGCCGCCTTCGACGAGCTGTCGCGTCGCTTCCACGTCGTGTGCGTCAAGCAGGGGGACGAGGGGGCCCTGATGTCGTGGGAGGGGCTCGTGATCCGCAACGCGACCGACGCCGTGATCGAGAAGGATCCGACCGGCGCCGGGGACGCGTTCAACGGCGTACTCCTGGCGTCGCTCGCCGCCGGACGCTCGCCGGGTGACGCGCTGGCCTCGGCATGCCGAGCGGGCGCTCGCGTCGCCGCGAGCTACGAGACCTGGCCCGAACGCCCACGGTCGGCCGAGGATGAGGAGACCTCGGGGAGGCGGCGGCGCTGAGCGTCGTCCGACCTTCGAGCGAGGTCGCGGCCGCGCTGGCCGCCGGGGACGCCGTGGTCGCGCTCGAGACGAGCGTGGTCTCCCAGGGTCTCCCGCCGCCCCGCAACATCGAGTGCGTCGAGCGGATGAACGCCGCGATCCGTTCGGCCGGCGCCGTCCCCGCATGGATCGGCGTGATCGAGGGCGACGTGGTGGTGGGGCTCTCGGTGGACGAGCTGGGCATGTTCGCCGAGCCCGGCGGCGCCACCAAGGTCGCGCGACGCGATCTCCCCGTGGCGGTCGCCTCGGGTGGCCTGGGCGCCACCACGGTCTCGAGCACGATCTGGGCGGCGCACCAGGCGGGGATCGTGGTCGCGGCGACCGGCGGGATCGGCGGCGTGCATCCGGCGAGCGGGGACGTATCCGCGGACCTGATCGAGCTCGCCCGAACCCCGGTCCTGCTCGTGTGCTCCGGTCCGAAATCGATCGTCGACCCGGTCGCCACGGCCGAGCGGCTCGAGGAGCTCGGCGTCGGCGTCGTGGGCTACGCCTGCTGGCGGCTGCCGTTCTTCCTGGCGCGAGAGGCGCCGGTCGACCTGGACGATCGGGTGAACGAGCCGGCGGAGGCCGCCCGCATCGTTCGGGCGCTCGGCGAGCTCCACGCCGCGGCCGCGGTCCTCCTGTGCAACCCGGTCCCCGAGCCGTTCGCGATGGACGCCAGGGTGGTCGAGGACGCGGTCAGGGCATGCGAGCGGATCGCCGAACGCGAGGGGGTCCGCGGCAAGGCGGTCACCCCGTTCCTGCTCTCGTGCCTGTCCGAACGCACAGACGGCGAGAGCCTGGAGGCGAACCTGGCGCTGCTCGAGTCGAACGCGCGCCTGGCCGGCGAGGTAGCCGCGGCTAGCGCAGCCAGGTCTTGACGATCGCCTTCGAGAAGTTCCAGCCGTAGCGCAACGACTTCGGCTTCTTCGAAACCCCGCCCCGGCGGGTGAGGAACGTGACGGGCACCTCGACAACCCGCGCGCGCTGGCGGAGCGCCTCGATCGTGACCTCGGAGGTCCAGAACTGGTCCTGCTCCAGGATCAGCGCCCGGAGCGTGTCGGCGCGGGTGGCACGGTAGCCGCTCGAGATGTCCGTCACCCGCTGCCCGGTCAGGATCGTCACGACGCGCGAGAAGAAATGGACGCCCAGGTGACGGATCAGGCCCTCGCTCTCGAAGTCGCCGAGCATCCTGGATCCGTTCACGTGGTCGGCGCGGCCGTCGATGATCGGCCCGACGACCGCGGGAAGCTCCTCGGGCTGATGCTGGCCGTCGGCGTCCATCGTGACGACGATGTCGGCCCCGAGCTTGAGGGCGATGTCGTAACCCACACGGAGCGCGAGCCCCCCGCCGCGACGGATCGGCAGGCTCGCCGCCAGCGCACCCGCCGCCCGAGCCGTGTCCGCGGTGCCGTCGTCGGAGCGGTCGTCGATCACGATCGGGACGACGTTGTACCCCTCGACCTCGGGCGGCATCGCCTCGATGACCGCCCCGACGTTCTCGGCCTCGTTGTGGGCGGGGGAGACGACCACGATCCGCTTCCCGGCGGGGAGGTCGGCGGCCGAATCCCAGTCGAACGCCGACTGCCCGAACGACTCGACGAGCTGCCGGATCCCGCGTTCGCTCGTATCCACCTCGGACTGCATCCGGATCATCAGGACGAACAGGATCCCGACCGCGAACAACAGCACCGCCGTCAGGCGCTGCCCGTTGCCCGGCTCGAAGTTGAAGACCTCGAACAGCGGATTGAACAGCCCCGGCGCGGTGGCGAGCAGCAGCAGCGCGGTCGAGATCAGCGAGGAGATGATCAGGTTCAGCCGGCTGATCTGGCGGCGACGGTAGCGGATCAACGCGAGCGCGAAGAACGCTGCGGCGAAGATTCCTCCGGCGATGCGCAGGGCCCA
Source organism: uncultured Actinomycetes bacterium (assembly GCA_963712645.1). GTDB lineage: Bacteria > Actinomycetota > UBA4738 > UBA4738 > HRBIN12 > DASSJM01. The sequence goes on along the minus strand of CAVQIQ010000014.1, from coordinate 212,058 downwards.
CATGGCTCTGGACTCTACGCGATGGCGCCGGGCGGACGGCTCAGCCGGACGAGCGTTCCCGCACGCCTCGCCACCTGGTGGCGGGCAGGATGTGGTCCGCGATCACGCGGTCCTTGTAGCGCTCGATCACGTCGAACATCGACCCGATCAGCGTGTCGGAGAGCAGGTGCGGCTGCAGGCCCAGCTCCAGCAGCTTGGTGTGCCTCGCGTTGTAGTAGTGGTCCTCGAGCTCGACCCGGGGGTTGTCCATGTGTTCGACCCGCACGTCGAGCCCGACCTCCGACCCGGCGTGGCGCACGAGCTCGGCGAGCTCGTTCACGGAGAACTGCTCGGTGAACTGGTTGAACACGCGGAACTCGCCGGCCTCGGCCGGGTGCAGGACCGCGAGTTCGACGCACTGGAGGGTGTCCACGATGTTCAGGTACCCCCGCGTCTGCCCCCCCTTGCCGTAGGGGGTGAGCGGCTGGCCGATCGCGGCCTGCAGGCAGAAGCGATTCAGCGCCGTGCCGAACACCTCGTCGTAGTCGAACCGGGTCAGCAGTCGGTCGTCGAGCCTGGTCTCCTCCGTCTCGATCCCGTAGACGACGCCCTGGTTGAGGTCGGTCGCGCGCAGGCCCCAGATCCGACACGCGAAGTGGACGTTGTGCGAGTCGTGCACCTTCGACAGGTGGTACATCGACCCAGGGATCTTCGGGAAGGGCAGCGTGTCCGAACGCCCGTTGTGCACGATCTCGAGGTACCCCTCCTCGATGTCGATGTTCGGGGTCCCGTACTCGCCCATCGTCCCGAGCTTGACCAGGTGCGCGTCGGGGGTGATCTCGGCCATCGCGTACAGGACGTTCAGCGTGTTCACCACGTTGTTCGTCTGCGTGAACACTGCGTGCTCGCGGTCGATCATCGAGTACGGGGCGCTCGGCATCTCGCCGTAGTGGACGATCGCCTCCGGTCTGAACTCGCGGAACAGGCGCTCGACGACGGCCCAGTCGGTCAGATCGCCCTCGGTGACGTCGATCTGCAGACCCGTGACCTCCCGGAAGGCTTCGGCGCGGGCGGGCAGCGAGGCGCCGATCGGGGTGAGCGAGTCCGTCCCGGCCTCCTCGTGTGCGCGCCGACGGAGGTAGTCGTCGACGGCGTGCACCTCGTGACCCTTGCGGGCGAAGTGCATAGAGGTCGGCCACCCGAGGTACCCGTCGCCGCCGAGGATCAAGATCCGCATGCCGTTGCCTCGCTCCAGGTTCGGTCGGAGGTGGGCGGAGCCGCGTCATCCTAGCAACGCGGCTCGTGCACCCCGCGGGGATGCCTCGCGGCTACGCCAGGGTCGCGAGCTCCTCGAGCACCCGGTCCACCTCGTCCGGCGTGTTGTAGTGGCAGAACCCGATCCGGACCGCCCCGCCCGAGTCCTGCAGCCCGAGCCGCTCCATGATCTCCAGCGCGTAGTAGTTGCCGTCCCACACGAAGATCCCGCGCTCGGCGAGCGTCTTTGCGGTCTCGGCGGGATGTTGCTCGCCCACGCGGACCGCGAACGTGGGTGTGCGTTCGCCCACCCGGCCCGGGTCCGCGATGCCGTAGAGGTGGACGGGCGCGAGGCCGCGGATCCCGTCGAGGAAGCGTTCGGACAGGGCAGCCTCGTGCGGGACGATCGCCGACTCGAACGCGTCGGCGACGCCTGCCCTCCGGCCTCCGCCTTCGCCGAGCTCGGCGAGATACTCGATCGCGGCGACCCAACCCGCGAAGCCCTCGTGGTTCTGCGTCCCGGTCTCGAACGCGAAGGGGAGCGCGTCCTCGGCCGGCCGGACCTTGTAGGGGCGGAGCGAGGAGAGCACCTCTCGACGCCCGAACAGGATCCCGAGGTGCGGGCCGAAGATCTTGTAGGGGGAGCACACCACCAGGTCGGCGCCGATCGCACGGACGTCGATCCGGCGGTGCTGCGCGAGATGGACCCCGTCGCACGCGACGATCGCCGGCGTGCGCTCGTGGACGAGCCGGGTGAGCTCGGCCGCGGGGGTGATCGTGCCCACCGCGTTCGAGGCGAGCGTGAACGCCACGATCTTGGTGCGTTCGGACAGCGCGGCCTCGAACGAGGCGAGGTCGAGCGTCGCGTCGTACTCCCGGATGTCGACCCATCGCACGGTGGCGCCGGTGTCCTCCGCGGCGAGCACCCACGGCCGCACGTTGGCGTCGTGGTCGAGCCTCGTCACCACGACCTCGTCGCCCGGTCCGAGCGTCCGCGCCACCGACCGCGAGATCGCGAACAACAACGTGGTCGCGTTCGGGCCGAAGACCACCTCGTCCGCGTCGGCGTTCAACAGGTCGGCCGCGGCCCGGTGGGCCTCCGCGATCACGCCGTCGGTCTCCTGGCTGGTGGCGAACGCGCCGTGGGCATTCGCGTTGCTCGTTCGCAGATACCCGGCCATCGCGTCGATCACGGTGTCGGGGACCTGCGACCCACCCGGGGCGTCGACGAACACCGCCGGCCACCCGTCGATCACCCGGGCGAGCGCGGGGAAGCGGGACCGGACGTGGGCGAGATCGGGTGGGGTCATGGAGCGGGTAGCGTCGCGCACCGGCCCTCCGACGGCAACCCGGTCCCCGGGGTTAGACCCGGTCCCAGCCCTCGGGAAGGACCGGGACCGACCAAGACGGATCGGGGCGCCAGGTCGCCCAGTCCCAGTCGAACGGCGGCTCCCGGTCGAGGATCCACCGGACCGCGCGCTCGCCGTCGGCACGCAGCCGCGGCTCCTCCTCGGCGGGGATCACGCCCCGGAGGATCGACTCGGCGAGGTCGTCCTCGTCCTTCCATCGCCACGAGCCGTCGAGCTCGACGATGACGTCGAGCTCGTGATCCAACGTGTCGAACCCGAGCTCGGTCCGCCGGAGCGGTTCCTCCAGGTTCACGTACCAGCTCCACGGCTCCCAGTCCTGGCGGAGGAACAACAGCACCGCGAACGACGTGTCCGGCCACGAGAACGAGAGGACGTGGGCCTCCTCGTACCGCTGGGGGACGAGCTCGAACTCGGACTGCGGGATCTTCAGCCGCGCCCCGTCGTGGAACGGCGCCATCCAACGGATCCCGATCGGGATGAACAGCATCGTCTGCTCCGGCGCGTCCTCGACGACCGTGGCGGGTCGCGCCGCCCAGACACGTCCGTGCCAGGTCTGCCGCAGTGCGACGGTGTCGCCGCGTTGGAACCTTCGCACCGCGTTAGCCGATGCGCGAGCCGAAAGCCGCGTTCGTCGCGTCGAGCAGCGCCTCCGCGTGGGCCCGGAGCGCCGAGACCTCGTCGCGCAGCCCCTGCGCCTTCGCCGGGTCCTTCAGCGCTGCCGCGTTGATCTCGACGTTGTAGGTCGCGCACCAGACGGCTGCGGCCAGCGCCTGGCCGGCGCACGCGCCATCGGACGCGGCCTGCGCGTTGCCGATCTCGGTGGTCTCGCGCGCGAGCTCCATCAGTTCGGCCGCGCGCTTGGCGATCTCGAGGGGGACCCTCGCGGCCGACCCGTAGCCGTCCTGGATCGCCTTGGAGCGGACCGCCTTCTCGGCGTCGGTCTCCTTGGGCATCCTGAACGCGGCCATCACGCCGTCGAACGCGGTCGCGTCCCGATCGGCGAGGTCGAGGAACTCGGTCCGGGCGGCCTCGGCCTCCTCGAGCATCCAGCGCATCCGCTCCTCGGCCTCCTCGTACCCCTGCTTGCCGATCGTGAGGTTGCACACCATCGAGATCAGCGCAGCGCCCGTCGCACCCGAGAGCGCCGCCACGGCACCGCCGCCGGGCGTGGGGTCGTCCGACGCGAGACCCCGCAGTAACGCCTCGACCGTCTGGTCCGCGATCCGTCCGCTCATCGGCGCCCTCCCTCGGTGCTCACGAGCCGCTCCAGGATCTGTCCGTCCGCATCGAACCCCTCCAGTCGAAGGTACTCAGGGTCGCTCTCGGCCAGTGCGGCGGCGGGGGCGAACCCGACGATCTCCGATGACAGGACCTGCATACCGCGTTCGGCGGCGAGCGCGCTCACCGCGTCGAACGCCACCCGCGGCGGGGTGACGTCGACGTCCACCAGGTTCATCGAGACCGTGACCGCTCCGCGTTCGGGCACCGCGAACCCGATCGCACGCACCGCCGGAAGGCCGCCGCTCGACTCGCGCACGGCCTTGGCGATCTCCTTGGCCGCGTCCTCGGACCCGGTCAGGTAGAGGTTGAACGCGACCAGCGGCTTCCGCGCCCCGACCGCGGTCGCACCGGCGCTGCCAAGCTCGTGCGGGCCGAAGTCCGGCAGGCGCTCGCCGCGCGCGACCGCATCGCGCAATCCCTCGAACTCGCCCTTTCGGACCTCGGCCAGGCTCGCTCGCTCGGGCGAGGTCGCGGCTCGGTCGTACAGGTAGACCGGGATGCCGAGCGCGTCGGCGAGCTCGGCCGCGAACGCACGGGCGAGCCCGACGACCTCCTCCATCGAGATCCCGGTCAGGGGGACGAACGGGATCACGTCCGCCGCGCCCATACGCGGGTGGCCGCCGGTGTGCGTCGTCATGTCGATCAGCTCGACGGCCCTGGCTGCGCCGGCGAGCGCGCTCGCGCGCACCGCGGGCGGCGAGCCCACGACGGTCGTGTCGAGACGGTTGTGCTCGGGGTCGGCATGCCGGTACACGAGCCGCGCGTCTCCGGCGGCGAGCGCGTCGCAGATCGCGTCGATCACGTCGAGCCGGCGACCCTCGCTGAAGTTCGGGACACAGACGACGAGCGCACCGGTCTCGGCCATCGAGGCAGAAGCCTACGATGCGGGGGATGGACCTCGACGCGTTCCGGGGCTGGCTCCGGCGGTACTTCGACGCGTGGGCCTCGAACGATCCCGCCGAGGTGTCGTCGCTGTTCGCCGTGGACGCGGTGTATTCCTACGGTCCCTTCCGCGAGGAGACGCACGGGCGCGACGCGATCGTTCGGGCGTGGGTGGAGGGAGGGATCCCCACCGAACTCCGGACCGACGTCGAGCCGATCGCGGTGTCTGGGGACCGTGGGGTGGCGCACTGGCGGGCCTCCTTCCGGGACGAAGCGGGATCGACGGTCGAACTCGACGGGATCCTGGTCTGCGACTTCGACCAGGCCGGTCGGTGCGTCCTTCACCGCGAGTGGTACGACCGCCTCGAGACACCCGCCTGACCAGCGCGAACGCCTCCGCTAGGCTCGTGGGACCTGCCCCCGAACCCCCGCTTGACTCGTGTCGGCGACCGGGCGTAGATTCACCTTTCCTCTCTCGAACATACGTTCGATTCCCCGAGAGCGCCGGTGGGTCGAGGAGACGTCGGTGTCCAAGCGGTACGACGAGGAGGTCGAGGTTCGGGTCGAACGCGACGCGGGGATGCCCTCGGCGTTCGTCTGGCGCGGGCGGCGGTACGAGGTGGCCGACGTGATCGGGCGATGGCGGATCGAGGGACGGTGGTGGGCCGACGGGCGTGACCGCGAGTACTGGCGGGTGGAGGCGCGTGGCGGCGCGGTCTGGGACCTGTACCACGACCGCCACCACGACCGTTGGCACATGGAGAGGTTGTGGGATTGAATCGACCCCGTGACCGACGCCCGCGTCGTGCCGTTCCTGGTGTCCGAGTTGCGTCTGCCGCCCGACGAGCAGGAGCTGCTTGCCAGGGAATGGTGGCCTTCCTACGCGCATGCGGTGCTCCATCGCGACGGCGTGTTCCTGTTCGACAACGGCGCGGGGTTCGGCAACGCCGAGATCGAGGAGACGTTCACGCCCCGCGTGACGACGATCGAGGATGCGCTCGCCGAGCACGGGATCTCGCTCGCGGACGTGACCGGCGCCGCCAACTGCCACCTGCACTTCGACCACAGCGGGCAGAACGTCGGGCTCCCCGGCATCCCGATCTTCGTCCAGCGCGCCGAGTGGTCGATGGTGCACGAACCCGACTACACGGTCCCCGAGTGGATCGACGCGCCCGGCCTGACCTACGAGGTGATCGAGGGCGAGGCGGAGGTGGCGCCGGGTCTGCGGGTGATCCCCACGCCGGGCCACACGGCCGGGCACCAGTCGCTCGTGGTGGACGCGCCCGAGGGCACGATCGTGCTCGCGGGCCAGGCGGTCCAGTCGCGGCTCGAGTGGGAGGGCGCGACCGAACCGAGCGCGTCAGGCGCCTCGGCCGCGAAGCACCCCGCGTACCCGGACTCGGTGCGGCGCCTACGGTCGTTGGAGCCCGCGCGCGTGCATTTCGCGCACGACTCGGAGGTCTGGGAGCGCGGGTAGCCGCTCAGGGCGTCCCGCCGGAGCGGTGAGATGCCCGGCGGGTTCGTCCACCTCGACGTCCGTTCCTTCTTCTCGCTGAAGGAGGGCGCGTTCTCCCCCGAGGCGCTCGCGCGGCGGGCGGCCGAACTCCGGATGCCGGCGGTCGCGCTCGCCGACCGCGACGGGGTCTACGGCACCGCCCGGTTCGTCGACGCGTGCCAGCGCGAGGGCGTCCGCCCGATCCTCGGCGCGTCGCTCACCGTCCGCGAGCCCGGGACGCTCCCGCTCCCTCGCTCCGGGCGGAGGCCCGCGGACGCGAGCGTGGTCCTGCTCGCACGGAACACGGCCGGGTACGCGAACCTGTGCCGGCTGGTCACCGATGCGCACATGACGGGGGAGCGCGGCGACCCCTCGCTCACCCCCGAGCAGATCTGCGCGCACGCGGAGGGTCTGGTCGCGCTCCTCGGGCCGTCCTCGCCGCCGGGCGCGCTCGCGCTCGCGGGGCGGATCGACGCCGGTCGTCGCGCGGCGATGCCATACCGGGAGGCGTTCGGCGAGCGCGCGTTCGTCGCCGTGCAGCACCGGCTCGAGCAGGACTCGGGCCGGGAGATCCGCGCGCTCCTCCGGCTGTCCGAACGCGCCGAGCTCCAGGCGGTCGCGACCAACCCGGTCCGGTACCTCGTCCCGGAGGACGCGTTCCTGGCCGACGCGCTCGAGTGCATGCGCGAGCTCGTCCCGATCAACCGGTCCAACGTGTCGCGCCGCAACGCGGAGGGGTGGCTGAAGCCGGCCACCGAGATGCGGGCGCTGTTCCACGAGCGACCCGACCTGGTGACGGCGACGCTGCAGATCGCCGAGTCGTGCGCGTTCGACATCGGGCTGCGCACGGTCCGCTTCCCCGACTTCCCGACGCCGCGGGGGCGCAACGCCTCCTCGGTCCTGGCCGAACGCAGCTGGCGCGGTCTCGAACGCCGGGGGATGCGGCCGACCGCTCGCGTGAAGGACCGGCTGCACCACGAGCTCGCGATGATCCACCGCCTCGGGTACTCGGCGTACTTCCTGACGGTGGCCGACATCGTCGCCGACGTGCGGGCGATGGGGATCCGGTGCGCATGCCGGGGGAGCGCCGCCGGCTCGCTCGTCTGCTACCTCGTCGGCATCTCCGACGTCGACGCGGTCCGGCACGATCTCGCGTTCGAGCGGTTCCTGAACCCGATGCGCGACGAGCTCCCGGACATCGACGTCGACGTCGAGTCGGCGCGCCGCGAGGACGTCTACGACATGGTGCTCTCGCGTTACGGCGACGATCGGTGCGCGTGCGTCGCGATGGTCGACACGTATCGCGCCCGCGCCGCCGTCCGGGAGGTGGGCAAGGCGCTCGGCCTGCCCGAGCCCGAGGTCGACGTGGTCGCCAAGTCCTTCCCGCACATCGGCGCCCACGACCTGCGGGTCGCGATCGAACGCCTGCCAGAGCTCGTGGGTAGCAACCTGAACGCCGGGCAGCTCGAGCAGCTGTTCCGCGTGGCCGAACGTCTGGACGGCTTCCCGCGTCACATCGCGCTCCACCCCTCGGGCATCGTGCTGTCGAACGACGACCTCGTGACCCGGGTCCCGCTCGAACGTTCGTTCCAGGGCTACCGCGTGATCCAGGCCGACAAGGACGACGTGGAGCTGCTCGGGTACCTCAAGCTCGACGTGCTCGGCGTGCGGATGCTCTCCTCGATGCGCCACGCCCTGGACGAGATCGCGCGCACCGAGCACGTGAAGGTCGACCTCGACGAGATCCCGCTCGACGACGAGCCGACGTTCGAGCTGATCCGGGCCTCCGACACCCTCGGATGCTTCCAGATCGAGTCCCCGGGCCAGCGCGAGCTCCTGCAGAAGCTCCAGCCGACCCGGTGGGAGGACCTGATCGTCGACATCTCGCTGTTCCGGCCCGGGCCGGTCAAGTCGGACATGATCAACCCCTACCTGCGCCGGCGCGCCGGGATGGAGGCTCCGACGTACGCGCACCCGGCGCTCCGGCCGGCGCTCCGTGAGACGTTCGGTGTGATCGTCTACCACGAGCAGGTGCTCCGGACCCTCGCCGCGATGGCGGGCTACGACCTGACCTACGCCGACCACGTCCGCCGCCACCTGGATCGCGAGGACCTGCTCTCGGGGTTCCGAGCCGACTTCCTCCGGCGGGCGACCGGACGCGGCGTCCCCGCCGAGGTTGCCGAACGGACCTGGTCCGCGGTGGCCGAGTTCGCGAGCTTCGGGTTCTGCAAGGCGCACGCGGCGGCGTTCGCGGTCCCGACGTACCAGTCCTCCTGGCTGAAGACGCACTACCCGGCGCACTTCCTCGCGGGCATCCTCACGCACGACCCGGGGATGTACCCGCGGCGGTTGCTGCTCGAGGACGCGCGCGAGCACGGGATCCCGATCCTGCCGCTGGACGTGAACCTCTCCGAGCCGGAATACGTGGTCGAGGCAGTGGTGCCGGAGGTCGGCGCCGGTGAGGACGTCGTTTGGCGCGCTGAGGTCGGGGCACCGGCCCGGGCTGCTCGTCTTCGCCTACGCGAGGGGTCCGTGCTCGGGGACGTCGATGGGCTTCGGCTTCGCTCGACGACGCCCGGGCCGGACCCCTCCCCGCGCGCCGGCACCGGCGTCGCCACCGACGCCGACGCCTCGACCAAAGAGCTGCGGTACGGGATCCGGCTCGCGTTGCAGGACGTGCACGGGATCTCGGCCGCCGAGATCCGGTCGATCCTCGAGGGTCGAGCCGATCGAGCGTTCAGTGACGTCGGTGATTTCCTGCGGCGGATTGTCGTGTCGAAGCCCGTGGTGGAGGCGATCGCGCATGCGGGCGGGTTCGATGCGATCGGGGAGGGTACTCGGCGGGATCGGTTGTATGCGGCGATGACGACCGCTCCGCAGCGGGAGGGGGATCAGCTGGCGCTCGACCTGTCGGGAGATGTGGTGGAGGAGCTCGCGTTGCCGGAGTACTCCGATGCGGAGCGGGTTCGGGCGGAGTTGGAGGTGCTGGGGTTGGATGCGAGCCGGCACCTCGTGAGCTTCTTCGAACCGCTGCTCGCCGATCTCGGCGTGGTGCGTTCGAGGGAGTTGCATCGGTGCCGCTCGGACGAGCGCGTGATGGTGGCCGGCGTGAAGGTGGCGTCGCAGACGCCGGCGATCCGCAGCGGCCAGCGGATCATCTTCCTCACGCTGGACGACGCGACGGGGCCTGTCGACGTGACCGTGTTCGAGAGCGTGCAGCCGAAAGTCGCCAAGACCGTGTTCCACTCGTTCGTGCTCGCCGTGGTGGGGACCGTCCGGCGGACCGGGTACAAGGGTGTCTCGGTGGTGGCCGAGGACGTGTGGGATCTGACGGCGCTGCTGCACGCCCGGCGGCAGGGACGGCTCGCGGAGGCGCTCGCCCACGAGGGCCCATCCCCCGGCGCGGCCGTCCCCCGCAAACTCTGGCATTCGAGCGGCGGCTCGGCCGGCCGATGACGCCGCTCGTCACGTCCGTCGCGGCGGTACGCTCCGCGACGATGACCCGCGCGAGGTCGAGCGAGCCGATCCTGCACGTCGATCTCGATGCGTTCTACGCCTCGGTCGAGACCCTGAAGGACCCGAGCCTTTCGGGCAAGCCGGTCGCGGTTGGCGGCGCCGGGACGCGCGGGGTCGTGATGTCGGCGTCCTACGAGGCCCGGGCGTTCGGCATCCGGAGCGCGATGCCCGCGGTGCGCGCTCGGCGTCTGTGTCCGGACGTGATCTTCGTCCCGCCCGACTTCGAGTCCTACAAGGTGCACTCCAACCGCTTCCGCGAGATCCTGCTGGCGGTCACCCCGGCCGTCGAGCCGATCTCGCTCGACGAGGCGTTCCTGGACGTCTCCGGTTCGTACCTGCTGTTCGGAGAGCCCGAGGAGATCGGACGCAAGGTCCGCAGGGAGGTCCAGGACGGCATCGGGGTGCGGTGCTCGGTGGGCGTCGCGCCTACCAAGCTGGTCGCCAAGCTCGCCTCGCGCGACGCCAAGCCCGACGGGATGGTGGTCGTGCGCGCCGACGAGGTGGACGCCTACCTGGACCCGCTCCCCGTGCGGGCGCTCTGGGGGGTGGGCGAGAAGACGGCCGAGACCCTCGGGCGACTCGGCGTGCGGACCGTCGGCGACCTGGGCCGGACGCCGGTCGGGGTGCTCGGCAGGCTCATGGGCGAACGGCACGCGCGTGATCTCGGGGACCTGGCCCGTGGGGTGGACGACCGGACGGTCGTGCCCTACGAGGCGCCGAAGTCGGTCAGCCACGAGGAGACCTTCGACCGCGACCTGGACGATCAGCGCGAGCTGCTCCGCGAGGTGCTCTCGCTCTCACAGCGGGTGGCCGCCAGGCTGCGCGAGGACGGGTTCAGGACCCGGACGGTCACCCTGAAGATCCGGCTCGCGAACTTCACGACGCTCACGCGTTCGCGAACGCTCCCGGCGCCGACCGACGTCGCCGCGGATCTGTACGAGGTGGTCGGGGAGCTGTTCGCCGCCCTCCCGGGGGCCCGCCGGCGCGTCCGATTGCTCGGTGTGGCCGCGACCGGCCTGGTGCCGGCGGGGGAGGAACAGCTCGCGCTGCTGCGGAGCGAGCGCTGGGGCGACGTCGAACGCGCGGTGGATCGGATCGATCGGCGGTTCGGACCGGGATCGGCCGTGCCTGCGGCCCTGCTCGAACGCGGCCGCGATCGCTGAACGTCCCGCTCTCGGGCGCGGCCGGCCTCCGTCGAAGGCCCCTTCCACTGGCGGAGGTCGTTCCTATAATCGTGTCGGACCGCAACCGAGGCCGGAGCCGGGAGCCCATGCCACTGTCGCCAGACGAGCAGCGCATCCTCGACGAGATCGAGCAACGTCTCGCCGAGGAGGATCCCCGGCTGGTCGAGGCCGTCAGCCGAACCTCCCTGTACACGCATCTCGCCCGGCGCATCAAGTGGTCGCTGCTGGCGTTCCTGGTCGGCTTCCTGATGCTGATGGTGTTCCTGATGGTCGTCCCCGACCTGCTGTGGGTCGCGGCCACGGGCTTCGGCGTGATGCTCGCGGCCGCGTTGCTGATCTATCGATACCTCAAGCAGCTGACCCTCGATCAGATGCGTGCCATGCAGCAACAGTCGGGGCGTTTCTCGCTGACCGGCTTGCTGGCGCGTCTCGCCGGACGTTTCCGAACGCCGCCGGCGACACCCCCCGGTTCCTAAGCGGTCGGACGAGCGTGCGGTCCCTCGGTCATCTCGTCGCCACTCGACGCATCGCCGAGCCGTTGCGACCGAACGTGAGAAACATCCGAGAGACCCGACACGTCGTCGTCTTCGGGTTGCCACGGCACACGTGCCTGGAGTACAACATGCCTCACCTTCCCCGGGGGCGTGACCGTCGAACCGACGTCGAGACTTCCCCTCGACGAGCCGGCGGAACGCGTTGGTGTCGTGAGGGAGACGTCGTCGGAGGGCGGCTCGTTCCTATGGAGGGATTCACCGCACATCAGGCGACGAAGTTCACCGGGTGCTCCGCGCGTCAGCTCAGGTATTGGGACCAGATCGGCTTGGTCACCCCGTCCATCCAGGGGACCGGAGGCCGTCCGGGCGTGCCCAGGTTGTACTCGTTCCGGGACCTCGTTGCGCTCAAGGTCGTCAAATCCCTGCTCGACAACGGGATGTCGCTCCAGCGTGTGCGCCGGGCCTGGGACTACCTGAACCGCCGGGCCGCGCTGGACAAACACCTGTCCGAGGTCAAGCTGATCACCGACGGGGTGAGCATCTTCAAGATCGCGCGTCGCAACGGGGAGATCATCGACGCGTTGCGGGATGGGCAGCTCGCGTTCTTCGTCGCGATCGACGAGATCGCGACCGGCGTGGAGAGCAAGGTCGGCCAGTTCCGCGAGGATCGCGACCGCTTCGTCCGGGCGCTTCGCGAGGCGTCCGCCCGAGCGCAGACGGGCCGCTGAGCCCTCCTAGACGCCGGGCCGGTAGGTGCCCACGATACGCCGGACGAGGCCTGCGTCCTTGCGGAGCTCCCGGATCGCCTCATGGGCGTCCTCGACCGCGGACCTGGCCTCCTCGGGTGTCGGGGCGTCCGCGGCGTACGCCGCTCGGGTCGCCTGGGTGGTCAGCCGCCCGAGGTGCCCGTCGGTGAACGCGATCGCCGCGGCCAGCCGCGCGCGGTGCTCGTCGAGGGTCTCGCCTTCGCGGCGGCCCAACCCGAGGTCGGCGGCCTCCCCGTCGAACACCCGGTACGCGGCCAGGACGTGCTCGCGCGGCTCCCGCGAGCGACGCAGGAGCCGGCGCCGCCACGCGGACTTCGCGATCGGCACGACGATGAGGAGCACCCCGAGCGCGATCAGCAGCCCGAGGAAGATCAGCCGGTACGGCACCGAATACCCCGAGCCGTCCGGCGTCCCGGTGGTCCCGGCCGAAGGGAACGGGACGAACTGGCCCGGGCCCCGCTCGGGGCGGTTCTCCACCTGGCACAGGAGCTGCCGCTCCCGAGGGCTGAGGTCGGCGGCCGCCACGCATTCGGCTCCGCCCGCTCCGCCAAGGCCGTTCGGGTCATCCGGGTTGGTGGTCGTCCCGTCGGGGTTGGTGGAGCTCTTGACGGGGTTCAGATAGGTGCCCGGCTCCGCGTTGGGGTGGGTGCCGTGCCCGGGGGTGGGCTCGAACTGGAGCCAGCCGTACCTCTCGAAGAAGACCTCGACCCACGCGTGTGCGTCCTTGGACTGCACGAGGTACGTGCCGTCCTCCTGGAGCGTGCCGGCCTGGTAGCCGACCGCGATCCGCGCGGGGAGGCCGAGCTCGCGGACGAGCACGGCCATCGCTGTGGCGTACTGCTGGCAGAACCCGGCCTTCGTCTGTGTGAGGAAGTTGAGCAAGGCGTCGGCGTCGTCGGCGACCTCCACGTCGGTGCTGTACCGGAACCCGTCGGTGTGGAAGTGCTGCTGGATCGCGAGGACCTTGTCGTAGTCCGAGACCGCGTCCTTCGTCCACTCCCGGGCGATCTCCTCGATCCGTGGATCCAGCGTTTGGGGAAGTGAGGTCCACGGTCCGTACTGCGCCCCGGAGAGGTCGATGACTTGGTCGAGCTGCTCGGCGGTCGGTACCACGACGCGGGACACGATCCCGTACTCCAGCCCCGCGTCGAGCCCGCCGTCCACGAACGCCTGGCCGCGGTACGGGTCCCACGTCACGTCGCCGAGGTCGCCCGCGGTGATCTGCTCGGGCGTCTGCACCATCGGCAGCGCGTGCGCGTTGTCGAAGCCGTCGGTGAGGATCCGGAACGTGAACGGCTCGGTGTTCGTGTCCGGAGGGGGAACGTACCTCTGCGGCTGAGGCAGTGGACCCGTCGGGACGCTCACGGTCTGGCCGTCCTTCGATCCGTCCGGGTCGCTGCTCCGCCACTCGTCGCCGTCGAACACGTCCAGCGTGAGCAGGCGCCAGTACTGCGGGTCGGATGTCTGGACCTCGAACAGGTCCCGGACCGGCTCGTCGTCGGTGAGCTGCGCGTGGATCGAGATGAACGGATCCAGGCCGGCGCCCTCGTCGCCCGAGGTCGAGAAGTCGACGAGCGGTCCCGAGCGGAACCCCGGGAGCAGACCGGGGACGAGCACCGCCGCCGCGATCACCGCGAACGCGACCGGTCTCGAGCCCCGGACCGAGGCGCCGAGGCGTCGCGTCCTCGAACCCGACCACACCGGCCCCCACTGGCGCACCCGACGCACGCCGTCCGCGAACACGACCGCGAGCGCGGCGGCGAGCAGCACGATCGCATAGAAGGGACGGGCCCCGTCCTCGAGCACCGTGTCCGCGAACCCCACGAGCGCGATCGGCGGCAGGATGGCCAGGAGCGGACTTCCGGCGCGGATCGCGAGCGCGTGCGACGAGAACGCCGCGGTCCACACCGCCGTCACCGCCGCGAGCATCAGGGGAGGGAGCGCGGGCGTGGGCGCCACGCGTACGCGCGCCTGCTGCCCGACGAACTCGAGCGAGCGCCCCACAGCCCGAAGCGTCTGGATCGAAGGGAGGCCGTACCAGGCAGTCTGCGGCAGGACGATCCAGGTGATCGCGAACGCGAGGCCGACCAGGCTCGCGGCCGTCGCGAGCAGCAGTCCCCGGCGCTCGAACAGGGCCGCGATGGCCACCGACGCGAGCGCCGCGGCCACGAGCTCGAGCGTGGCCTGCCGGCCGGTGAACACGCGGCCGAACGCGAGCGCCGTCCCCAAGGACAGAGCCGCGACGGCCGCGAGCCCTAGGAGCCGCTGGTGACCAGGGGTTGGGTCCGCTCGACGTGCCATACGTCTCGCAATCTCCTCGACGGTGGGAGCACCACGACCTCCCACCCGGTCCGGGACAGGGACATCCGGGCTTGTGACGCGCGCCCCTCGAGCTGTGCCCGGCGGTCGGGGGGCAGGGTGTCGGGCTCGGTCGTGTGGACGAACACCCCGACCTTGGGGCCGAACATCGCGCCCACGCGGAGCCACGAGGGCAGCTCGGTCGGGCCGGGGGGCGCCCCGACCACGACCAGGGTCGTGTCGCTCGCGGCGACCATGCGCAGGCGCGTGAGGCCGGTCGACAGCGCTCGGGAAGAGTGGTGGGTCATTCCCGCGAGCGCGTCGAGGAGGCTCTCCTCCGCGACGCGCTGCGGTGGCGTCTGCGTGGTGGCGAGCTTGACGGAGAATCCGTAGCGCATCAGCAGGATCCCGAGCGAGGCCGCCGCCGAGATCACCTTCTCGAAGCAGGGTGTGTGGGTCTGACCCACCGTGGCATCCCGCGTGTCGACGAACAGGACGGCGGTCGATCGCCGGGTGGATTCGTCCTGGCGGATCATCAGCTCGCCGCTGCGGGCAACGCTCGGCCAGTGGATCCGTCGCAGGTCGTCGCCCTCCACGTAGGCCCGCATCGTGTAGAACTCGTCGCCGGTGCGGAACAGGTGCTTGGCCAGCGCGAGCCCGCTCGTCATGCCGAACGGCGAGTCCGGTCCGCTCCCGAGCAGCTCGACCTCCGGCGCGACCACGAGATCGTCACGCTCGTCGAACTCGACCCGCAGTTTCGTGAGCGCGAACGGGTCGGACAGATCCGCGGTGAGCGGCCCGAGGACGTAACGCCCGCGCTGGTGCGGCGCGATCGAGTACCGGACCCGTTGCCTCCCGCGGGCGGGCAGCGAGGCGACCACCAGCCGCGCCGACCGGCCGAGCTGAGCGGGGAGGCGGTCCTCTACCAGGAGGAAGGAGGTCTGCGCTGGGGACTGGTTCTCGATCTCGAGCTCGACGTGCACGCGCTGGCCGGGTTGCACGCGCGTGTCCGAGAGCCGTCGCCGGATCCGCAGCCGCTGCCGGCTCCAGCGGGCGAACAGGGCGGCGGCGAACGGGAGCAGGACGATCCCGACCGAGACCATGTGCAGGGTCGGCGAGCCGAGCATCCGGGCGGCCACCCAGAGGGCGATCCCGGCCCCGAAGACCAGGACCCCCCGGCCCGAGGGCATGTCAGGCGTTCCCGGTGACGGGTACCGCCACCTCGGCGGCGAGGTCCTGCAGCACGGCCTGTGAGCTTCGGCCGCTCATGACGGCGTCGGCCGTCACGATCACGCGGTGCGCGAGCACTGGGGTCACGAGCGACTTCACGTCGTCGGGGATCACATAGTCGCGTTCGTCGGCGGCCGCGAGCGCGCGCGACGCCCGGAGCAGCATGATCGAGGCCCGCGGGCTCGCCCCGAGGTACACATCGGGGTGACGCCGGGTGCCCTCGACGAGATCGACGATGTAGCGGCGGACGGCGGGTGAAACGTGGACCCGGCGCGCCTGTTCGATCATCTCGCGGACCGAGAGCGCGTCGGCGACCGGACCGATGTCCGGCAGCGTCGAGCGCACGCCGTGGGTGGCGAGGATCTCGGCCTCGACCTCGCTCGAGGGGTAGCCGATCCCGATCCGCATCATGAACCGGTCGAGCTGCGCCTCGGGCAGCGGGTAGGTCCCTTCGTGCTCGATCGGGTTCTGCGTCGCGATCACCATGAAGGGCGTGCCGAGCTGATAGGTCTCGGTGTCGACCGTGATCTGGCGCTCCTCCATGCACTCCAGGAGCGCCGACTGAGTCTTGGGGCTCGCGCGGTTGATCTCGTCCCCGAGCACGATGTTGGCGAAGATCGCACCGGGCTTGAACTCGAAATCTCCGCGCTCCTGGTTGAAGACGTTGACGCCGGTGACATCGGTCGGCAGCAGGTCGGGCGTGAACTGGATCCGGCGGAACGAGCAGTCGATCGAGCGCGCGATCGCCTTGGCGAGCATCGTCTTGCCGACGCCGGGGACGTCCTCGATCAGGATGTGCCCCTCGGCCATCAGCGCGGCGAGCGCCAGCCGGATCTCCGGCTGCTTGCCCTGGACCACCTTCTCGACGTTCTGTTCGACGACGCGGAAGTCTTCCGCGTATCGCTGCCAATCGAGCGTCGGCTCTCGAGCCTCCAACTGCACCTCCGCGGATCGACGCCGGACCATCTTACTCAGGAGTACGTCAAGGATAGGTCCGGGGTTCCTGCGGCATCCTGCCCAGGCCGGCGACGCAGCGCGTTCGATGCGAGGAGTGGAGGCGGCAGCGGCGCACCCGCTGCCGGACGCCCCGCGCGGCCCCTTGTTCGCTCTTCCAGGCGTCCTTCGAGCGCGGCCCTCCGCCGCCTCCGCGCGGATTACAACCCTGGGATTCCGGCGTTGCAAGCACCTCGCGCCCGGTTCTGTGCGTGATGGCCCGTATACTCGCGCCGTGGGACGAGCGCTCGTGCTCAACGCGACGCACCAGCCGCTCGCGGTGGTGGCCGCGAGACGGGCCGTGATCCTGGTGCTCAAGGACAAGGCCGAGGTCCTGGTCTCCAACGGGCAGGTCTTCCGATCCGAGCACCTGCACGTCGACGCGCCCTCGGTCCTGCGCCTACGGACATTCGTGAAGATCCCGCACCGATCCCACGCGCCCCTCACGCGCCGGGCGGTCTTCGCCCGAGACGGATGGATCTGTCAGTACTGCGGGGCCACCGCGGAGAACCTCGACCACGTCGTTCCCAGGTCGCGCGGGGGCGCGCACTCGTGGGACAACGTGGTCGCGGCGTGCCGGCGGTGCAACTCGCGCAAGGAGAACCGGCTGATCGACGAGGTCGGTCTCCGCCTGGCTCGCCGACCGGTCCCACCCAGGGACGGCTTCCGACTGTCGGTCGGGCGTCTCGAGCCCGAGTGGGAGCCCTACCTCTAGCTCCGACACGGCGGCCAAGCCCCCGCCCCGGCCCCTTCTCCGGGGCCTCAACGGTTGACCCACGTCCACTGTCGTTGACCCATTTCACGCCGAACTCTTGACGTGGTGGAGTGACAGTGGAATAAAGGTGGCCAGTAGTGGAGGAGAAGGGGAGGACGCGTGGCCGAACTGCTCGGCACGCACAGCTATCAGCTCGACCCGAAGGGGCGCATCAGCCTGCCCGGTCGGTTCCGTGAGGCGTTCGCCGACGGTGCCGTCCTCACGCTCGGGCAGGATGGGTGCCTCTTCTGCTTCCCCAGGGCCGAGTGGACGGCGAGGACGGCCGAGATCCGCGACCTCCCCCTCTCCGACACGGAGGGCCGCGCGTACGCACGGATGTTCTTCGGCAAGGCCGAGTCGGTCACGCTCGATGGTCAGGGGCGCCTGCTGGTGCCCCAGCGCCTGCGGCACGAGGCCGGGATCGGCAAGGAGGCGGTGGTGCTCGGCGTCTCGGACCGGATGGAGATCTGGGACCGGACAGCGCACGAGCGGTACGAGGCGGTACACGCCGGCGCCTACCAGGCAGGGACGCTCGCACCCGGGGCCAAGGGATGAGCCAAGGGATGAGCCAAGGGATGAGACAGAGGGCGAGCAAGCAAGCGCTGCGTGGTGAGCTCCGCGGGAGCCTGTCGCTGATCACGATGACCGCCGGGACGGCGGCAACGTTCCTCGGGCTCGGGCTGCTCACCGCCCACCTGCCGGGATGAGGGCGGAGCGGTGGTGGAACGCGGCCACGAGCCGGTCATGGTGGGCGAGGTCCTCAGGTTCCTCGGCGAGGCCACGACCGTGATCGACGCAACGCTCGGCGCGGGCGGTCACGCGGAGGCGCTGCTCGAGGCCGGCGTGGAACGGGTGATCGGCCTGGACCGTGATCCCCAGGCGATCGCGCTCGCCTCGTCTCGGCTCGATCGGTTCGGCGAGCGCTTCATCGCCGTGCGGACCAGGTTCTCACAGCTGCCCGCGGAGAACCGGGTCGACGGCGTCCTCTACGACCTCGGGGTGAGCTCGATGCAGCTCGACCATCCGGAACGGGGCTTCTCCTACCGAGCCGACGGGCCGCTGGACATGCGGATGGGACCCGAGGGTGAACGGGCGATGGACATCGTGAACACGGCGCCCGAGGAGGAGCTCGCGCGGATCGTGTTCGAATACGGAGAGGAACGACGCTCGCGCCGGGTCGCGGCGGCGATCGTCCGTGCGAGGTCCCGCTCGCCGATCGAGACCACCGACGAGCTCGCCGGTGTGGTCGCGAGCGCGCTGGGGGCGCGGCGGGGCGGCCCCCACCCCGCCCGCCGGACGTTCCAGGCGCTCCGCATCGCGGTCAACCGGGAGCTGGAGGAGCTCGCCGCGTCCCTGCCTCGGGCGGTCGAGATCCTCGCTCCCGGTGGCCGCGTGGTCGTGATCGCGTACCACTCCCTGGAGGACCGCATCGCGAAGCGGTTCTTCAACGGCGCGGAGGACCTCGAGGTCCTGACCAGGAAGCCGCTCCGACCCTCCCCGGCCGAGGCCGCGATGAACCCCAGGTCTCGGAGCGCGAAGCTCCGCGCCGCCGAACGGAGCCCTGCCGCGTGAGCCAGCCCGCGCGCCGACTCGAGCCCGCCGAACGTCGAACGCAGCCGCGCACTGCGCGTTCCTCGGCGTCTCCCTCGGCGCGTCCCGCTCCCGGTCGACGGTGGACGCAGCCGGTCGCGCCCGCACGTACGCGGCCCGCCGCAGCCCGCCGCCCGCGACCGAGCCATCGCCGATCGATCGGGTTCGTGGTGCTCGCGTCGACCGTGGTGGGGTCGATGGTCTTCGGCATCGTGGTCGTGAACGTCCTGCTCGCCCAGACGTCGTTCCGCATCGGCGAGGCGGAGCGACAGCTCGAGGAGCTCTCCGAGGACAACCTCGAACTGGTGCGCGAGCAGGCCACCCTGTCCGCTCCGGGCCGGATCTCCGCCTGGGCCAGCCGGCACGGCATGCGTCTCCCCGACGACATCCGCATCCTCCACGCGCCCGGTTCGGGCTCGGGGGAGCCGGCCGGAGCGGACCCTTCCTCGGGAACGACGGACCCCCAGGGGACGAAGGGCTCGAGAGCGAAGGGCGACCCACCAACGTGACCCGACCGACCGCCGGACGGCTGATCGCGCTGTTCGCGCTGATGGCGTTCGCCTTCGGGGCGATCTCGGTGCGGCTCGTCGTCCTGCAGGTGAGCCAGGCGCAGGAGCTCCAGGACCGCGCGTTCGACCAGCGCGTGCGGACGATCGACCTGCCGGCACAGCGCGGGCAGATCCTCGATCGCAACGGCGCACGGCTGGCGCTGTCGACGCCGGCCGACGATGTCTACGCGGACCCGCAGTTGGTCGACGACCCGTGGGCAACCGCGACGCGCCTCTCGCCGCTGCTCGGCGTCGGCGTCCCGGATCTCGTGCAGGCGATGACCTCCGACGGGACGTTCGTCTACCTCGCCCGTCAGCTCGGCCGCGGCGCCTCCGATCGCATCCAACGCCTCGCCCTGCCCGGCATCGGCCTGCTCCCGACCTCGAGACGCTCGTACCCGGCGGGATCGCTGGCCTCTCAGGTGCTCGGGTTCGTCGGGACGGACGGGGTGGGTCTCGCGGGCCTCGAGCTCGGGTACCAGGACGTCCTTGCGGGCACGCCGGGGGAGCGGACGCACGAGCTCGGCCTCTCGGGTCAGTCGATCGTCAGCGGGGTCGACGAGGAGCGCGCCCCGATCTCGGGCGCGACAGTAGTCACGACGATCGATCGCGACCTCCAGTTCCAGGCGCAGGCCGCGCTCGAGCAGGCGGTCGAGGAACAGGATGCCCGCGGAGGGACCGTGATCGTGATGGATCCGCGGACCGCCGAGGTCCTGGCCATGGCGAGCCACCCGTGGTTCGACCCGAACGCCTTCGAGGACGCGCCGGGCGCTACCTACCGCAACCGGGCCGTGACGGACGCCTACGAACCCGGTTCGACGAACAAGGTCATCACGGCCGCGGCCGCGATCCAGGAGCGGGCGATCCCCCTCGGCATGCGGCTCACGGTCCCATGGACGATGCCGGTCGGCGACTACATCATCCACGACTCGCAGCCGCACGGACCGATGCAGATGACCCTCGGGGACATCGTGGCAGAGTCCAGCAACATCGGCGCGGTCATGGTCGCGGACCGTCTCGGCGCCTCCGCCCTCGCGACCTACCTCGCGCGGTTCGGGCTCGGGCGCGCGACCGGCGTCGGGTTCCCGGGGGAGTCCAACGGCATCATGCTCCCGCTCGACCAGTGGAACGACACGAGCCTGGCCACGATGGCGTACGGCCAGGGGATCGCGGCCACGCCGCTCCAGATGGTCTCGGTGTACTCGACGATCGCGAACGACGGCCGCTGGGTGCAGCCCAAGCTGGTGCGGGGGACGATCGGTCCCGACGGGTCGCTCGAACCGAACGAGGCCGCCCCCGCGAGGAGGGTCGTCTCGGCCGGGACGGCGAGGATGGTCACGCGCATGCTCGCGTACGCGGTGCAGGACGGCACCGGCACGAACGCGCAGATCCCCGGGTACCAGGTCGCCGGCAAGACCGGAACGGCGCGGATCCCGACCGGCGACGGCTCCGGCTACCTCGAGGGCCAGTACATCGCGTCGTTCATCGGCTACCTCCCGGCGGGGAACCCGGAGGTCGTCGTCGCGGCGATCCTGGATCGTCCGGCGGCCGTGTACGGTGGGCTCGCCGCCGCGCCGCTGTTCAAGCGGGTCGCGCTCGCCGCCATCGCCCGCCTCGGCATCGCGCCCGCGGACCGGGTGCCCCTGCCGCCGCACGCCCTGCCGGTCGGATGAACGCCGGCACGCGGGAAGGCGCCGCCACGCAGGCGATAGGCTCAGGAACCGTGGCCCCTTCCCACTCGCGAACGCTCCACGACCTCGTCCGGGACCTCCCCGAGGCCGAGCTCCGAGGCAGCGCGGACGTGCTCGTCTCGAGCGTCTGCTACCGCTCGGACGACGCCCGGCCCGGCGCCCTCTTCTTCTGCGTCCCCGGGAGCACGTCCGACGGTCATGCCTTCGCGGGCGACGCGGTCTCGCGCGGGTCGACGGGGATCGTCGTCGACCGCTGGCTCGAGCTCGACGTGTCCCAGGTAAAGGTGCCGGACGTCCGCGAGGCGATGGGTCCGATCTCGGCCGCGTTCTACGGGCGCCCGGCGGATGGGATGACCATCGTCGGCGTGACCGGCACGAACGGGAAGACCACGACGACCTTCCTGCTCGAGGCGATCTTCCGGGCGGACGGCCGGACACCGGGCGTGATCGGCACCACCGGCGTGCGGATCGACGGCCGGCCCGAGCCGTTCCCGAGAACAACGCCCGAGGCGCCGGACCTGCAGCGGCTCGTGGCCACGATGGCCGACCAGGGCGTGACCGCGGTCGCGATGGAGGTCTCCTCGCACGGGCTGCATCAGCACCGCGTCGACGGCATCCGGTACTCGGTCGCGGTCTTCACGAACCTCACACAGGATCACCTGGACTACCACCCGTCGATGGAGGAGTACTTCCTCGCCAAGTCGCGGTTGTTCACGCCGGCGATGAGCGATCGTGCCGTCGTGAACCTCGACGACGAGCGGGGCCGAGATCTGGCCGGCTCGGGCCTGCCGACGATCACGTACGGGCTGCGGCCGGAGTCGGACGTGCGAGCCACGGACGTGGAGTCGACGGCCGAGGGGATCGGCTTCCTCGCCGACGGGGTCCCGATCCGCTCGGCGCTGCGCGGGCCGTTCAACGTCGAGAACGCCCTGGCCGCGTTCGCCACCGCGCGATCGCTCGGGATCGAGGACGGCGTCGCGGCCGACGGGATCTCGTCGGTCCGCGTCGTCCCCGGACGCGTGGAGACGGTCGAGGTGGGGCAGGGGTTCCTCGTTTTGGTCGACTACGCGCACACGCCCGACAGCGTGGAGAACGTGTTGCGCGCGGCCGGATCGCTCACGGACGGCCGGCTGATCGTGGTGCTCGGGGCCGGCGGCGATCGGGACCGTGTCAAGCGACCGCTCATGGGCCGCGCGGCGACGGCGAACGCCGACCTCGCGGTCATCACGAGCGACAATCCTCGGAGCGAGGACCCGCTCGAGATCATCGCCGAGATCACGCCAGGCGCCGAACGAGGAACCGAGGAAGGAGGCGGCCGTTTCGTCGTCGAGCCGGATCGGCGCGCCGCGATCCGGCTCGCGATGGAGGAGGCCTCACCCGGCGACGTCGTCGTGATCGCCGGCAAGGGACACGAGACCTACCAGGAACTCGCGGACCGGAGGATCCCGTTCGACGACCGCGCGGTCGCCGAGGACGAGCTGCGATCGATCGGGATGGCCACCCGCCCGCTGGAGGCGGCGCCGTGATCGAACGCCGCCTCTCGGAGATCGCGTCGGCCGTCCACGGCACCCTCCGCGGACCGGACGCCGTCGCGTCCTCGGTGGAGACGGACTCGCGCGCCGTCGGGCCGGGAGGCCTGTTCGTCGCGATCGAGGGCGAGCGCCTGGATGGTCACGCGTTCGTCCGCGACGCGGTTGCGCGCGGGGCCGTGGCCGCGCTGGTGCATCGATCCGGGATCGACGGGACGGTGATCGAGGTTCCGCACACCGGGCGCGCGCTGCTCGACCTCGCGTCCGACGAGCGCGAACGCATGACGGACACCCGCGTGGTCGGGATCACCGGCTCGAACGGGAAGACCTCGGCCAAGGATCTCGCCGCCGTGGTGGTTGGCAGGCGGCTGCGGACCCACGCCAGCCCGGCGTCGTTCAACAACGAGGTCGGGCTCCCGATGACGCTGCTCGGCGCCGATCGCGGTGTCGAGGTCGTGGTCGCGGAGATGGGCGCGCGGCGCGAGGGGGACGTTCGGTTGCTCTGCGACGTCGCCCGGCCCGACGCCGTCGTCGTGACGAACGTCGGGACGGCGCACCTGGGGATCTTCGGGTCGTGGGACGCGATCGTGCGCGCGGGGTCCGAGCCGGTCGAGTGGCTGGGCGCGGACGGCACGGCGATCGTGAACGCGGACGATCCCGTCGCTCGCGCGTACGCCGACGAGACCGACGCGGCGGTGATCACCTTCGGTCTGGATCCGGGCGCCGATGTCCGGGCCGAGGACGTCGAGCTCGCTCCCGATGCGCGAGCTACGTTCACCCTGTGGTCGGCCGGCGAGCGCGAGCCGGTGGAGCTCGCGGTCCCCGGCGACCACATGGTGTCGAACGCCCTCGCCGCCGCAGCGGTCGGCCGCTGGGCGGGCGTGACGCTCGCCGAATCCGCGACGGCGCTGAAGGGTGCGGGCGTCGCGCAGTGGCGGATGGAGACCTTCACCGGTACGTCGGGGATCGTGATCGTGAACGACGCGTACAACGCGAACCCCGAGTCGATGAAGGCCGCGTTGAAGTCCGCTCGTTGGATGGCCAAGGGCGAGCGTCTGGTCGCGGTGCTCGGTCACATGGCCGAGCTCGGGCCGGTCGAGTTCGAGGAGCACGAGAAGCTGGGGCGGCTCGTGGTCAGGATCGGCGTCGAACGGCTGATCACCGTGGGGGAGCAGGCGCGAACGATCGCCCGCGCAGCGATCCGCGAGGGGCAGCTGTCCGGGGACGTCGCGTCGTACGAGGACCAGTTGGAGGCGGTGGCCGACGTCCGCGCATGGGCGAGGCCCGGCGACGTCGTGCTCGTGAAGGGGTCCCGGGTGGCGGGTCTGGAACGCGTGGCGGAGGCCTTGAGATGAGGCCGGTTCGCAGCGGGGCGCGCCCGTGAGGCAGATCCTGATCGCCGCCGCGGTGGGCCTCTTGGTGACGTTGCTCGGCACGCCGATCGCGATCCGCCTGTTCCGCCTGTGGGGGTGGGGTCAGCGGATCCGCGAGGACGGGCCGCACACCCACCTGGAGAAGATGGGCACGCCGACGATGGGCGGCACCGTGATCATCGCGGGGCTCGTCGCGGGCTACGTCGCGACCCGCGTCGTGTTCACGACCGTCACCGCCGCCGGGATCTCGGTGCTGCTCGCGACCGTGCTCCTCGGCCTGCTCGGGTTCCTCGACGATTTCATCAAGGTGCGCCGGCGGCGGTCGCTCGGCCTGTCGAAGACCGCGAAGATGGCGGGCCAAGCCGTGATCGCCCTGATCTTCGGCATGGTGGCCGTCCGGGCGGCGGGGGTGCCGACCGAGCTGAGCTTCATCCGCGCCACCGGCGTCGAGCTCGGGCTCCTGTTCTACCTGTGGGTGTTCGTGATCCTCGCGGCGTCCTCGAACGCCGTGAACCTGACCGACGGGCTCGACGGCCTCGCCTCCGGTGCGTCGATCCTGGTGCTCTCCGCCTACGTCTTCATCGCGTTCTGGCAGTTCAGGCACACGTGCGAGCTGATCCCGAGCGCCGCCTGCTACCCGATCGACGTCAACGCCGCGCTCGATCTCGCGATCGTCGCCGGGGCCGGGGCCGGGGCGACCGCCGGGTTCCTGTGGTGGAACGCCGCGCCGGCCCAGATCTTCATGGGGGATACCGGCTCGCTCGCCCTCGGCGGGCTGATGGGGGCGCTCGCGATCGTGACGAGCTCGCAGCTCCTGCTCGTGGTGCTCGGCGGGCTGTTCGTGATCGAGACGGCGTCGGTGATCGCCCAGGTGATCGCGTTCCGCGGCTTCAAGCGGCGGATCTTCCGGATGTCGCCGATCCACCACCACTTCGAGCTCGCCGGTTGGCCCGAGTTCACGGTGATCGTGCGGTTCTGGATCGTGACCGGTCTGTACGTCGCGTTGGGGCTCGGGTTGTTCTATACGGACTTCATCAGCCGCGGTGGACTGGGGCTCGAGTGATGGGTGCGTTCGACGGCGAACACGTGGTCGTGGTCGGCGCCGGCGTGGCCGGCTCCGCGGCGGCGCGTGTCCTGTTCGCCGAGGGCGCGACCGTCCGCGTGAGCGATTCCGGTCGCGCGACGCGCGAAGCCTCGGACCTGCGTGCGGAGGGGATCGAGGTGCTCCAGGGCGGCCACGCCCCCGACCACCTCGACGGCGCGACGATGGTCGTCGCGAGCCCGGGGGTGCCGCCGCACGCCGAGATCCTCAAGTGGGCCCACGATCGGACGCTCCCCGTGTTGGGCGAGACGGAGCTCGGCGCCCGGCTCGCCCGGGTGCCGTACCTGGCGGTGACCGGGACGAACGGCAAGACGACCACCACCGGCTTGCTCGCCGCATGCCTGCGGTCGGCCGGTCTGGACGCCGTGGCATGCGGCAACATCGGGCGGCCGTTCCCGACGACGGCCAGGGAGCCCCACGACGCGCTGGTCGTCGAGGTCTCCTCCTTCCAGCTCGCGACGCAGAGGTCGTTCCACCCGCGGGTCTCGGTGCTGCTCAACCTGGCGCCGGACCACCTGGATTGGCACGGCTCGTTCGACGCGTACGCGGCCGCCAAGGCGCGCGTCTTCGCGCTCCAGGGTGCGGCCGACGTCCACGTCGGGAACCTCGACGACGAGGCGTCCGCCGCGATCTCGCGCTCGGCCCCCTGCGAGGTGCGGTGGTTCACGATCGGTGACCCAGCCGAGGGCGGGGCGGGCGTCCGTGACGGCCGGCTGATCGCGGGGTGGAGCGGCGCGGATCTCGGTGCGCTCGCGCTCGACACGCCGGCGATGCGAGCCGACGCCGCGGCCGCCGCCACCGCGGCCCATGCGTTCACGATCGGCGACCACGCGATCGCGGAGGCGATCGGTTCGTTCGTGCCTGAACCCCACCGGGGCGAACCCGTCGCAACCGTCGACGGCGTCCGTTTCGTCGACAACTCGAAGGCGACGAACCCGCACGCGGCGATCGCCGCGGTCGGGGACGCGGAGGGGGTCGTCCTGATCGCCGGGGGCGACGCCAAGGGCGTCGACCTGACCCCGCTCGGGTCGCTCGCCTCCCGTCTGGCCGGCGTCGTCGCGATCGGCGCCTCGGCGGGGGACGTCCGGACGGTGTTCGAGGGCCGCGTCCCCGTTCGGGACGCCGGGTCGATCGAGGAGGCGGCGAGGGTCGCCTTCCTGATGGCGTCCGAGGGAGGCACGGTGTTGCTCGCCCCCGCCTGCGCGAGTTGGGACATGTTCCGCGACTACGCCGAACGCGGTGATCGGTTCGCCGCGGCCGCGCGCGCGCTCGAGAAGGAGGACGCGCGGGCGTGAGCAGCATCGGCGCCGCTTCCTCCCGGCCGAGGACCCTGCGTCTGGTCCGGCCGGACGAACGCCCGATCTCCCGAGCGCGGACCGATCTGCGGACCCGTCGGACCCTCGCGTTGCTGTTGGGTTCGACCGCGTTCCTGGTGGGGGCGGGGCTCGTGATGGTCCTGTCGGCGAGCTCGGTCTCGGCGTTCGCCGAGTACGGGGACAGCTTCCTGTTCGTACAGCGACAGGCCGCCTACGCGGTGGTCGGCGTCCTCGCGTTGCTCGTGACCTCACGGATGCGCTACGACGCGTGGAGGCGCTTGGCGGGTCCGTTCCTGCTCGTCACGATGGCGATGCTCGTGCTGGTCCTGATCCCCGCGCACGGTATCGAGGCGTACGGCTCCTCGCGGTGGTTCCGGCTGGGCCCCGTCACCGTGCAACCGTCCGAGCTCGCGAAGCTCTCGCTGATCGTGTTCGCCGCGGCGACCCTCGCGCGGAATCGGACCAAGGTGGACGACGTCCGCCAGCTCGCCGTGCCGCTCCTGCCGATCTCGGTCCTCGTCTGCGGGCTCGTGATGATGCAGCCCGACCTCGGCACCACCGTGATCATCGCCGTGACGATGTTCGCGCTGATGTTCGCCGCGGGTGTCCGGCTCCGCTACCTGACGCTCGCCAGCGTCATCGGCGCGGTGATCGGGGCGGGTTTGATCATGAGCGCGGACTACCGCAGGGTGCGGTTCCTCGCCTTCCTGCATCCGTGGGCCGACGTGAAGAACACCGGGTACCAGTTGGCGCAGTCGCTCTACGCGCTCGGTTCGGGAGGATGGATGGGCGTCGGGCTCGGCGCCTCACGCCAGAAGTGGCAGTACGTCCCGAACGCGCACACCGACTTCATCTTCTCGATCCTCGGCGAGGAGCTCGGCCTCCTCGGCGAGCTCGTGGTCCTCGTCGCATTCGGCGCGCTGATCTTCGCGGGCATCCGGATCGCCGCGAACGCGAAGGACGTGTTCGGGCGGTTGCTCGCGGCCGGGATCGTGTCGTGGTTCGGCCTGCAGACACTGATCAACCTCGGGGCGGTCACCGGCCTGCTCCCGGTCACCGGCGTCCCGCTCCCGTTCCTCTCGTACGGGGGGTCCTCGCTCGTGGTCTCGCTCGCGGCCGTCGGCGTGTTGGTGAGCATCGCCCGCACATCTGCTCGTGCTCCCGCTCGCACATCCGCTCGTGCTCCCGCCCGCGCCCCTGCCCGCGAGACATCCGGTCGACCCGACCGGCGCCGCCGCGCCCGCGCCGAACCGACCCCGCCGGCGCGCGGCGGCCGGAGGCGTCCCGCCCATCGGCGTGCGCCTGCCCGCGCCCGAGGCTCGCGATGAAGGTGCTCCTCGCAGGTGGCGGCACGGCGGGACACGTGTTCCCGGCGATCGCGCTCGCCCGGGAGGTCGTATCGATGGGGCACGACGTGCGCTTCGTCGGCACGTCCGGTGGGCAGGAGGGACGGCTGGTGTCGGAGGCCGGGTTCGAGCTCGTGGCGGTGGAGGCGCGCCCCTTCGAACGCCGGGTCTCGTTCAGGGCGGTGATGGCGCCCATCGCGGCGGTCCGGTCGGTGAAGGCCTGCCGCCCCCTGGTCGAGGCCGCCGACGTCGTGGTCGGCATGGGCGGCTACGTGAGTGTCCCGGTAGTGCTTGCCGCGCTGCGATCGCGGCGACCGGTGGTCCTGCACGAGCAGAACGCGGTTCCGGGGCTCGCCAACCGGACCTTCGCGCGGCCGGCGCGGACGGTGGCGCTGGCCTTCGCGGAGGCGCGCCGGGCCCTCCCGCGGCGCGCGCGGACGGTGCTCACCGGCAACCCCGTCCGCGCCGACATCCTCGCGGTCGCGACCGATCGCGAGCGGCTGGCGAAGGAGGCGCGCGCCGAGCTCGAGCTGGACGACGGCAAGCGGACGATCGTCGTGTTCGGCGGGAGCCAGGGCGCCCTCCACGTGAACAGCGCGTTCGCCGAGGCGTTGCGCGTCTTGGACCGTTCGGATCTGCAGGTGGTGCTGCTGACCGGTCCGGCCCACGTCGAGGCCGTTCGCGCGTCGCTCCCGGCCGGCGGCTCCGTGACGGTGCGGGTGCAAGGGTTCCTCGAACGGATGGAGCTCGCGTACGCGGTCGCCGACGCCGTCGTGGCTCGCGCCGGCGCGACGACGATCGCGGAGATCGGCGTCTGCGGGCTCCCGTCGCTGTTGGTCCCGTACCCGTACGCGACGGGCCGGCACCAGGAGGCGAACGCGCGGGCGCTCCAGCGGGCCGGCGCCGCCACGATGGTGCTCGACGACGAGCTCGACGGTCGCGTCCTCGCGGACCGGATCGAGTGGCTGCTGTACGACGACCGGCGCCTGCGTTCGATGGGCGAACGCGCCCGCGCGTGGTCGAAGCCGGACGCCGCGAACGCGCTCGCGCGCACGGTCCTCGCGGCGGGGGATGGGGATGAGTAGCTACCGTCCGCCGCCCGGTTCGATCCCGACGCTGGAGGTGCCGGACCTCGCCGACGTCCGGCGCGTGCACATGATCGGCATCGGCGGCGCGGGGATGCGCAACCTCGCTCGGCTGTTCCTCGCGCGGGGTGTCGGCGTGACGGGTTCGGATCTGAAGGACTCTGAGGGCGTGCGGGAGCTCCGCGCGCACGGGGCAACGATCGCCACCGGTCACTCCGGGGCGAACCTGGGCGACGCCGACGCGGTCGTCGTCTCGAGCGCGATCCGCGACGACAACCCCGAACTCGTCGAGGCGCGACGCCGCGGGATCCCGACGTGGGCGAGGGCGCAGGCCCTCGCCGCCGCCGCGGCCGACCGGCGTGAGATCGCCGTCGCCGGGACGCACGGCAAGACGACCACGACCGCGATGATCGCCCTCGTCTTGGAACGCGCGGGCCTGGACCCGACCTACGTGATCGGCGGGGATATGAACGAGTCCGGCAGCGGGGCGAGCGCGGGGTCGGGTGAGCTGTTCGTCACCGAGGCGGATGAGAGCGACGGGTCCTTCCTCCTCGGTCGTCCGGCCGTCGGCGTCGTCACCAACATCGAGCTGGATCACGTCGACTTCTACGGCGGTGGGCTCGAAGAGATCGAGAGCGCGTTCACCGCGTTCGCCGAACGATGCGCGCACCTCGTCGTCTGCGCCGACGACCCGTCCGCGATGCGCGCGGTCGGGGCGGCGGGCCGGCCGGTCACGACGTACGGCACGCGATCGGACGCGCGGCTCCGCGTCGACGTCGCCTCGGTCGGGCCGGGGGGCGCATCCGCGACGCTGGAAGCCGGCGGACGATCCCACGATCTCCGGTTGGCCGTGGACGGCACACACAACCTGCTGAACGCGGCGGCCGCGGTGGCGGCCGCGGAGGCGGTCGGCGTCCCCGCCGACGCGGCGGTCGAGGCCCTCGCCGGGTTCGCCGGCGTCCATCGCCGCTTCGAGCGGCGAGGCTCCGTGCGCGGCGCCGACTTCTACGACGACTACGCGCACGTCCCGACCGAGCTCGAGGTCACGCTGGAGGTCGCTCGCCGGACCGACCACCGTCGGGTCCTCGCGGTCTTCCAGCCGCACCGCTACTCCAGGACCCAGGCGATGTGGAAGGAGCTCGGGGCGAGCCTGGTCGGCGCCGACGTGATCGTGGTGACGGACGTCTACGGCGCCGCGCAGGAGCCGATCCCCGGCGTGACCGGCAAGCTGGTGGTCGAGGGCATCGCCCGCACCGGGCGCGATCGCCGGGTCGTCTATCTGCCGCACCGCAACGACGTCGTCGAGTTCCTCGCGCGCGAGGTCCGCCAGGGAGACCTGGTCCTGACGATGGGGTGCGGCGACGTCTGGATGCTGGGCGACGCCGCGCTCGAACGGATCGAGGAGGCGCCGTGACGGTCACGGATGGCATGGTCGGTCGGGCGGAGGCGATCCTGCGAACCGCATGCGGCGAGCGGGTGCGCACGCGGTTCGAGCTCGCGGCGCTCACCACGTTCCGGATCGGCGGGCCCGCCGCCCTCTTCCTGGAACCCGAGTCCCAGTCCGATCTGGTCGCGGTCTCCGAGGCCGTACGCCAGACGGGCATCCGGGTGGCGGTGCTCGGGAAGGGCTCGAACGTCCTGGTCGCCGACGAGGGCTTCCCCGGCCTCGTGCTGCGCCTCGGCCGGGGCTACCGGTGGTCGGCTCGCGACGGTGAGCGGCTCACCGCCGGGAGCGCGATGCCCCTGCCGGCGCTCGCCGGGGTGGCCCTCGCGCACGGGCTCTCGGGGCTGGAGTTCGGGGTGGCGATCCCGGCCTCGCTGGGCGGCGCCGTGCGGATGAACGCCGGCGCCCACGGCGGGACGCTCGCGGACGTGGTCGAGTCCGTCGACGTGTTCGGCCTTCGTGACGGGGCAGCGGACCGCGTGAGCGCGGACGACGCGGGCTTCTCCTATCGCCGGTCCGATCTCCCGCCCGGCACCGTCATCGTGGGCGCCACGATCCGGCTGCGATCCGACGAACCCCCCGAGATCCGGGCCCGGATGGACGAGGCTCGCGATTGGCGCCGTCGGACGCAACCGCTCGCCGAGCCCAACTGCGGAAGCGTCTTCATGAATCCGCCCGGTGACCACGCCGCGCGTCTGATCGAGGAGGCGGGGGCCAAGGGTCGTCGTCTCGGCCTCGCCTCGATCTCGACGAAGCACGCGAACTTCATCGTCGCGTCTGACGGCGCGACGGCCGCCGACGTCCTGTCCTTGATCCACGAGGTCCGGGACCTCGTCGCGCAGCGATCGGGCGTCCGTCTCGAACCGGAGGTGCATCTGCTTGGGGATCTCGACCTCGCGACCCGCTGAGTGGTTCCGGTCGCTCCGCGGCCGTCGCCCAAGGGCGTTGATCGCAGTGGGATCGGTCGCGCTCGTGATCGGTGGGGTGGCCGCGTCGCGGTCGTCTGTGTTCGACGTTCGCCGGATCGAGGTGTCTGGTGCCGATCACCTGCATCGGCCCCAGATCGTCCGGATCGCACGCATCTCGAACGCGACCAACGCGCTCTGGCTCGACGAGACGGTGGCCGAGCGCCGTCTCGAGGCCGAGCCGTGGATCGCGGACGCGGACGTCCGCGTGACCCTCCCGCTGACGGTGGAGATCGCCGTCCACGAACGATCACCGGTCGCCGTCGCGCGGGGAGCGGTGACCTCGTTGATGGCCGCCGACGGGACCGCCCTCGGATCGGGGAGGGTCCCCCGGGGCCTCCCGGTGATCGAGCTCGGCGGTGCGGGGACCGTCGAAGGCATCCGACCGAGCCCGGTCGGCGCCGCCAGGGTGCTCGGCGCGATGGCGCCTGACCTGCGGGCGCGGGTCGCCCGGGTCCGCGTCCTGCTGGACGGGACGCTCGAGCTCCGTCTGCGGGGTGGTCCGATCGTTCGCTTCGGCGCGCCGGAAGACGCCGACCGCAAGGCCGCGACGATCCAGCGGATGCTCGCCTGGGCCGGGAGCGAGGGGACGCTCCTGCGAACCCTGTCGGTCGTCTCCGCGCTCGCGCCGGCCGCGACGTTCGTCGCTCCGACCTGATCGAGGGGTTGTTACACGCACGACTAACGCGGCCAGTGGGGATATTGACGGACCTGGGCTTTGATAGTAGCGTGCCCTAGTCAACGTCAGGTAGATATAACAATCAACGTGCAGTTGAGGTTCAGTCCTTCGGGAGACACAAACGGCGTTTCCCCAGGTAGACCGGGGGGCTTGACCCGGGGAGCGGAGATCTCGGTGATGGAATCTCCTCAGAACTACCTCGCCGTCATCAAGGTGGTCGGGATCGGCGGGGGTGGTGTGAACGCGGTCAACCGCATGATCGAGGGCGGCCTGCGAGGGGTCGAGTTCATCGCGGTGAACACGGACGCGCAGACGCTGCTGATGTCGGATGCAGAGGTCAAACTCGACATCGGCCGCGAGACGACGCGCGGCCTCGGTGCGGGTTCGGACCCCGAGGTCGGTCGCCGGGCGGTCGAGGAGCACCGCGACGAGATCGAGGAGATCCTCAAGGGCGCCGACATGGTGTTCGTCACGGCGGGCGAGGGAGGGGGGACCGGGACCGGCGGCGCGCCCATCGTCGCCGAGATCGCCCGCTCGCTCGACGCGCTCACGATCGGCGTCGTGACCCGGCCGTTCGGGTTCGAGGGTCGTCTGCGCGCGACGCAGGCGGACCTCGGGATCACCGAACTGAAGAAGGCCGTGGACACGTTGATCGTCGTGCCGAACGATCGCCTGCTCCAGGTCTCCGACCCCAGTACCCCGATGATCGACGCGTTCCGCACCGCGGACCAGGTCCTCTTCCAAGGTGTGGACGGCATCACGTCGCTCATCACGACGCCGGGCCTGATCAACCTCGACTTCGCCGACGTCAGATCGGTCATGACGGGCGCGGGGTCCGCGTTGATGGGGATCGGTCACGGCTCGGGCGAGGACCGCGCCGAGGAGGCCGCTCGGTCGGCGATCTCGTCGCCGCTGCTGGAATCCTCGATCGAGGGGGCGCGCGGGTTGCTGCTGTCGGTCGCCGGTCCCACGGGTCTCACCTTGCACGAGGTGAACAAGGCCGCGGACACGATCACCCGGGTCGCGCACCCCGACGCGAACATCATCTTCGGCGCCGTGATCGATGACGTCCTCGGCGAGGAGATCCGCGTGACGGTGATCGCCGCCGGGTTCGACAAGTCGGTGACCGCGCCGACGTCCAGGTTCGCCGAGAGCCGACTGTCGCGCCTGCTCGAAGAGCCCGAACCTCTGGTGGTGCTCGAGCCGGTCCCGGCGGCATCCGCGCCGATCGAGGGCGAGGAGGACGTCATGCCGATGC
The DNA here is from genome assembly GCA_963712645.1 of uncultured Actinomycetes bacterium. GTDB lineage: Bacteria > Actinomycetota > UBA4738 > UBA4738 > HRBIN12 > DASSJM01. The sequence continues at coordinate 178,635 of CAVQIQ010000014.1, read as the reverse complement.
CGTCGATCCTGGTCGAGGAGGAGGACGAGATCTTCAAGCCCGCGCAGGAGGGGGCCGCGTTCGACGCCGAGGAGGATCTCGACATCCCGGACTTCCTGAAGAGCTAGAGGGCGGAACATTCGCCCCGCACCGAGGGGGCGGGATCGCGTTCGAGCGGTCAGAGGCGCCCTTCCCCCGCCTCTGGGGCCCGGGTCCCGCCCCCTTCCATCCGCGGATCACGGCTCCCCCGGCCGCCTCTCGATCGGTGCTGACGTTCTTCGTGTGCCTTCTGTTCCTGACTGTGGGCTTCTGTTACCTTGCGTGACGTGCCGGCCGACCCCACGCCCGACGCTCTCGTCGCGAACCTGACGTCGATCCGCCAGCGGATCGCGGGCGCCTGCGAACGGACCGGGCGAGACCCCGGCGGGGTCCGCATCGTGGCCGCGGCCAAGACGGTCAAGCCCGAGGCGATCGAACGCGTCCGCGACGCGGGCGTCCGCGAGGTGGGGGAGAACTACGTCAGGGAGCTCCGCACCAAGCGGGATCGGGTGGACGGGATCGTCTGGCATTTCATCGGGACCCTGCAGAGCCACTCGGCGCACCACGTGGCCGAGCTCGCCGACGTCGTCCAGACCGTCACGCCCGGACGCGCGATGGAACGTCTCGCGCGGCGCGCGCTCGGCATCGGCCGGTCGATCCCCGTGCTGATCGAGGTCGACTTCACGGGGGAGCGGACGGGCGTCGCGCCCGACGGGGTGGAGGTTGCGGCCGACGAGGTCGCCGTGACCGACGGCGTGGATCTCGTCGGCCTGATGACGCTGCCGCCGATGCCCTCCGTCGCCGAGGACTCCCGTCCCTTCTTCCGCCGCCTGCGGGAGCTTCGGGACGGGGTGGCGGCGCTCCATCCCCAAGCGGCGGAGCTCTCCATGGGAATGTCCCTCGATTACCCGGTTGCGGTGGAGGAAGGCGCTACGATGGTCCGGATCGGCACGGCCTTGTTCGGGGCACGGCGCCCGGAAGATACAGGGAGGACGTGATGCCAGGCGTGTGGAAGAAGACGCTCACCTATCTCGGCCTCGTCGAGGACGACGAGTTCGAAGAGCTCGACGAGGTCGGCGCCGCCCCCGAGACCGCCGAGGTCCGTCGCTTCCAGCGACCGCAGGCCGTCCGCGAGGTGGAGCTCGAGCCCCAGCACGAGGGGATCGTGCGCACCATCCCGTCGAGCCGCCCCGCGACCGCGGGATCGATCCACAAGTCGGAGCCGCGCCGCTTCAACGAGGCGCGGGACATCGCCGACCGGTTCAAGGACGGGATCCCGGTCATCATGAACCTCCAGAGCACCGACGACACGATCGCTCGGAGGCTCGTCGACTTCGCGTCCGGGCTCGTGTACGGGCTCGACGGCAAGATCGAGATGGTGGCCAACCGGGTCTACCTGTTGACGCCCGCGAACGTGGACGTCTCCGCCGAAGACCGCGAGCGCATCGCCGGCGGCGACCTCTACAACCAGTTCTGACGCCGCTCGATCGCTCGACCCGTCCGCGATGACCGCCGCCGAGAACGCGCTGCTCAACCTCCTGTGCGTCGTCCTAACGGTCTACACGATCCTGTTGTTCGTCCGCGTGATCATCTCGTGGGCGTACATGTTCGGGTTCCGCCCGCCGTACTCCGGGCCGCTTCGGACGATCCTGGATCTGCTCGACGACGTCACCGAACCGGTCCTGCGCCCCCTCCGGGCGCTGATCCCGCCGATCCGGGCGGGTGGCGTCGGGCTCGACCTCTCCATCCTCATCGCGTTCGTTATCCTTGCGGTCCTGCGGACCGCACTGAACTGCTGACGGGAGGGGGACCCTGCATGCGGAGGAAGAAGGGAACGGACGACGCCCCGGCGACCGGCGCCCGGATCACGCCCGAAGAGGTGCAGCAGGTGGAGTTCCGCCTGGCGTTCCGAGGGTACAACGAGCGCGACGTGGACGCGTTCCTTGACCGGATCACCGAGGGCCTGTCCTCCTACCTCGAGGAGCTCGAGCGCTTGCGGCCGGTCGCGGGCCAGCCCCTCCAGGCCGTCGCCGGCTCGACCGGGGACGCCGGCGCCATTGTGGCCAGGGCACGCGCCGAGGCCGACGAGATCGTCCGGCGTGCCCATGAGGAGGCCGCGGGGATCCGGGCCGCCGCCGGCGCTGGCTCGGGCGATGCCCGGGGCGCCGTGGCCCCGTTCCTGAACCGGGAACGGGAGTTCCTCCAGAGCCTCGGCGGTCTGGTGCAGTCGCACGCGGAAGAGATCAAGCAGATGGTGCTTTCGATCCGCGAGCGCGCCGAAGCGCCCTCGGTGCCCGACGCCGCACGGTCCGCCGACAGGCCGTCGCCGGTGGCGGAAGTCCCTCCCTCGGTCGAGACGGACCCCACGGGGGAACGAGCGACCGCCTCGAGCGCTTCCCAGCCCGCGGCGGACATCGAGCCGGCCTCGGCCGCCGAGATCCGGGAGCGGCTCCAGGCGAGCGAGCAGCCGGTCGAGATCGGGGCGGTGGACGAGGACGACCTCGCGCCGGATTCGGCGCCGCCCATCGTCGTCGAGTCAGGGACCGAGCCCGTCTTTTCGACGGAGGGGGCGCCGGCGACCGAGCGACGCGAACGCTCGCTGCGCGAGCTCTTCTGGGGCGAGGACTGAGCCGAAGGCTCCCGCCTCGGCTCGAGGTCTGAGCCCAACCTCTCGGCTCCTCATGCGCGCCGGAGGCTGACCTCTACCCGAGCGCCCTCGATCTCGAGGGTCTGCTCGAACGTCGCATCGGGCGCGGTCCCGTCGACGACCTGCACGGCCAGGGTCTCCCCGGCGATCCACGCGCGATGCGCGTCGAACGTTTCGGCGGCCGGACCCTCGACCCGGAGGCCGAGCACGATCCGATCGCCGACATCCAGGCCGGCGGCCTTGCGCGCGTCTTGCACCGCACGCACGAGTTCGCGGGCGAGGCCCTCGGCGAGGAGCTCGGCCGTGAGCTCGAGCTCGAGGGCGACGGTGATGCCGCCGTCGCTCGCGACCCCCCAGCCCGCGGTCGTCTCCTGGGCGAGGTCGACATCCGAGGGCGTGAGCTCGACCTGTTCGGTCCCCACGTAGACACGCACGGGATCGCCGTGGGCGAGCGCGGCGGCGAGCGACCCGTCGTCCCGCTCGAGCGCCGCCGCCACGGCCTTGACCCCGGGTCCGAGCCGGGGGCCGAGGACCCTGAAGTTCGGCTTGGCGCGCCACCGGCCGAGTTGCTCGGCGGACTCGGCGAACAGCACCTGCTTCACGTTCAGCTCCTCGGCGACCAGATCCAGCAACGGCTCGAGGGCCGCATGGTCCCCGGCGTAGTGCACGACGGCCTCGAGCAACGGCTGCCGCACGCGCATCTTGGTCTCGGTCCGGACGCGGCGGCCGAGCTCGACGATCTGGCGGACCGCGGCCATGGCGTCGTCGAGCGTGGATTCGACCCGGTGCTCGTCGGGCGTCGGGTAGTCCGACAGATGCACGGAGTCCGGCGCACCGTCGCGCCCGGCGGCCAGGTTACGCCACAGGGTCTCCGCGACGAATGGTGTGAAGGGCGCGAGCAGCTGCGAGAGGCTGACGAGGCACGCGTGCAGCGTGAGGAAGGCCGCGCGGACGTCGTCCCCTCCTTCGCCGGCCGGGTCCCAGAACCGCCGGCGGGCGCGCCGGACGTACCAGTTCGACAGGTCGTCCACGAAGTCGGCGATCCGCCGGCCGGCGCCGGTCGCGTCGTACGCCTCGAGTCCGTCGCGGGCGGCGGTCTCGGTCCGCGAGAGCTGGGAGAGCACCCATCGGTCCAGGAGCGGTCGCTCCGCAACCGGGACGTCGTCGCCCTCGGACGGGTCGAACCCGCTCGCGTTCGCGTACGTGACGAAGAACGCGTAGACGTTCCAGAGCGGGAGCAGGAACTGCCGGACGACGTCGTCGAACATCTCCATGCTGACCGGGCGAGGCGACCACGGCGAGCCGCCCGTGAGCAGGAACCAGCGCAGCGCGTCCGCACCCTGCCGGTCCATGACCTCGAACGCGTCCACGGTGTTGCCGAGCGACTTCGACATCTTGCGCCCGTCCCGGTCGACGAGGAGTCCGAGGCACACGACGGTGCGATAGGTCGTGGCATCGAAGAGGAGCACGCCCTCGGCCATCAGCGTGTAGAACCAGCCGCGGGTCTGGTCGATCGCTTCGGCGATGAAGTCGGCGGGGAAGCGCTCCCGGAACCGTTCGACCCCGCGCCCGAGCTCGGGGTGGTAGCCCCACTGCGCGTAGGGCATCGCGCCGGAGTCGTACCAGGTATCGATCACCTCGGGGACCCTGGTCGAGATGCGACCGCAGGTGGGACACGGGACGGTCACCTCGTCGATCGCGGGACGGTGAGGGTCGAGCCCGGTCACGTCGCGGCGTGCAAGGTCGGAGAGTTCCGTGAGCGACCCGATCGCGGTGTCGTGTCCCTGGTCGCATCGCCAGATCGGCAACGGGGTGCCCCAGTAGCGCTCGCGCGAGAGCGCCCAGTCCACGTTGTTCTCGAGCCAGTCGCCGTAGCGCCCGTGCTTGATGTGCCCCGGATACCAGTCGACCTCCTCGTTCACCGCGAGCAGCCGGTCCTTCACCGCGGTCGTCCGCACGTACCAGGAGCTCCTGGCGATGTAGATCAGCGGCGTGTCGCATCGCCAGCACAGGGGATAGGCGTGGACGAGCGTCCCCGCCCGCAGCAACAGCCCGCGCGACCGCAGGTCGGCGACGATGGCCTCGTCCGCGTCCTTGAAGAAGTCGCCCCGAACGAGCGCCGGTGCCTCCTCCGTGAACCGGCCCTCGCCGTCGAGCGGCTTGAACGTCGTCCACCCCTCCCGTCTACCGATCTCGAGGTCCTCGTGGCCGAAGGCGGGCGCCAGGTGGACGACGCCGGTGCCGTCCTCGAGGGAGACGAAGTCGGCCGCCACGACGCGGTGGGCGCCCCCGACGTTCGGGTACAGCGGCTCGTACCGGATCCCGACGAACGCGCCCCCCGGCATCGGCCCGGCCACCACCGGCGCATCCGGAAGGACCGCGTCGCGCAGCGCCTCGGCCAGGACCAGCCGCTCCCCCTCCCGCTCGACCACCACGTACGCAGCGTCGGCCTTGACCGCGAGCCCGGTGTTGGAGATCAGCGTCCACGGCGTGGTCGTCCACCCGAGCATCGAGGCCCCGACGAGCGAGGGGTCGGTCGCCTCGATGATGCGGAACAGGATGTAGACGCTCGGGTCCTCGACGTCGGCGTAGCCCATCGCCACCTCCGCGTCGGACAGCGGCGTGCCGCATCGCGGGCAGTAGGTCGTGATCCGATCGTCCTGGAACAGCAGACCCCTCGCGTGCAGCTGCTTGAGCGACCACCACACGCTCTCGATGTAGTCCGGGTCCATCGTCCAGTAGGCGTCGTCGGTGTCGATCCAGAAGCCCAGGCGCTCTGTCTGGTCCTCGAACTCGCCCACGTAGCGCCGGACGGACTCGCGGCAGAGCCGGTTGAACTCCGCGACCCCGAACGCCTCGATGTCCCGCTTGCTCTTGGTGCCGATCTCCTTCTCGACCTCGAGCTCGACCGGCAACCCGTGGCAGTCCCACCCCGCCTTGCGCGGGACGAAGTGGCCCGTCATCGCCCGGAACCGCGGGTACACGTCCTTGAAGGTGCGCGACTCCGTGTGATGGATCGCCGGCTGTCCGTTGGCGGTCGGCGGCCCCTCGTAGAAGGTCCACAGCGGCCCGCCACGGCGCTGCTCGAGTTGGCGGTGGAACACGTCGGCCTCGCGCCAGAACCGGAGCACCGCGCGCTCGAGCTCGGGGAAGTTCGCCTTCTGATCGACCGGCTCGAACATCGCCACCTCCGAAACGCCGAACGCCTCGTCCCGTTGCAGGGACGAGGCGTGGGCCCCGCGGTACCACCCCGCGTTGCCGGGCCCGCCGGCCCGGCCGCTCATCGGCTGCATCCACAGCCCACCGCTGTCACGGGCGGACCCGGCCGCGTCTACTGCGGGCGCGTGGCGCGCGCCCGGTTCGGGCGGCGGCTCGGGGAGGATGTTCGGAGGGGCCTCGCCGCCGGGCTCACACCGTCCCCGGCTCGCTCGGGCTCGGGATCCCTCGTACTCGTTCCCGTCATCGCCTTCGGGAGCGATGCTACAACGCGGGATGGGCCTGGTCACCGTGCGAGTGGTTCCGAAGGCCGGGCGGGCCTCGGTCGGGCTCGACGATCGGGGGATCGTCGTGCGCGTCCGCGCCGCGCCCGAGGGCGGCCGGGCAACGGAGGAGGCACGGCGGGCGCTCGCCGAGGCGCTGGGCGTGCCCGGGTCCGCGGTCGCCCTGCACCGCGGGACCCGCTCCCGGGCCAAGGTCTTCGAGGTCGCCGGCCTCGGCCAACCCGAGGCGGAGATGCGCCTCCGGGCAACGGAGGCCGACTCATTGCCGCCCTGAGCCGCCGATGCTAGGTTCCTCCGACCATGCCCGGGAAGATCACCCACAGCAAGAAGGAACTGGACGAACTGCGCCAGCGCCTGGAGGCCGAACGGGCCGAGCTGCAGGTGCAACTGACGACCATCGAGGAGACCTCGTTCGCCACCTCGCAGTCGGACATCTCGGGCGAGGTCTCGTTCGACGAGGAGAACGCCGACGCCGGCACCTTCACGTTCGAGCGGGAACGGGACCTTTCCATCGAGAACAACGTCCGGGACCTGATGGGCAAGATCGACCGCGCGCTCGCCCGGATGGAGGACGGCACCTACGGGATCTGCTCGCGCTGCGGCAAGCCCATCGAGAAGGCCCGCCTGAGGGCCCTGCCGTACGCCGATCTCTGCATCAAGGACGCGCAAGCCCAATCCCGGCGGTAGGCAGGTGAGCGCCGCTCGGCGTTCGGCGATCCTGCTGTACGCGGTCGCGGCGGGGGCGTTGGTCCTCGACCAGCTGAGCAAGGCCTGGGTCCAACACGCGCTCGCCGGCAGGCCTCCGATCAGGGTGATCCCCGGCGTCCTGTCGCTCACGTACACCACCAACTCGGGGGGTGCGTTCGGGTTCGGTGAGAGCGCGCCGTGGTTGTTCGCGGGCGCGACGATCGTGGTCTCGGGGGTGATCGTGGTGGTCTCGACCCGCCCGATGCGCCCGTGGATCGCCGTGTCGCTCGGCCTGATCCTCGGCGGCGCCCTGGGGAACCTCGCGGACCGGGTCGCGAACGGTCCCGGGTTCAGCGGGCGGGTGACCGACTTCATCGACCTGCAGGTCTGGCCGATCTTCAACCTCGCCGACACCGCCATCGTGGTCGGGGCGGCGATCCTGGCCGTGGCGAGCTTCGACGGCGCCGACGACGCCGAGCCGTCGGAGGCCTCCGGGCCGGCCGCCACCGGATCCGGCGGCGCCGAGCCGTGAACGAGGCGTTCGAGGCCGAACCCGGCCGCCTGGACGCGGTGGTGTCGGCCCACCTCGGGGTTCCGCGCGCGGAGGTGCAGCGCGCGATCGCCGCCGGTGCCGTGCTCGTCGATGGGTCCCCGCGGGAGAAGTCGCACCGGCTCGCGGGCGGCGAGCGGATCGAGGTGGATCTCGCGCCGTCGGCCGAGCTCCCCGCCGAGGGGCCGCCGCTCGATCTCGCCTGGCGGGACGAGCACCTGCTCGTCGTGCGCAAGCCCGCCGGCCTGCCGACCCACCCGACCGAGAACCGGCGCGGGGGGACCGTGGTCAACCGCCTGCTGGGGATGGGGATCCCGCTCGCGACGCGCGGCGGCCCGCTGCGTCCGGGGATCGTCCATCGGCTCGATGCGGGGACGAGCGGCTTGCTGGTCGTGGCGAGCGACGACGAGACGTTCGTGGGTCTGGCCGCGATGTTCAAGCGTCACGAGGCCGGCCGCGCCTACCTCGCGCTCGTGCGCGGTTCTGTCCCCCACGACAGGTTCGACGTGGACGCGCCCCTCGGCCGGGCGGGCGCGAGGATCCGCCTGGACGCGACCGCCGGGCGCGAGGCGTCGACGGCGTTCGAGGTGCGCGAGCGGTTCGACCGGGCGACGCTGCTCGGGGCCGAACCGCGCACCGGTCGGACGCACCAGATCCGCGTCCACCTGTCCTCGATCGGGCACCCGATCCTCGGCGACCGGCGCTACGGCGGGGGAGGGGACGACGCGCGCGAGCTCGGTCTCGAGCGCCCGTTCCTGCACGCGTGGCGGATCGCGTTCGACCACCCGATCACGGGCGAGCGGATCGACCTGGAGGACCCGCTGCCGCCCGACCTGCGGCGCGCGCTCGAGCGGGCGAGGAGCGGCTCGGCCTGATCAGCGGCGGGCGCGCTCGGCCTCGCGGAGGTAGAGCGCGTGCTGCGTCCGGACCTCCTCGCGCGAGGCGAGCAGTGCGTCCTCGACGTCGGGGGACAGCGACCGCGACTCGATCAGCGCGTTCAGCTTCGTCGGGTCGACCGAGAGCACATGTTCCCACAGCCCGAGCGGCTCGAGGATCTCACGCACCTTCTCCTCGATCGGGGCGGTCACGTGCTGCGCCCGCCGGTCGATCGCCGCGCCGTCGGAGCCGAAGAGCCGCCGGTACCCGTGCTCGTCGGCGAACGCGTTGATCAACGGCACCAGCTCGTCGAAACGCCGGTACGCGGCGCGCGTCTCGCGCTTCAGGGTGATCCACTCGTCCACCATCTCGGTCACGCGCGGGGTCGGGTCGCCCTGCTCCTTCTCGTACCGATGACGGAACAACGGACACAGGGCCTGGTACTCGCACCAGTCGCACAGCGGGTTCTGGCGCGCCTCGAACTTCCCCGCCTCGATCCGCTCGGCGACGATCGCGATCCTGCGGCGGAGTTCGTCCACGTCCGAGGACGTCCGCACCGTCGACATCCGCTGGCCCGGGAGCAGGTAGTACAGCGTGAGGCGTTCGGGCTCGATGCCCCAGATCTCGCGGGCGGCCATGTGGTAGATCGAGAGCTGGAGGTCCTGATCGATCCTCGACTGCGGCGGCAGACGCCGATTCGTCTTGTAGTCGACGATCTCGTAACCGCCACCCGGGATCCGGTCCATCCGGTCGATCACGCCGGAGAGCGCGACGCCCTCGACCTCGACCGTGAAGCGGAACTCGAGCGCCGCGGGGATCCGGTACCCGGCGGCGTTCTCACGGTGGTACCGGGCGAGGACCTGGCGGCCGTGGTCGCGATACGTCTGCTCCTCCGACGCGTCGCCGAATCCCTCGGAGACCCAGGATGCCTCGAGCATCTCGTGAAGCTCGCCCACCGAGGGCGGGACCGGCACCGGTCGGTTGTGGAACAGGTACAGCGCCCGGTGCAGCGAGTCGCCGAACGAGAGCGCCGCCGAGCGCGCCTGCGGCACGCGGTCCTCGTACTGGAACTTGAACTTGGCGGGGCAGGTTTCGTAGGTATTGATGCTCGAGTACGAGAGCCGCATCAGCGCTCCGGTCCGTCGGTCAGCGGTTGAGTGTACGGCCCGAGGCAGAGCAATTACAAGCGTGTAGTTCCGCACATGAGATCCCCATCCATGCGGCCTGGGGAAACGATGTGCACAGCCGTGGGATAAGTTACATGGTTGTAAGCCGTGGCCCGATCCGTTCTATACTCGGCGGGCTTTGGCCGGTCGGGACTCGTTCGTTCACCTCCACGTGCACTCCGAATTCTCCCTGCTGGACGGGGCCGCGAGGATCAAGGCGCTGTTCGAGCGGGCCGCCCAGTTCCAGATGCCGGCCCTGGCGCTGACCGATCACGGGGCGATGTTCGGCGCGCTCCAGTTCTACGAGGCCGGCGTCGCCGCGGGGGTCAAGCCGATCATCGGCGTCGAGACCTACGTGGCGCCCAGCTCCCGGTTCGAGCGAGCCCCGGGGGAGAGCGAGGAGAAGTACCGCCACCTGACGATCCTGGCGAGGAACGAGACCGGCTACCGCAACCTGCTCAAGCTCGTCACCGACGCCCACCTCGAGGGCTTCTACCATCGGCCCCGGGTGGATAAGGAGCTCCTGGCCGAGCACGGCGAGGGGCTGATCGGGCTCTCGGGGTGCCTCGCCTCCGAGGTCTCGCAGCTCCTCCTCGGGGGTCAGCACGCCAAGGCGGACGAGGCGGCGGCGACGTACGCGGACATCTTCGGGGGCGGGAACTTCTTCATCGAGCTGCAGGATCACGGCCTGTCCGAGCAGCGGGAGATCCTGCCCAAGCTGGTCGAGCTCGCGGGCCGCACCGGCCTGCCGCTCGTGGCCACGAACGACCTGCACTACACGCAGCGCGAAGACGCCAAGCCCCACGACGTCCTGCTCTGCATCCAGCAGCAGAAGCTGCAGTCGGACACGAACCGGCTACGGTTCGACTCGGACGAGTTCTACCTGAAGACCGCCGAGGAGATGCGCGAGGTCTTCCGCGAGCTGCCCGAGGCCTGCGACGCGACGCTGCAGATCGCCGAGATGTGTGAGCTGGGGCTCGTCTACGGGAGCTCGGCGCCGCCGGGCGAGCGGTTCCACGTCCCGCGGTTCGAGCCGCCGGAGGGCAAGGACCGCGACGCCTACCTGCGCGAGCTCGTGATGCAGGGCGCGCAGAAGCGGTACGGGACGCTGACGCCCCCGATCCTCGAACGCATCGAGCAAGAGCTCGGCGTGATCATGTCGATGGGCTTCTCGGGCTACTTCCTGATCGTGTGGGACCTGATCCGGTTCGCGCGGGACAACGGTATCCGCGTCGGACCCGGACGTGGCTCGGCGGCCGGCTCGGTGGTCTCGTACGCGCTGCGGATCACCGACCTCGACCCGCTCCGGTACGACCTGATCTTCGAGCGATTCCTGAACCCCGGACGGATCCAGATGCCCGACATCGACATGGACTTCGACGAGCGCCGGCGCGACGAGGTGATCCGGTACGTGGCCTCGAAGTACGGATCGGACCGCGTGGCGCAGATCATCACGTTCCAGACGATCAAGGGGAAGCAGGGGATCCGCGACGCCGCGCGCGTCCTCGGGTTTCCGGCGAGCGTGGGCGATCGCCTCTGCAAGATGTATCCGGCGGCGATCATGGGGCGCGACGAGCCGATCGAGAAGGCGCTGCAGCTCTCCCACGAGCTCCGCGACGCGTACGACCGGGAGCCAGAGGCCCGCGAGATCGTCGACACCGCACGGGCGCTCGAGGGGCTCCGGCGGGAGGACTCGGTGCACGCGGCAGGGGTGGTGATCGGCGACGCACCGCTCGTGACCTACCTGCCGCTCAAGCTCTCCAAGGACTCCCGCGACGACTCCCGCCGGATCGTCACGCAGTTCGACATGCACGGGGTCGAGGACCTCGGCCTGCTCAAGATGGACTTCCTCGGCCTGCGGACGCTCTCGGTGATCGAGGACACGCTCTCGCACCTGCGGCGCAGGGACGTCGAGCTCGACATCGACCACGTGGCCCTCGACGACGCCGACACCTACGCCATGCTCTGCCGGGCCGACACCACCGGGGTCTTCCAGCTCGAGGGCGGCGGGATGCGCTCGCTGATCAAGCAGCTCGCGCCCGACCGGTTCGAGGATCTGATGGCGCTCGTGGCGCTGTACCGGCCGGGGCCGCTCAGCGCGGGGATGCACGTCGAGTACGCCGAACGCAAGCACGGGCGCCGGCCGGTGTCGTACCCGCACGCGGACCTTGAGGAGATCCTCGCCCCCACGTACGGGATCATGGTGTACCAGGAGCAGGTGATGCAGATCGCGGTGCGGACGGCCGGCTACTCGATGGCCGAGGCGGACATGTTGCGTCAGGCGATGGGCAAGAAGATCCGCGCCAAGCTGATGGTGCATCGCGAGAAGTTCATCCGGGGCTGCGTGGACAACGGGTACCCGGAGCGGCTCGGTCAGGAGCTGTTCGACCTGATGGAGCCGTTCGCCGACTACGGGTTCAACGCGTCACACGCCTGCGCGTACGGGTACATCGCGTACCAGACGGCGTACCTGAAGGCCCATCACCCCGTCGAGTACATGTCGGCGATCCTGACGAGCGTCCGCGACGACAAGGACCGCAAGCCCTTCTACCTGAACGCGTGCCGCCTGATGGGGCTCGAGGTCCTGCCTCCCGACGTGAACGAGTCCGAGCAGGACTTCGCGCCGGTGACGAGCGGCGAGCCGAAGATCCGCTACGGGCTCTCGGCCGTGCGCAACGTGGGTTCGGGCGCGGTGCAGCAGATCATCGAGGCGCGACGCACCAAGGGCTCGTTCACGGGGTTCGCCGACTACTGCCGCAAGGTGGACCCATCGGTCCTGACCAAGAAGGTGCTCGAGAGCCTGATCTACGCGGGCGCGTTCGACTCGTTCGGCTACCGGCGGCGCGGGCTCGTGGAGAACCAGGACAAGATCTCGGTCCCGATCTCGGCCGAGCGCAAGGCCGAGGCCGCGGGGCAGTTCTCCTTGTTCGGCGGTGGGGAGCAGGCGGCCAACGAGATCGACGAGGGCGTGATCGCGTCGGACGAGTTCGATCGGCGGACGCTCCTACGGCTGGAGAAGGAGGTGCTCGGCCAGTTCGTCACCGACCACCCGCTCCTCGGGGTGAAGGACCGGCTCGCGGCGCTCGCCGACATGGAGATCGCCGAGACCGAGGGCCTGGGCGACGGCGACCTGGTGACGGTCGCAGGGATCGTCGCCTCGGTCTCGCGCCGGTACACCAAGAAGGGCGAGCCCTACGCGCAGTTCCGCCTCGAGGACCTGGCCGGCGGCGTCACGGTGGTCGTGTTCCCCGGGCAGTACGAGAGCCTGCAGCACCTGCTCGAGCACGACTCGATCCTGTTGGTCAAGGGTCGCGCCGACCGGCGCGGTCGCGGCGAGGAGCTGCAGCTGCGCGCGGTCGAGATCTCCGAGCCCCATCTAGGCGATGGCGGGAGGCCGACCCCCCCGGCCGGCCGCCTGGTGATCGATCTGACCGCGCAGAGCTGCACCGGCACGGTGATCGCGACGCTCAAGGAGCTGCTCGCGGCGCACAAGGGCTCGGCGCCGGTCCAGGTGCGGTTCCATTCGTCCCAGGGGGTCCGGCCGCTCGACGTCGGCACCTTCCGCGTCGAACCGGGCGCCGGCCTGCTGTCCGAGCTGCGGGTCCTGCTCGGCACGGAGGCCGTGCGTCTGGCGCCGCTCGAACCGGACGACGTCGTGGTGCTCCCGGCGTCCGGCGTCCCCGCGCCCACCGGGTAGCGTTCGGACCCATGCCCCTCGAGGTCATCCCGGCGCTCGACGTCGCCGATGGGCGACTCGTCCACGTCACGGGGTCGGCCGAGGTCGCCGCGGCGGCGTTCGGTGGCGATCCGTCGGCGGCCGCGGAGGCGTTCGTGGACACCGGCGCCCCGCGCCTCCACGTCGTCGACGTCGATCTTGCGCGCTCGGGGGAGATCGGGAACGGCGACGTCCTGCGCGCCGTGAGCCGACTGGGGGTGCCGGTGCAGGCGAGCGGTGGCGTCCGAACCGCGGTCCAGGTCGACGCGCTGCTCGCGCGGGGCGCGGAGCGGGTGGTGCTTGGATCGGCGACGCTGGTCGACCGCGACCGGGCCGAGGAGCTCGTCCGGAAGTTCGGCGACCGGCTCGTCGTCGGGATCGAGGCGGACGGGCCCGCCGTGCGGCCGCGCGGCACCGACCTGGAGCTCCCGCTCCGGGACCTCCTCGTCTGGCTCGCAGGCGTCGAGGTCCGCAGGTACCTGCTCACCGAGGTCGGCCGTGTCGGCGGGCTCCGGGGTCCCGATCTCGATGGCATGCAGGCGTTCGCCGCGGACTCGCCCGTGCCGGTCGTGGTGGCGGGCGGGATCAGGGGGGTCGAGGACCTGCGGGCCGTCGCCGCGCTCGATGGGCGGATCGAGGGCGCCGTGATCGGACGGGCGCTGTACGAGGGACTCGACCTCGGGGCCGCGATCGCCGCCGTCGCCTGACGTCGCGGGCGGCGTCCCCGCCCTGCGTAGACTTGCGGCCCCATGGGCTTCCTCACCGACCTCGTGGACGAGCTCCGGCGCCGCCTCGAACGCGACCCCCTCGACGAGTCGGTCCTGATGGCGCTGGCGATGCACCTCCCGCCGCCTCGGGCGTTCGAGGGAGCCCTGCGGGGGACCGCGGTACCGGTCGTCATCGCCGAGTACAAGCGGGCGTCCCCGTCGGCCGGTGCGATCGCCGAAACCGATGTGGGAAGCCAGGCGCGCGCCTACGAGGAGGGTGGAGCGGCCGCGATCTCGGTGTTGACGGAGCCGACGCGGTTCGACGGCGCGCTCGCCGACATCCGCGCGGTGCGAGCCGCGGTGGATCTCCCCGTGCTGCGGAAGGACTTCCTGGTCCACCCCGCACAGGTGATCGAGTCCCGAGCCGCGGCGGCCGATGCCGTCTTGCTGATCGCCGCCGCCCTGTCGCAACTCGAGCTGAAGGGGATGCTGGCGGTCGCGGCCGACCTCGGGCTCGGGACGCTGGTCGAGACGCATTCGGAGGAGGACCTCGCCAAGGCGCTCGCCACGGACGCGACGGTCGTAGGGGTGAACGCCCGGAACCTCGAGACCCTCGAGGTCGACGTCGAACGCGCCCTGGCGCTCCTGCCGAACGTCCCCCCCGACCGCGTGGCGGTGCTCGAGAGCGGGGTGACGACCCGCGAGCACGTCGAGCGCGCGATCGGCGCCGGCGCCGGGGCCGTGTTGGTGGGCGAGACGCTGATGCGATCCCCCGACCCGGCGGCCGCGATCCGGTCGCTGCGGGGTGCGGCGTGAGCGTGCTCGAGAAGCTCCCCGACGAGCGGGGGCGGTTCGGGGCCTACGGCGGCCGCTACGTCCCGGAGGTGCTGATCCCCGCGCTCGACGAGCTCGCGGCGGCGTGGTCGAGCCTCCGGGACGACCCCGCGTTCCGGGGCGAGCTCGACGCGTTGCTGCGGGACTTCGTCGGCAGGCCCTCGGCGTTGACGTTCGCTCCGCGGCTGTCGGAGGCGACCGGCTACCGGATCTACCTCAAGCGCGAGGACCTGAACCACACCGGGGCGCACAAGATCAACAACACCCTGGGCCAGGTGTTGCTCGCCCGCCGTCTCGGCAAAGGGCGGATCATCGCCGAGACGGGCGCGGGGATGCACGGGGTGGCCACGGCCACGGCGTGCGCCCTCTTCGGGCTGCCGTGCGTGGTGTACATGGGCGAGGAGGACACGATCCGGCAGTCGCCGAACGTCGCCCGGATGCAGCTGCTCGGTGCAGACGTCGTCACGGTCACCTCCGGCAGCCGAACGCTGAAGGACGCGCTCAACGAGGCGCTGCGGGATTGGGCGGCGAGCGTGGTCGACACGCACTACGTCCTCGGCTCGGTCGCGGGACCCCATCCGTTCCCCGCGCTCGTACGGGATCTCCAGCGCGTGATCGGCGACGAGGCCAGGGTGCAGCTGCGCGAGCGCGAGGGTCGCGACCCGGACGTGGTGGTCGCGTGCGTCGGCGGCGGGAGCAACGCGATCGGGATCTTCGAGGCGTTCCTCCCCGAACCGAGCGTCGGGCTCGTCGGCGTGGAGGCCGGAGGCCGGGGCGACGGGCTCGGCGAGCACTGCCGGTCGCTCACGTTCGGCGAGCCGGGGGTGCTGCACGGCTCCTACTCCTACCTCCTTCAGGACGAGCAGGGGCAGGTGGTTCCGACGCATTCGATCTCGGCGGGGCTCGACTACCCGGGCGTGGGTCCCGAGCACGCGTTCCTCAAGGACAGCGGCCGCGCGACGTACGTCTCGGTCACCGACGAACAGGCGCTCGAGGGCTTCGCCGCGCTTGCAACGCTGGAAGGGATCTTGCCGGCGCTCGAACCGGCCCATGCGATCGGGTGGCTCCTGCGGCGCCCGCTCGCCGAGGACTCGCTCGTACTGGTCAACCTGTCCGGCCGGGGCGACAAGGACCTCGAGACGGTGCGGGCCGCGTTGGGCTCGGTCCCGGGGGCGCCGCGTGGCTGATCTGGAGGCGGCGCTGCGATCGCGGCTGGACGCCGGTGGTCGCGACTTCGTCCCGTACGTCACCGGCGGGTTGGCCGGCGTGGACGCGGAGCTCCTGCGCGGGCTCGAGGAAGCCGGGGCCGATGCGATCGAGGTAGGGATCCCCTTCTCGGACCCGGTTATGGACGGGCCGGTGATCCAGGAGGCCTCACGTCGCGCGCTCGAGGACGGCGCGACGCCGTCGAGCGTGCTCGGCGTGATCAAGGAGGCCGGGCTCGAGATCCCCGCCGCCGTCATGACATACGCGAACCCCGTTTGGCACGCGGGCCACGGAGCGTTCCTCGATGCGTGCGTCGACGCCGGCGTCACGGGCGTGATCGTGCCCGACCTCCCCGTGGACGAGGCCCGCGACTGGACCGCCGCGTGCCGGCGAGCCTCGGTGGCTCCGATCTTCTTGGCGGCCCCCGGCACCTCGGACGACAGGCTGCGGGAGATCGGCGACGCCTCGCGCGGGTTCGTCTACTGCGTCGCGACCTACGGGGTCACGGGCGCGCGGGATCGGCTGGCCGAGACGGCCGCCGAGCTCGTCGGGCGGCTCCGCCCGCTCGCGTCCCGGCCGCTCCTGGTGGGGGTGGGGATCGCCGAGCCGTCACACGCCGCCGAGGCGTGCGCGTTCGCCGACGGCGTCGTCGTAGGGAGCGCACTCGTCCGCCCGTTGCTCGACGGAGACACGGCTACCGCCCTGGGGCTCGCCCGGGCGTTCCGGGCGGCCGTACCGGAGTAGCTAGGGCCGGTCACGTCCCGCGCAGTCCGCGGGTGGTCCGCGTTCCGTACACCTTCAGGAACGGCTCGAGCACGGGCCGGGTGGCCCGCGGCGTGCGGAATGTGATAGGTACCAACCGGACGGTAGGGAGAAAGGGGGCGAACCGCCGTTCCACCCATGCGTTCGCGTACGACAACGATCGTAGGACACCTTTGGAAGGGGGTTGGATGAAGAACCGCAAGTACCTTGCGATGTTGGCGCTCCTCGGGGCGCTGTCGCTCGTCGCCGCTGCGTGCAGCAACGACGAGGGTGGAGAGACCGGTGGCACCGGTGGCACGTCCGCCACGGGCGGCGCCGTCGACTGCGCTGCGGACGAGTTCGGCTGCGTGGAGATCGCCGCCGGCGATCCGATCCAGCTGGCGTCGTTGCTCTCGATCACCGGGGACACCGCGTTCCTCGGGACGGACAGCAACCACGGCATCGAGCTGGCGATCGACTACCTCGACGGCACGTTCGACGCGACGCCCGGACAGCTCCTCGGGCACGACGTCGAACTCACGCAGGAGGACGACGGGTGCTCGGCGGAGGGCGGTCAGGCCGGCGCGACCGCGATCGCGGCCAACCCGGACGTCGTCGCCGTGATCGGGACCTCGTGCTCGAGCTCCGCGCTCGGCGTCGCGGACACGATCCTGGGTGACAAGGGCATGATCCTGATCTCGCCCTCGAACACGAACCCGGGCCTGACGTCGGAGGAGGCGCACCAGCCCTTCTACCTGCGCACGGCGCACAACGACAAGATCCAGGGCGCGATCGTGGCCGACTTCGTCTTCAACGAGCTGAAGATCGACTCCGCCGCGACGATCAACGACGAGAGCCCCTACGCCGACGGACTGGCTGCGGCCTTCCGCGACAACTTCGAGGCGCTCGGCGGCACGATCACCGACACCGAGCAGGTCAGCAGCAGCGACACGGACCTCGGTCCGGTGTTCACGAACATCGCTGCGACCAACCCCGGCGTCGTCTACGGGCCGAACTTCAACCCCGTCTGCGCCCTGAGCTACACCCAGGGCTCGGACATCCTGGCGAAGGGGACGGTCCAGGTCGGCTCGGACGGTTGCCTCGAGAGCTCGTTCCTGGACACGGTCGGCGCTCCGGTCAAGGACTTCGACTACTTCGCGTCCTCGCCGGACGTGACGGCGTTCCAGGGTGGCGCGTTCTACAAGGACGAGTACCTGCCCGCCTACACGGACCAGTTCGGCGAGCCGACGTCGGTGTTCAACGCCCACGCCTTCGACGCCTCGAACATCCTGTTCGACGCGATCGAGGCCACGGCCGTCGACGACGGCAGCGGGAACCTGACGATCTCCCGGACGGCTCTGAAGGACGCGCTGTTCGCGACGAGCGGCTACGAGGGCGTCACGGGCACGATCACGTGCACCCCGCTCGGGGACTGCGCGACCGACGTGACGATCGGCGTGTTCGAGTACGACCACTGGCCGGTCGAGGGTGGCGTGGACCCGACCGACCCGGTCTTCTCGGAGACCAAGACGCTGGCCGACGTCATCTAGTTCGACCGGCACCGCACGCTGCGGGTGGGCCTCCGGGCCCACCCGCAGCGGTGCCTCTGGGGATGGACTAGGCTCCGGCGGATGGCCACCGCCACCGACGGGCAGGTCCGCGGCGCTCAGCTCGGGTGGCTCGAACGCCTCCCGTGGCGGCGGATCATCCTGGTGGTCCTCTCGATCGTGATCCTTGCCGTGGTCGCGATCGGCGCGTACAAGACGCTCACGCTCCCCGCCGACCAGCGCTACACCACGACGACGTGGAAGAACTTCATCATCCTGGGCCTGGCCCAGGGGGCCATCATCGGGCTGATCGCGCTCGGGTACACGCTCGTGTACGGCATCCTGCGGATGATCAACTTCGCCCACGGCGAGGTGTTCATGTTCGGGGCGTTCGGGGCCTACTTCTTCTCCCACGCCTGGGAGGAGAGCGGCTTCCTGGACAGCAACCCCGTGCTGTCGATGGCGCTCCTGCTGGTGGTCGCGATGCTGGTCTCGATGGGCGTGGCGATCCTGCTCGAACGCATCGCCTACCGTCCGCTCCGTAACGCCCCCCGGCTCGTCCCGCTGATCACGGCGATCGGCGCCTCGCTGTTCCTGGCGAACACGGCGCGCGGGTTCTTCGGGGCGCAGAGCCGCGGGTTCGGCGTGCCCGGCGTGTTGGACGGTACGTGGACGATCCTCGGTGTCGAGGTCGACCGGATCCAGGTGGTCGTGCTCGTGACCGTGATCGTGGCCGTCACCGTCCTGTCGCTGTTCGTCTCGAAGACCACCACCGGGAAGTCGATGCGCGCGGTGGCGGCGGACAGCGAGATCGCCAGCCTGATGGGGATCCGTGTCGACCGCGTGATCGTGATCACGTTCGCGATCGGGGGGCTGCTGGCGGGGGTCGCCGCGGTGCTGTTCTCGATCACGTTCGAGTCGGTGAGCTTCACGATGGGCTTCCGGCCCGGGATCGCGGCGTTCACGGCGGCGGTCCTGGGGGGGATCGGCAGCATCTCGGGGGCCGCATTGGGGGGCGTCCTGCTGGGGCTCCTGCAGTCGATCGGCCCGGCGCTCATCCTCACCGGGTACGGCATCCCGTCCTCGTTCCAGTTGAAGGACGCCTTCACCTTCCTGGTGCTGGTGCTCGTCCTGATCTTCCGGCCTGGTGGGCTCCTGGGGTCGAGCGAGGCGGAGAAGGTCTGATGGGTGGCGTACCCACGCGGTCGATCGTCCGGGCGGGTCTGATCGGGGGCGCCATAGCGGTCTTCGTGGCGCTCGTCGGGCTGTACACGAAGTTCGCCGATCTCGCCCTGGTGGGGGAGCAGATCACGCTCGGCCGGCTCCTGATCCTCGCGCCGGCTCTGGTCGCCGCGTACGCGGTCACCCGACCCAGGATCGTCGCGGGGGAGCGCCGTTCGGTCCCGTTCGGGCCGGGCGTCGTCGTCGGTGTGATGACCGGGCTCGTCGGGGGTGCGCTGTTCGCCGCGGCCGTGGCCTTCGCCGATTGGTTCGGCGTGGATCGGATCCGCGAGGTCTTCGTCGCCGTCACCGAACAGCTGATCGCCTTCCTCACGTTCGACAAGGGCGTGCCGGGCGGCCTGCCGGAATTGATCGGCCTCTGCGTCGTCGGCGGCGCCATCGGGGGGTTCGCCCGCACCGCACCCGGGGCGGTGCGACGGCCGGCGTCGGCGGGGGTCCTGGCCGTCATCCTGTTCGGCCTGCTCCAGCGGATCATCCCCATCGTGTTCGTCCAGCTCGGGTTCGAGGCCGATTGGCTCTACGATCGCGGCGCCGGGCTCACGTGGTTCGGGGGCCTGATCGTGTTCGTGGTCGCGGCCGCCGCGAACGCGCTGTGGAACCGGGACGGCGGTCGCACCCGCGAGCGCGTGCGTCGGAACGTGGAGCAGGCGCCGGCCGCCAAGGTGGGTCTGTTCGTCGCGATCCTGGCGATCCTGACGATCGTGCCGCTGCTGTTGGGCACCGTCATCTCCGAGGTGCTCGGGTCGGTGATGATCTACGTGCTGCTCGGCCTCGGGCTGAACATCGTCGTCGGCTACGCGGGGCTGCTCGACCTCGGGTATGTGGCCTTCTTCGCGTTCGGCGCCTACACGACCGGTGTGCTCACGGGCGCCTTCCTCAACACCACGACGGGAGCGGCCACCCCGGCCCTGTCGGCCGACCTGAACTTCTACGTCGCCGTGTGGATCGTGGCGCTGCTCGCGGCGGGCGTCGGCCTGCTGATCGGCGCGCCGGTGCTCCGCCTGCGCGGGGACTACCTCGCGATCGTGACGCTGGGGCTCGGCGAGATCGTGAGCGTCATCACGGCGTCCAAGTGGGCGCAGCCGCTGATCGGCGGCCCGCAGGGCATGCGAGGCGTCACGAAGGCCGAGGTCTTCGGCCTGAACTTCCAGGACAACCCGCAGCACTTCTACTACCTCGCGCTCGCCTTCGTCTTGCTCGCCGCGTTCGTCTCGTGGCGATTGTCGACGTCACGGATCGGACGGGCCTGGAACGCGATGCGGGAGGACGAGCAGGTCGCCGACGCGATGGGGGTCAGCACGACGAAGTTCAAGCTGCTCGCCTTCGCGCTCGGCGGCGCGATCGGATCGATGGGCGGCGCGCTCTTCGCGGTCAGCATCGGGTCGCTCACGCCGGCGAGCTTCGAGATCACCGTGTCGATCACGGCCCTCGCCGTCGTGATCATCGGTGGGCTCGGGAGCATCCCCGGCGTCCTGGTCGGGGCGCTCGTGCTGATCGGCCTTCCCGGGCTCCTGCGTGAGTTCGAGGAGTACAGGCCTCTGATCTACGGGGGTGCCCTGGTCGCGATCATGATCCTGCGCCCGCAGGGCCTCATCCCGAACGTCCGGCGGAGCCGGGAGCTCGAGGAGGAGGAGGTCAGCCAGGACGTCTGGGCCAGGGACGCGAAGGGTGAGGCCGAGGCCGTCGCGGCCGTCCTGCCGGGCGGGAGCCTCGGGGTGGAACGGGAAGATCTCGAATGAGCACGCCCAAGCACCTGCTCGAGCTGACGGATGTCGCCAAGCACTTCGGGGGCCTGTATGCGCTGTCGGGGCTCTCGTTCCACGTCGACCCCGGGGAGATCGTCTCGGTCATCGGTCCCAACGGGGCCGGCAAGAGCACGATGTTCAACGTCGTCACCGGCCTGTACGGCCCCGACGACGGCGGCATCCGCTTCCGCGGCGCCAACGTCGTCGGGCTCGCGCCGAACCAGGTGACCAAGCTCGGCATCGCCCGCACCTTCCAGACGGTGCACCTGTTCCCGAACATGACGATCCTGGAGAACGCGATGGTGGGCCAGCACTGCCGCACCAAGTCCGGCGTGTTCGGCTCGGTTTTCCGCCTGCCCGGCACCCGGCGCGAGGAGCAGCGGATCCGCGAACGAGCGCGCGAGAGCCTCGGGTTCTTCGGCTCGCGGCTGGCCGGCTACCGGGAGGAGCAGCCGGCCTCCGCCCTCTCGTACGCGAACCGGCGACGACTCGAGATGGCGAGGGCGCTCGCCACCGATCCGTTGCTGGTGATGCTCGACGAGCCGACGGCCGGCATGAATCCGCGGGAGACGCTCGAGCTCCGCGACCACATCGTACGGATGCGCGACGAGCTCGGGCTCACGGTCCTGGTGATCGAGCACGACATGCGGGTGGTCAAGGGGGTCTCGGATCGGGTGATCGCCCTGGACTACGGGCGCAAGATCGCCGAGGGCTCCTACGACGAGGTGGCCAACGACCCGCAGGTGATCGAGGCCTATCTCGGGACCCAGGCGGCCGGATGAACGACGAAGCGCCCGAGATCTCGACGGCGGTGGACCCGGCCGAGACCGGGGTCGACGTCCAGCCGGTCGACACCGCCGCGCTCCCCACCCCGGCGGCGCCGGGCCCCGAGCAGGACGGGAAGCGACGCCCGGTCCTCGAGCTCCGCGACGTGAGCACCCACTACGGCCTGGTGGCGGTGCTCCGCAACGTGAACGTCGAGATTTACGCGGGCGAGATGGTGTGCCTGCTGGGCGGGAACGCCAGCGGGAAGACGACGACCCTCAAGACGATCCTCGGGTACGTCAAGCCGACCGAGGGCGACGTGGTGCTCGACGGCGAGGTCGTCACGGGGCTCCCGACGTCCCAGGTCGTCGCCAAGGGGATCTCGATGGTTCCGGAGAACCG
The DNA here is from genome assembly GCA_963712645.1 of uncultured Actinomycetes bacterium. Classification (GTDB taxonomy): domain Bacteria; phylum Actinomycetota; class UBA4738; order UBA4738; family HRBIN12; genus DASSJM01. Next base: position 156,287 of record CAVQIQ010000014.1, on the reverse strand, counting down.
GCGGCTCTTCGCGAACATGACGGTCTCGGAGAACCTGGATCTCGGCGCGTACCAGCGCAAGGACAAGGCGAAGATCGCGGAGGATCGGGAGAAGGTGCTCGAGACGTTCCCGCGGATCCGCGAGCGCCTCAAGCAGAAGGCGGGCACGTTGTCGGGCGGCGAGCAGCAGATGGTCGCGATGGGACGAGCGCTCATGGCCGATCCGAAGGTCCTGCTGATGGACGAGCCCTCGATGGGGCTCGCACCGATCCTGGTCGAGCAGGTCTTCGAAATCATCAAGCAGATCCGAGCGCTCGGCCGCACCGTCTTCGTGGTGGAACAGAACGCGAACATGGCGCTCTCGATCGCCGATCGCGGGTACGTGATCCAGACGGGCCAGGTGGTGCTCGCGGACACGGCGAAGAACCTGCTGGACAACCCACTGATGCGAGAGGCGTACCTCGGGGAGCTCTGAGTGATCGCTCCCTCGGACGCGGCCGGGTCCTCGCGCCCGACGGGGGGCTCGGTGTGAACCGGACCGCCGACGTCGTCGTGGTGGGGGGAGGGGTCGTCGGCGCGAGCGCCGCCTACCACCTGGCCGCGGCGGGCGCCGGACGAGTCCTGGTGCTCGAGCGCGCCGATCACCTCGCGGCGGGGTCGACCGGGGCGTGTGCGGGGGGATTCCGCTTCCAGTTCTCGAGCGCGATCAACGTTCGCCTGTCCCAGGCGAGCGTGCCGATGATCACGGGGTTCACGCAGGAGCACGGGCTCCCGCTCGACGTCGTGCAGCATGGCTACCTGTTCCTGGTGCGGGACGAAAGCCTGTGGCGCGACTTCCTGGCCGCCAACGAGCTGCACGCGTCGCTGGGCGTCGAGGCCGAGGTCCTGACGCCCGAGCAGGCGCTCGAGCTCGCGCCGGGGATCGCGCTCGACGGGCTGGTCGGCGCGACGTACGGGCCGAGGGACGGCATCGCGGACCCGTCGGGGCTCACGCACGGGTACGCGACCCTCGCGCGGCGTGCGGGCGCCGAGATCGAGCTCGGCGTCGCCGTCGGGGGCGTTCGGACCGCCGGGGGCCGGGTGCGCGGCGTGGACACGCGGGACGGCGCGATCGACGCGGGCGTCGTCGTGAACGCGGCCGGTCCGTGGGCGGGCGTCCTGGCCGCGACCGCCGGCGTCGACCTGCCGCTGGAGCCGATCCCGCGCCACGTCCTGGTCACGGGCCCGTTCCCGGGCGCACCCGAACGCCGGACCCTGGTGATCGACGCCCTGACGAGCTTCTACTTCCACCGCGAGGGCGCCGGGGTGCTGATGGGGATGGGCGGCGTGTCGGAGCGGCCGTCATTCGAGACCACGACGGACGAGTCGTTCATCGCCGAGGAGCTCCTGCCGACCGCGGTCCGGATCTTCCCGCCGCTCGAGGACGCGTCGGTGGAGCACTCGTGGGTCGGCCTGTACGAGATGACCCCCGATCGCCATCCGATCATCGGCGAGGCGCCGGGGGTCGCGGGGTTCTACCTGGCGAACGGTTTCAGCGGCCATGGCTTCCAGCATGCCCCCGTAGTCGGGAAGCTCCTTGCGGAGCTGATCGTGGGGGGAGCGGCCACGACCGTTGACATCGCGAGCCTCGGCCTTGACCGGTTCGAACGCGGCGATCTCGTCCGCGAGGGCCACGTCGTCTGAGTGCCGGGAGAGGGATTCGAACCCTCAAGGGCCGGAGCCCACGAGTGTTTGAGACTCGCGCGGTTACCAGATTTCGCCATCCCGGCGCGCCCACAAGTCTAGGCGCTCAGGTCTTCGGGCCGACAAAGGAATCGAGCGCGATGACGTCCGCCCGCCGGGCGATCGAGATCTCGTCAGGTTTGGGATTCGTGGGACGAACGCCGACCGAATCGCATGCCTCGCGGAAGATTCGACGGATGTCCTCCGATTGGTTCGAGAAGAGATACCTCGGGTAGGCGTATCTCCCCCTCCCAACTCTGTTGATGACGCGGCATCCGTCCGAATGGATCAACCCACGGAGAAGGCTCGTCGGCTGCTCGGCTACGATCGATGCTTGCCAGGCCGCCAGCTCGATCCTGCGCTGATGCTTCGTCCCCGGACCGTGTTGGGGGAATACGCACGGCCAGTGCCTCCAGTACGTGTACACCTCGACGCACCCGACATGTTGCACGGTTCGAATCCGATCGAGTTCGCAGTGGCGAACAGTTGCCATCGCGCGACGGATTCCTCGATCGAGTTCGGGTATCGGGCGTCCTGGACGACCCGGAGCTTGTACGCACGGGGATGGTGGGCGATCGAGCCGTCACCGAGATAGATACCGAGCAGGAACGCGTAAGCGCCGACCTCCAGCTGGCGTCCATCGCATCGAGGGCACGATGATCGACCTGGGTCCTCTGGACGCCCCGGCGGGCCATTCCGACGCCACGACGCGATCGTCGTCCGGCTGATTCCTGTGGCCCTCGAGACCTGGCAGTCGTTCATGCCGTCACCCACGAGCGAGAGAGCTCGGTTGACCTCGTATCGTGAGTGCACCATCGCCCTCCTAGGGTTGTGCACGACCGTATATCGAGATACGGACAGCGGATCCGGGAAGGAGACGCACTGAAGCCTGCTCGCTGGTCGGCCGCCCTCGGGGTCTCGATGCTGCTCGCCGCCTGTGAAACGGCGGCACCGGCTTCCCCGGCAGGACCGGGGTCGCCGACGCCGGTCGTCAAGGTCGCGTTCGTGCGCGACCTCTCCATCCCCGACGCCGACGAGCACGCTCTCCCGGCGTTGCAGGCGATCCGCCTCGCGTTCGAGACCGCGACACTGCAGGACCCGAGCTCCGCGCCGGTCGAGCTCGAGGAATTCGACCTCGTGCAGGACGCGGCCGACCTCGAGTCGATCGACGCCGATCCGAGCTATGTGGGCGTGATCGTGGCCCCGGGTGTGAACGGGGACGACGCCCAGCTGGACACCGAGTTGCCGGTCCTCAGCCTGTCCGGGATCGGGGCGGGGGACGGGAGGTCGGCGTTCGTCCGGATGGTGCCGCCGCTCGCCACGGTCGCCGACACCCTGGCCGAGAGGCTCCGTCGTTCGAGCGCCTGCCTCCTGTCCGAGGATCCCCCGCCCGACCCGCTCTTCGGGCTGCTGTCCGAGGCCTTGCCCGGCGCGACGGCACGGACCGTCGATCCCTCGGCCGCGGCGGCCGTGGTGGGCGAGGCGGGATGCGACGTCGTGATCTGGGCCGGGGGTCCGAACGCGGGTGCGGAGGCCGTTCGCGCCCTTCAGCGGCTCGATGTGGCGTTCATCGGCGGTGACCGGCTCATGGATCCCGACTTCCTGTCGACCGCCGGATCCGCGGCCGAGGGAGCGGTCGCGCTCTGCGCCTGCGCGAACGTGTCGACGTCCACCGAGCTCGCCGCACGGAGATTCATCCAGGACTACCAGTCCGAGCACGGCGTCGCGCCCGGGGCGTTTGCCGTCGAGGGCTGGGACGCCGCCCACCTGATCCTCCGGGCTGCGGGCGATCGGGGGATCACACGCGACCTGGTGGCTCGCTCGCTGGGCGGGCTCACGACGGCCGACGGTCTAGAAGGGATGCGCCGCTTCGCTGCCGACGGAGAGCCGCTCGAACCCAGGGCGTTGCTCCGCCTGTATCGGGTCGAGGGCGGGCGGTGGGTCCGGGCAGGCTGGGACGAGATCTGATGCCAACCGATGCGCGGCAGGAAGTTGAGCGACGGACCCGATCCGGGGGAGGATACGGACGGCATCCCTGAACACGACAAGGACTGAAGAGCCGGAGCGGAGAGTCAGGACGAACAGAAGGGGGACTCGGTGAAGCGGACCAGGGTCTGGCTGGCAGCGCTGATCGCGGTGTTCGCGCTGATCGTGGCTGCCTGCGCGAGCAACGACGACGAGGGCCCGACCGCCGGGTCGGGCACGACGGCGGCGACGGGGACGAGCGGCGCCACCGGGACGACCGGGATCCCCGCGTTCACGACGATCGAAGAGGGCAAGCTCACGGTCGGCTCGTGCCTGGACTACCCGCCGTTCGAATCGGTCAAGGCGGGCGACGAGACCGGCTTCGACGTGGACATCACCGAGGAGATCGCCAGCCGGCTGGGACTCGAGGTCGTGTGGGTCAAGGCCGACTTCGACACGATCTTCACCGCGCTGGCCGGCGACCAGTTCGACATGGTGGCAGCGGCCTCGACGATCACCGACGAGCGCGAGCAGGTCGTGGACTTCTCGGTCCCGTACTACAACGCGCTGCAGTCGCTGACGGTGAACACGCAGGAGACGCCCGACATCACTTCGACAGACCAACTCGGCCAGGGCGACGTGGTCGGGGTCCAGAAGGGCACGACAGGCAAGATCTGGGCCGAGGAGAACCTCGTGCCGCAAGGGGTCGAACTCAAGACGTTCACGACATCCCCGGACTCCTTCCGCGACCTCGAGGCGGGCAACATCGTGGGTGTCATCAACGACGCAACTGCATCGCTCGGGATCATCAAGGACCTGCCGGCGCTCGAACTCGTCCAGCAGATCGATACGAACGAGCACTACGGGCTCGCCTTCTCCCCGTCGAACCCCGATCTTCGAGAGGCGGTGAATACGGTCTTCGCGCAGATGGTCGCGGACGGGACGTACGCCACGATCTACACGACGTACTTCCCGCCCGACTCACTGCCACCGGAGTTCGCACCGAGTTCCTGACGAACCGTTCGATCGCCAAGGGCCCGCGCGATCCCGCGCGGGCCCTTGCATCCACGGAGGTGACGTATGGTCGTACGGGAAGCCCCTTCGATCGAGCCCGACCTCGCTCCGGACGTCCGAGGTCCCACGGCCCCGCTGCCGGCCACGATCTTCGCGCTCGGCATCGCCTCCCTCGTGGTGATCGCGCTCGGCCTTGTCGTCTCGCAGGTGAACTACGCGCTCTCGGACCGGGTCTTGACGCAGAACTGCCTCGACGAGCAGATCTCGCCCGAGGACAACGGCGCGATCGGTGTCTGCAACATCGTCGAGGCGCTCGAGGACCCCCTCACTACGGGATCGCTCTACATGGGGATGGGCCTCGGGGCTCTCGCGCTGGTGCTCGGGGCCTCGACCTACCGCAGGATGGACAGCAAGCGCCGGCGCGATCAGGCGATCACCGGAGCCGTGCTCGGGTCGCAGGCCGTGCTCCTGGCCATCGCCATCCTCTGGTTCCGGTCGGCGACCCCCGGGTTGTTCGCGAAACACTTCCTCAACTTCGCGGATCTCCAGGGATACGGAGGCGCGTTCGTCCGGGGCGCACGGAACACCTTGATCCTCGCGTTCGCCGGCGAGATGGGCGGCATCGTGATCGGCCTAGTTCTCGGGATCCTCGTGCTCTCCCAGCGGCGGGCGGTCCGGGCCCCGGCACGGACCTACATCAATTTCTTCCGCGGGACGCCGCTGATCTGGCAGCTGGTCACCGGGTACTTCCTGCTGCTCTTTGGATTCGGCATCCGTCTGTCGGCGTTCTCGGTAGCCATCATCGTGTTCGCGCTGAACACCGGCGCGTACGCCGCCGAAGTGTTCCGGGCCGGGATCCAGTCGATCGAACGCGGGCAGATCGAGGCCGCCCGCTCGCTCGGGATGAGCTACTTCCAGGCGATGCGGTACGCGATCGTCCCGCAGGCGGTCCGTCGCGTGATCCCGCCGCTGATGAACGAGTTCGTGATCCTGATCAAAGACACGGCGCTGGTGGTGGTCCTCGGGCTGACCGCGAACGAGTACGACATCTTCACGACTGCCCGCGAGGGCCAGTCGGCCACGTTCAACGCCACGTTCTTCACGGTGGCGGCGATCGCCTACCTGATCGTGACCCTGCCGCTCATCCGACTCGTGAACGCGGCCGAGAAGCGGCTGCGGAGCGGGCTGGTGGGCATCGCCGGGGCCGGAGGGTGACCGAGCCGTCCGGAACCGCTCGCGCGATGAGCGCGGAGGAACCCCTGATTCGGCTCGAGGACGTCCACAAGTGGTTCGGGAACCTCCACGTCCTCAAGGGGGTGGACCTGACGATGGACCAGCGCGACGTCGTCGTGGTCGTGGGGCCCTCCGGTGGGGGCAAGTCCACCCTCCTTCGGTGCGTGAGCATGCTCGAGATCCCCACGACCGGCCGGGTGTTCTTCGAGGACCGGGACATCACCGACGTCCGAGCCAACCTCAACGAGGTCCGGACGCACATCGGCATCGTGTTCCAGGCCTACAACCTGTTCCCGCACATGACCACCCTGCGCAACGTCACCTTGGCCCTCGAGAAGGTCCTGGATCTGCCGAACGACGAGGCCCACGATCGGGCCATGGACCAGCTCGCCCGGGTCGGGATGGGCCACAAGGCCAGCGCCTACCCCGGCCAGCTGTCGGGTGGGCAGCAGCAGCGGGTGGCGATCGCGCGGGCGCTCTCGATGGAGCCGAAGGTGATGCTCTTCGACGAGGTCACCTCCGCGCTGGACCCCGAGCTGGTGGGGGAGGTCCTCGAGGTCATGATGCGTCTGGCGGTCGAGGGCATGACGATGATGGTGGTCACCCACGAGATGGGTTTCGCACGCGAGGTGGGGACGAGGATGCTCTTCCTGGACGAGGGCCGGATCGCCGAGGAGGGGGAGCCGAAGGAGATGTTCTACCACCCCCAGAGCGATCGCCTCCGCCAGTTCCTGGCCAAGGTGTTGTAGACCGGTCGCGATGCGATCGCCCCGAGCTCGCTCGCTGGTGTTCGCGGCCGCCGTCGCATCGCTCGTCCTCGCGTCGGCGTTCCTGCACGAGGAGGAACGTCCCTACGTCGTGACGGCGATCGACTACCACTTCCACGACGCGCATCCCACGTTGCCGATCGGACCGGGCCGCGCCCTGATCGTCCGGAACCAGGGCCGGAACGTCCACAACGTGACGATCCCGGCACTCGGGTTCTCGCAGGACGTACCTCCCGGCGGGCAGGTGGTGATCGCCTCGATCGCGGACCGGCTCGCCCCCGGTCGCTACGTGCTCTTCTGCCAGATCCACCTGACGGCGTTCGGCATGAAGGGCGTGATCGTCATCGCACCGGAGTGAGTCGGAGGGTGTTCGATCCTAGGGTCGCGCCGTCCTGGAACGCCCCAAACAAGGATCGACGGGCCGAGGAACCTTTGGATCCGCTCACGCCTTCCCCATACGCGAGCGTTGTCTACTCGGTTCCTCGACCCGTCAAAGGGTGGCCCCAAGCGACCCGGACTCCCGGGAACCGGCGCCTCCTCCGTCTCGGTGGAACAGGTTCCGGGGACTCGCGCCCCCTCCTCCGATCCACGTCCGCGGAGGCGCTTGCCGCCTCCCGGTCCCAGCGGCCGCTCGGGACCGGGGCGAAATGTAGCGACGTGCCTTGGACCTGTCAACGCGATGAGAGCGGTTGGGCTGCAAGGAGATCGGAACGACGTTGCTGGTAGCGGCGCGCGCGTTCACGATGAAGAAAGAGTGACAAACGACGTCGCGTCTGCGACGTGCATCGCGGAGACGTCGTGGACCCTTCGCCGTCGCGCTACGACCAGCGGGTATCCGTTCCGAGCGCGACGTCGCCGAACGAGATCCGCACGCGCTGTGCCTGTCGTCGAGCCGCGTTAGGATGCCGCGCGTGACCCCTCGCGCCGCCGATCCGCCGAGGCGGCTGTTCCTCCTCGACGGCCACAGCCTCTCGTACCGCGCGTTCTTCGCGCTCCCACCCTCGCTGGCGACGACGTCCGGCCAGGTGACGAACGCCGTCTACGGCTTCACCTCGATGCTGATCAAGCTCCTGGCGGAGGAGCGTCCGGACCTGATCGCGGTGGCGTTCGACGTCGGCAAGCCCACGGTGCGGCTGGACAAGTACGCGGAGTACAAGGCCGGCCGCCCCGAGACGCCCGATGAGTTCCGCCAGCAGCTCGGGCTGATCGTCGAGGTGCTGGAGACACTTCGAATCCCGGTGATCGGCATCGCCGGCCACGAGGCGGACGACGCGATCGCGACGCTGGCCCTGCGGGCGCTCGAACAGGGCATCGAGGTGGTCATCGTGACCGCGGACCGGGACTTCTTCCAGCTCGTGCGGCCCGGGCTGACCGTGATGTTCAACGTCAAGGGCATCTCCGACATCCGAAGGTACGACGTCGAGGCGGTGACCAATCGGTTCGGACTCCCTCCGGCGAAGTACCTCGACTACGTCGCCCTCAAGGGGGACGCCTCGGACAACATCCCGGGTGTCCCCGGCGTCGGCGAGAAGACGGCGTCCAAGCTCGTGCAGGACTTCGGCTCGGTCGAGGAGCTGCTGACCCGGACCGACGAGCTCAAGGGGAGGCTGAAGGAGTCGATCTCGGCGGCCGGCGACCAGCTCGCGCTCAACAAGGAACTGGCCGAGCTCAACACCGACGTCGACGTGGACCTCGAGCCCGAGGAAGCGGTTATGGGGGAGTGGGACCTGGAGGCCGTGCGGCGGCTGTTCACCTCGCTGGAGTTCCGAACGCTGTTCGAGCGGCTCGAGGAGGTGGGCCGGAGCGCGAAGCCCGCCGTCGAGGTGGCCGAGCTCGACCTTCGCAAGGTCGACGTGAAGGAGGCGGTCGCCCTCGTCGCGGCGGACGGGCCGAAGGCGATCCGGCTCGATCTGGAGGACCGCGAGGTCCGAGGCGTCGCCGTCTCGATGGGCGGGGGGCAGGCCGCCTTCGCGGACGTGCAGGACCTCGAGGCGTTCGCGGCGGCCCTCGGAGAGGACGCGGTACCGAAGTGGATCCACGACGCCAAGGACCTCGAGACGGCGGTCGTCGCCGAGGGCCGGTCGCTGGAGGGCGTCCGGACCGACACGATGCTGGCGGCGTACCTGCTGGACCCGGCCGCTCCGAGCTTCGAGCTCCAACCGTTGAGCGAGCAGTACCTCGGGACGGACGTGCTCGGCTCGGTCGCCGAGGAGGTCGAGGGCCAGCTCTTCGGCGACGCGTGGCGACGGACCGCGGCCGAGGCCGCGGCGGTGGCGCTGCTCGCGCCGGTGCTCGATGAACGGATCGACAAGGCAGGGCTCCGTCGCCTCCTGGACGAGGTCGAGCTTCCGTTGTCCTCGGTCCTGGCGCGGATGCAGGCGAACGGCGTGGCCCTGGACGGCGCCTATCTCGAGGAGATGGCCGAGGGCGTGCGGGACACGATGGCGACGCTTCAGGCCCGGATCTACCAGCTCGCCGGGGAGGAGTTCAACCTGAACTCGCCTCCGCAGCTCAGGGCCATCTTGTACGACAAGCTGCAGCTCTCGCCGGGCAAGAAGACTCCCAAGGGGCAGCTCTCCACCGACGCGAGCGTGCTCGAGAAGCTCCGCGACGTGCATCCGATCGTCGACGCGATCCTGTCCTGGCGCGAGCTCGACAAGTTGAACTCGACGTACCTCGACGCGCTCCCCAAGCAGGTCGATCCACGGGACGGGCGCGTCCACACGACCTTCAACCAGACGGGCGCGGCGACCGGGCGGCTCTCCTCGACCAACCCGAACCTGCAGAACATCCCGGTCCGCGGCGAGCTCGGTCGCCAGATCCGTCGGGCGTTCGTCCCAGGTTCGAAGGGCGACGTGTTGCTCGTCGCCGATTACTCCCAGATCGAGCTCCGGATCCTGGCCCACCTGTCCGACGACGAGGGACTGAAGGCGGCGTTCGAGTCCGGGGCCGACATCCACACCGCGACGTCTGCACGGGTGTTCGGCCTGCCCGAGGACCAGGTGGACCCGGCGACGCGGAGCCGGGCCAAGGCGATCAACTACGGCCTCGCGTACGGGATGAACGCCTGGGGGCTCGCCTCTCGGTTGGAGATCACGCCCGACGAGGCGCAGGAGTTCATCGACGCGTACTTCGCGAGCTTCCCGCAGATCCGCGACTTCCTCGACCGCCAGGTCGCCCGGGCGGCCGCCGAGGGGTTCACCGAAACGCTGCTCGGGCGCCGCCGGTACATCCCCGAGCTGCAGGCGGCCAACCCGCGGGTCCGGGACATGGGCCGCCGGATGGCGCTGAACGCGCCGATCCAGGGGAGTGCGGCCGACGTCTTCAAGCTCGGCATGATCGGGGTGGACGCCGCGCTCCGGGGCTCCGATCTGGAGTGCCGGATGCTCCTCACGGTGCACGACGAGCTGGTGTTCGAGGTCTCGAAGCAGCGCGTGGAGGAGGCGGCCGACCTCGTCAAGCGCGAGATGGAGGCCGCGTACGAGCTTGACGTGCCGCTGCGGGCCGATATCGGCTGGGGCGCCAACTGGGCCGAGGCCGTTCCGGCAGGGCACTGAACCGGCCGCGGCGTTGACGCTGTTTCCGCAGGCCAACTACCATCCCTGAGCCGCGAGGCGCACCAGCACCCCGGCGAATCTCAAGGGTCGGTCGGTGCGCGCTTTCGTGCGCGGGAGGAGTTGGTTCAGATCGAGACGGCGAGCGAGACGCGGGACTTCACCCCCGACGAGCTCCGTGAGGCCATCGAGGCCTCGCTGCGGGACTTCAAGGAGGGCGACATCCTCGAAGGGACGGTCGTGAAGATCGACCGCGACGAGGTCCTGCTGGACATCGGCTACAAGTCCGAAGGCGTCATACCCACCAAGGAACTGTCGATCCGCCACGACGTCGACCCCGGCCAGGTCGTGAAGGTCGGCGACGAGGTCGAGGCCCTGGTGCTCCAGAAGGAGGACAAGGAGGGCCGGCTGATCCTTTCCAAGAAGCGCGCGCAGTACGAGCGCGCCTGGGGCCGGATCGAGGAGGTCATGCAGTCGGGCGGGACGATCAAGGGCCCGGTGATCGAGGTCGTCAAGGGCGGGCTCATCCTGGACATCGGGCTCCGAGGGTTCCTGCCCGCCTCGCTCGTCGACCTCCGGCGTGTCCGAGACCTGCACCCGTTCGTCGGGACCGAGCTCGAGGCCAAGATCATCGAGCTCGATCGCAACCGCAACAACGTGGTGCTCTCGCGCCGGGCCTTCCTGGAGGAGTCGCAGAGCGAAGGCCGCAAGAAGTTCCTCGAGTCGCTGCAGAAGGGCGAGCGCCGCAAGGGCACTGTCTCTTCCATCGTGAACTTCGGTGCGTTCGTGGATCTCGGCGGCGTCGACGGACTCGTGCACGTGTCCGAGCTCTCGTGGAAGCACGTCGACCACCCGAGCGAGGTCGTCCAGGTCGGCCAGGAGGTCGAGGTCGAGGTGCTCGACGTCGATCTCGAGCGCGAGCGCGTGTCGCTCTCGCTCAAGGCGACGCAGGAGGACCCGTGGAAGGAGTTCGAGCGGAAGTACTCGGCCGGCGAGATCATCGACGGCCAGGTCACCAAGCTGGTGCCGTTCGGGGCATTCGTCCGGGTCGCCGCGGGGATCGAGGGCCTTGTGCACATCTCCGAGATCTCCGAGCAGCACATCGAGACCCCCGAGAGCGTCCTCTCGGTCGGTGACGAGGTGCGCGTCAAGGTGATCGAGGTGGACGTGCCCCGCCGGCGCATCAGCCTGTCGATGCGTCAGGTCGGCGGGGCGATGCCTCGGCCCGCCACCGAGATCGAGGAGGAGGCTGCGGAGGCTGCATCCGACGCGGTGGCGGCGGGGGCGGGCTCGGCTTCGCCCTCTTCGGCGCCGCTCGCTGCGGCCGACTCCGAGTTCGCTCCGGCGGAGGTCACATCCGACGGGGGCGCCGGGTCGGGCGCTTCCGAGCCCGCCCCCGCCGATGCACCTGCCGCCGACGCGGTCTCGGTTGGGACGGCGGACGCGACGCAGGCGGAGGGTCCGATCGGCGACTCGTCGACGCCCGAAGCCGCACCGAGCACGGACGCTGCCGTCGACGAAGAGCCGACGGAGCCTGCCGCTGGAGGCGCGGCCGAGCCTGCCACGGAGGAGGGCGATGGGGCGAGCGAGGAGGACATCTCGCTCGAGGCGATCCTGGAGGACCTGAAGCGGCGCGAAGGGCGCGCGGGATAACCCGGTGCTGCTGGTCGGGCTGACCGGCGGGATCGGGTCGGGCAAGTCGACCGTGGCCCGTCTGCTGGGGGACCGGGGCGCCGTCGTCTTCGACGCGGATCTGCTCGCGCGCGAGGCCGTCGAACCCGGCACCCCGGGTCATGCCGCCGTGATCGAACGGTTCGGCGCGGACGTCCTCGCGCCCGGTGGTGAGCTCGACCGCGAGGCGCTCGCGAGCATCGTGTTCGCCGACCCCTCGGCCCGACGCGATCTCGAGCAGATCGTCCACCCCGAGGTCCGGCGGCTCTTCGCCGAGGGCTCCGAGGCGTACCGGGACACCGATCGGGTCGTGGTGTTCAGCGCCCCGCTGCTCGTCGAGACCGGGATGCACACCGCGTTCGAGATCCTCGTCGTCGTCTCTGCCACCGTCGCAACGCAGATCGAGCGCCTGATGCGCCAACGCGGTCTGTCCGAGGCCTCGATCCGTGCGCGCATCGACGCACAGGCGCCGCTCGAGGACAAGGCCGCGGTGGCGGACTTCCTCGTCGATAACGAGGGCACCCTCGACGAGCTCGAGAGCCAGGTCGAGCGGCTCTGGAACGACCTGTCCGCCCGCGTGGTCGCCTGAAGGCCGGACGGGACCGCGCCGGCTCCGTCGCTATCCTGGTGCCGTGACCTCCTCCGGGTTCGCGGCGGTGTTCTTCGACGCCGGCGAGACGCTCGTCCACCCGCATCCCACCTTCCCCGACCTGTTCGCCGAGATCCTGCGCCGCGAGGGCCACGACGTCTCGCCCGAGACGATCCGCGAGCGCGGGCACGTCGTGTTCGATCGGTTCCGCGCTGCGGCCGAGGCGAACGAGCTGTGGACCACCTCGCCCGAACGCTCGCGCCGCTTCTGGCACGACGTGTACGGCATCTTCCTGCGCGAGCTCGGGATCCCCGACGCCAACGGCCTGATCGACGTCGTGTACGCCGAGTTCACCGACCTCGGGAACTACCGTCTGTTCGACGACGTCACGCCCGTCCTCGATCGGCTGCGCGACGCCGGCCTGCTGCTCGGCGTGGTGTCGAACTTCGAGGAATGGCTCGAGCGGCTCCTCGATGATCTCGGCGTCCGTGGGTACTTCCAGGTGAGCGTCGTGTCGGGCGTGGAGGGGTTCGAGAAGCCCGACCCGCGGATCTTCCGGCTCGCGATGAGCAGGGCGGGCGTGACCCCCGAGCGGTCGGTCTACGTCGGGGACAACCCGGAGTTCGACGTCGACCCGGCGCACGCGGTCGGCATGTTCCCCGTGCTGATCGATCGGCGCGAGCGGTTCGCCGACGCGCCGGGGGCTCGCATCACCGCGATGGACCAGTTGCCGGCGCTGCTCGGGGTGGCGTGATGTCCGAGGAGCGTTCCTATGACGTCGAGGAGGCCAACGCGATGCTGCCCGAGCTCCGGGAGCGGCTGGCGAGGATCCGCGATGCCCGGCAGGTGATCCTTCGGGAGGCCGAGGTGGTGAAGGAGCGGGTCGTCGCGGACGGCGGCGGGAGCCACGCCGGGCGGGAGTACTGGGACGCGAGCGCGACGCTGCGGACCGAGCTCGAGCGCCTGGCCGCGGAGAACATCCTGCTGCGCGACCCGGAGACCGGGCTCGTGGACTTCCCCGCCCGGCGCGATGGCGAGCGGATCTACCTCTGCTGGCGGGTCGGTGAGGAGGCCGTCGCCAACTGGCACCCGCTCGACACCGGCTTCTCGAGCCGGCGTCCGCTGTGAGCGCCCGCGCCCGGGTGGCGGTCATGGGCGCGACCGCCGAGGACCCGCCCCCGGGCATCGGGGCGATCGCCGATACCGTCGACCTCGCGTTCGCCGACGACGTCCCGTCGCTCGCCGGCGCGCTCGAGGGCAGGGACGTGCTGTTCGCCTGGCGACCGCGGAGCGCCCTCCTCTCCGCGGCGTGGGGGAGCGCGGCCAAGCTGCAGTGGATCCAGTCGGCGTCCGCGGGCGTCGACAACCTGCTCTTCCCCGAGCTGTCGGCGAGCCACGTCGTCCTCACGAACGCTCGCGGCGTCTACGAAGACGCGATCGCCGAGTACGTCCTCGGGTTGCTGCTCGTGTTCGCGAAGGGTCTCGGCGGGGTCTTCGAGCGGCAGGGGCGCCGCGAGTGGCGGCACAACGAAACCGAGCGGCTCGAGCGCAAGCGAGTCCTCGTCGTCGGCATCGGACCGATCGGACGCGCGATCGCTCGCACGTGCGCCGCGCTCCGGATGTCCGTCCGGGGCGTCGCTCGAACGCCCCGACCCGGTGACGACGTGCTGGTCGAGATCTTCGGCGCCGAGCACCTCGCCGATGCCGTCCGATCGGCGGACTATGTGATCGACGCGCTGCCGGCCACGGACGAGACCCATCACCTGTTCGACCACGTGGTGTTCGAGGCGATGGAGCCCTGGGCCAGGTTCGTGAACGTCGGCCGGGGGAGCACGGTCGATCAGCAGGCGTTGCTCCGGGCGCTCGAGACCGGAGCGATCGCGGGCGCCGCACTCGACGTCTTCGAGGAGGAGCCGCTCCCCGAGGACGACCCGCTCTGGGCGGTACCCAACGTGATCGTCTCACCGCACTCGGCCGGGGACGCCGCCGGGTGGCGGGAGGGCGTGGTCGAGCTCTTCGTCCGGAACCTCGAGCGCTATCTCACCGGTCGCCCGCTGCTGAACGTCGTGGACAAGGCCCGCGGCTACGTGCCGTCGTGAGTGGGTAGCCTGGCCGAGGATGGCCGATCGAGCGATCGTCGTCGCCGGTCTCCGCAAGACGTACGACGACCTCGAGGCCGTCGCCGGGATCGACCTGGCCGTCGACGTCGGCGAGGTGTTCGCGCTCCTCGGGCCGAACGGCGCCGGCAAGACCACCACGGTCGAGATCCTCGAGGGCTACCGGGAGCGGACGTCGGGGGAGGTGTCGGTGCTGGGTCACGACCCGGCGACGGCGGGAGCGCGAGCTCGATGCGTCGGATCGGCATCGTCCTCCAGTCCACGGGCGATCGATCCGTTCCTCACCGTCCGCGAGACGATCGAGATCTACGCCGGCTACTACCCGTAGACGCGACCGACGTCGACGAGGTCATCGAGCTCGTCGGGCTGGTCGAGAAGCGGGACGTGCGCGTGATCAAGCTCTCTGGCGGGCAGCAGCGACGGCTCGACGTCGCGATCGCGCTCGCCGGCGACCCGGAGCTCCTGTTCCTGGACGAGCCGACCACGGGGTTCGATCCCGGGTGCTCGCCGGCAACGCGTGGGAGATCGTCGGAACCTCTCGGCGCTCGGCAAGACGGTGTTCCTCACGACCCACTACATGGACGAGGCGCAGTACCTCGCGAACCGTGTCGCCGTCATCGCGCACGGCACGATCGTGGCCGAGGGCCCGCCGGCGACCCTGGCGGACGCGCACCTCGGCGAAGAGCGAGGATCCGATTCCGCCCCCGGCCGCGGCGACCTGCCCCGGGCGATCGCCTCGATCGCCTGCGACGGGATCGTACGAGATCGCGCTCACCAGAGTCACCGACCGAGCGCGTCCCACGATCTGACGCGTGGGCCCTCGAGTGCGGGCGTCGACCTCGACGGCTCGAGGTCACGCGACCGACCCTGGAGGACGTGTACCTCGAGCTCACGGGCTGCGAGGAGGTGACCGAGTGAGCGACTCGCGCTGCCTGCCCTCCAGGTCCGCTACACCAACAAGGCGTTCTGGCGCAACCCCGCCTCGGCCTTCTTCACGTTCGTGTTCCCGCTGATGTTCCTCGTGATCTTCGCCGCGCTGCTCGGGAGCGGGACCGCGGAGGTCACGCCCGAGGTGGTCGATCCAACAGGACGCTACTACGTCGCAGCGATGGCGGTGTTCGCCGTCATCTCCGCCTCTACACGAACCTGGCGATCAGCGTCCTTCCCAGGGATGCGGGCATCCTCAAGCGGACGCGCGGCACGCCGCTCCCCGGGAGCGACCTACCTCGGGGGCCGGGTGATCCACGTCGATGCTCATCTCGATCCTGCTCGTCGTGATCAGCGCCGCCTTCGGGTGGCTCTTCTACCAGGCGAGCGTCCCCACGGGATGACGCTCTTCCGGTGATCATCTCATCCTCGTCGTGGTCGGCGCGAGGCTTCTCGGCGCTCGGTCTCGCGCTACCCCGCGATCCCGAACGCGGATGCGGCGCCGCGCGATCGTGAACGCGATCATCCTGCCCGCTGCTGTTTCTCTCGGGCATCTTCTTCCCCGCTCGGTCCCGACGCCCCGCAGTGGATGAGATCCTGGGTGACATCTTCCCGGTGAAGCACTGCGTCGAACGCGATGCTGGGTTCGTTCTACGGACCGCCGCTGCTCGTTCGAATGGTCCGACGTCCTCATCGTCGCAGCGTGGGGGGCCGTCGGGCTCGTCGCTCGCGATCCGCTTCTTCTCGTGGGAGCCGCGCAAGTGAAGCCGCTGGTCACGGCAACGCCGTAGAACAGGCGTGTGCTAGGCTCGCCCACTTCACGTCGGCAGGGGGTTCCGCAGATGCGCAAGGTGTTCGCGTTCCTGGTTGTCGGTTCCTTGCTGTTCGCCGCCTGCGCGGAGGACAACCCGACGATCGGCGGCACCGGGGCAACGGCGACCGGCGGCACCGGCGCGACGACCCCGGCCACGGCGGCCGACTGCGCGGCCGCGAACGCCGATGCCTTCAAGGACCAGGGGACGCTCACGATCGGCACGGGCAACCCGGCCTTCCCGCCCTGGTGGGAGGGTGGGACCAGCGAGGGCTCCGAGTTCGAGTTCAACGACCCGGCCAAGGGCGAGGGGTACGAGGGTGCCGTCGCGGCCGAGGTCGCCACTCGGATGGGCTTCACCTTCCCCGACCAGGTGACGTTCGTGCCGGTGGCGTTCAACAAGTCGTTCGCGCCCGGCCCGAAGGACTTCGACTTCGTGCTCCAGCAGATCTCCTACAAGCCGGAGCGTGACGACGCCGTCGACTTCAGCGACTCCTACTACAACGTGAACCAGGCGCTCGTGTCGGCGGAGGGAACCTCGGTCGCCGACGCGACCACGATCGCGGACCTGAAGGACGCGAAGCTCGGCGCGCCGATCGGGACGACGAGCCTCGACGTGATCACCGAGCAGATCCAGCCCACGCAGGAGCCGGCCGTCTACGACGACCTCGCGCAGGCGGTGACCGACCTGCAGAACGGCGACATCGACGGCATCGTCGTCGACCTGCCTACCGCGTTCTTCATGGCGGCGGTCCAGATCAAGCACGGCGTCGTCGTTGGGCAGTTCGGGGCCGAGTCCGACGAGTACTTCGCGATGGCGTTCGAGACCGGGAGCCCGCTGGTCGCGTGCGTCAACCTCGCGCTCGACGAGATGAAGGCGGACGGGACGCTCGACGACATCGAGCAGCAGTGGCTGGCCGACAAGACGAACGCACCGGTCCTGGACTAGCCGCTCCGTGATCGGCGGGGAGTCGCCGGAGAAGTACCAGAGCCTGCCTGGAGGTGGGTACACGCCGCCCACCGGAGATCGGGGCTCGAAGATCCTCGGTCCCCTGAAGGCCGAGGGTGCTCGCGGCGTGACGATCGCCGTCGTGAGCACGGTCGTCGTCTTCGGCCTGCTCGCCTTCGTGATCCTCAACTCGTCGGGGTGGCCTCAGGTCAAGGAGGCCTTCTTCGATCCGGACGTCTTCTGGGAATCGCTCGGCAAGATCTTGTCGAAGTTCGGTCCGTGACGTGTTCATCTTCGTGGTGGCCGAGATCTTCGTCCTGATGCTCGCGCTGCTGGTCGCGGTCGTGCGCAGCCTGCGGGGACCTGTCTTCACGCCGCTCCGCATCATGGCGGCAGCCTACACGGACCTGTTCCGCGCGGTCCCCACGATCCTCGTGATCTTCCTCTTGGGGTTCGGGGCGCCTGCCCTGCAGATCAAGGGCGTGCCGCACTCGGACCTCTTCTGGGCGATCGTGGCGCTCGTCCTGGTCTACTCGGCCTACGTCGCCGAGGTCTACCGGGCGGGCATCCAGTCGATCCATCCCTCGCAGGTCGCCTCGGCCCGGGCGCTGGGGCTGAGCCGCGGCAAGACGATGCGGTTCGTCGTCGATCCCGCAGGCCGTCCGCCGCGTGCATCCCGCCGCTGCTGAACGACTTCATCGGGCTCCAGAAGGACGCCGCGCTGGTGGCGTTCCTTGGGTACACGGAGGGCCTCCGGGAAGCGACCAATCATCTCGGCCGCGAAGTTCGACTTCACGCCGTACGTCGCACTCGCCGTCGTCTACATCGTGATCACAATCCCCGAGGCGCGCTTCGTCGACTGGCTCGTCGCGCGGGACCAGCGTCGGCGCCAGGTCGCGGGAGGGGTGTGAGGTGGCCGCGAGCCGTGGCGCTGCGGATCGAGGACCTCCACAAGTCGTTCGACGGGCTCGAGGTCCTCAAGGGCATCGACCTCGAGGTGGACGAGCACGAGGTCGTCGGCCTGATCGGGGCCTCGGGCTCGGGCAAGTCGACCCTGCTCCGGTGCATCAACCTGCTCGAGCCCGTCAACGCCGGCCGCGTGTTCATCGAGGGCGAGGAGATCACCGCCCGCGGGGTCGACGTGAACCGGATCCGGCAGCGCGTCGGGATCGTCTTCCAGGCGTTCAACCTCTTCCCGCACATGACGGTGCTCCGCAACGTGACGCTCGGACCGATCGAGGCGCTCGGCGTGTCCAGGACCAAGGCCCAGGCGCTCGCTGCGGAGCTGCTCGAACGGTTCGGGCTCGCAGACAAGCGGGACGAATACCCCGATCGCCTCTCGGGCGGGCAGCAGCAGCGCGTGGCGATCGTTCGGGCGCTCGCGATGAGGCCCGACGTGATGCTGCTCGACGAGGTCACCAGCGCCCTCGACCCAGAGCTCGTCGCCGAGGTGCTGAACGTGATCCGCGAGCTCGCGGCCGGCGGGATGACGATGGTGATCGCGACCCACGAGATGGGGTTCGCCCGCGACATCGCGAACCGGATCGGGTTCCTGGACGCCGGCGTGATCCTCGAGGAGGGCCCCCCGGAGGAGATCTTCTCGTCGCCGCGAGAGGAGCGGACCCAGCGGTTCCTCCAGAGCATCATCGACGCCGGCAGGATGTAGGCACGTCGGCAGGGGCGCCTACACTGGGGTCCGTGCCCCCGTTCAAGATCCACGCCGACCACGTTCCGACCGGCGACCAACCCACGGCCATCGACCATCTGGTGGAGGGCATCCGGACCGGCGAGCCTCACATCACGCTCCTCGGGGCCACCGGGACGGGCAAGACGTTCACGATCGCCAACGTGGTCGAACGCGTCCAGCGACCGACGATCGTGATCGCGCCCAACAAGTCGCTCGCGGCGCAGCTCGCGAACGAGTTCCGCGAGGCGTTCCCCGAGAACGCGGTGGAGTACTTCGTCTCGTACTACGACTACTACCAGCCCGAGGCCTACGTCCCGTCCACCGACACCTACATCGAGAAGGACTCCTCGATCAACGACGAGATCGAGCGCCTGCGGCATTCGGCGACGGCCGCCCTCCTGACCCGCCGCGACGTTCTGATCGTGGCCAGCGTCTCGTGCATCTACGGCCTGGGCTCCCCCGAGGAGTACGAGGGACAGATCCTCCGGGTCCACAAGGGCGTCGCCACCGACATGGAGTGGTCGAAGCAACGCCTCGTGGACATCCAATACCTCCGGAACCAGGCGAACCTCGCCCGCGGGAAGTTCCGGGTCCAGGGCGATGTGCTCGAGGTCCACCCCTCGTACGAGGAGACCGCGATCCGGATCGAGTGGTGGGGCGACACGATCGAGCGGATCACCCGGTTCGACCCGCTGACCGGAGAGATGCTCGGCGACCTGACCGAGATCACGGTCTTCCCGGCTTCCCACTACGTGGCGTCGGACGAGCGGATGAAGCGGGCCGTCGTCTCGATCGAGGAGGAGCTTAGGGATCGGCTGGCGCTGCTCGAGAGCCAGAGCAAGCTCCTGGAGGCAGAGCGCCTGCGGATGCGCACGACCTACGACCTCGAGATGCTGCGCGAGGTGGGGTTCTGCTCCGGCATCGAGAACTACTCGCGCCACATCGACGGTCGCGCCCCGGGGGAGGCGCCGTACACGCTGCTGGACTACTTCCCCGACGACTGGCTCTGCGTGATCGACGAGTCGCACGTCACCGTCCCCCAGATCCACGGGATGTACGAGGGCGACAAGACGCGGAAGGAGACCCTCGTCGAGTTCGGGTTCCGCCTGCCGAGCGCGCTGGACAACCGCCCCCTGCGCTTCGAGGAGTTCGTGAAGAAGGTCAACCAGACCGTCTACATGTCCGCCACGCCCGGGCCCTACGAGCTCCGCACTTCGAGCCGCATCGCCGAGCAGATCGTGCGCCCCACCGGCCTCGTCGACCCCGAGGTGCAGGTCCGGCCCACCCGCGGGCAGGTTGACGACCTGATCGAGGAGATCCGCAAGCGGGCCGAGGCCGGCCAGCGGGTGCTCGTCACCACGCTCACCAAGAAGATGGCGGAGGACCTGACCGATTACCTGCTCGAGATGGGGATCCGGGTCCGGTACCTGCACTCGGAGGTGGACACGATCCAGCGGATCGAGATCATCCGGGACCTGCGACTGGGCGAGTTCGACGTCCTTGTCGGGATCAACCTGCTCCGCGAGGGCTTGGACCTGCCCGAGGTGTCGCTGGTCGCGATCCTGGACGCCGACAAGGAGGGGTTCCTGCGCTCGGACACCTCGCTGATCCAGACGATCGGACGGGCCGCCCGCAACGTCGACGGGACGGTGATCATGTACGCGGACGAGGTCACCGACTCGATGAAGCAGGCGATCGGCGAGACCCAGCGGCGCCGCAAGATCCAGATCGAGTTCAACCGCGAGCACGGGATCGATCCGCAGTCGATCCGCAAGAAGGTCTCGGACATCCTGCTCACGATGGCGGTCGACACCAGGGCCACCACGCCGGAGAAGCGCCGCCGCAAGCGCGAGCACCCCGAGATGCCGACCGAGGAGCTCGAGCGCCTGATCCAGCAGCTCGAGGAGGAGATGCACGAGGCCGCGAAGGACCTGCGGTTCGAGTACGCGGCGCGCCTGCGCGACGAGGTCGTGGATCTCCGCAAGGAGCTCAAGGCCCTGCGCGGCGCCGGCGTCGGCGGCTGACCCACGCCGATGTCGCTGAAGGTCAAGGTCCCCCTCGCATGGTTCGGCGCCGGGTCGCTCGTCCATCACGCGGCGGTCGTCTGCGAGGGTGGGCGCGTCACCTACGCCGGTCCGAGCGCGGCCGCGCCGCCGGCCGACGAGTTCCTCGAGGTCGACGGCTTCCTGATGCCGGTGTCGCCGACCGGCACGTCCACATCCGTCTCGCGATCCGGCGCGGTGCTGCTCGCGCGTGACGGCGGTCCACCAGTTGACGACCTGATCGAGGAGATCCGCAAGCGGCCGAGGCCGGCCAGCGGGTGCTCGTCACCACGCTCACCAAGAAGATGGCGGAGGACCTGACCGATTACCTGCTCGAGATGGGGATCCGGGTCCGGTACCTGCACTCGGAGGTGGACACGATCCAGCGGATCGAGATCATCCGGGACCTGCGACTGGGCGAGTTCGACGTCCTTGTCGGGATCAACCTGCTCCGCGAGGGCTTGGACCTGCCCGAGGTGTCGCTGGTCGCGATCCTGGACGCCGACAAGGAGGGGTTCCTGCGCTCGGACACCTCGCTGATCCAGACGATCGGACGGGCCGCCCGCAACGTCGACGGGACGGTGATCATGTACGCGGACGAGGTCACCGACTCGATGAAGCAGGCGATCGGCGAGACCCAGCGGCGCCGCAAGATCCAGATCGAGTTCAACCGCGAGCACGGGATCGATCCGCAGTCGATCCGCAAGAAGGTCTCGGACATCCTGCTCACGATGGCGGTCGACACCAGGGCCACCACGCCGGAGAAGCGCCGCCGCAAGCGCGAGCACCCCGAGATGCCGACCGAGGAGCTCGAGCGCCTGATCCAGCAGCTCGAGGAGGAGATGCACGAGGCCGCGAAGGACCTGCGGTTCGAGTACGCGGCGCGCCTGCGCGACGAGGTCGTGGATCTCCGCAAGGAGCTCAAGGCCCTGCGCGGCGCCGGCGTCGGCGGCTGACCCACGCCGATGTCGCTGAAGGTCAAGGTCCCCCTCGCATGGTTCGGCGCCGGGTCGCTCGTCCATCACGCGGCGGTCGTCTGCGAGGGTGGGCGCGTCACCTACGCCGGTCCGAGCGCGGCCGCGCCGCCGGCCGACGAGTTCCTCGAGGTCGACGGCTTCCTGATGCCGGGTGTCGCCGACCGGCACGTCCACATCCGTCTCGCGGATCCGGGCGCGGTGCTGCTCGGCGGCGTGACGGCGGTCCGAGACCTGGCGTGGGCGCCGGACGAGATCTTCGAGCTCGCGAACGCCTCCGAGCTCCCGACGTTCACCGGGCCGGTGATCCGCGCCGCGGGTCCGATGCTCACCGCGCCGGGCGGGTACCCGACGTCGTCCTCCTGGGCTCCGCCCGGCACCGGGCGCGAGCTGGCGGGTCCCGAGGACGCGGCCGCCGCGGTCGCCGAGCTCGCCGATCACGGTGCGGCGGCGATCAAGGTCTCGCTGAACTCGGAGGCCGGCCCGACGCCCTCGGACGCCGAGCTCGCCGCGATCGTGCAGTCGGCGCACGAGCGCGCCCTCCCGGTGACCGCACACGTCCAGGGGCGAGCGGCCAGGCCGAGCGCGCCCTCGGGGCTGGCATGGACGAGTTCGCGCACACGCCGTGGACGGAGCGGCTGTCGGACCTCCTGCTCGCGTCGGCGGCGAGGTCGATGCGGATCGTGTCGACCCTGGACATCCTGTCGTTCGGGGAAGTCACGCCCGACCTCAGGACGGCGTGCGACAACCTCGTGCGGTTCCGGGACGCGGGCGGGACGGTCGTGTACGGGACCGATCTCGGTAACGGGGCGATCCCGGCAGGCATCCACCTCCGTGAGGCGCTGCTCCTGCACGAGGCGGTTCGGATGTCGCCGGAAGAAGTGCTCGTCGCGATGACGGCGGGGCCGCTCGAGATCGGCGGGCCGGCGGATCTGATCGTGCTCGGTTCGGACCCGCTGGTACGGCTCGAGGCGCTCGGAGATCTCCGTTGTGTCGTCCGGGGGGGCAGGATCGTCCCTGGTTAGGCGGGACGTGAGCCGTGCTTCCACTGCTGGAAGGCCGGGCGTACGGTGGCGCCCATGGAGTTTCGGATCCTCGGTCCGCTGGAGGTTCAAGGCGGAGACGGGTCACTCAAGCTGGGTGGTCCGAAGCAGCGCGCCGTCCTCGCCCATCTGATCCTTCGCCCGAACCATGTGGTGCCTGCCGGTCTCCTGATCGATGAGCTCTGGGGCGAGGAGCCGCCGGAGACGGCTAGGAACACGCTCCAGACTTACGTCTACCGCCTCCGGAAGGTACTCGGTGAAGCCAGGATCGAGGCAGGATCCGGCGGCTACGTCCTCCGTGCTGAGTCGGGCGAGATCGACGCCGGTCGATTCGAGGCGCTGATCAAGCAGGCGAAGGCTCTCGCTTCCGATCCCCCAGCGAGGCTTGTGGTCCTGGACGAAGCCTTGGCGCTCTGGCGGGGGGATGCGCTGGCCGACCTCGCCGAAGAGCCCTCGCTCCGCGGCGAGATCGCGCGTTTGGAAGAGCTCCGGCTCGCCACGACCGAGCATCGGATCTCGACCGAGCTGGCGACGGGGAGCCACACCACGGTGATCTCGGAACTCGAGGCGCTGACCGGTCGCTATCCCCTCCGCGAACGCCTGTGGGCGCACCTGATGCTCGCGCTCTATCGAGGAGGGCGCCAGGCGGAGGCGCTGGACGCCTACGAGCGCGCTCGACAGGTGCTGGCGTCCGAGCTCGGCTCCGACCCATCAACCGAGCTGCAGCATCTACACGAGCAGATCCTGCGCCAGGATCCCGAGCTCCGCGCTCCGGTCGCGCTCTCCGTCCCGACGCTTCGGCCCGGGGGATCCGATCTCGCTCGAGGGTCGGAGTTCGCCGGCTACTTGATCAAGGGCATCATCGGCCGTGGCGGCATGGGGGTCGTGTATCTCGCGGAGCACGAAGGCCTGAAGCGGAAGGTCGCCCTGAAGCTCCTCGCCCCGCCGCTCGCGGAGGACCGCCGCTTCCGAGAGCGCTTCGTTCGCGAGTCGCAACTGGCGGCCTCGATCGACCACCCGAACGTGATCCCGATCTACGAGGCCGGTGAGGCCGACGGCCGGTTGTTCATCGCGATGCGGTATGTGGAGGGAACGGACCTGCGCACGCTGTTGCGCGAGCAGGGAACGCTCGACACGGCCCAGACCGCTCGCGTCATCGGCCAGGTCGCCGCGGCGCTCGACGCCGCCCACGAGCAAGGCCTCGTCCACCGCGACGTCAAGCCAGCCAACGTCCTCATCGCCCGCCAGCGCGGCACGGAGGCCGGAACGCACGCGTATCTGACCGACTTCGGGCTCACCAAACGGTCCGCGAGCGACTCGGGGGTCACCGCGACCGGCCAATTCGTCGGAACGCTCGACTACGCGGCCCCCGAGCAGTTCCGCGGCGAAGAGGTGGACGCCCGAACCGACGTCTACTCGCTCGGCTGCGTCCTCTTCGAGTGCCTCGCCGGACGTCCGCCGTTCCGGGCCGAGAACGACGCCTCGCTCATGTTCGCTCACCTGATGGAAGAGCCGCCGTCGTTGACCTCGAACCGACCGGACCTCCCGGAGGGCATCGACGAGGTGATCGCCCGGGCGATGGCGAAGCAAGGTGAAGCGCGGTACCCGAGCGCTGGAACGTTCGCGTCCCGAGCCTCGGCGGCGCTCGGGTATCCGACCGACGAACCGTCGACCGACCGCCCTGCTCGGCGTCGGCGAGGATCGCGAAGGCGACCGTCCCGTCGTCGGCGCATCACGATCGGAGCGATCGCGGCCATCGCGGTCGTGGCGCTCATCGCGACGCTGCTCACGGCGGTGGGAGAGGAATCGGCACGAGCGAGTTTCCGCCCGGGGATCGCGATCGTGGACCAGGTGACCGGCGAACCGGTCGCATCGATCCCGACCTCGAAGATCAGCCAGCCCGCGGAGGCCATCTACGCGGAAGGGACCTTCTGGGTCCACAACCTCGACCCGAACTCGTTCGTGGAGATCGACCCGCAGGACGGACGCGTGCTCGATCAGATCGATGCCCCGTTCGCGCAGGTCACAGGATTCGCGGTGGATGGCGACACGCTCTGGGTCGCGGGGCCGTACACGGCGAAGATCGACATCGGCCTTGGGACGGAGATCGATCACTTCGACTTCCCCGAGTGGGCACACGGCATCCTGGTCGCGGAGGGATCCCTGTGGGTGGCGATCCCCTTCGCCAATCTGGCGCTCAGGGTCGACCCGGCGACCGGTGAGGTAGAAGACCGGTTCCCTCTCCCGGGAGCCGTTGGCATGGCTTACGGGGACGGGTCCATCTGGGCGGCGGGGTGGATCCCATACCGGGGCGGTTTCACCGGATCCGGAGGCGTGTATCGGATCGACCCGGACACCAAGCGTGTGACGAAGAACCCGCTCGTCCTCCCTCCGTACTGTTGCCCGGTGGCGGCGGGCGGCGGGTTCGGGTGGACGGCGGACCCGACGAAGGGCATCGTCTACAAGGTCGACCAGGTCGGGCAGGTTGCGGCGATCGAGCCGACCGGCCCAGGCGCTGCGATCGGGTCGTACAGCGACGGAGTGGCCTGGGTAGCAAACTCGGACGTCGGCACGGTCGTAGGGATCGAGGCCCTCACCGGCGATCGTCGGACGTTCCGCTTCGAGCATCCGATCCAAGGTCTCGCCGCCGGTTCAGGGGTCATGCTTGTCTCCCTGGGGCCGGGGCGAACGTACGAGGAAGTGATCGACGGTCTCCAGGGAGAGGTGGCGAGGTTCGTCGTTCCGTCCGGCGAACTCGAGATCTTGGACCCCGCGATCCTGGAGGGCGCAGCGGGGTTCTGGATAGAGTCCGCGACCTGCGCCAAGCTCCTGACTCCCCCGGGTGCTTCCGTGTCCGGAGGGTTCAGCGTCCAACCGGAGATCGCCGCCTCGATACCCGACGTCTCGAGGGATGGCCTGACGTACACCTTCACGGTCCGATCCGACTATCGATTCTCTCCACCTTCGAACGAACGGGTGACCGCCGAGACCTTCCGGTACTCGATCGAACGAGCCCTTTCTCCGGCGCTGAACGGGTACGCGCCGCTCCTCATCGACGAGATCGAGGGCGAGGGGGTCTTCCTCGCTGGGAAGTCGGAGCACATCTCCGGCCTTCGGGCCGAAGGCGACACACTCACGATCGAACTGACGGAGCCGGTCCCCGATCTCCTTGAGCGGATCTCCCTGCCGATCTTCTGCCCGGTTCCAACCGGGACACCGCTCGCGATGGGTGGGGTGGGCAGCTTGGTGAGATACCCGCATCGGACGCAGCAGGCCGTACCCTCCGCAGGCCCCTACTACGTGGCCGACCACCTGTACGACGAGTACACGATCCTGAAGCCCAACCCGAACTACCCGGGCCCGCGGGCGCAGGCGTTCGACGAGATCGTGCTGCGGCAAGGGATCGACCCGGGGGTCGCGGTGGGGCAGGTGGAGAACGGATCCCTGGACGGGATCGCGTACGTCTTCGATCCGCTCCTCACGCCCACAGGAGCGGTCGCCGAGGAGTACGGGGGGAAGAACGGGTCAGACACCTCCCCCTCGTACGTCGCGCTAACCTCCCCGCTGATCCGCTTCTACGCCTTCAACGCCGGCCGGCAGGCGTTCGCCGATCCGGCCGTGCGCCGGGCCGCCGCCCTCGCGCTCGATCGGGCGAGCATCGCCGATCTGTGGGGGTACAAGCCGACGGACCAGTTCCTTCCGTCGTACATGCCCGGGTACGTCGATCGGGAGCTCTACGCGCTGGACGGATCCGAGGTCGAGGAGGCGCGCGCCCTGATGCATGGGAGATCGGTCACCGCCGTGATGGCGGTCCAGGCGGGCAATGACCGGAGTCGGCAGGAGGCCGAGGTGGTCCGCTCGAACCTCGAGTCGATCGGCATCATCGTCGAGATCGAGGAGGTCCGTGACGTCTACACGGCCGCGCACGAACGGGGTGAGGACTTCGACCTCCTCGCTCTCGGCTGGGAGGGGGGCGACTGGGATACGGCGACGTATCTGATCCAGGTCCTATCCGTCGCGCCGCCTTCGTGGCTTCCCGACGGGGTGGCTGAACAGCTCGAAGCGCTGTCCGAGTTGACCGGCGCGGAGCGCCGATCGACGGGAGCGGCGCTCGCCGATCAGCTCGCGATCGACGAGGTTCCGATCGCTGCGAGCCTTTCGGGGACCGCCCCGATGCTCCTTGCGCCGAGCCTGGGGTGCCGCGTGTTCCTTCCCCTCGTCGGCCTCGACCTGGCTTCGCTCTGTCCGAGCCAGGAGTAGTCGCAGGAGCGCTGAGGATCCGATCACGCTGCCGGGGTGATCGGCTCGAGATCGGTGAGGAGCCGGAAGAGCCTCGCGAGCGTCTCGGGGTCCGTGATCTCCGGGAGCAGGGGTGCGATCTCGCCCTCGCCGAGACCCCAGGTGACGATCTCGGCGGCCTGCTCGGTGCCGCGCTCCTTCCAGTCGAAGCTCCGGTCGTTCCAGGCGGCGATCCCGCGGAGGTCCATGAACCGCTGCAGCACCTCGGTGCTCACGTTGGCCTCGATCCATCCGTGCGCCATCTCGTGGAGCGCGAACTTGCGCTGGTACGGCTCGCTCGACTGCCTTGGTGCACAGGTCGATTCGCCCCGCGAAGTAGAGACCGAGGCCGCCGTCACAAGGCTCGTCCGCCCGGTGCAGGTAGACATCGAGGTCCGGCATCCCCTCGAGCCCGGCCTCGCGGTACCGGCGGATGGACCAGTCGATCGCGCGCTCCTCGGCGGCGGTCGCCCCGTGGATCGCCAGGGGCTCGGCGGCCGGGGCGGGCCGCTGGCTCCCGAGGATCCCGGCCGAGACGACCAGGCAGACGAAGAGGGCGATCCGGCGGCTGCGGGTGCGGGTTGCGGTGTCCATGGCCGCACCCTCGTCCCGTGCCTTCGCAGACCGGCCGCAACCCGGTCGCAGGTCGCTGGAATGTGTCGGGCATCACCCGAACCCCTGCGTGGCTTCCGTTCGCGGGGGAGCCGTCGTACGGTTCGCGGCGATGGAGTTCCTTCTCCTGGGTCCGCTCGAGGTGGCCGACGATGGCCGGAAGCTCGCGCTGGGCGGGCCGAAGCAGCGGGCCGTGCTCGCGCACCTGATCCTGCGGGCGAACCACGTGGTGCCGTCCGAACTGCTGATCGACGGCCTGTGGGGCGAGGAGCCTCCCGAGAGCGCCCGCAACACCCTGCAGACCTACGTCTACCGCCTCCGCAAGCTGCTCGGTGACGAGCGGATCACGGGGCGCGACGGCGGGTACGTGCTCGCCGCCGCCCCCGGCGAGATCGACGCCGAACGGTTCGAGGCGCTCGTGAAGCAGGGCAAGGCCCAGGTCGCCTCCGATCCGGCGGCGGCCGCCGCGACGCTGTCCGACGCGCTCTCCCTGTGGCGGGCGGACGCGCTCGCCGACGTGACGGAGGAACCCTCGCTCCGGGGCGAGGCCGCACGGCTGGAGGAGTTACGGCTGTCGGCGACCGAGCATCGGATCGCGGCCGAGATCGCGATGGGCGGTCACTCGACCGTCGTGCCCGAGCTCGAGTCGCTCACCGCGCGCTACCCGCTGCGCGAACGGATGTGGGCGAACCTGATGCTCGCGCTGTACCGCTCGGGCCGCCAGGCCGAGGCGCTTGTCGACGTTCGAGCGCGCTCGGCAGGTGCTGGCCGACGAGCTCGGGGCAGATCCCTCGCCCGAGCTCCAACGCCTGCACGAGCAGATCCTGCACCGAGACCCCGCCGTCGGGGTGCCCGCGCCGGGAGCGGCGGGGCCCCCAGCGCCCAGGGTCCGCTCGAGCCGCGTCGACCTGCAGCCCGGTACCGAGGTCGCCGGCTACCGGATCGAGCGCACGCTCGGTCGCGGCGGCATGAGCGTCGTGTACCTCGCGGAGCACGACTGGCTCCAGCGGAAGGTCGCGCTCAAGGTCCTCGCGCCCCAGCTCGCCGAGGACGAACGCTTCCGCGAGCGGTTCGTCCGAGAGTCCCGGCTCGCCGCGTCCCTCGACCACCCGAACGTGATCCCGATCTACGAAGCCGGCGCGTCCGGTGGCGACCTGTTCATCGCGATGCGCTACGTGGAGGGGACCGATCTCCGCACGCTCCTGCACGAGGGCGGGGCGCTCGAACCCGCGAGGGCCATCGCGATCGTGCGGCAGATCGCGGCGGCCCTGGACGCCGCGCACGAACAGGGGCTCGTGCACCGCGACGTCAAGCCGGGCAACGTGCTGCTCGCGCGCCAGCGGGGTTCCGAGGCGGGGGAGCACGTCTACCTCTCCGACTTCGGGCTCACCAAGCGCTCCGCCAGCGACTCCGGCATCACCGGGACGGGACAGTTCGTCGGCACGCTCGACTACGCGGCGCCCGAGCAGTTCAAGGGCGGCACCCCGGATGCGCGGACCGACGTGTACTCGCTGGGGTGCGTGCTGTTCGAGTGCCTCACCGGGCGGCCGCCGTTCGTGTCCGAGAACGACGCGGGTCTGATGTACGCGCACCTGCAGGAATCGCCGCCGTCGGCCACCGCCGCGGAACCCGAGCTCCCCGGCGCGATCGACGGGGTCCTGGCCACGGCGATGGCGAAGGCTCCGTCGGACCGGTACCCGGCCGCGGGCGCGTTCGCCGACGACGCCTCGCGCGCGCTCGGCGTCGAGTGGCGATGCCGGGGCCGGGTCGCCAGAACGGACCCGCCTCCGTCGGATGATCCCGGCCATCGCGGTCGCGGTCGCGCTCCTGGCCGGGGTCGCGATCGCGTCCGTGTTCCGAGGTGACTCGCCGCCCCTGGCGGGAGGGTCTCCGACGTCGCCGAGCGCGGCCGCGAGCCCCGCACCGGAGCCGGTCTTCCGAACGGTCGACCGCGGGTTCGTCGGCGGACGAGGAGCGGCTCCTGACCTACGTACCGGGGGAGCTCGCGTCGGATTGCCTCCCGCTCGACCGCGCTGAGCCTCTGCAAGAGGAGCTGGCGGCGCTCGTCTGCACGGGCGAGGGTCTGGAGGTGCTCTACGAGCTCTTCCCGACGCGTGATGCGATGGACGCGGCGTTCCAGCTCAGCGCCGACGCCCGCCAAGCCCCGGAGGCGGATTGCTCCACCGAGCATCTGGGCGTTTCGTCGTACGCGATCGACGGCGAACGGGCCGGGCGGATCCTGTGCTTCACGATCGAACCGGGCAGGTTCGGCAGGACCGTCGGCGAACCTGACCGGTCGCATCTCGAGTGGACGCAGGAGAACGGTCTGATCTATGCGCACGCCGTCAGGAACGACCTCGGAGATCTGAGCCTCTACCAGTGGTGGCTGTCCTCGGCGGGGCCGATCGTCCCCGCCGGGAGCGATCCCTCCCTCTCCGTGAAGGACGCTCCCGCATCGTTCGGGTCGAGCCTGCCCGATGGGTCGTTCCTGTACGTGCACACGGACGAAGATCGAGGAATCCCCCAGGTCGCGGGCCTCTCGGGGGTCACCTACACGATCCGCCTGGACGGAGGCGCCTACCTGGCCGCCGAGTTCGGCAACGTCTACGAGCGCGGCACGACCTATCTCAGCAAGCCGAACACCATCGTGTTCGCGCCCGCGACCTGCTTCGGAAGTGGGCCGGGCGTCCTCCGTCCGGTCGAGTACACGTGGACGGAGACCGCTGGAGGGGTGTCCTGGGAGAAGGTGGGCGGCGGATCGTGCGCGGGGCCCCAATTCGGGACCGAGCGTCCGTGGACGCGGGCTCCCGCGGGTCAGATCGCCATCGAGTCCGGGAACGACATCGCCCTCATGGACGCTGGGGGGTTCGTCGAGCGCAAGCCGACGGACCAGCACGAGACCGATCCGAACGTTTGGCCGGACTGGTCGCCCGACGGCTCGCGGATCGTGTTCGCGGGCGCGAGCCAGGAGGGGTACGACCTCTACACGATGGCTGTGGACGGCACCGGCACCGAGCGGATCACCCACGAAGCGGGGGACGAGATCATGCCCTCATGGTCGCCGGACGGAACGCGGATCGCCTTCGCGTTCGACGACCTCGGCGTACCCGACTTCGAGACGGGGATCGCCGTGGTGGGAGCCTCGGGAGAAGCGCGAGCCGAGGTGGTGACGCGGCAGAACCAGCTGGTGGAGTCCCCGATCTGGTCGCCGGATGGCACCCGGATCGCGTTCACGATCTTCTCCGAGAACGGGGATCGACCCGTCGCCTTCGTCATGGACGCGGATGGCGGCGATCTGGTCGAGGTGCGTGAGGAAGCCGTGGCCCTGTCCTGGACGCCCGATGGCAAGCGCATCGTGCTGTCGGCGTATGGGTCGCTCCTTGCCGTGCGCCCCGACGGTACCGGCGATCGTCTGATCCTCAAGTATCCGCCCGAGAACGGCCGGCTCGTCCTGGATTGGTCACCCGACGGCCGATGGATCGTGATGACGGACCCATACAACTCGGCGACCAACAACGTGTACCTGATGCGGTCCGACGGCGGAGAGCTGTTCCTCGTGGGGAGCGGCTCGGAACCATCCTGGCGTCCGAAATCAGACTGACGAGTGGAGGCCGATGACGTGCGAACCGACGCGCCCGATGTTCCGGACGGCGTAGCGACGTCCGCCGAGATCAGCCTCGATGAGCTGCAGCTGTCCCAGCGGAACCACGGGATGCAGCTCGAGGGCCTCAGGTACGACGTGACTCCTGCGGGGATGCACTACCTGCTGATCCACTTCGACGTGCCCGAGGCCGACGAGGCGACCTGGGCGCTCTCGGTTGGCGGTCTCACGCGGAACCCGCTCGAGCTCTCGATGACCGAGCTCCGAACCCGCCCGATCGTGAGGATGACGGTGACGATGGAGTGCGCCGGCAACGGCCGCGCACGTCTGTCGCCCCGCCCGATCTCGCAGCCGTGGATCACCGAGGCGATCGGGACCGCCGAATGGACCGGCACCCCGCTGCGACCGATCCTCGAGGAGGCCGGTCTCGAAGACGACGCGGTCGAGCTCGTGTTCCGCGGTGCCGATCACGGTATCCAGGGCGGCCTCGAGCAGGACTACGAGCGGAGCCTGTCGATCGAGGACTCGATGCGTGACGAGGTGATCCTCGCGTACGAGATGAACCGCGCGCCGCTTCCCCCGCAGCACGGGTTCCCGCTTCGGCTCGTGGTGCCGGGTTGGTACGGGATGGCGAGCGTGAAGTGGCTCACGGCGATCGAGGCGGTGTCCGAGCCCTTCCGCGGGTTCCAGATGGAGTCATACCGAATCCGCCAACAGCCGGAGGGGGAGGGCGAGCCGGTCACGCGCATCAACCCGCGGTCGCTGCTCGTGCCACCAGGGTTCCCCGATTTCCTCACGCGACATCGGTTCGTCGACGTCGGGCGCGTGCTCCTGCACGGTCGCGCCTGGTCGGGGTGGGGGGCTATCGAGCGGGTCGAGGTGAGTTCGGACGGAGGGGCCACCTGGGCGGACGCCGTCGTCGGCGAGGCGGTATCGCCGTACGCGTGGGTGCCCTGGACCTTCTCATGGGACGCGAGCGAGCCCGGAGTGCTCGAGCTGTGCTGCCGCGCGACCGACGCGGCGGGAAACATCCAGCCGCTCGAGCAACCGTGGAACCTGCACGGCTTCTCGAACAACATGGTGCAGCGCGTACCGGTCGAGGTTCGCTCGCCCGCGTAGCCTGACGGCCACGGTCAAAGCAGCGACCGCAGCTCGTCGAAACAGCGGTCGACGTCGTCCTCCGTGTTGAAGAAGTGCGGGCTGATCCGGAGCCCGTCGCCGCGGTAGTCGGTGCACACGTCGCGTTCGAGCAGCGTGTGGCAGATCTTCGCGGCCTCGGGGCCGACGCCCACGTTCACGACGCCTCCCCGCGCGTTCCGGTCACGCGGGGTCCGCACCGGCAACCCCAGGGCGTCGGCGCGGGCGATCACGTGGTCGCCGAGCTCGCCCTGGCGCGCGCGGATCCGCTCGGGCGTGACCTCGGCGATCACGTCGAGTCCGCCCTGCGCGATGAAGAACACGGGCGCGGGCGGCGTGCCGTGCTCGAAACGCCGCGCGGTCGGGTGGTATTCGAGGTGCTGGGTGTCGAACGAGAACGGCTCGGCGGTCCCGAACCAGCCGGTCACCATCGGCTCGAGGGAGGGGATCAACCCACGCCGCACGTACAGGAACGCCAGGCCGGGCCCGCCGCACAACCACTTCAGGACCCCGGCCGCGTACGCGTCGCACCCCACGTCGTGCAGGTCGAGCGGCACGATCCCGATCCCGTGGTAGTCGTCGAGGAACGACAGCGCGCCGCGCTCGCGCGCGATCCGGCAGACCTCCTTGGCGTCGACGATCGCGCTCGAGCGATAGAGCACCCGGTTCACCATGACGACGGCGGTGCGCTCGTCGATCGCGCGGTCGTACTCCTCGAGGGGGATCGTCAGACCGTCGGGGGAGCGGAGCCACTCGATCTCGACGCCGCGCCTGGCGTGCGCGAGCCAGACGTGCCCGTCAGTCGGGAAGTCGAGCTCCGACATCACGACCTTGGTGCGCGCCCCGAAGTCGAGCGCGGAAGCGAACGTCGACATCGCGATCGAGATGTTCGTGGTGATCGCTAGCTCGTCCGCGTCGCATCCGGCGAGACGCGCGAACGACGCCTTCAGCGCGCGCATCCGGGGGAAGATGTCCTCGAACCACACGTGGTCGGGGGCGCCCTTGGTGGCCCAGGCGTCCAGGTACCCATCGAGGTAGCGCCGTGAGCGCTCCGAGATCGGCCCGAGGGACGCGCTGATCAGGTAGGCCTTGCGTTCGAGCACCGGGAACTCGGATCGGTAGGACCCGAGGTCGCGGTCAGTCGTCGGGGTCCTCCTCGGGCCCGCCGGGAGCGCCGAGGTCGGGGTCGTCGGACGCCTCGAGGTCCCCGGCCTTCTCGTGCTCCACGAGGTAGTCGAGGTACAGCGGCCGCAAACCCTCGGCGAGCTCCCCCCGGTCCGCGTCCACGAGGTCGTTCAGCAGCGCGAGCGGGCGCAGGATGTCGATCTCGCTCCGGTCCTCGTCGCCGACCGCGGCCCGGGCCTCCGGGATCGTGCTGAGCAGGTGCCACAGGAACCCGACGTCGAGCCGACGCCACGCGACCCTCGTCGCGCGGTCGTGCAGCTCCTGCGCGGTCAGGCCCTCGAGCGCCTCGCGATCGGTCACGGCCCGAGCGTACCCCACCCGCGGCGCCGGAACGCCGCCCGAGACCGTCACGCGATCAGCGCGTCGACGAGGCCGACCAGGCCGGCGGCCGCGATCACCCACACGACATCGACGCGGAAGCGCCGGATGGCGACGAACGACCCGACGGCGACGCCGATCGCCAGCAGGTCGGCCGAACCCAGGACGGGGACCGCGACCTCGTGGCCGAACGGCGTTCGGACGACGACCTCGTCGAACAGCACGCTGGTCGCGAACACGAGGGCGAGGTTCGCGATCACGCCGACGACGGACGCGGTGATCGCGGTCAGCGCGCCCGAGAGCCGCTCGTTGCCGCGGAGGCGTTCGACCGAGGGGGCGCCGAGGAAGATCCACAGGAAGCTCGGCACGAACGTCGCCCACGCGACGACCAACGCGCCCGCGACCCCCGCCAGGACCGGCGCGAGCGACGCGGGCTCCCGGTACGAGGCGAGGAACCCGACGAAGACCACGACCATGATCAGCGGACCGGGCGTCGTCTCGGCGAGGCTGAGGCCGACCGCCATCTCGTTCGCGCTCAGCCAACCGAACCGCACCACCGCGGCCTGGTTCACGTACGCGAGCACGGCGTAGGCCCCACCGAACGTCACGAGCGCCGCGCCCGCGAAGAAGAGGGCCTCGTCCGCCAGGACGCTGTCCGGACCCCCCGCCGCCGCGACCGCGGCGAGCGGGACCAGCCAGACCGCGAGACCGATCGCGAGCACCCGGGCGGTGCGACCCCAGGAGGGCGGCACGCGCTCCGCCTGACGAAGGTCGGTGGCCCCCGGCTTCGAGCCCGGGAGCCGGGTCCCCGCGATGAGGCCCACGGCTCCTGCCCCGAGCACCACGAGCGGGAACGGGACGCCGAACACGAACAGGGCCAGGA
Source organism: uncultured Actinomycetes bacterium (assembly GCA_963712645.1). Classification (GTDB taxonomy): domain Bacteria; phylum Actinomycetota; class UBA4738; order UBA4738; family HRBIN12; genus DASSJM01. Next base: position 121,229 of record CAVQIQ010000014.1, on the reverse strand, counting down.
ACGCGACCACGGCGAGGGTCACCAGGATCGCGTGGCCGAGCGCTCGTCCGGCGATCCGGAGCAGGGCGGCGGCGACGATCCCGACCACCGCCCATGCCAGGCCGTCGAAGATTCCCGCGATCCACGTGACGTCGCCGTGCACGGCGTAGACCCAGGACAACGCCACCATCAGCACGAACGCGGGGAGCAGGAAGAACACGCCCGCGGCGAGGGCGCCCGGCGTGCCGTTCAGGAGCCATCCCACGTAGATCGCGAGCTGGTGGGCCTCGGGGCCGGGCAGCAGCATCGCGAAGTTCAAGGCGTGGAGGAAGCTCCCCTCGTCGATCCACCGGCGGCGTTCGACCAGCTCGGTGTGCATGAGCGCGATCTGGCCGGTGGGGCCGCCGAAGTTCACGAACCCCAGCCAGACCCAGAAGCGCAACGCCTCCGCGAACGGGACCGATGGGGAACGGGGGAGGTCGCTGGGGGTGGGGTCGTGCTCGGTCACCCGCGCACCATAGCCCCGGTCCGAGGGCTCTCCGAAGCCTTGTCGGCGCCTTCGGTACGATGCCTCCGTGGGAACCGACACGCTTGTCATTCACGGCGCTCGCGAGCACAACCTGAAGAACATCACCCTCGAGCTCCCGCGGAACGCGCTGATCGTCTTCACCGGACTCTCGGGTTCGGGGAAGAGCTCCCTCGCGTTCGACACGATCTACGCGGAGGGCCAGCGCCGATACGTCGAGTCGCTGTCCTCCTATGCGCGGCAGTTCCTCGGCCAGATGGAGAAGCCCGACGTCGACTTCATCGAGGGCCTCTCACCGGCGATCTCGATCGATCAGAAGTCGACCTCCCGCAACCCCCGGTCGACGGTCGGGACGATCACGGAGATCTACGACTACCTCCGGGTGCTGTACGCCCGGATCGGGCACCCGCACTGCCCGAAGTGCGGCCGGCCGATCGGCCGGCAGACGCCGGAGCAGATCGTCGATCAGGTGATGCAGCTCCCCGAGGGGACGAGGTTCCAGGTGCTCGCGCCCGTCGTCCGGGGGCGCAAGGGCGAGTACGAGAGGCTCCTGAAGGACCTCGCGGGCCGGGGCTTCGTGCGCGCCAGGATCGACGGGGAGGTCCGCGAGCTCGCCGACCCGATCCGGCTCCCCCGCAACTACAAGCACACGATCGAGGTCGTCGTCGACCGGCTCGTCGCCAAGCGGGACATCCGGCGCCGGGTCGCGGACTCGGTGGAGTCGGCGCTGCAGCTCACGGAGGGGCTGGTCGCGATCGCCGTGCAGACCCACGACGGCGAGGACGTCCAGACCTACAGCCAGGCCCTCGCGTGCACGTTCGACGGGCTCTCGTTCGACGAGCTGCAGCCGAGGAACTTCTCGTTCAACTCGCCGTACGGCGCCTGCCAGACCTGCGACGGCCTCGGCGTCCGGCTCGAGGTCGACGCGGCGCTCGTCGTCCCCGACCCCGACCTGTCGATCGCCGATGGGGCGCTCGCGCCGTGGTCGAGCGGGAGGATCGAGTACTGGGACCGGGTCCTGGACGCCGTGGCGGAGTCGCACGGCTTCTCGACGACGACCCCGTGGAAGAAGCTCCCGAAGAAGGTCCGCGACGTCGTCCTGTACGGCTCGGACGAGGAGATCTACGTCAAGTACAAGAACCGGTACGGGCGCACCCGCTCGTACTGGACCACGTACGAGGGCGTGGTGCCGGTCGTCGAACGCCGGCACGTCGAGACCGATTCCGAGAGCCAGCGCGAGCGCTTGGAGGAGTTCATGCGCGAGGTCCCGTGCCGCGCGTGCGGCGGCGCCCGCCTGCGTCCCGAGACCCTCGCGGTCACGGTCGACGGCCTCAACATCTCCCAGCTCACCGCCCTCTCGATCCGCGACACGCTCACGTTCACGCGCGAGGCCGAGCTGAGCGAGCGCGAGCAGATGATCGCCGAGCGCCTGATGAAGGAGATCCGCGAGCGGCTGCAGTTCCTGGTCGACGTCGGGCTCGACTACCTCACCCTCTCGCGGGCGTCGGGGACGCTCGCGGGCGGCGAGGCGCAGCGCATCCGTCTTGCCACGCAGATCGGCAGCGGCCTGGTCGGCGTGCTCTACATCCTTGACGAGCCGTCGATCGGCCTGCACCAGCGCGACAACCGTCGGCTGATCGACACGCTCGTCCGACTGCGCGACCTCGGGAACACGCTCATCGTGGTGGAGCACGACGAGGCCACGATCGCGGCCTCGGACCACGTGGTCGACATCGGCCCGGGCGCCGGCGCCGCCGGGGGCGAGATCGTGTACACCGGCGACCTCAAGGGACTGCTCGAGTGCGACGGGTCCCTGACCGGCGCGTTCCTGTCCGGCCGGCGGGTGATCCCGACGCCGGAGGTGCGGCGGGCGCGGAGCAGCCGCCGGCTGAAGGTGCTGGGCGCGCGCGAGCACAACCTCAAGGACATCGACCTCGAGATCCCGCTCGGGCTCCTCGTCTGCGTGACGGGAGTGAGCGGCTCGGGCAAGTCCACGCTCGTGCAGGAAGTCGTGCTCCGGGCGCTGATGCAGAAGGTGTACCGCTCCCGAGCCCTGCCGGGCAAGCACCGGCGGCTCGTGGGGTGGGAGCAGGTCGACAAGGTGATCGACATCGATCAGTCGCCGATCGGGCGCACGCCGCGATCGAACCCCGCGACGTACACGGGCATGTTCGACCACATCCGCAAGCTCTTCAGTCAGGTACCTGAGGCGCGGGTCCGCGGCTACCAGCCCGGTCGGTTCTCGTTCAACGTGCGGGGCGGGCGCTGCGAGAACTGCGCGGGCGACGGCCAGATCAAGATCGAGATGCACTTCCTGCCGGACGTCTACGTCACCTGCGAGGTCTGCAAGGGGCACCGGTACAACCGCGAGACGCTCGAGGTGAAGTACAAGCACCGCTCGATCGCCGACGTGCTCGAGATGAGCGTGGACGAGGCGCTCGAGTTCTTCCAGAACATCCCGGTCATCAAGCGTCACCTCCAGACGCTGTCGGACGTGGGGCTCGGCTACGTGAAACTGGGACAGCCCGCGCCCACGCTCTCAGGCGGCGAAGCCCAGAGGATCAAACTGTCGTCCGAGCTCCAGAAGCGCGCGACCGGGAGCACGCTCTACATCCTGGACGAGCCGACGACCGGGCTGCACTTCGAGGACATCCGCAAGCTCCTGTCCGTGCTGCAGCGGCTGGTCGCCCACGGCAACACGGTGATCGTGATCGAGCACAACCTGGACGTCGTGAAGACGGCCGACTGGATCGTCGATCTCGGTCCCGAGGGTGGGGACGCGGGTGGCGAGGTCGTCGTGACCGGCACCCCCGAGACGGTTGCGGCGCACCCGACCTCGCACACGGGACGGTTCCTGGCGGAGGTGCTCGGCACGCTCCCGCTCGAACCGGTGGGCGCGTCGCGAGAGGCCTGACGTCGTCGGACGGATGCTCCGCTCCGCGCCCGTCACCTTGCTAGGATTGCGCCCGCTCATGCCCCAGGCCCTCCGATGGAAGTTGCTGCCGCTGGCCTTCGTGCTCGCCCTGGGGGCCGCCGCCTGCGCCGAACCGCCCACACCGACCGTGAACCTCGGGTCCGGGGTCCGGTTCCTCCCGGAGGTCGCCGACTCGCTGAACGACGCCGGCCGCTACCCATCGATCGTGACGAACCCCGACGGCCTGCCCGTCGTCGCGTACTTCGGGTTCGAGGAGAAGCTCGAGGCGGGCGAGGTGCCGATCACCCGGCCGGTGGGTTCCCCGTCGATCCCCGGGGTCCTCCTCGCGACGGTGAGCGACCAGGGGTTCTGGACGCGCGGAGCGATCGCCATCGCGCAGGAGATCCCCAACGTGCCGATCGCGTTCGACCCTGCGTTCGAGCCGTCGGTCGCGGACCTGACCCGCGACAACGTCACCGGGCTCGCGATGGTCGCCGACGGCGACACGTACCACGCGGTGTGGGGTTCGGACACGGGCCTGTACTACGCGACCGGCTCCCTCGACCCCGCCACCACGACGCAGGCGGTCGTCACGCAGGTGACGAAGACGCCCGGCTACGGCCTTTCGATCGGTCTCGCAGGCGGCAACCCGGCGATCGCCTTCTACACGTCGACCTCGTCCGAGGCCAAGGTGCAGCTTGCGACGCACAACGGCGATACGTGGTCGGACGACACGATCGCCGAGGGCGCGGGCTGCGAGACGTGCCGGACCGCGGTGATCGGGGGCGACCGGCCGACGGTCGCCTATTCGAAGGGGGGCGCCGGGGTCGAGGTGGCGTCCAACGACGGGGAGAACGGGTTCGTGAGCTTCAAGGTCTCGGCCACCGGCGGCCAGGGACTGTCGGGGGTTCCGATGGACGGCGGCATCGCGCTGTCGTACTACGACGCCGCGAACGGCCAGGTGACGATCGCCACGCGCAGCGGCGACGGGTCGGTCGCCACGGCCGCGGCTGCCGACATCCCGGAGGGCAGCGCCGAGGGATCCGGGGCCGCGACCGGCCTCGTGCTCGGAGCCGAAGGGTCGGTCGGCCTGACCTGGTGGGACGCCGACGCGGGCGTCAGGTTCGCGACCGGCGACCCTGGTTCGCTGAAGCCGGTCGACACCGGCACGTCGACGGTGGACGGGGCGTTCCCGTCGATCACCGTGAACGAGGACGGTTCGGTGACCTACCTCGCCTGGTACGCGACGACGGAGGCGGACCTGCTCGTCGGCGGGTACGGGGCGTTCGAGGACGTTCCGTTCGCCGAGCCCAGCCCCACGCCGACCGGCCCGATCACCCAGCCGTCGCCGTCGCCGGCCGAATGCACCCCCATTCGGGACGGCTTCGTCACGGTGGTCGCGCAGGGCATCGCGTTCACCGAGGGCGACTGCATCCAGGCCACCGCCGGAGGGTCGTTCACGATCGAGTTCGACAATCGCGACGAGGGCACGCAGCACAACATCGAGATCTTCGCCGGCGAAGAACCGACGGGCGACACCGTCTTCTCGGGCGATCTCGTGACCGGACCCAACCAGGTGGAGTTCGATGTCCCGGCCCTGGACGCGGGCACCCACGCGTTCAACTGCGTGGTCCACCCGACGACGATGATCGGCTCGATCGAGGTGACCGAGAGTGGCGGCGGCGGTCAGGGCGGGGGTGGTGGCCAGAGTGGCGGCGGCCAGGGCGGCGGCGGTGGCGGTCAGGGTGGGGGTGCCGCGACCGTGACCGTGACGGCCTCGGGCATCGCGTTCGACACCTCGACGATCGACCTGCCGGCGGGCGAGGCAAGCACGATCCACTTCGTGAACGAGGACAACGCGACCCAGCACAACATCGCGATCTACCCGAGTGCCGACGACCTCGCGAACCCGCTGTTCCGAGGCGACCTCCTGACCGGGCCGGGGGAGACCGACTACGCGATCGAACCGCTCGACGCGGGCGAGTACTACTTCCACTGTGACGTGCACCCGACCATGAACGGAACGGTGAGCGTCTCCTAGGCCGCCGCGGGGCGTCCAACCGGGTTCCCGCAGGTTGCCGCGTTACGATGGGTCGCGTGAGCTTCCAGCGACCCGATCCCACGTCGATCCCCGACGGCCCGGGGGCGTACCTGTTCCGAGACGAGGACGGGCGGGTCGTCTACGTCGGCAAGGCCAGGTCCCTGCGCAAGCGCCTGGCCAACTACTGGGGTCGCGACCTCCATCCCAGGACCGAGGCGATGGTGGCCGCCGCCGCCTCGGTCGAATGGATCATGGCCTCCACCGAGGTCGACGCGCTCCTGCTCGAGTACAACCTGATCCAGGAGCACCGGCCCCGCTTCAACGTCCGCTACCGGGATGACAAGTCCTATCCCTACCTCGCGCTGACGGTGGGGGAGCGCTGGCCGCGTGCCCAGGTCCTGCGTGGCGCCAAGCGCAAGAACGTCCGGTACTTCGGGCCGTTCGGGCACGCGTACGCGATCCGCGAGACCCTCGATGCCCTCACGCGCGTCTTCCCCGTCCGGACGTGCTCGAACTCCTTCTTCGACCAGCGCGCCCGGGCCCGCCGGCCGTGCCTGTACTACGACATCGGCCGCTGCTCGGGGCCGTGCGTCCCGGAGCAGACCGGGGTCACCGAGGAGTCGTATCGGGCCGACGTCGAGGCGCTCGGCGAGTTCCTGTCCGGCCACGAGCGCCCGATCATGGAGCGGCTCGAACGCGAGATGGAGGAGGCCGCCCGGCGCCAGGAGTACGAGCTCGCTGCGAAGCACCGCGATCAGCTGACGGCGGCGCGCCGCGCGCTCGAGAGCCAGGAGATGGTGCTATCGCAGCCCGAGGACCTCGACGTCGTCGGGCTCGCCGAGGACGACCTGGAGGCGGGGTTCCAGGTGTTCTTCGTCCGCCGTGGTCGCGTCATGGGCCGCAAGGGCTGGGTCGTCGACCGGGTCGAGGATCTCGACCGGCCCGGGCTCGTTGGTTCGTTCCTTCGGGAGCTCTATATGCAGCGGCAGGACGTGCCCCCGCGGATCCTGGTCCCCGAGCTCCCGGCCGACGCCGACGTGCTCGGCGAGTGGCTCTCGTCCCGGCGGCAGGGGCCGGTGAGGTTCGCCGTCCCCGAGCGCGGGACCAAGCGCAAGCTGATGGAGACCGTGACGCAGAACGCGACCGATCAGTTCCGCAGGCACAAGCTTCGGCGGGCCTCGGACTTCGGCGCCCGCTCCCGCGCGCTGGCGGAGCTGGGCCGGCGGCTCGAGCTCGAGCAGCCCCCGCTGCGGATCGAGTGCTACGACATCTCGAACCTCGGCCCGACCGACACGGTGGGCTCGATGGTCGTGTTCGAGGACGGCCTGCCCAAGCGGAGCGATTACCGGCGCTTCGAGATCAAGGGGGTGCCCGGACAGGACGATTTCGCAAGCATGGAGGAGATGCTCCGCCGCAGGCTTGCGCGCCTCGCCAACGACCGGGAGCCCGGCGAGCGCCGCCGCTTCGCCTACCCGCCGGCGCTGATCGTGGTCGACGGCGGCCGCGGGCAGCTCTCGAGCGCGACCAAGGCGCTGGCGGACGCCGACGTCCACATCCCGGCCATCGGGCTCGCGAAGCGGCTCGAGGAGGTCTACTTCCCCGACCGGCCCGACCCGCTCGTGATCCCGCGTGGCTCAGAGGCCCTGTTCGTGCTCCAGCACCTGCGGGACGAGGCTCACCGGTTCGCCGTGACGTACCACCGCGAGAAGCGCGGGAAGCGCGCGCTGGCCTCGCCGCTGGACGACGTGGCCGGGGTGGGTCCGTCCCGCAAGAAGGCGCTGCTGAAGCGGTTCGGCTCGGTGGCCCGCATCTCGCGGGCGAGCGAGGACGAGATCGCCTCGACGCCGGGGGTCGGCCCGGACCTCGCGAGAGCGATCCACGATCGACTCATTGGCCGCGAGCCGGCCGGCGGGAGGCGCAGCGCGTGACCGCCCAGCCAGAGCGCACCGGCGGCGCACCGAAACCGGGCGACGCGCCGAGCACGGGGTCGACCGAGGAGCCGAGCAAGCTCTCGGACCGCCGGAAGCGGGCGGCGAAGCGAGCGGCGGTCGTGCCCGACCCGGCGAGCCGAGGGTTCACGATCATCACCGGCCTCTCCGGCGCCGGCCGCTCGGAGGCGGCGCGGTGCCTCGAGGACCTCGGCTACTTCGTGGTGGACAACCTCCCGCCCGCGCTGCTGCCGAAGATGGCCGAGCTCGGCTCGCGCCCCGGCGGACCCGGCCGGGTGGCGATCGTGCTCGACGTCCGCGGCGGGGTGTTCTTCGGCGAGCTCTCGAAGGCGCTCCAGGAGCTCGCGGAGCTGAGCGTCCCCTCGCGGATCCTGTTCCTCGAGGCGTCCGACGGCGATCTGGTCAACCGGTACGAATCCACGCGCCGTCGGCACCCGCTCGCCCCTGCGGACCGGGTGGTCGAGGGCATCCGTAAGGAACGGATGATGATGGAGGCCCTCCGCGGCGACGCGGACCTGATCATCGACACGTCGGGACTCACGCCGCACGAGCTCCGCGACCGCATGCGGGACGCGTTCTCCGACGCGCCCCCCGAGGAGAGCCTCCAGGTCAGCCTGGTGTCGTTCGGCTACAAGTACGGCGCCCCGCGCGACGCCGACCTCGTGATCGACTGCCGCTTCCTTCCGAACCCCCACTGGGTCGAGGAGCTCCGGCCGCTCCCGGGCACCGACGACCGCGTCCGGACATTCGTGCAGGGCCAGGCGATGTACCGGGAGTTCCTCCGCCGGCTCCGCGCGCTGCTCGGGTTCATGGTCCCGGGCTTCGTCGCCGAGGGGAAGGCTTACCTCACCGTCGGGATCGGCTGCACCGGCGGACGTCACCGGTCCGTGGTCGTGGTCGAGGATCTCGCGAGCTTCTTCCGCGAGAAGGGCCTGCCGGCATCGGTGGACCACCGGGACCTCGATCGCTGACGCCGCCCGACCCGAACGCCTCCCGGCTGGCCACGCAGGCGATTGGCTAGGATGGACTCCTACCCCTGGAGGACGCCATGAGCGTGAAGATCGGCATCAACGGATTCGGCAGGATCGGGAGGAACTTCTTCCGGGCCGCGAAGAAGCTCGGCGTGGACTGGGACTTCGTCGCGGTCAACGACATCACCGACGCCCCGACGCTCGCGCATCTCCTGAAGTACGACTCCGTGCTCGGGCGGTTCGACGGCGAGGTCGGGACGTTCGACGGCGGCGTCACGGTCGACGGCGACGAGCTGCGCGTGCTGGCCGTCCGCGATCCCGCCGAGCTGCCCTGGAAGAAGCTCGGCGCCCAGATCGTGATCGAGTCGACGGGGCTGTTCACCGACCGCGAGAAGGCGAACAAGCACATCGAGGCCGGCGCGGAGAAGGTCGTGATCAGCGCCCCGGCCAAGGGCGAGGACCTCACCGTCGTCCTCGGCGTGAACGACGACGCGTACGATCCGTCCCAGCACAACGTCATCTCGAACGCGTCCTGCACCACCAACTGCGTCGCGCCGATGGCCAAGGTGCTGGACGACGTGTTCGGCCTCGAGATGGCGTTCATGACGACGATCCATGCGTACACGAACGACCAGTCGATCCTCGACCTTCCGCACAAGGACCTGCGCCGGGCTCGAGCCGCGGCGATCAACATCATCCCGACGTCGACGGGAGCCGCGAAGGCCACCGGCCTGGTCCTGCCGCACCTGCAGGGGAAGTTGGACGGCATCGCGATGCGGGTTCCCGTCCCGGACGGATCGGTCACCGACCTGGTCGCCACGCTGAAGCGCGAGGCGAGCGTCGACGAGATCAACGCCGCGTACCGGTCCGCCGCCGAGAGCGGCCCCCTCTCGGGCGGCCGCCTCGTCTACACGGAGGATCCGATCGTGTCCTCCGACATCGTGGGGAGCCCGGCGTCGTGCACGTTCGACGCGGCCTCGACGATGACGATGGGCGGGGTGGCCAAGGTCGTCGGGTGGTACGACAACGAATGGGGGTACTCGAACCGCCTCGCGGACCTCGTCGACCTCGTCGCACGGTCGCTGTAGGCGCCGGTGCGCCTCCGAACGCTCGACGACCTGGGTGACCTCGCGGGCCGGCGCGTCTTCGTCCGGCTCGACCTCAACGTCCCGCTCGAAGACGGCGTGGTCACCGACGACGCTCGGATCCGAGCCAGCCTGCCGACGCTGACGGAGCTGCTCGACCGCGGCGCCTCGATCGTCGCCGCCTCCCACCTGGGCCGGCCGAGGGGCCGCGTGGACGAGGCACTCCGGCTCCGCCCGGTCGCCGAGCTGCTCCGGGGCTTCCTCGAGCGGGTGGTCGAGTACGTGCCGACGGACGGCGTCCTCGGCCCCGAGGTCGAGCAGTCGTGCCAGGCCCTCGCGCTCGAACCGGGCCGGGTCGTCCTGCTCGAGAACCTCCGGTTCGACCCGGGCGAGGAGGCCAACGACCGGGCGTTCGCGCAACGGCTGGCCGGCCTCGCCGACCTGTACGTCGACGACGCGTTCGGCGCGGTGCACCGCGCCCACGCCTCCGTCGTCGCGCTCCCGGAGATCCTCCAGGAGCAGGGCAGGGAGACGGCCGCGGGACGCCTGCTCCAACGGGAGGTCGAGGCGCTGTCGCGGCTGATCGGCGATCCGGCGCGTCCCTACGTCGCCGTGCTCGGCGGCGCCAAGGTCTCGGACAAGCTCGGCACGATCGGCTCCCTGGTCGAACGCGTCGACGCGCTGCTGATCGGTGGGGCGATGGCGTTCACGTTCATCGCCGCGGACGGCGGGTCGGCGGGGGACAGCCTGGTCGAGCCCGATCGCTTCGAAGAGGTGCGAGCCGCCCGAGCCCGGGCCGACGAGCGCGGTGTCGTGGTGCAGCTGCCCGAGGACGTGGTCGCGGCCGCCTCCAAGCGCGTGGACGCCCCTCGCCACACGGTGCCGAGCGCGCAGGTGCCGGCGGGCGAGCTCGGCCTCGACATCGGGCCGCGGACGGTGGAGGAGTTCGCGAGGACGATCGCCGACGCGAAGACGATCGTCTGGAACGGGCCGATGGGGGTCTTCGAGCTCGAGCCGTTCAGCGCCGGGACCCGCGGGGTCGCCACGGCGATCGCTGGCGCGAGCGCGTTCTCGGTCGTCGGTGGTGGCGACAGCCTCGCGGCCGTGAGGAGGTACGGACTCGAGAGCGCGTTCGATCACCTCTCGACCGGCGGGGGCGCGTCGCTCGAATTCATCGAGGGCCGCCAGCTGCCGGGCATCGTCGTCCTGGAGGCCGTCGCGTGAACGTCCCGGAGATCGCCCCGTGAGTGCCCGCCGTCCGATCATCGCGGCCAACTGGAAGATGCACAAGACGCATCTCGAGGCCATCCAGGCCGTGCAGAAGCTCTCCTACCTGCTGGACCAGGACGACGCCGAACGCGTGGAGGTAGTGATCTGTCCGGCCGCGACCTCGTTGCGTTCGGTCCAGACGCTGATCGACAGCGACCGGCTCCCGTACGGTCTCGGCGCGCAGAACGTCCACTGGGAGAACGAGGGCGCGTTCACCGGAGAGATCTCGCCGCCGATGCTGGCGGCGCTCAAGGTTGGCTACGTGATCGTCGGGCACTCGGAGCGCCGTGCGATGTTCGGCGAGACCGACGAGACCGTGAACCGTAAGGTGCGTGCGGTCTTCGCTCACGGGATGACGCCGATCCTGTGCGTCGGCGAGACGCTGCAGGAGCGCGACGTCGGGGCCACCGAGGACCGCGTGACGGCCCAGGTCCGCGCCGACCTCGCGGGCGTGTCGGCGTCCGACGCCGCGAGGCTGGTCGTCGCGTACGAGCCGGTCTGGGCGATCGGCACCGGTCGCAACGCCGAGCCGTCCGACGCCGGTCAGGTGATCGCGTTGATCAGGCAGACGATCGCGGATCTGCATGACGGCGAGCTGGGCCAGGCGGTCCGGATCCAGTACGGCGGGAGCGTGAAGGCGGGGAACATCCGCGACTTCATGGCGCACCCCGAGGTCGACGGGGCGCTCGTCGGAGGTGCCAGCCTGGATCCGGAGGAGCTCGCCCTGATCGTGAAGTACCGGTGATGCGGTGAACCGGCTGCTCTACGTCTGCCTCGACGGCCTGGCCGACGATCCCATCCCGGAGCTGGACGGCCGCACACCGCTGGAGGCGGCCGACACGCCGTTCCTCGACGCGCTTGCACGGCAGGGCAGAACGGGGATGGTGACGACCGTCGGCGAGGGGATCGCGCCCGAGTCGGACATCGCGGTCTTCGCGATCCTGGGCTACGACCCGCGCGAGGAGCACCCGGGACGAGGCGTCGTGGAGGCGCTCGGCGTTGGGATGGACTTCCGCGACGGCGATCTCGCCTACCGCGTGAACTTCGCGACGGCGGAGTGGCCCACGATCGTCGACCGCCGCGTCGGCCGCGATCTGACCTCCGACGAGGCGCGGACCCTCGCGGACGAGGTGAACGCCGAGCTCCCGCTCCCGAACGCGACGTTCGACCTGCTCTCCACGGTGGAGCATCGGGGTGTCCTGGTGATCCGAGCGGACGAGGGCACGCTCTCCGCCGAGGTCTCGAACACCGACCCCGCGTACCGCAAAGACGGGCACCTCGGCGTGGCCCTCGAGACGTTCGAGCCGGTGGTGGCCAGGTGCGAGCCGCTGGAGGACACGGCGGAGGCCCGACGGGCCGCCGAGCTCACCAACGCGTTCGTCGAGGGCACCGCGAAGATCCTCGACGCCTCCGAGGTCAACGCCGCGCGTCGGCGGGCGGCCAAGCTGCCGGCGAACCTGATCCTGACGCGCGACGGCGGCGACCGCCGGCCGTCCCTGCAGCCGATCGCGGAGCGGTTCGGGCCGTCGTGGGGGTGCTTCGTGGAGATGCCCGTCGAGCGCGGGATCGCGTTGATCCTGGGCATGGAGCCCGTGGACGCCCCCCGGCTGCTGGCCGAGGAGGACTACGCGACCTGGGCCCGCCTGGCCATCGACGCGCTCGAGGGCTTCGACGCGCTGTACATCCACATCAAGGGTCCAGACGTCCCCGCCCACGACGGCCGTGCCGAGGACAAGCGCGACGTGATCGGGCTGATCGATCGGGCGTTCTTCGGGGAGCTCCTCCCCGGGATCGACCCCGCGAGGACGATCGTGGCCGTGACGGCGGACCACGCGACCTCGTGCCTTCGCAAGGCCCACACGGCGGAACCGGTCCCGCTGCTGGTGACGGGAGGGCCGGTTCGTCCGGACGGAACCGATGCGTTCGGCGAACGTGCTTGCGCCTCTGGGAAGCTGGGTGCGTTGAAAGGCATCGAGATCCTCCCGCGGATCTCCGCACTCCTGCGGGACTGACTTCGCGCCTCGACGTTCGCACGGCCCACCGCAAGATGCCGCAACCCCGAGATTTCCGAGCGGCGTATAGTTGGAACTCCGGCGCATTGCCTGGTCACGGGACCGAGGGCTAAGATGCGCCGTCCCGATCCGGGAAGGGGTACGGGCGCACCAGATGGCACGAGCCCACATGGAGCACGCGCTCACCGACTCGGGTCCCGACGCGCCCATCGATCCGGAAGCGACCAGCGTCGAGGTTTCGCAGCAGGTCGTCGGACGCTCACCGTGGGAGCTGTTCTGGCGCCGGTTCCGCAAGGACAAGTTCGCGATCGGCGGGGGCCTCATCGTGATCCTGATATTCGCGATCGCGATGCTGGCACCCGTGATCGCGGGGTTCACCCACGGACCCAACGAGGTGCACCTGGACCGGCTCGACTCCTTCGGGATCCCCACGGGTCCGCAGTCCGGTTTCCCCTTCGGGGTCGACACGGCTGGTCGGGACCTGATGGTCCGCGTTGCGTACGGCGCCAGGACGTCGCTGTTCATCGCCTTCTTCGCGACCGGGATCGCATCACTGATCGGCGTGACCCTCGGGATGCTGGCGGGCTTCTACCGGGGCAAGATCGACACGGTGATCTCACGAACCATCGACGTCGTCCTGTCACTGCCGGTACTGTTGCTGTCGCTCGGGCTCGTGTCGGCGTGCGGACTGTCGCCGAACGGGTGCCTCGGCGGCCTCATCAAACCGGGCCTGCTCCTCGTCAGCTATGTGATCGCCCTGTTCACCTGGCCCTACCTCGCCCGCATCGTGCGCGGCCAGGTGCTGTCCCTGCGCGAGAAGGAGTTCATCGAGTCCGCGCGCTCCCTGGGCTCGACCAACCGGCGGATCATGTTCCGCGAGGTCCTACCGAACGTGGCGGCCCCGATCATCGTCTACACGACGCTGATCATCCCGAACAACATCCTGTTCGAGGCCGCCCTGTCATTCCTCGGCATCGGGGTCCCGCAGGAGACGCCATCGTGGGGCCGCCAGCTCTCAGACGCAGGTCCGGTTTTCACCTACGCCTGGTGGATGATGCTGTTCCCCGGGCTGTTCCTCTTCTTCACGACGCTCGCCTTCAACCTGGTCGGGGACGGGCTCCGCGATGCCCTCGATCCCAGGACGGGCGGCTGACCGTATCTAGACGGGAGGCAGCTTTCCTGAAAGGAGGTGGAGGGAAGGGCGTGCCTGAAGCATGGGACCGTTTTCCCGGGCAGGCCCCGGTTGTACACGGGAACTGATCGAAAAGGAGAGGGGGGTTACGTGAAGCGATATCTCAGCGTATTGGCGCTCGTCGCCGCGCTCGGCCTCGTCGCCGCCGCGTGCGGTGGCGACGACGAAGGCGGCACGGGCTCGACCGGTGCGACGTCGGCGACTGGCGCGACCGGCGATATCCAGCCGGGCGGCACCGTCGAGCTTGGGATGCTCGGCGACGTGAGCGCGTCGTTCGATCCGCAGAAGGAGTACTACTCGGTCACGTGGTCGTGGTACCGGTGCTGCTTGCTCCGGACGCTCCTGTCGTACACGGGCAGGACGACCGCCGAGGGCGGCACGGAGCTGCAGCCCGACATCGCGAGCGCGTTGCCGGAGATCTCGTCGGACGGCCTGACGTACACGTTCACGCTCAAGAGCGGGATCAACTACGGAGACCCGTTCGGGGATGTAGAGGTGACGTCGGGCGACATCGTCCGCGCGCTCGAGCGCGAGTCGGACCCCGACGCATCGGTGGGTGGCTACAACTTCTACTACAACATCATCGACGGGTTCGCCGAGTTCGGCGAGGGCAAGGCCGACAGCATCGCCGGCCTCGAGACGCCCGACGACAGCACCCTCGTGGTAACGCTCACGGAGCCCGCTGGCTATCTGCCGTACCTGTTCGCGATGGGGGCAACGGCTCCGATCCCACCGTTCAACGACGAGCCACTGGGCGTGGCGACGGGGCACACGAGGGACTACGGCCGGTTCCTGGTGGCGAGCGGGCCGTACCAGTTCGCGGGGTCCGAGAACCTGGACTTCTCGCTCCCGCCCGACGAGCAGACGCCCGTCGCCGGCTACGAGCCGGGGAAGTCCATCGTGCTCGTCCGCAACCCCAACTACGATCCGGCGACCGACGGCCTTCGTCCGGCCTATCCCGAAGGGTTCAACATCACGATCGGTGGGGACAACAACGACCTGTACAACAAGGTCCAGGCCGGCGAGCTCGATGGTGTCGTGGACGGCATCGTGCCTCCACCGGTCCTGCGCGCCTACTCGACGGACCCGACCCTGCAGCCGCGGCTGCACATCAACCCGTCGGACGCCGTTCGCTATATCTCGTTCAACATGGCGATCCCGCCGTTCGACGACGTGCACGTCCGCACGGCTCTCAACCTCGCCCTCGACAAGGCGGGGATGCGCACGTTCCGTGGCGGTGAGTCCACGGGCGAGATCGCGGGTCACATCATGGTGAACGCGCTCGAGAACAACCTCCTCGCCGACTACGACCCATACGCGACGCCGAACTCGGCGGGCGACCTCACGGCGGCGCAGGCGGAGATGGCTCAGTCGGCGTACGACTCCGACGGCGACGGTGTGTGCGATGCGCCGGAGTGCTCCGACATCCTCGCGGTGACCGACGAGGCCGATCCCTACCCGGACCAGGCCGCGTTGATCCAGCAGAACATGGAGCCGCTCGGGCTGACGTTCGACGTGAAGTCCTTCGAGCGCACGACGATGTACTCGAAGTGCAACGAGCCCGAGGCGCACGTCGCCATCTGTCTCGCCCCCGCATGGGGGAAGGACTTCCCGGACGGCTACACGTTCGCCGACCCGCTGTTCGGATCGGCGGCCATCTTCCCGAGTTGCTGCAACTACGGGCTGGTCGGGGCGAGTGCCGAGCTGCTGTCGAAGGCCGGCTACGACATCACCGAGGTTCCGTCGGTGGACGACCAGATCAAGACAGCCAACCAGCAGACGGGCGATGCCCGATACCAGGGTTGGGCAGACCTCGACACAACGCTGATGGAACAGGTGGTGCCCTGGGTGCCGTACCTGTTCGACAACAATGTCGACGCCTACTCGGAGCGCATCGTGAACTACTCGTTCGACCAGTTCTCGGGACTCGCGGCCTGGGACCAGCTCGCGATCGCTCCCGACGCTCAGTAGGAAGGAAAGGGCAGGAAACCGGAAGAACGAGGCAGGATCGCGAAAGAGAGAGGGGCCGCTCCGAGGGAGCGGCCCCTCTCCCGGGTGGAGTAGACTTCGGGCGGAGCGATGGGCAGGTACCTGATCCGGCGGACGCTGTTCATGATCCTCGTGCTGTTCATCGTGTCCCTGATCACGTTCATCATCTTCGTGAAGCTGCCCGCCTCCGATCCGGCCAGGAGGGCGGTGGGCAAGTCGACGAGCCCCGAGAACGTCGAGGCAGCTCGCCACGCGTTCGGGCTCGACAGGCCGCTGTACGTTCAGTACAGCCGGTTCGCGAAGGGCCTGATCCCCTGGCCGGGATTGTTCCTGAACGAGGATGTCTACTACTCGTACGCCAACTTCGTCCCCGTCAAGGAGGAGATCTTCGGACGCCTCCCGGTGACGATCGCCCTCGCGGTCGGAGCGGCGGTGCTGTGGGTCATGGTCGGGATCCCGATCGGCATCATCTCGGCGGTCAAACGGGGGAGCATCTGGGATCGGGGGTCGATGGTTTTCGCGCTCATAGGCGTGTCGGCGCCGGTGTTCTGGCTCGCATATCTGTTCTTATACGTCTTCTGGTTCAAGCTCGGATGGGCGCCGCCGTCGGGCATCCCGATCGGGGAATCGGTGTGGCAGGCCGTGCTCTCGGGGCGGTTCATCCTGCCCTGGATCGTGCTGTCGATGACGTTCGCCGCCTTCTACGCGCGGATGGTTCGAGGCAACCTGATCGAGACCATGGGCGAGGACTATATCCGGACCGCCCGCGCGAAGGGGCTTTCGGAGAAGCGGGTGATCTACAAGCACGGGCTGCGGGCCGCCCTCACGCCGGTCGTGACGATGTTCGGGCTCGACCTGGCCGTCCTGCTCGGCGGCGCGTTCATCACGGAGACCGTCTTCGGTCTGCCGGGCGTTGGCCAATACGCGGTGCGGAGCATCTTCCTCAACGACTTCCCTGCCGTGATGGGCGTGACCCTCTTCGGCGCGTTCTTCATCGCGCTGGCCAACCTGTGCGTCGACGTCGCCTACGCGTTCCTCGACCCGCGGGTGAGGTACACGTAGTGGCGGAACCGCTCCTCGAGGTCAAGAACCTCACGGTCCACTTTCCGACCGACGACGGATTGGTGAAAGCGGTCGACGGCGTCTCGTTCTCCCTCCTGCCGGGGGAGACCCTGGGAGTCGTTGGCGAGTCCGGATCCGGCAAGAGCGTCTCGTTCCTCACGGTGATGGGTCTCATCGACACCAAGCAGGCCGTGATCGATGGCGAGATCATCTTCCAGGGGCGGGACCTGCTGACGCTCCCGGCCGACGAGATGCGAACCGTCCGCGGCGAAAAGATCTCGATGATCTTCCAGGATCCGATGACCTCGCTGCACCCGTACTACAAGGTCGGCGACCAGATCGCCGAAGCCGTTCGGGTGCACCAGAAGGTCTCGAAGCAGGAGGCTCACGAGCAGGCGGTCGAGATGCTCCGGCGCGTCGGGATCCCTCGCCCCGACGAGCGGGCGGACCAGTATCCGCACGAGTTCTCCGGCGGCATGCGGCAGCGTGCGATGATCGCGATGGCACTGTCGCTGAACCCGGACCTGCTGATCGCGGACGAACCCACCACGGCGCTCGACGTGACCGTGCAGGCCCAGATCCTCGACCTGCTGGACCGGCTGAAGCAGGAGTTCAACGCCTCGATCGTGATCGTCACGCACGACCTCGGGGTCGTGGCCGAGCACTGCGACCACATCCAGGTGATGTACGCCGGCAAGATCGTGGAGGCGGGCGACCGCCGCGACATCTACTACGGCTCCCACCATCCGTACACCTGGGGATTGCTCGCATCGATCCCGCGGCTCGACGAGAGCGACACGAAGGAGCGCCTGCACCCGATCCGAGGTCTCCCCCCGTCCCTGATCTTCGTGCCGCCGGGCTGCGCGTTCCACCCGCGCTGTCCCTACGTGTTCGACAAGTGCCGGACGGACGTGCCCGAGCTCTTGCCGGCCGACGGTCACCACGCATCGCGGTGTCACCTCTCCCTCGCGGACAAGGAGCGCATGTTCCGAGAAGAGGTGATGGCGCGCACGTGAGCGTCGAGGTCACCGAGCGACCCCAGCCCGAACCGGCGACGTCCGAGACGCCGCTCGTCCGGATCCGCGGCCTCCGCAAGTGGTTCCCGATCACCCGGGGGATCCTGTTCCAGAAGCGGATCGGCGATGTCCACGCCGTTGACGGCGTCGACCTGGACATCCACAAGGGCGAGACGCTTGGCCTGGTGGGGGAGACGGGGTGCGGCAAGTCCACGCTCGCGCGCGTGGTGATGCGCTTGTACGACGCGACCGAGGGGTCGATCGAGTTCGAGGGCCGGGACATCACCCAGGTGAAGGGCGGAGATCTCCGCGGGCTGCGTCGCGAGATGCAGATGATCTTCCAGGACCCGTTCGCCTCGCTGAACCCGCGCAAGACCGTCGGGTCGATCATCGGGGCCCCCTATCGCCTCCACAAGGTCGTGCCGCGCAACAAGATCAAGTCCGAGGTGCAGCAGCTGATGGAGCTCGTGGGTTTGAACCCCGAGCACTACAACCGCTACCCGCACGAGTTCTCGGGCGGGCAGCGCCAGCGGATCGGGGTGGCGCGCTCCCTCGCCCTGCGACCCAAGCTGATCGTGTGCGACGAGCCTGTCTCCGCACTCGACGTCTCGATCCAGGCCCAGGTGCTCAACCTGCTCGAGGACCTCCAGGAGGAGTTCAACCTCACGTACCTGTTCATCGCGCACGACCTCTCGGTCGTGAAGCACGTCTCCGACCGGGTCGCGGTGATGTACCTGGGGAAGATCGTCGAGATGGCCGTAGGGCAGACGCTCTACCGCAACCCCAAGCACCCGTATTCGGGGGCCCTGCTCTCGGCGGTCCCGATCCCGGACCCGGATCTGGCCGCCGCGAAGAAGCGCATCATCCTCGAGGGCGACGTCCCGAGCCCGATCGACCCGCCCTCGGGCTGCCGGTTCCACCCCCGCTGCCCGAACGCGCAGTTCCCCAAGTGCAGCGAGGACGAGCCCGAGCTCCTACCCCACCATCCCGGCCAGGTCGCGGCCTGCCACTTCCCGCTCGAGGATCGCGCGATCATCGAGACCCCGGCGGGCGGGTAGAGCCGGTACACTGACGGGCCATGTTCAATGTCGTCGCCCTCGTGCTCTGTGTGCTCTCGAGCCTGTTCCTGATCGTGTTCATCCTGCTGCACTCCGGCAAGGGGAGCGGCCTCTCGGACATGTTCGGCGGCACGTCGAGCCTGTCGGGTGGCACGGCCCTCGAGCGACGCCTCGACAAGATCACCGTGGTCACGGCCGTGGTCTTCGGCACGTCGACGTTCTGGCTGTCCTGGAAGTGGGGCGGCTGATCGGAGCGCTCGTGCCCGGTTGCTAGAATCGCGGGGCTCCCGTCGGAGTGGCGGAACTTGGTAGACGCGCTAGGTTGAGGGCCTAGTGGCCCTATGGGCCGTGGGGGTTCAAATCCCCCCTCCGACACGCCAACTACCAGCGCGAACAGAGAAAGCCCCGGAAGCCACGTTCGGCCTCCGGGGCCTCTCGTTTCCCCGATATTGCCCCAAGCCGCGCTCGAGGAGCTTGGGCTAGTCGGCTTCTTCGAGATGGAGTAGCCGCTGGGGTGACCAGATGTAGACGGTTCCGTTGTTCGACTGCTTCAGCGCCACCATCACTTCGCTCTCGCCATAGACGTTCTCCGCGTCTGACGGGATTAGCCCAGCGACATACGGTCCCTGGGAGATGTCCCCTTCTCAGCGGCCATCCGCACGGATTCGAGTCAGTGCGTGATCTACCAGGCTCTCAAGTGCTTGGTTCCGGGTCCCATACCAGGGGGGTCCACCCTCATGCCGGGTGCTCGAGTCGCTCTCGTCGGCCGGCTGCGCTTTCAGGTCACTCACCGGGGACCAACCCCACCACCAATCGATCCACCCGCGCTGGTAGACGAAGCCTTCTGGCGGCTCGTAGATCGACATGCGTCCTCCTCTCCGACGTCGTCTTGGGCACGTATGGTCGCAGAGTAGCGATTCGGCTCAAGTCCCTCGTGCGTCTAGGACGCCGCCCACCAAATCCGCTGCGTCGGCGAGCGCCTTGTCGTCCGGGTGGCCGTAGACATCTGCCGTGATTGCCACGGTGGAGTGGCCGAGCTGCTTGCTTACGACGTCTAACCGTGCACCCGCGGCGAGCGCGAGCTCCGCGTAGCTGTGGCGAGCGCCGTGCAGCGTGATCGGTGTGACGCCGGCCGTCCGAACAAGGCCCTTCCACCGTCGCAGCAGCGTGTCAGGCTCGACAATGTAGCCGTTCGGCTCGGTCACGATCCACGCCCCCTGGGTGGCGAGTCGGTGCCCGCCGTCGGTGCGCCAGGGTGCGCCGAACGCCAGCCGCTCGATGGCCTGCTCGGCCTTCCACTGCCGCAGCGCGGCTCCGGTGGCCTCGTCGAACCGGACGCGGCGGGTCCGCCTGTTCTTGGTGGTCTCCCGCACGTACAGCGCACGTCCGTCAGGCCGGAGCAGCACCTGGCGAGCCACCTGCACCGCGCCATCGTCCACGTCGTCCCAGCGCAAGCCGAGGAGCTCGCCGCGCCTCAGACCGGTGGCGAGCGCCAGCCGCCAGATGGCATGTAGCCGGTCGGCGCCGGCGACCTCGAGGAACGTCCGAACCTCCTCGCGGGTCCACGCCGTCCGCTCCACCGAGTCGTCGCGTGCCGGTGGATCGACCGCGGCGACCGGGCTCGCCACCAGGTGCCCACGGCGCACCGCGTCGCCGAGCGCCTTGGACATCAGGACGTGGACGTTGCGCACCGACTTCCCACGGAGCGGCCGACCGCCCGCCGTGTTCGCGCAGTGTCGCGTACAGGCGGTCCAGGTCACGCGCCGATAGGCGCTGGAGCGGGACGGCGCCGATGTGCGGCAGGATCCACGCCCGCACCATGATCGCCTCGACGTCGCGGCTGTTCTCGGAGATGTCGGCGTTCGCCCTCGACGGGAGCCACTCGCCTTCGAGGTAGTTGGCGACGGTGAGCTTCGCCGGCGAGACGTAGCGTCCCCGGCTCTCGTCGGTTCGGAGCGCCGCGGCTGCCGCTTTCGCCTCGCGCTGCGTCCGGTAGCCGCCGTGGCTCGTCTCCTTGTCCCCGTCCATCGACATGACGTACCAGCGTCCATTCGGCCGGCGGCGCACCTTCGTCCTCATGACGCACGCTCCCGCTTGAAACGCCCGAGATCGGGCGCGTATCGCACGGCAACCTGCACGAGCTCGCGCACGTCGTCGGTTATCGCGGTGCGCCTCAGTGCGAGCTCCGCGGCGAGACCGATCCCGCCGTGCTCCGGCTCGCCCTGAAGGCCACCGAAAAGGATGGCTACTGGTGGGTGCAGTGTTCAGCCTGCGACACCGCCTGGCAGGTTCCGTACTACGCCGAGAGCGTCGGGTGACGTCGAAACCGCTGCCTCGCCGTGCGGCGCGGGCTCCCGATGCGCCCAACGCCCCGGCGTGTTGGCGAGGCCACTGACCCAGTGCACGCCCAGACCGCAATGAGCATCCCTGGCTCCCGCGCCAGATCGTCGTCGACCCGGAGGCGAAGCGGGCCAAGGTGCTGTAGGTGAGACGCCGCATTGACTCTCGACCCGGACGTTGAAACCATCGGGTCATACGAGTCACATAGAGGTGCCTTATGCACGCCCGACTGCTCGTCGCTGTGTTGCTGATGTTGACGCTGGTCGCCTGCGGAGATGGCGGCACGGATGGCGGATCCCCCACGAGCGCTACGGGTGGCGAGTCCACGACGACCTCTGTCCAACCGACGACGACCGCGTCCCCAGAGGCCGAGTCCGGTCCACTCGTCGGACTCGGCGAGCTTGAGCTGGTGGAGAGCACCATCCCGTTCCTCGAACTGGAGGGGCCGCAATGGATGCCGGACGAGGGCGTGCTCCTCTTCTCCGACGTCTCCGCCAATACGATCTATCAGATCGGGGCCGACGACGAGATCACGGAGTTTCGGAAGCCGACCCGCTACACCAACGGCCTCGCCGTCGACCCGCAAGGACGGCTGATCGCCGCCGAGTCGGCCTCGCGTCGAGTGACGCGCACCGAGAGCGACGGTTCGGTGGTGCCGGTCGCCGAGCGCTTCGAGGGTGCTCGCCTGAACCAACCCAACGACATCACCGTTCGTTCGGACGGCACCATCTACTTCACGGATCCGGCCATCGGCGATGCCGCCGCACAGGCCGAGCTCGACTTCCGTGGGGTATTCCGCATTGCTCCCGACGGCGGCCTCACCGCTGAGTATCGAGGCGAGACCAGCGAGGCACCCAACGGCGTGGCGCTCTCGCCTGACGAGAGCTTGCTCTACGTCACCGACTACAACGCCAGCGTGGTGCGGGTCTTCGAGGTCGCCAAGGACGGCTCCCTTTCGAAACCTCGGACGTTCGTCGAGGTCGCCGGTCCTGACGGTATGGCGGTCGACGAGTCCGGCAACCTGTTCATTGCTTCTTATGACGGCGGCGCCATCGAGGTCTTCGCGCCGGACGGTGAGCACTGGGGCACCATCGACTTGCCGGGGAGCGCCTCCAACTGCGCCTTTGGTGGGGCTGACGGCCGCACCTTGTACATCACGACGGGGCCTGCTCTGTACCGCGTGACACTGGCGCATCCCGGTCGTTACTAAGTAGCTAGGCCAAACCGAAGAGATAGCGACGAGCCACGCCAGAGAAACCGGTCCTTCCTTGGCGGCCGCTACGAGACCACCAGCTCGCCGTGCGGCGCGACCCACCTGTTGCGGCGGCGGGATGGACTGCTCCATCGGCCTTTCGCTTGTCCCTGCGGACTAAAGCGCCGGGGCGGCACATGCAGTCCCGAAGAGGCCGTTGCGAGGGGATTCGAGCGATGGAGGGGAGCCCCTTGGGGCGTCCCCTCCATACTCGTCCTTCGTCTGATGGCCTGAGAGCAACTAGGCCTGAGGTCGGCTCCAGGTCCAGGTACCTATCTCCGCCCACGGGTTCCCACCGCTGAAGTTGATGCTGCTCGAGTCCTTGCACTTGGCGGTCGTGCTCGACTGAGCGACATCGAAGTACCGCGTCGTGACTCCCGCGCTCTCCGTGCTGGTGCACGCACCCCCGTTTGAGTGCAGGTACTCGTTGGCGCTCGGGTTGGGCGTGATCGTGGCACCGAAGCGTGAGGCCCGGGTCGTCGAGTCGTAGTACAGACGCAGCCCCACGGCGTTGTTGTGGCCACCGCACTTGGCGTCGTTCGCGTTCGTCCCGATCCTCGTGGAGACCTTCAGGGCCAGCACATCGTCCGGGTACAGCCTCACGCCACCGAACGCACTCCAGGGCACGATGACGTCCGTGGCCTGGTTCGCGTTGCGCGTCACGCCGATGACGCACCTGGTCACGCCCGTTGCGACTGGGGAGCCGTTCTCCAGGAGCTGGACCCTGACGTCGAACCGGGTGCCCTGGTCGTCGCTGTTCTTGAGCCCGACCCAAACGTGGGCGTCCTTGAGGTCGGTGACGTCCGAGATCGTGAACGCCGCGCTGGTCTGCGAGGTCGACCCCGCATGGTTGGAGGCGGTCACCTCGCAGGTGTAGGCACCGGGCTCGGTGGGTGTGATCGATGCTGTTTCGCCGGGGATCTCGTCTCCGTCGAGCAGCCACTGATACGCGAAGTTCTCCGGGGCTCTATACAGGAACGCCCCGAGCAGGTCGGGTGCCCAGCTCCCCTTGCCGCAATTCAGGGTCCCCCCCGTGCTCGACACGATCGGCGCCCCAGTGCCCGCCGGCGCCTTCAGAATCGCGGCGAAGAGCGATTGGCTCTGGCCGCTGAACAGGGTCGAGGTTGTGCCCGGCGAGCCGTCCAAGTTCCCGGACCGGATAACGCCGGGGCCGAAGGTGGCCCAGTAGATCTTGCCGGCCGGGCCGGCCGCGGGGTCGATCGCCAGCCCACCCGGGCCGCTCTCGTTGGAGAACAGGGTCTTGGGGCTGTCTTCGCTGACTGTGCCGTTCAGGTTCCCGACCCGGACCTGACCGGGACCGCTGCAGCAGTTGCCGAGGTTAGTCCAGTAGATCTTGCCGGCATCGGGGTCGATCGCGACCCCGATGGGGTTGCGCTCGACGGTAGGGACGGGAGCGTCGCTGCCGAACAGGGTCGAGGCCGAACCCGAGCCGTCCAGGTTCCCGAACCGGACCTGATCGGTGAACTGGTTGGTCCAGTAGATCTTGCCGGCCACGGGGTCGATCGCCACCCCGCTCGGGGCGGGATGAGGCTGCGTCGGCTGCGTTGGCTCGCTGAACAGGGTCCTGGGGCTGTCTGAGCCGTCCAGGTTCCCGACCCGGATCGTGTCCGCGGTGAAGTCGGCCCAGTAGATCTTGTTGTTCGTGGGATCGACCGCTACCCCACAGAGGTTGTGCCCACCCTCAGGGAACAGGGTAGAGACGGTTTCGGTGCCGTCGAGGTTCGCGACCTTGATCCCGCCAGACCAGTTGGCCCAGTAGATCTTGCCGTCCGCGGGGTCGAGCGCGACCCCGCACGGGGTCCCGGAGCGCACGATCGCGGCGGCGCCCGGGTTGTCCAGGCTTCCGGACCAAACCCCCGAATCCTCGTTTCCCCAGTAGATCTGGTCGCCCGTGCCGGCGGCGAGCGACCGGGAGGGTGAGACGACCAAGATCAGCGCTGCGATCAAGGCCACGACCGTCGAGACCGCGATCGTGAGTCGTGACCGCTGCGAAGCGACATGCAGATGCTCCATGACCATTTCCTTCCGTTCTCTTGGGAGAGTGCTCCCCAGGGCGGGGCGGCGTGAGCCCTCCAAAACCTCCTGCATACAGCCCTTGCCACCCAGGCCGTAGCTCCGATGGAGGACGGCGCAGACGCTATCAGGTTCTACGGGGGGTTCTGTTGACCCGGGGTCATAGCTCAGCCCGCTTCCCGCAGCATGCCGACGAGCACCGCCCGAAGCGTCCGGTCCTCCTCGCAGTCGATCAGCAGCTCGGCGAAGTTGCGGCTCTCCGGGTTGCCCCAGTACGAGACGATCCGGTCGGCGCGTTCGGAGTCGGGAGCATCAGGACGTGGCGTCCTCTGAAGGCGGCTGAGAGCTATGCTGATACATCTTGTTCGCGAGGCTACTTCGACCTCAGGAGGCGTGACGGTGATGGAGGAGTTCTGGAAGCCCTCGACAACTCCTCAGCCTTCGACCCCCACCGCAGGGCTTGGCGAACGGTCTGAGCGCTCCTCGACGCCGGAAGCGGAAGAGACGGAGCCTTTCGCACAGGCGGCATCGCAGATCACCGAGCTCATGCAGCGGTTAGTCGAGGAGGTCCGGGCTGCGAGACGGGACGCCCAGGTCGCGGCCGACTCGGCCCGGACGGCGCACGCCGACGCTGAACGCATCAGGCAAGAAGCTATCAAGCTCCGCGCTGATGCCGAGGCCGATGCTATCCGCGTCACCGACGACGCACGCGCTGAAGCGGACCGCATCGACGCCGAGGCTCGGGCGGGGGCCGAGCGCACGCGGGAGGACACGCAGACGAAGGAGCAGGAGGCGCTCCGAGCCGCACGCTCGGTCCTCGCGGCGCGGCAGGAGATCGACCGCGCCTCGAGGGATCTCGGCGCGATAAAGAAGACCGTTCTCGAGACGTTCCGAGACATCAGCCACCGAACAGTCATGGCGCTCGGCGAGGTCGAGGCCGTGATCGAGAAGTGGGCCTCCTCCGACGCCGTGGTGGTCGTGGGGGACGCGGACGAGCCCGCGCCGGCAGACGTTCCGCAGGTCCCGCGGCCGGATCTGTGATCGGATCCCGAAACGTAGCGCCCGGCTGAGATTATCGCCGAGATACTAGACCGCCGGCTCGCCGTGCGGCGCCGGCTCCCGGCTGCCTGAGCCTTAGGGTTCAGCTTCGCGCAGCATGCCGACGAGCACCGCCCGGAGCGTCCGGTCCTCCTCGCAGTCGATCAGCAGCTCGGCGAAGGCGCGGCTCTCAGGGTAGCCCCAGAACTCGCCGATCCGGTCGGCTCGCTTGAAGTCGGGGAGAATCAGGACGTGGAGCAACTCGGCGCGGGGAGCAGGCGCGAGGGCGTCCAGGCGCTCCCGTAGTCGGCGCTCGAGTTGATCGGGTCTCACGAGTTGGAGGCTACGCCGCCGAACGATCGCCCGTGCGTTCGACCACGCCTGCCGCGTCAAGCCGGCTCACGGCCGTCCTAGCGGCGAGTTGCACGGGAAGCGCCGTCACGCCGGGTAATTTCGCAGCGCAGCCACCCACTCCTCGCGCCGCAGCCTAGCCCCGACCCCGGTACGCGAGGTCACCTCGGCCAGGTGCTGCAAAGCACCGACCCGGCAGAGCGTCCGGTCTACGGTCGCCTCGAGACGTACCGAAGGACGGAGCCGAAGGGAGGGGACGATGAGCACCAGGGTCGGAACACAGCAGGCGCCTAGGGCGGGCGGTTCCATCTTGCTCGCTACGTTCCTCGTGTCGCTGGCCATGCTGACCATCGCCGTGGTCGCCATCTCGGTCGACCGCGACCAAGCGCGGCAGGGTGAGGCCACGATCGTCGGCCGCCAAGTGATCAACACGCCGAGCGAGCTGCGCACTGGGACCGTCGGCGGGGCCGAGCAGACGTTCGTCGGCGGCACGGCGGCCAACACGCCGAGCGAGTTGAAGCCCGTGTATATGCACGGTCGCAACCTGCAGGGCCTGTCGCCGCTGGAGCCCGTGTACATGCACGGTCGCAACCTCCAGGGCCTGTCGCCGCTGAGTGACACGCTCGGGACCAATAGCCCGACCGAGCTCTCAGGCGGAATCATCGGCGACGGGCTCCCGGGAGAGATCTACGCTCGCCACCAGCGCCGTTGAAGCCAAGCGAACCGCGGATCGCCCCGGCTACCCGGCCGGGGCGTTCGCTTGTCGATGGGCCGGACGTCACGGGCGGGCGACCACCTGGAAGCCGTTGACGCCGTCATACACTCATCGGCGTGCCGGGTTTCGACGCTATCGAGCCGCTCGCTCCCGATGCCTGCCGTTCCGATCGTTCGGTGCCGTGTTTCTACTGGCATCAGAAGCTCGCGGCGCTCAACGGCGGCCGGTCCAAGATGTCCGAGCGCGAGCTCGAGTTCGTCGGGATCTTCCCCCCGCGTCGGCGTGATGGCTGGTATCAGCCGGGGGAGGTCTTGATCCTCGGCTCAGTCGACGAGCAGGACGCCGACCCCGAGTTCACCGCGGTCTTGCAGGCGCTGTCCCAGTCACGGCTGGAGTTCCTCGGCTAGATAGCCGGCTCGCGGTGCGACTAGGCTCCCGGTGTCCGTTCGCGGGGGAGGGGATCGTGAGTCGGCCACGGATGGTCTACCTGGGCGTGTTGGGCTACTTCTTTGGCTGGGGCCTGTTCCTTCCCGTAATCGGGTCGGGGAAGGTCGAGCTCAACGGGGTCGACTGGGTGAAGGTAGTTCTGCTCGGATCCCCGATCGTATGGCTGGTTGGGATGGCTGTCGGGGCTGCGGCTCTCGACGGGGCGGAACACATCATTCTGCTCATCGATCGGTTGCGGTCGAAGGAAGAAACGCGCACCAGCATGCTCCGAGGGGCGTTGCTCGTCGCCGGAATCTTCGCGTACGGCTTGTGGTTAGCGATCGGCACAGACTGAGGGGGCCGTTTCCCCAGATGTTTCCCCGTCCGGTGGTGAAGCCGGCTCCGCCAGACGTCACGACAGCAACTAGGTCGGCGGCATCCACGCAC
Organism: uncultured Actinomycetes bacterium; assembly: GCA_963712645.1. GTDB lineage: Bacteria > Actinomycetota > UBA4738 > UBA4738 > HRBIN12 > DASSJM01. Next base: position 93,563 of record CAVQIQ010000014.1, on the reverse strand, counting down.
GAAACGGCAGTCGAAGGCAGCCAGTGACACGAGCTGCCATGAGCGGGTCTCGGTTGAGGGCCTAGTGGCCCTATGGGCCGTGGGGGTTCAAATCCCCCCTCCGACACTCAACTACCAGCGGAAATGAGAGAAGCCCCCGAAACCCCTCGGGCTTTCGATTCCCCCAGAATTCCCCCACGAGCTACTCGCTCCGCACCTTCGCGGCCCAGACCAGGAAGGTCACGAATGCCGCGACCGGCAACGCGATGATCGGCGTCACGATGTCAATGACCCCATCGCTTACGCCGAGGAGCCCTAGAGCAATGGTCATCAAGGCACCGACGATGACGAGAGGAATGAAGAACACGGCTGCCCAAAAAAGCAGGCGGACAATCAGTCAGAAGCCCCCCTCGTTCAGCGGGATTATCGCCATCACCGTCACGGGGCTTCAAGTGCGCACTAGACGACCGGCTCGCCGTGCGGCGCGGGCTGCTGATTCGTGGCGGCGGGATGGACTGCTCAGGCTCGCGGCCAGGGCCTGATGAACTACGCGCTCTTGAGGTTGGCGGCCATCTGCTGCATCTGGGCGATCGAGTCGACGGAATGCAGGCCCTTCTTCTCCTCGGACCGGCGGACCGCAGCCTTCGTCTGTCGCACCCAAGCTGCGGCGGCCGTCGGCGGCGAGTCGTTGAGGTTCGTGACCACGCGAAGGACGACCGGCTCGCGTGCCACGACGACCCATAGGCCCACCCGGTCCCTGCCGTGCACCAACTCACCGACCATCAGTCCGTGACGCTCCTCCGGCACGCGGGGTAGATCACGGACGATGACGGCGGGCAGGTGCCCAACCTGGACGGTGCCGCTCGCGTTCCAGACGCCGATCGCCTTCGGATCGAACGGGTTATCCGGCTCGGGCCGGAGAACGACCTCGCTGCCGGGTGCGAAGTCCGGGCGGTCGACGGCGGCCGGGTAGTGCGAGATCCCGGCGACCCGGGTCACGAAGACGTGGCGGTCCTCAAGGTCGCGCCGGGCGTCGTGCAGGACGAAGCCTCGCCACTCCTTGTCCGCGTACCAACTCGCATCGAGCTTCATGTCCGTACTACAGCGCAGAGCGGGGGTCGGAGGTACGGGCCGATAGTCCCGCGTCGGCCGGGTCAAATGGCACCGCGCCGGGCGGTGCGGGCTCCCGGTGCGCCCAGTGGCCCCGGTGAAGGGCCGCCCCGCATGCATGAGGTGAAGGGTCGAAACCTCGCATTGCGCCGCGAGGCACGCCTCGTTGGTCAGACAGTGCTTTCCATCGCCGACTGGGTCTCGCCACGCTTGTTCGCGTGGATCTCGGCATCCGGGACGACGAGCACGGGGATCGGCGAATGGTGGATCAGCCGCTGGCTGAAGCTGCCAAGGAGGAGTTCGCGGAAGCCACCGAGCCCCCGGCGCCCGACGACCAGGAAGTCGCCTCCCACCTTCCGGACGTAGGACAGCAGGTCATCGGCCCCGCCCTCGAGCACGACGGGCCGATAGTCGATGCCGACATCTCGAAGCGGTCGGCACCACGTATCGATGAGCCTGCCGCGGACCCGGTCCACCCACTCCTGCCACTGTTCGTCCCAATCTCCCAGCGAAGGCCCCAACGCCCACGGCACATAGGCGACCGCGTACGCCGGGCGCTCCACGGTATGGATCGCGACGACCTCGGCTTTCATAACGCGCGCCAGTCGCGCAGTCCAGAGGAGGGCTTCCCTTGACCCCTCGGATCCATCGACTGCGACGACCAGCCGCCAGCGTGCGTGCTGTTCCTCTCCTGGAGTCTGGTCCATCGTCGACACCTCCCGGGGACTTCGAAGCACCCCGCGTCCACATCAATTGTGCCTCGGCGCTGGTTCAGCCGTGGAGGGCTTATGCCCTTCTACTCATAGGCCGCTTGCCCTGTTGGACCGTTCGGACTGCCTTCTAAACCTCCACCTGGAAACGGCATGGCTCAGGATGCCGAGTGACGCGTTCCGCGTGTCCCGTTCCTCCGGGAGACGAGGTACAGACCAGCGACCGATATCACCGCACCAACGAATCCGATGAAGGCGGACACCCAATCCATCCCGCCCGGTGCGCAGAAACCGAGCAGCCACGGCGTGGACGGCTCGCTCGAGGATGTCGCGTTCCCGTCGCGCCACGGACCGTTCGCCTGACCGCCATCTTCCGGAGCGGGCTCCTGGGCCTCGGCCAGCGTCCGACACGCTTCTTCCAGCCGCTCCGGGTCGAAGACACCGGAGATCCAGTTATCGAGCGGCGGGACGACGTTCATCTCGCGGACGTAAACGATCCTCGGGTGATGGGCCCGCGCCGGGGCTTGGACGCGTCCGTAGGATCGACCTCGATGGACCTCACGCTGCGCCCGACCACCCTCGAGGACCTCCCGATCCTGTTCGAGCACCAGGCGGATCCCATCGGAGCGAAGATGGCGGCGTTCGCGTCCCGGGACTGGGACGCCTTCGTCGCGCACGAAGCGAAGATCCGCGACGATCGCGCGGCGATCCGACGGACGATCGTCGTCGACGGCGAGGTCGTGGGCAGTATCTCGTGTTGGGGCGACGACGAGCGCGAGATCGGGTACTGGATCGGCCGCGAGCACTGGGGCCGTGGGATCGCCACCGCGTCGGTCCGCGCCTTCATCGCCGAGATTCCGGATCGGCCGCTCCACGCCTACGTGGCGGAGCATAACGTCGCCTCGATGAAGGTCGTCGTCGCGAACGGCTTCGTCCAGGTGGGCCGGCACGAAGACGAGGGGGTCGTGCACCTCGTCTTCCGGCTCGACCCGGGCGAGACGCCGTCCATCGAGTAGCCCCCGACCTCGATTTCTTGGGGAGAAGCGGCGCGGAAGAGAGGGACCCATCCCCATGTGATTCCGTCGTTCCAACGCGACGCGTCGCCAACCGACACGCGTGTGATTGTGACGGCCCCGACGACACCGATGAGAACCAGGCCAAGCGAGACCAGCCCTGAGCTGCTTCGCTTCGGCCGCCGGGATCGCTTCATGTGAAATATCCACGGCTCATTCTCGCAGGCGGTTTAGGCTCTCCTGGCTGCTTGATCCGATCGAGCCTGACGAGCTCGTCGGTCGCGTTGGGCGATGATCGCCTCGCGTAACTGGCGATCGCCGACGATGACCGCCAGTTCTTCACCGCGAGAATCGACCGGAACGAACCAAGGAGGTAGATCGTGGCCCAGAAGATGTTGCTCACGCTGACTCAGGCGGCAAACGTGCTCGGCGTGGGGACGCAGGCATTCCGCGAGGCGATCGACGCCGGGCCAGATCCGAACCGTGGACCCTCGCTCGACGCCGGCTGATGCCCATACGGCGCTTGAGGAGATCGTGAATGGAGGCAAGCGATGACCGACGACCTGGAGATGGGTGACGCCGAGATCCTGGCCGAGATTCAAGCCCTGGACGATGACGAGATTGAGCGCCTCGTAATACTCCTCGGCGAGCTGGTCATACCTCGTCTTGAGGAACGTCGTCCCGAGCTTGGGGGCTGGTTCCAGACGCTGGAGATCCTGGCCCAGGACGTGCAGATCCGGCGAACCTGGTCCCTCGAGCTCCTCGGGGACGAGGACCTCGTTCTCCTCAAGCGGATGGGCGCGTCCTTCCGAGGGACGAGCGGGTGGGATGAGCTCGCGGGCATCGAGCCCATATGGGTGAGCAAAGAGCCCCCGCTGGTACCGGAGGCCCAGATGGAGCTATGGAACACCATCGCTGCCGCAGCCGCAGGCGAGCTGGACAGACGGCAAGGCAATACAGCGAGGTGATCCGGCCTCGGGTGCGTCGGTCCCGCCGAGATCGAGCTCGACGACGGCGAGGACTACCCGCCCGCGCCTCCCGGTCCACCCGATTCCTGAACGCGCTCCTGCGTCGCGCGCCGGCGGCCGGCGGGCTGTGGGGCCTGATCGAGCCTGTCGAGACCTTCTTCGCACTCGCCTCTGGAGGTACTCGGCTCGTTGCTGCGATCATCTACGGCGCGTGAGATGGCGGGCGTCGCCTCCCGCGCCCTGAACCCCTACTGGTGGCGTGACCTGATCGCTGCCTGCTCACTGTTGGCCCCCTGTCGGTCAGGCAGGTCACACGCTATGCGAGTCGGACCCCACTAGCCCGAGGGCGATGCGTCCCCCGCGATCGGGAGGTCGGTCGGCATGCGGCGGCCCCCCACCGGGCCGGCTCCACCACGTCGAGCGGGGGCCTCGATAGTCCGAACGGGTGACGGCCGGGTGGGCCGCGTCGTGTCGGCGGCCGTAGAACCATCGTGCGACATGACCAGCGGCGCGTGCGATGGTAGTCAAGTGGCCTTTCGTCGTGGCCCTCCCTGAAGCATCTCGACTGGCCCTTCGCGGTCCTCGTGCTCCTGTCCGAGGTGGCGAGCTCGATCTGTCTGTGGGAACTCGACCGGATCGCGCTGGGGGCGAAGGGGTGGTTCACCGTCGCGTGCGGGCAACTCGCGGGGAACGCGCTCGGACGGATCATCCCGGGCTCGGCGACCCCGTTCACCGTCGTGATGCTGCGCAAGGCCGGGATCGATGGAGGCGTTGCCGCTGCAGCACTGACCGCGTCGACCGGACTCCAGATCGCAACCGCCCTGGCGCTACCCGTCCTCGCGGTCCCGGCCATACTCGGGGGTGCGCCGATCGACCGCGGTCTCGCGATGGCCGCCTACTTGGGCGTGGCGGTGGTGGTGTTGCTCGTGGGAACCGGGGCCGTCCTGTTCACGACGGACGCTCCCCTCGAGCGGGTCGGACGCTGGGTGCAGTCACTCCTTAACCTCACGGTCCGGCGCCGCCGACCCGTGGAGGGTCTTCCCGAAGAGTTGATCTCCGACGAACTTCACCGGACGAGCCTACCGCCATGGAAGTCGCACCCTGTTCTGCCGCCGGAACACAGGCTTCGGCTACCTCGCGCTGCTGTGCGCCCTGCCGCCGGTCGAGCAATCCCCCGGCCATCCGCGTGGTGCGGGCCGCGTCGGCGAACAGCTGGCACAGGTACCGTTCAGGACGAGTGGGGTTGGCGTCGTCGAGGCGGACTGGTCGGCACGCTGACCCTTGCCGGCGTCCCCGGGCACGAAGCGCTCGCCGCGACCCTCCTGTACCGACTCGTCTCGTACTGGCTACCGATCCCCGTGGGTGGGGTCGCCTATCTCCTGTTCCGTCGCCGAGACGGACGACGACGCGGCTGATCGATGCCGGCGTCGACTGACGGGCCGGACGCGATCGTCCTCGAGGCCGACCTCCCGTGACGATTCGCTCGAGCGCGTTCGAGATCTGGCACCCGATGCTGTGCTCATCGTCGTCGGCGATCACACGCCTGCCGGCGCGCTCGGTCGCGTCGAGCCAGGTATGTCGGGGACAGCGATGGCCGGACTCCTGCACGCCCTCGTCGCCGAGGGCGTCGGGGCGGCTGTCGTTTGGGGGCTCGTGCCCACGTTCCGGGCAGGGGCGCTGCATGTTCCCCACCGCGTGGGCCTATCGCTCCTGTCCGCGAAGGCGGATCTCATCCGAGCGCACCTCGCGAACGCGCTTCGCGACCCCGCGCAACTCGTCACCGCGGCGAGCACTGTCGCGTTGACCGTTTCCGCGAGCTTCCTGGTGACGCTGACCGCACCGCACACGCACGAACGTCCGGAGCGCGTCCCCGTTCCTGCGCCGACCGTGACCGCGGCGCAGCATCCGGTCGTCGCTGTGCCCCCTCCGACGCGAACACCCGCTCATGGCCCCTCCAGGAACGAGGGCGACCCGGGGGACCGACGGGACCCGAACCGCGGTGAGTCCAGGGATCATGGTCGTTCCGACGATCAGGGCGGGAACCAGGACAACGACGGCCAGGGCGGGAACCAGGACAACGACGGCCAGGGCGGGAACCAGGACAACGACGGCCAGGGCGGGAACCAGGACAACGACGACCAGGGCGAAGGCGAGGACAACGACGACCAGGGCGAGGATGACGGAAACGACGACCAGGGCGAGGACGAAGGACACGACGACCAGGACGAGGATGAGGACAACGACGACCAGGGCGAGGATGAGGACAACGACGACCAGGGCGAGGATGACGGACACGACGATCAGGGCGAGGACGAGGGCGGTCGGTGACCGGGGACGACCGGACCCGGGTTATCTCGCGATGGGACCTTGCGCTACGTTCGAAGCGGGCTTGGGTCGCTTGCTGCCTCGACCGTGAACGCGTCGAGGTTCACGTACCCGGCTAGCGAACGCCGATCTCGTCGAGGTGGCGGAGGAGGTCGGCCGGGTCGTCGTAGACGCGGTACGCCCCGGCGCGCTCGAGCTCCTCGAGGCCGTAGCCGCCGGACAGCAGGCCGATCCCCAGGGACCGCGCCCGCCGGGCGGCGAGCAGGTCCCAGACGCTGTCACCCACGACGACGCAGTTCTCGGCGGCCATGCCCAGCGCGTCGGCCGCGGCGAGGAACAGATCGGGATCGGGCTTGGCCCGTTCGACGAGGTCGCGCGTGATGACGGGCACGTCCCCCGGGAGCCCGAGCAGCTCCAGCGTCGGTCCCGCGGACTCGCGGTAGCCGCTCGTCGCGATCGCCCACGGCACGCCGGTCGAGGTCAGGTGCGTCAGGAGCTCGAGCGCGCCGGGCAGCGGGCGGACCTCCGTCGAGCGCTCGGCGTACGCTTCGGCGTGCAGGCGCCGGAGCTCGCTCGCCTGCTGGTCCGTCACCTCGCGACCGGTCTCCCGCAGGAGGGCGTTCGCGAATAGGCCGCCGCTCATCCCGACCTTGCGGTGGATCCGCCAGACGGACAGGTCGATCCCGGCGCGGTCCAGGGCGATACGCCATGCCAGAACGTGCTGGTAGACGCTGTCGACGAGGGTGCCATCGAGGTCGAACAGGAACCCCTGGGCCCGGTCCACGCCATCATGCTACGGGCGCGAAAGGACGTCGTGCCCAGGCGTTGGTTCCCTTGGGGGTGGCTCGTTGCTACACTCCGCCCGTGAGCTGAGGTCGATCTCCCGGGCACGACCTGCGCCAACCGGCGCCCCGTGACGCACACCCCGACCAGGAGACGACCGCATGTCCGATCGTTCGACCCACCACCGACCCCGGAGCCCTCGATGAGCGTGCTCGAGGTCACCGATCTCTCCGTCGAGGTCGCCGGCTCCCCGATCCTCGAGGGCCTCACGCTCTCGCTGCGCGCCGGCGACAAGACCGGGGTCGTCGGTCGCAACGGAGCCGGCAAGACGAGCCTGCTGAACGTGATCGCCGGCGATGAGGCTCCGCTCGCGGGGCGCGCCGTCGTCCGCGGCCGGCTCGGCTACCTGCGTCAGGAGCCGCGGGGACGGGAGACCGAAACGCACTCGGCGCTCGCCCACGTCCTGGAGGCTCGAGGCCTGCAGGAGATGGCGGAACGCCTCGAGAAGTTCCGCCTCGCGATGGAGGAGCGCCCGAGCGAGCCGAACGTCGCGCGCTTCACCCGGCTCGAGGAGCGGTACCGGGCGGCCGGGGGCTACTCGGGCGAGGCGGAGGCGCGCCGGATCGCGGCCGGGCTCGGTCTGCCCGGCGATCGTCTGGACCTGCCGGTCCGGGCCCTCTCCGGAGGGGAGCGCCGCCGCCTGGAGCTCACGCGGATCCTGTTCTCGGGTTCGGACCTCCTGCTGCTGGACGAGCCGACGAACCATCTCGACAGCGACGCCAAGCACTGGCTGATGAAGTTCCTCGCCGCGTACCGCGGCGCGCTCGTGGTCGTGAGCCACGATCTCGGCCTGCTCGACGGCGCGATCACCCGGATCTTGCATCTGGACCGCGACGGCGTAGTGCAGTATCGGGGGAGCTACTCGGAGTACCGGGCGGCCCGCCGCGCCGACGAGACGCGGCTCGGCGCTCTCGCCGGGCGCCAGCAGGCCGAAGTGAAGCGGCTGAGGACGCTCGCGGACTCGATGCGCGGGCAGACCGTCAAGCGGGCGAAGAAGGCGAAGGCGCTCGACAGCCGGGTCCGCAAGCTCGAGGAGCGCGTCGTGAAGGCGCCGAGCCACGAACGCGTCGTGCGCTATCGGTTCCCCGAACCCCCGAGGGCGGGCGCGATCGTGCTCGAGGCCGAGGGGCTCGCCAAGGGGTACGGGGGCCCGCCGGTATTCGAGGGGATCGGGTTCCATGTGGCCCGGGGCGAACGGCTGCTGATCATGGGTCTGAACGGCGCCGGCAAGACGAGCCTGCTCAAGATCCTGGCGGACGTCACCGCAGCGGACGGGGGGTCGTTCCGTCTCGGGCACGGGGTCTCGCTCGGGTACTACGCGCAGGAGCACGAGGGGATCCGCGACGGCGAGCCGGTACTCGCGCACGTCCGCGCGGAGTCGGTGGCCGCATCGGACCAGGACCTTCGCGGCCTGCTCGGGATGTTCGGCCTCACCGGCCGGGTCTCGTTCCAGGACGCCGGCACGCTTTCCGGTGGGGAGAAGACCAAGCTCGCGCTCGCGCAGCTCGTGGCGGGACGGCGGAACCTCCTGCTGCTCGACGAGCCGACCAACAACCTGGATCCGCCGTCGCGGACGGCGGTGGCGGAGGCCCTCGCCGGTTGGTCGGGTTCGATGGTGCTGGTGAGCCACGACGTCGGGTTCGTGCAGGCGCTCTCGCCGCACAAGGTCCTGATGATGCCCGAGGGCGAGCTCGCGCTGTGGGACGACGAGCTGCTCGAGCTCGTCGCGCTCGCCTAGCCGAGCACCCGGAACGGCGCAGATCCGCGGCACCGGTACGAGTCGTCCAGGCACAGCCGGACCTCGTATCGGCCGGGCTTCAACGGCCACGGCGCGGGGCCTCGAGCGCCCGGCCCGATCGTCGAGGTCCCGTCGATCCGAGCCTCGGTGTAGCGCCAGGCCAGGTAGGGGTCCCCCTTCGCCGCGGCGCCGGCGCGGAAGACCGCCAGCCAGTCGAACTGGTTCCCGGGCGCGAACGCCCATCTCACCTCGAGCCGCTGGTCGCCCTCGAGCGTCGGGTCGAGGACGGTGAGCGCGGTCTGCTGTCCCTCGGCGATCAGCACCACGGAGTCGCGGGACAGCTCGGCGTTCGTGGCGTCGAGCAGGACGACGTCGTAGGCGCCCTGCGACAGCTGGCCCGTGTCGAACGCCACCGACCCGTCCGGGTCCGAACCGGTCGGCAGGTCGGCGAGCGGCGTGGTCGAACCCGAGGCGGTCAGGATCACGTGGTCGCCCGTTCCGTCGGCGCGGAACCGCGCGCGGAGCGGGAGGCCGAGCCGGGCGCTCTCGCCCTCGGCCACCACCGAGACCGGCATCGGCGCCGGGGTGACGGTGAACGACGAGGCGACGGCCCGGTGGTCGGAGGGCCAGGGGCGGATCGGGACGTCCGCGTTCGCGTGCGACTCGCCGATCACCCTGCTCGTGTTCGTCTGGACAGGGCCCGCGTTCCAGACGAAGTCGATCCGGTCGAACACCTCCCAGGGGTGCACGTAGGGCGCCGGGTAGCCCGCGGTCCACGTGAAGCCGGGGTCGGCGACCGGGTCCGGGTGCACCTCGCGGTACGAGTCGCCGAACCCCGCCCGCTCCATCGCGAGCGACACCGGCCATCGCATCCTGTACGGCAACCCGCGCGCCCGAACGGCGGCGACGTTCCAGTCGCGGTGGGAGGGCGCGTTGAAGTCGCCGGTGAAGAAGGTCGGCACCCCGGCCGAGAGCAGCGGCTCGAGCGCCGAGAGGTGGTCGCGGATCTGGTCCAGCCGGGTGCGCCGTTCCTGCCCCATGGCCTCGGCGCGGGTGAACCCGCGGTGCACGATCCGGTACGGGGTGTAGGGGCAGCACGTGAGGTGGGTGTTCGCGACCGCGGCGACTTCGCCCGGCGCGAGCAACAGGTAGGCCCAGTCGCCGTTCGAGTCCTCGGGCTCCAGGATCGGGAACCGCGAGACGAGGTGCAACCGCGGCGAGGCGTGGAACCCGAGCGCCTTCGCGATCCGGCGGGTCCGCGCGTAGGGCTCTTGGAGCCCGACGACGTCGGCGCCCGCCCGACGGATCGCGCGGACGACCTCGTCGAGCCCGTGGGTCACGGTGGCGCCGTACCAGATGTTGAACGTCATCACGGTGAGATCCACCGGTTGGGGCGCGGCCTGCCACGAGGCGTCCGTCGAGACCGTCACCGGTCCGATCGCCAGGGCGACGCCCACCGCGCCCGCGCACAGCCGTCGTCTGGCCGCCATGGTCGGCGCAGCATATTCCGGTGGCCGCTCGCTATGCTCTGCGCGCTCCGGCGTCCGCAGCAGCCGACGGGGGAGGGACGAGAGCATGGCTCCGAACCGCACCGCCGACCTCGCGTTCGTGGATGGGCGCGTGGTCACGATGGACGCCGAGCGTCGACGGGCGAGCTCGGTCGCGGTCTCGCAGGGGCAGATCGTGGCGATCGGGACCGACGCCGAGGTCGGCGAGCTGATCGGCTCGGGGACAGAGGTCGTGGATCTGGGAGGACGGTTGCTCGTCCCGGGGTTCCAGGACGCGCATGTCCACCCGCCGTCCAGCGGCTTCGAGATGCTGCACTGCAACCTATCCGAGGCCTACGACGTGCATGCCTACGAGCGGATCGTCTCCGAATACGCGTCGGCGAACCCGGAGGACCCCTGGGTCGTCGGCGGCGGATGGTCGATGGACGTGTTCCCCGGCGGCAACCCGCCGAAGGGGATCCTCGACCGGATCGTCCCCGACCGGCCGGTCTTCCTGATGAGCCGGGACGGCCACAGCGCGTGGGTGAACTCGCGCGCGCTCGAGATCGCGCGCGTGACGCGGGACACGCCCGACCCGAAGGACGGGTGGATCGTCCGCGACGACGCCGGCGAGCCGGCGGGGACCGTGCACGAGGGTGCGTTCGTGCTCGTCCAGGAGCAGGTGCCGGACCCGACGCCGTCCGAGTGGGTCGAGGGGTTGCTCGCGGCGCAGCGCCACCTGCACGCGCTCGGCATCACGGCGTGGCAGGACGCGAGCGTCGGCGGCAGCTACCCCACGCTCGAGGCCTACCGCCGGGTCGCCGCCTCGGGGGAGCTGACCGCGCGGGTCGTTGGGGCGCTGTGGTGGGACCGGTACCGCGAGATCGACCAGGTCGAGGACCTGCTCGAGGCGCGCGAGCGCGGTCGGGTCGGGCGGTTCGCGGCGACGACGGTGAAGATCATGCAGGACGGCGTGATCGAGAACTTCACCGCGGCCCTCCTCGAGCCCTACCTGGATTCCGACGGCCGGCCGACGGAGAACCGCGGCAGGTCGTTCGTCGAGGCCGAGGAGCTGAAGGTCGCCGTCACGCGTCTGGACGCCGAGGGGTTCCAGGTCCATATCCACGCGATCGGAGAGCGCGCTGTGCGCGAGGCGCTCGATGCGTTGGAGGCGGCACGGGCCTCGAACGGCGCCAACGACCATCGTCACCACATCGCCCACATCCAGGTCGTGCACCCCGACGACATCCCGCGCTTCCGCGAGCTCGGCGTGGTCGCGAACGCCCAGCCGCTGTGGGCGGTGAGCGAGGGGCAGATGGTCCACCTCACGATCCCGTTCCTCGGCCCCGAACGCTCGGCGTGGCAGTACCCGTTCGCGAGCCTCGTGCGTTCGGGGGCGGTGCTCGCGATGGGCAGCGACTGGTCGGTCTCGAGCGCGAACCCCTTGTGGGAGATGCACGTCGCGGTGAACCGCACCGCGCCGAACGCCTACGAGTACGGCGGCGGCACCGGCGAGCCCTTCCTGCCCGACGAGCGCATCGACCTGGAGACCGCGCTCGCCGGGTTCACGATCAACAGCGCGTACGTGAACCACCTCGACCACCTCACGGGGTCCGTCGAGGTTGGGAAGCGCGCCGATCTCGCCGTGCTCGACCGGGACGTCTTCGCCAACCCCGCCGAGGAGATCGCCGACGCCTCGGTCGTGCTCACGTTCGTCGACGGGGAGCGCGTGTTCGACGCGGAACGGCCGGCCTGAGGCCGGGTCGCTGACCAGCGGTCATGGGGGCTCGTTGCCAGGTCGCGGGGCCCGACTCACGATAGCCGCGGCCCCGACCGGCCGACGCACCGACCAAGCCGAGGAGGTTCCGTCATGGCGTTCGACATGAGCCAGGTGCAGCGCGGGGCGCGCAACCGCCGCACGCCCTACCACGAGGCGGCGCAGAAGCACGGCCCGAAGGGCTACACGGTCTACAACCACATGTACTTCCCGATCCGGTTCGACTCGTTCGAGGCCGAGTTCGACACGCTCCTCAATGGCGTGACCCTGTGGGACGTCGCGGTCGAGCGCTGCCTCGAGATCGGCGGCCGGGACGGATTCCGGTTCGCCCAGCTGCTGACGCCGCGCGATCTGTCCACCTGCGCGGTCGGCCAGGGCAAGTACGTGCTGATCTGCGACAGCGACGGCGGCATCATCAACGACCCGGTCCTTACGCGCATGGACGAGAACACCTTCTGGTTCGCGCTCGCGTCCTCGGATGCCCTGCTGTTCGCGCGCGGCCTGAAGAACGCGTGCCCCGACCTCGACGTCACGATCCGCGAGGCGGACGTCGCGCCGCTCCAGGTGCAGGGGCCGAAGTCGAAGGACCTGATGACCAAGCTGATCGGTCGCGAGGTCCTCGATCTCCGCTACTACTTCTGGACCGAGGCGAAGATCGCCGGCGCGCCCGTCGTGATCACCCGCACCGGCTGGACCTCCGAGGTCGGCTACGAGGTGTACCTCACCGACACCACGAAGGGCGTGGAGGTCTACGACGCGATCATGGAGGCGGGGGAGGAGTTCGGGATCCGCCCGACGGGCCCGAGCGACATCCGCCGGATCGAGGGCGCGATCTTCAACTGGGGCGCCGACATGACCTACGAGAACGACCCGCTGGAGATGGGGCTCGAGCGCCTGGTGGACTGGGGCCTCTCGGACGACGCCAGCATCTCGATGCGAGCGCTGCGAACGATCAAGGAACAGGGGGTGCGCCGCAGGATCAACGGCGTGGAGCTGGACGGCGACCCGTTCCCCGAGCTCAACAACCTGAAGTGGCCCATCGTGGACGGGGGAGAGGAGATCGGCAGGGTCACCTCCGCGATCTACTCGCCGCGACTGGAGCGCAACATCGGGTTCGCGTGGCTGCCGGTCGAGCGCTCGACGCTCGGCGAGCGCGTCAACGTCGAGACCGAGTGGGGTCCGCGCTCGGCGGCCGTGGTCGAGATGCCGTTCGTCGACCCCGGCAAGCAGATCCCGGTCTCCTGAGGCGCTCGCCTCCCAACTGAAGCGCCGTTCAGCCGAGCCCTCCCGCCCGTGGTCGGCGCCAGGCTTGCGGCTCAAGCCTGATTGAACGATGATTCAAAGTCCCGCGGGCGCCCGCCCGCGGGGTCGAAGGGGGTCGTGCCCGGATGGTGAACGAACGGCAGGAGATGCTCGAACAGAGCGCGACGATCTACTTCGGACCCTGGTACCGACGATCCCCGTTCTTCGAGGCGACGCGGCGCGCGGGCTGCACCGCCTACGACGTCTACAACCACATGCTCCTACCCGCGTACTTCGACGACCCCGTGGTCGAGTACTGGGCGCTGCTGAACGAGGTCACCGTGTGGGACGTGGCGGTCGAGCGCACGGTCGAGATCTCGGGCCCGGACGCCGATCGCTTCGTCGACTCGCTCACGTGCAGGGACCTGACGAGGTGCGCCGTCAAGCAGGGCAAATACATGATCGTGACCGCGCCGGACGGCGGCATCCTCAACGATCCGGTGCTGCTCCACGTCGGCGAGGATCGATGGTGGATGCAGCTCGCGGACTCGGACGCAGGGCTGTACGCGCTCGGCGCGGCGGCGCGGTCGAACCTCGACGTCGAGGTGTCGTACCCCCATGCGTACCCGATGCAGGTCCAGGGGGCGATGGCCGCCAAGACGCTCGAGAGGCTCGTCGGACCCGCCGTGCTCGACCTCAAGTACTACTGGTGCGACTGGTTCGACGTCGGCGACATCCCGGTGCTGATCAGCCGGACGGGGTGGACCGCGGTCCAAGGCTTCGAGATCAACCTGCTCGACCCCGGCCGGGGCGACGACCTGTGGGAGGCGGTCTTCGCGGCGGGCGAGGAGTTCGGGATCCGGCCGGTCGCGCCCGTCGAGGCGCGCCGCATCGAGGCCGGCATCATGAACTACAACTCGGACATGACCCACGAGGACACGCCGTTGCACCTGATGGGCCTGGAGCACCTGGTCGAGGAGCAGCCGCAGGACTACATCGGCAAGGCGGCGCTCGAAGCCCTCAAGGTCGGGGGCGTCGATCGCAAGCTTGTCGGGATCGAATGGTCGGGCGACGAGCTCAAGGCGGAGCTCTCGTGGTTCTGGCCCGTGGTCCGGGGCGGGGAGCAGATCGGCAGGGTGACAGACGCGGTGTGGTCGCCGAAGCTCGAAAGGAACATCGGGTACGCGTGGGTGCCGATCGAGCTCGCCGATCCGGGGACGAGTATCGACGTCGAGTCCGAGCACGGCCCGATCATCGTCACCACCGCCGCGATCCCGTTCATCGACGCACGCAAGGAGGTCCCGGCGGCCTCCCTGCGGGGTTAGGGTTCGCTCGGGCCGGTCCGAGCGAGGATCCTCGATGAAGGGCACCAGGGTCGACCGGAGGCCGCCGGAGACGGCACCCCCGGCGACGGGCTTCCGGCGCGCCCTGCTGCTCGTCGAACGCGTCACGAAGGAGACCGTGTGGGACTGCCGCATGTGCGGGCAGTGCATCCTGCACTCGACGGGGCTGTCGTGCCCGATGCGATGCCCGAAGAACCTGCGGAACGGCCCCTGCGGCGGCACGCTGCAGGATGGGAGCTGCGAGGTGCTGCCCGAGATGAAGTGCGTCTGGGTCTCCGCCTGGGAGGGCTCGCGGCGCCTGCCGCTGTGGCGCAATCACATCCAGCACGTCGAGCCGCCGGTCGACTGGCGGCTGCAGGGCACGTCGTCGTGGGAGAACCTCGTGACGCGACGAGACCGGCACGTGCCGAAGGGCTGGGCCGCGGGAGCCGCGCACGGATCAACGTCGTGAGTCCGGCCGCATGACGGACGAGGTTCCGCGCAGCCACCTCCATCGTCTGCTGCAGGACGGCGAGTTCGTCGTCACGGCGGAGCTCCAGACGAGCGACTCGGCCGAGCCGGGGCGCGTCATCGAGCTCGCCGAGACCCTCCGCGGGAAGGTCGACGCCGTGAACTGCACGGACAACAGCGCCGCCCACGCGCACATCGCGGCGATCGCCGCGGCGCGGCTGCTCCTGGAACAGGGGGTCGAACCCGTGATGCAGCTGGTCTGCCGCGACCGCAACCGGCTCGCCCTGCAGGCCGACCTCCTGGGTGCGGCCGCACTCGGCGTCCGCAACATCGTCTGCATGACCGGCGACGACGTCAGCGCCGGCGACCATCCAGAGACCAAGCCGATCTACGACCTCGATTCCGTCCAGCTGATCAGGATGGCCGCGATCATGCGCGACGAGAGCACCTACCTGTCGGGCCGGGCCCTGACCGACGCGCCGAGCTTCCTGATCGGCGCCGTCGAGAACCCGTTCGCGCCGCCGCTCGAGTTCCGGCCGATCCGGCTGGGCACGAAGATCGAGGCGGGGGCCGAGTTCGTCCAGACGCAGATCTGCTTCAACCTCGAGAAGCTTCGGGTCTTCATGGCGCGCTGCGGCGAGCTCGGGCTCCTCGACCACGTGTGGGTGCTCGCCGGAGTGTTCGTGCCGAGTTCCGCGGTGGGCGCGCGGTACCTGCGGGACCAGGTGCCGGGGCTCGACGTGCCCGAGCACGTGATCGAGCGCATGGATTCGGTGCCCCGCGACGCACAGCGGGAGGAGGGGATCAGGCTCGCCCTCGAGATCGTCGAGGCGGTCCGGCAGATCCCCGGGGTGAGCGGCATCCACCTGATGACGATCAACCACGAGGAGGCCATCCCTCGCGTGGTCGAGGGCGCGGGGCTGCTGCCGCGTCCCCGAGCCACGGATGTTGCGATCGGGTAGCGATCGGGTCCACGCCGAGCGGGTCTTCCGGCAGCGGGTGAACGCCTGGGCGCCGCGTGTCGAATGGAGCCTGAACCCGACAGACTGGAGCCATGACCATGAGGCGTGCCCTCCTCGCGCTCGGCGTCGTTGCGGCGCTTGCGTTCTCCGCGTGCACGACGGGAAGCACCAACACCGCCACCACGCAACCCCAGACGAACGGCTCTCCGGCGGCGAACTTCCCCTCCTCCCAGCCGATCCACTCGAGCGGCAGGGATGCCGTCGTGAACGTCGTGAACAGCGTCCTGCCGGCGGTCGTGAACGTCGTCGTCGACACCGACGCCGGTCAGGCGGAGGGCACGGGGTTCATCGTGCGCTCGGACGGCATCATCGTGACGAACTACCACGTGGTCGAGAACGCCTCGAAGGTCACGGTGCTGACGTCGGCGGACGACCCCGTTCACTACGACGCGCGGGTGATCGGGGGCGACGTGGGGGCCGACCTCGCGGTTCTGGACATCGATGCCGACGAACTGCCGACCGTGACGCTCGGCGACTCGGATGCCCTGCAGCTCGGGCAGCGCGTCGTCGCGGTTGGATACGCCCTCGGCCTCGAGGGCGGCCCCTCGGTGACCGCGGGGATCGTCTCCTCGCTGACGAGGCAGATCGACGTCCAGGACACGGGATGTCCGGTCTCGGAGTGTGGCGCCGACCAGACCCGCGTCTACGACCACGTGATCCAGACCGATGCGGCCATCAACCCCGGGAACTCCGGCGGACCGCTCCTCAACATGGACGGGCGGGTCGTCGGGATCAACTCGGCGGGTGCGAACCAGGCCGAGAACATCGGGTTCGCGATCCAGATCGATTCGGTCAAGCCGACGATCTTCCAGGCCGCCGAGCATCCCTCACAGCCCGTGGCGTTCATGGGGATCAGCTCCGGCCCGGCCTCCGATCCGCAGGTCCAGTTCCAGTTCGCTCCGCCCGTTGATCAGGGCGCCGTCATCGTCGACGTCGTGGGCGGCGGCCCCGCCGACGACGCGGGGATCGTCGTCGGTGACACCGTCGTGCGGTTCGACGGCCGGACGGTGACCGACTCCGAACAGCTCGGCGGGCTGATCCGTTCGCATCGGCCAGGCGACGAGGTCAGCGTGGGGATCGTCCACGCCGACGGCTCCCAGGACGAGGTCTCGGTCACGCTGGGCGTGAACCCGGTCCCGACCGCCTGATCCCGAGCGTAGCGACCCCGGCGCCGGCGGTGCGCTAGCCTGACCTGCGTGAAGGTGAGGCTCCGCAACCCCGACCGGGAGGTCGAGCTCGCCGGCGCTCGGAAGATCCACGACGTCCTCGGCGAGCTCGGCATCAACCCCGACACCGTGCTCGTGATCCGCGAGCGCGAGCTGCTCACGCGCGAAGATCGGGTCGGCGAGAACGACGTGATCGAGATCCGCCCGGTGATCAGCGGCGGCGCCGCGAACCGGATGAAGTGCCGGCGCTGCAAGGCGCCCGCCGTCGTCGAGATCCGCCGGCACAATGCGGCCTTCTGCGCCGTGTGCTTCCTGCGCCACGTGCGCGAGCAGGTCAAGCGGGCGATCGAGGCGCACGACATGTTCGACCCCACGGACAGGATCCTGGTCGCGGTCTCGGGCGGCAAGGACTCGCTGGCGCTGTGGGACGTCCTGCTCGAGTTCGGCTACCGGGCCGACGGGCTGTACCTGGGCCTCGGGATCGGCGAGTACTCGGAGCGGTCGCACGAGGTCGCCCGGGCCTTCGCACGCGAACGCGGCGCGCACTTGGTCGAGATCGACCTGACGCGCGACTACGGGTTCGACGTGCCGACCGCCGGCAGGAAGGGCTCGCGGTCGACCTGCGCGGTCTGCGGGCTGTCCAAGCGCTACGTCTTCAACCGGGCTGCACGCGAGGGCGGGTACGACGTGATCGCGACCGGTCACAACCTCGACGACGAGGCCGCCACCCTGCTCGGCAACACCCTGAGGTGGCAGACGGACTACATCGCCCGCCAGTCGCCCGTTCTGCCCGCGGAGGAAGGGTTCGCGCGCAAGGTCAAGCCGCTGTACCGGCTCTCGGAGCTCGAGACGGCCGCGTTCGCGTTCCTGCGCGGGATCGACTACGTGGTGGAGGAGTGCCCGCTCGTCGGGGGCAACACGCAGCTCCGCTACAAGGAGGCGATGAACCAGCTCGAATCCGCGTCGCCCGGGACCAAGGCCCAGTTCTTCCTCGGCTACCTCGACCGGGCGGCGCCGCTGTTTGCGACGCAGGACGAGGTTCAGCTGGGCGGGTGCGAGCGCTGTGGTCAGCCGACGACGGGCAGGTTCTGCGCGTTCTGCCGCGCGCGGGCGCAGATCCTGGGTGAGCGGCTCGAGGGGAAGCGGGACGAACGAGGCTCCCCGGGGGCCGACGACCGTGAGACCGCCGAGGCGCTGTCCCAGGAGGTCATGCCGGTCGAGATCTACGGGACGCTCCGTCGATGAACGGGCCGTTCGAGGCGGGGGAGAAGATCCTGCTCGTGGACCAGCGCGACCGTCGGTACCTGCTCACGCTCCAGACCGGCGAGACCTGGCACTCCCACGGCGGCGGATTGCCGCACGACCTGTTGATCGGGTCGCCCGAGGGGACCCTCGTGCACTCGGCGACCGGGATGGCGTTCCGGGCGTTCCGGCCGCGCTTGGCCGACTTCGTGCTGAAGATGCCGAGGGGCGCCCAGCTCGTCTACCCGAAGGACGTCGGCGCGATCCTGGTCGGGGCCGACGTCTCCCCCGGCGCACGCGTCCTGGAGGCCGGGACGGGTTCGGGGTCGCTCACGCTCGCCCTCTGCCGGGCCACAGGGCCCGAGGGCCGGGTGGTGTCCTACGACCTGCGGCGCGAGTTCCAGGCGGGCGCCGCGCGCAACATCGAGTCCTTCTTCGGGAAGGCGCCCGATTGGCTCGAGCTCCGCGAGGGCGACGTGCGCGACGTCGGGGGGAGCGGCGAGACGTTCGATCGCGCGATCCTGGACCTCCCGGAGCCGTGGGAGACGCTCGAGCCGCTCTCGACCGTCCTGCCCCCGGGCGCCATCTTCTGCGGGTACCTGCCGACGACGAACCAGGTGCAACAGCTCGTGCTCGCGTTGGAGCGCAACGCCTACGAGCACCTGGAGACGTTCGAGGTGCTGCACCGCTCGTGGCACGTGACCGCTCGGAGCGTGCGACCGGATCAGCGGATGGTGGCGCACACCGGGTTCATCACGCTGGCCCATCGCATCTGAAAAGCGCTCAGGTCAAGCGCCGTACCGGCCGAAGACCGTATGCATAGGCCAAGAGACCTCCCCCGTCTTCATCGGTCGCGGGGAAGACCGGAGGTATGCTTCCGCACCGGCGGGAGGTGAAGGAGATGCCGGAGCCCGATCCACGCGAACAGCAGGAACAGTTCGAGAAACAGGTCCACGAGCTCCAGACGCAGGTCCGCTTCCTCGAGGACGAGGTCTCCCTCCTCCGCCGCCGGCTCACGAACGCCCCCCGCCAGGTCAAGCTGCTCGAGGACAAGCTCCTCGAGGCGCGTTCGGATCTCTCGCGCGCGCTCTCGCAGAACGAGAAGCTCGCCGGCACCCTGCAGGCCGAGAAGGAGCGGATCGAGGGGCTCCGTGAGGAGGTCGAGAAGCTCAGCCAGCCGCCGGCGTCGTTCGGCGTGTACCTCGGCACCAACGACGACGGCTCGGTCGACGTGTTCACCGCGGGCCGCAAGATGCGTGTGAACCTGTCGCCGGACGTCGAGACCGACCGCCTGCGCAAGGGCGCCGAGGTGATCCTCAACGAGGCGCTCAACGTGGTCGAGGTGCTGCCGCCCGACCGGGCGGGCGAGGTGGTCAAGGTCAAGGACCGGTTGGGCGACGACCGCGTGATCGTGATCGGACGCGGCGACGAGGAGCTGGTGGCCACGCTCGGCACCGGGCTGCTCGACGAGCAGATCCGCGCCGGGGATCCGCTGCTGATCGACCCGAGGTCCAACGTCGCGCTCGAGAAACTGCCCAAGGAAGAGGTCGAGGAGCTCGTCCTCGAGGAGGTCCCCGACGTGTCCTACGAGGACATCGGCGGGCTCGAGGGACAGATCGAGGCGATACGCGACGCCGTCGAGCTCCCGTTCCTGTACGCCGAGCTCTTCCAGGAGCATCAGCTCGAGGCGCCGAAGGGCGTCCTGCTGTACGGGCCTCCGGGCTGTGGCAAGACGCTGATCGCCAAGGCCGTCGCCAAGTCGCTCGCCGACAAGGTGCGCGAGCGGACCGGGCGCCAGGACGCGCACTCGTACTTCCTGAACATCAAGGGGCCCGAGCTTCTCAACAAGTACGTCGGCGAGACCGAACGTCAGATCCGCCAGATCTTCCAACGAGCGAAGGAGCGGAGCGAGGAGGGGCTGCCCGTCATCGTGTTCTTCGACGAGATGGACTCGATCTTCCGGACCCGCGGCACCGGGATCTCGAGCGACGTCGAGTCGACGATCGTGCCGCAGCTCCTGTCCGAGCTCGACGGCGTCGAGACGCTGAAGAACGTCATCGTGATCGGCGCCTCGAACCGCGAGGACCTGATCGACCCCGCGATCCTGCGGCCGGGGCGGCTGGACGTCAAGATCAAGATCGAGCGCCCGGACGCCGCGCAGGCGGCCGACATCATGGCCAAGTACCTCAACCCGACCGTGCCGATCCACCCCGAGGACGTCGCCCGCGCGAGCGGCGACGTGAAGGTGACGACCGCGCGGATGATCCAGTCGACGATCGACCGGATGTACTCGGAGGCCGAGGACAACCGGTTCCTCGAGGTCACCTACGCGAGCGGCGACAAGGAGATCCTGTACTTCAAGGACTTCAACTCGGGCGCGATGATCGAGAACATCGTGCGCCGCGCGAAGAAGGAGGCGATCAAGCGCTTCCTGTCCACGGGGGAGAAGGGGATCAAGGCCGAGGACCTGTCGCACGCGATCCGCGACGAGTTCAAGGAGAACGAGGACCTGCCGAACACCACGAACCCGGACGACTGGGCCCGGATCTCGGGCAAGAAGGGCGAGCGCATCGTCTACGTGCGAACCCTGCTCGGCGACGGGGACAGCGAGGGTAGGCAGGTCGAGCGGGTCAGCGCCGGCCAGTACCTGTAAGGTCCCCGGATGGCCATCCCCAAGGTCATCGGCACCGAGACCGAGTACGGGATCTCCGCGGTCGCGTCTCCCGAGTTCAACCCGGTGATCTCGTCCTCGCTGCTGATCAGCACGTATGCGGGCGCGCTCCGGCGGATCCGCTGGGACTACGAGCAGGAGTCCCCGCTCCGCGACGCGCGCGGGTTCGAGCCGGTCCAGCTGCGGGAGCCCTCCGAGGAGGATCTGGGTCTCGCGAACGTGATCCTGCCGAACGGCGCCCGCTACTACGTCGACCACGCCCACCCCGAGTACTCGACACCCGAGTGCGTGACCCCGCGCGAGCTCGTGATCCACGACAAGGCGGGGGAGCGCGTGCTCGAACGGTCCCTCGACGAGATCCGCCGAACGATGCCCGGCGCGCAGCGGCTCGCGGTCTACAAGAACAACAGCGACGGCAAGGGCAACTCGTACGGGACGCACGAGAACTACCTGGTCGACCGGCAGGTGCCGTTCGCGAACCTGGTCGCGGGGCTCACCCCGTTCTTCGTGAGCCGTCAGATCTTCTGCGGAGCGGGAAAGCTCGGCGGCGAGGCGTCGTGGGACGAGCGGTCCCGGGACCGCTACCAGGTCACGCAGCGCGCGGACTTCTTCGAGGCCGAGGTCGGCCTGGAGACCACCCTGAAGCGTCCGATCATCAACACGCGCGACGAGCCACACGCCGACCCCGAGAAGTACCGCCGCCTGCACGTGATCGTCGGCGACGCGAACCTGTGCGAGGTGGCGACGCTACTCAAGCTCGGCACGACGTCGCTCGTGTTGAAGCTGATCGAGGACGGCGACGTCCCCGACCTCACGCTGGCGACGCCGGTGCAGTCGCTCCACGACGTGTCCCGGGACCTCACGTGCACGGCGCTCGTCCGCCTGGCCGACGGCCGCAAGCTCACGGCGGTGCAGATGCAGTGGGAGTACCTCGAACGCGCGCGGAAGTACGTCGAGCAGGAGGACACGACGGAGGACAACCTCGAGGTGCTCGAGCGATGGGAGGCGGTGCTGACCGGGCTCGAGGACGACCCGATGCAGCTCTCCGGCGAGCTGGACTGGGTCGCGAAGTACCGGCTGCTCGACGGCTACCGCGAGCGGGACGGGCTCGAGTGGTCGGACGCCAAGCTGCGGCTGATCGACCTGCAGTACCACGACGTGCGCCGTGACAAGGGGCTGTACCACCGACTGGTCGCCACGGGTCAGGTCGAGCGACTCGTCTCGGACGAGGACGTCGAGCGTGCGATCATGGAGCCACCCGAGGACACCAGGGCCTACTTCCGGGGGCGCTGCATCTCGCGCTATCCCGACGCGATAGCCGCGGCCTCGTGGGACTCGATCATCTTCGACACCGGGGCCGAGGCACTGCAGCGCGTGCCGATGCGCGAGCCGCTCCGAGGCACGAGGGAGCACGTCGACCGGCTGTTCGAGGAGGCCGCCGACGCGGCGGCGCTCGTCGAGATGCTCCGGTCCTAGCGGACCTCGTTCCCGACGGACCGATCCGAACCGCTCCCCGCACGGGCGCCGCCCGGGGCGACCTCGGGACGTCCGTCCCAGCGGTGATGGTGCCGTCGCGGAGTCCGGATAGAATCGATCCCTCACGGAAGGAGCTCGGCGGTGCCTCAGGAGCAGGAGCAGAAGAAGACCCAGAAGCGTTCCGGCGGCGGCTCGGACGACGAGGCCGGCCAGGTGACCTCCGCCTCCAAGGGCGAGAAGCTCAAGGAGGAGATGGACGACATCCTGGACGAGATCGACTCCGTCCTGGAGGAGAACGCCGAGGAGTTCGTCAAGTCGTACGTCCAGAAGGGCGGCGAATGACCGAGGGTCCGCTGTTCCCGCCCGAACCCTCGGGCGGTCCGATCGGCGCGAACCCGAGCTTCGTCGATCTCGTGCGGCGAAGCCGCCCCGAGACCCTGCCAACCGCCACCGGCATCTCCTCCGACGTAGCCTCCCCCCACGGGACGACCGTCGTGGCGCTGAAGTTCGCGACCGGGGTCGTGTTCGGTGGGGACCGGCGGGCGACCGAGGGCTTCACGATCGCCGACGAGAGGATGGAGAAGGTCTTCGCCGCGGACGACCTCTCGGTGATCGCGATCGCCGGGGCCGCCGGGCAGGCGATCGAGATCGTCAAGCTGTTCCAGCTCGAGCTCGAGCACTACGAGAAGATCACCGGCGACCGGCTCTCGCTCGAGGGCAAGGCGAACCGGCTCGCGCAGATGATCCGCGGGAACCTGCCGATGGCGATCCAGGGGCTCGTCGTGGTGCCACTGTTCGGCGGGTTCGACGAGCGCCGCGAGGAGGGCCGGATCTTCTACTACGACGCGACCGGCGGCAGGTGGGAGGAGGACGACTACCACGCCACGGGATCGGGTGGCCGCCCCGCGAAGAGCTCGCTCAAGAAGCGCTGGCGCCCCGGCCTCGATCGCGGCGAGGCCCTGGAGGTCGCCGTTGAGGCCCTGGTGGACGCCTCGCAGGAGGACGCGGCGACCGGGGGGCCGGATCCGACGCGGGGGATCTTCCCGACCGTGGTCGTGGTGACCGCCGAGGGAGCGGAAAGCGTCGGCGGGGAGGAGCTCCGGAGCGCATACGAGGGCGTCGTGGGAGGCGGCTCGTGAGCTTCATGCCGTACGTGCCACCCGAGCAGCGGATCAAGGACCTGTCGGACTTCGCGCACAAGGGGATCGCCCGCGGCAAGTCGGTGGTGGGGCTGGAGTACACGGACGGGGTGCTGTTCATCGCCGAGAACCCGAGCGCGACGCTCCACAAGATCAGCGAGATCTACGATCGGATCGCGTTCGCCGGGGTCGGCAAGTACAGCGAGTTCGAGGACCTCCGGATCAGCGGGGTGCGGCACGCCGACCTTCGCGGCTACTCCTACGACCGCGACGATGTGCGCGCCCGCGACCTGGCCAACGCCTATTCGCAGGCCCTGTCGACGATCTTCACGCAACAGCCGAAGCCGTACGAGGTCGAGATCCTCGTCGGCGAGGTGGGCGAGGACGACGGCGGCAACGAGATCTACCACGTGCTGTTCGACGGCACCGTCACGGATGAGCACGGCCACGTGGCGATCGGCGGGCACGCCGAGGAGCTGTCCAGCGCGGTGCAGGAGGGGTACCTGCCGGGGTGGGACCTCGCCACGGCCGTGCGTCAGGCCGTCGGGGCGCTCTCGACCGCCGAGGGGCGCGAGATCGAGGCCGAGCAGGTCGAGGCCGGGGTGCTCGACCGGACACGCTCGCAACGCCGGAAGTTCCGCCGCCTGGGCGAGGACGAGGTCGCCACGATCCTGGCCGGCTGAGCCGGCGGTTCCCCGCCTTCGTTCCGGGCGGGGCCTACACTCGACGCGTGGAACGACGCATCTTCGGGCTCGAGAACGAGTACGGCGTCACCTGCACGTTCCGCGGGCAGCGGCGGCTCTCGCCCGACGAGGTGGCCCGGTACCTGTTCCGACGGGTCGTGCACTGGGGACGCTCCTCGAACGTGTTCCTCGAGAACGGCGCCCGGCTCTACCTGGACGTCGGCTCGCACCCCGAGTACGCGACGCCCGAATGCGACCAGATCTCGGACCTGGTGGCGCACGACAAGGCGGGGGAGCGGATCCTCGAGGCGCTCCTCGCCGCGGCCGAGGTCCGGCTGCACGAGGAGGGCATCAGCGGGCAGGTCTACCTCTTCAAGAACAACACCGACTCGGCGGGCAACTCGTACGGGTGCCACGAGAACTACCTGGTGGCTCGGCAGGGCGAGTTCGCGCGCATGGCCGACCTGCTGATCCCGTTCTTCGTGACGCGGCAGATCTGGTGCGGCGCCGGCAAGGTCCTGCACGGCCCGCGCGGCGCCGTCTTCTGCATCGCCCAGCGCGCCGAGCACATCTGGGAGGGCGTCTCGTCGGCGACCACGCGCTCGAGACCGATCATCAACACGCGCGACGAGCCGCACGCGGACGCCGAGCGGTTCCGCCGGCTGCACGTGATCGTCGGGGACTCGAACATGTCGGAGTTCAGCTCCTGGATGAAGGTGGGCGTCACCGACCTGGTCCTTCGGATGCTCGAGGCGAACACGGTGATGCGCGACCTCTCGCTCGAGAACCCGATCCGCGCGATCCGCGAGATCAGCCACGACGTGACCTGTCGCAAGAAGGTCCGGCTGGCCAACGGGCGGGAGCTCTCGGCGATCGAGGTGCAGGAGGAGTACTACGAGCGCACCGAACGCTTCCTGGAGCGACGCGGTCCCGATCCGCAGTCAAAGCAGCTGCTGCAGGAGTGGCGCGAGGCGCTCGACGCGCTGATCCTGCAGAAGCCGGAGCGGCTGGTGCGCAAGGTCGATTGGGTCGCCAAGCAGCGCCTGATCGAGAACTATCGCGAACGCCACCAGCTGCCGCTCTCCCACCCGCGCGTCGCGCTCCTGGATCTCGCGTACCACGACGTCAACCGCACGCGCGGCCTGTACTACGTGCTCGAGCGCGCGGACAAGATGGAACGCGCCGTCGCGGAGAAGGAGATCCAGCGAGCGATGCGGGAACCCCCGCAGACGACGCGGGCCAAGCTCCGGGGGGACTTCATCCGTCACGCGAAGCAGAAGCGTCGCGACTACACGGTGGACTGGGTCCACCTCAAGCTGAACGACCAGGCCCAGCGGACGGTGCTCTGCAAAGACCCGTTCCGCAGCGTGGACGAACGCGTCGAGCAGCTGATCTCCCACATGTGACACGGTCCATCGGCCGAGCTCTCTACGTTCGTTGACACACCCGCGGTAGGGCTCAGCCGGCGCCCCGGCGCCAGCCGCGCGATCGAGACGCTATCCTGCCCGCGAGGATGCCCGCGGCGCCCGCCGCGAGGAAGAACGCCGGGTCATCCGACGCCGTGCGGCCCATGGAGTCGATCTCGACCCCCGCGCCTTCGAGCTCGTCGAGCGCCGGCCGCCCGTCAACCTCGACCAGCTGGTGTCGCTCCTCGAGGCGTCGCTCGCGCAGCGAGTTCCACACGAGGTCGCGCTCGCGTCCCTCGAGGACCGGGACGGCGACGTCGGCGGCCACCCGGCACACACGTTCCAGGATCGTGAGCGAGTGGTGCGAGACCCCGCGGTGGCGTTCGCGGGCGTCGGCGAACGAGACGCGGAGCGCCGCCACGGGGCGCCCGCCGAGCGCCTCCGCGGCGTTCAGGGCGTGGCCGCTCGCGAGCGCGCTCACGCCCCACGTCGTGTCGGTGCCCAGGTTGCCCGGCCCGTCGGCCACGATCACGACGTCCGCGCCGACGAGCTCGGCGGCGGCGAGCACACCGGTCCAGATCGTGACGGCCTCGAGCTCACCCCCGAAGGCCTGGCCGCTCGTCACGAACCCGTCCAGCAGCCCCGCGACGCGCAGGCGCGGAACGAGGTTCGAGAGCCGACCCGGAAGCGCTGCTCCATCGGACATCACGTAGGCGATCCGCTCGGCGCCGGCCGCCCGCGCCCCGGCGGCGATCGGTCCGATCATCGAATGCAACGGCGCGCACACGACCGGCCTGCCGCCCAGGCCCACGGAGCGCTCGAGCGCCTCGCGATCGGTCTCCTCGACGCTCTCCACCGCCACCTGCAGCGGCGTGTACCGAGCCTTCATCACCCGTCCCGGGTGGTCGAGCTCGGTCGGGGTCTGGTCGTCAACGGCCACGACGAGGTGGAAGCCGCCCGTCCCGAGACCGAGCGCCACCCCCGTGGTGTTCACCAGGACGCGATCGCCGGCCTCCACGCGGCCGACGAGCTGCGTGAACGCCACCGCCAGCCCGGGCTCGGCGGCCAGCGGTGGGGTCGGATCGTCGTCCACGACCACGTCGAGCTCCAGCACGCCCGGACGCTCGCTCCGGACGCGCCGGACGGTGGCGTGACGCAGGCGCACGCTCCCTCGTGTCGGGGGGCCTGGCGACATGGCGGAAAGTATGATGCCGCGGCCATGCACCCGCTCGAACGCCTGGTGAACCTCGTCGCCCTGCTGCTCGAGTCCCGGTCGCCGCTCACGTTCGACCAGATCCGCAGCAAGCTGGCGGAGGGGTACGGGCATCAGGACGCGTCGTCCGCCAAGCGCATGTTCGAGCGCGACAAGGACGTCCTCCGCGACATCGGGGTGCCGATCGACGTCGTCTCGACCGATGCGTGGGACGTCGAGCACGGATACACGATCGACAAGGACCGCTACTACCTCCCCGACATCGCCTTCACGCCCGAGGAGCTCTCGGCGCTGTTCGTCGCTGTGCGTTCGGGGGGCGACGTCTCGGCGGAGGAGGCCGTCCGCAAGCTGCTCTCGGGCGCCGACCGCGGGATCCTGGCCGGCCTGGGCCCCCGGGCGCTCGCCGGCGAGGCCGACCCGAACCTGTCTCGGGCCGCCGAGGCGGTCGCGGAGGGACGTCGCGTGCGCTTCGCGTATCGGACGTCACGAGGCGAGCGCTCGGACCGCACCGTGGATGCGTTCGGGCTGGCGGTCCGTGGGGGACACTGGTACCTCGTCGGCATGGATCTGGACCGAGCGGAGATCCGTTCGTTCCGCCTCTCACGGATCTCGGACGACCTCGAGATCGCGGGGGAGGGGATGGAGCCCCCCGACGGTTTCCGCGCAGGCGAACACGTCCGGGCCGGGCCGTGGGGTCCCGGCGATGCCGAAACGACCGCGACCCTCGCGTTCGCGCCCGACGTCGCGTGGTGGGCGACGAAGGGGATCGCGGGGGCGGACACGCTCCGAACCCGGGAGGACGGCTGGGTCGAGGTCCGCCTTGGCTGGTCGCCGGGGGAGGGGCTGATCTCGTGGATCCTGTCGTTCGGACCCGATGCCGAGGTGGTGGAGCCTCCCGAACTGCGATCCGAGATCATCGGACGGCTGGAGCAGATCCTTGCCTCATGAGGGCGGTCGGCGCTCGGGCGCGACACGCAAGGCTCCCGAGAAGGCGTCCGAACGGCTGCGGCGGCTGCTGACGGTCGTCCCGTACCTGGTCCGCAACCAAGGGACGAGGGTCGCCGAGGCGGCGGGCCTGTTCGGGATGTCCGAACCCGAGCTGCTGGCCGACCTGGACCTGCTGTTCGTCTCCGGGCTGCCGCCCTACGGGCCGGGAGACCTGATCGACGTCGACATCCAGGACGGCCGCATCTGGATCGGCATGGCCGACTACTTCGCCCGGCCCCTGCGGCTCACGCGGAGCGAGGCGCTCGCGATCTATCTACGTGGCACCGTGCTGGCCGGCGCTCCGGGCCTGGAGGAGGCGCCGGCCCTGGCCTCGGCACTCGGCAAGCTGGCGGACGCGCTGGGCCCCGAGACGCTCGGGGACCTGCCCGAGCGGGTGGACTCGGCGGGAGAAGAACGGACTCCGGACACGCTCGGCGAGCTCCGCCGCGCGGCCTCGGATCGGGAGCGCCTTCGGGTCGAGTACTACGCGGCATCGGGGGCCGAGACCACCGAGCGCGAGATCGACCCCGAGGAGGTCTTCTTCGCGATCGGGAACTGGTACGTGACCGCATGGGACCACCGCTCGAACTCCGAGCGCCTGTTCCGTGCCGACCGGATCCACGCCGCGGCGGCCACCGGGAAGCGGTTCGAGCCGCGGGGCCTCCGGGGCGCGGGCAGGCCGCTGTACACGCCCGCCGAGGACGACGTCCGCGTGACCGTCCGCCTGCGGCCCGAGGCCCGATGGGTGGCCGAGTACTACGAGACCTCTCGCGAGGTGGAGCTCGGGGACGGCCGCCTGGAGGTCGAGCTCCCCGCCGGCAGACTCGAATGGCTCGAGCGCCTCTTGCTCCGTCTGTGGCCGGACGCCGAGGTGGTCGATCCTCCCGCGCTGCACCAACGCGTCCGCGAGCTCGCCGGCCGGACCCGCGAGCGGTACGGATAGCGTCGTCTCTTCCTCGGCCCGGGGGCTCAAGCGCCGAGGGCAGCTGTCCGATATTGCGTGTGTTATGACAACGATCCGGACGACATGCCCCCGCTGCGGAGAGGTCGACATGGGCCCGGAGTCGATCCTGTTGCAGGTCATGCGGGGCGGGCGTGAGGGCACCTATCGATTCGACTGCCCGACCTGCAGGGAGCCCGTCGAGAAGCGAGCGGACCGCAAGATCGTGGCGCTGCTCGTCTCGGCCGGCGTCGACGTCTCCGGGCGATCCCCGGGCGGGACCGCGGAGTTGTTCGAGCCCGACGTCGAGCTCCCCGAGGACCCGCGAGGGCCGTTGCCCCCGGGACCCGCGTTCTCGATCGACGACGTGATCGACTTCCACTTCAAGCTCGAGAATGAGCGTTACATCGAGCAGTTCCTCACCGCGCAGTAACCTCGCTCGGCCGTCGCCTCCGCTAGCATCGACACCCGATGACCACGACCGCGCTCGTCTGGCTCGTCGTCGGGCTCCTGTCGCTCGTCGCCGTCCTCGCCGTCCTGATCGCGCTGATCCGGCACCTGTTCGTGGTCGGCCGCGCGGCGGGCCGGTTCCAAGACGAGGTCGGGCCTCTCACGCGGGAGATCGGCGAGCTCGCGGACGCCGCCTCCGACCGGAGCCGAGGCGTGCCTCGGGGGCCGAGGTCCGGCCGCTGAACCGAGGCGGCAGCAGTACGATGACCTTCACGAGGGCCCCTCGCCCCCGGATCGCCGACCTGGAGCGCCGACTGGGGCGCCACCTGGAGCGCAGGACGAGATGCTGAACATCGGTCCGCAGGAGCTCTTGATCATCCTCGTGATCGCCCTGATCGTGGTGGGGCCGCAGCGCCTGCCCGCGCTCGGACGGTCGATCGGGCGGGGTCTCCGCGAGCTCCGAAAGGCGCAGGACGAGGTCAAGCGGACGATCCAGGTCAACCTCGACGACGAGCCTCCGAACGGCCGCTCGGGTGCGCGTCCGACCGGTCTGGTGAAGCCCGGGGGGCAGGCCGACGCTCACGCCGCGGACCCGAACGCCGAACCGGCAACGACGACCGGCGAGCCGCGGCCGTCGGTGCAGGACGCCACCCCCGCTGCCTCCGAACCGCTACCCGCGGGCGAGATCCGGGAGATCTCGCGTTCGTTGGGGCGGAGCCTGGCGGAGCTCCGGCGCGCGAAGGAGGAGGTCCAGCGCTCCTTCCGGATCGATGTCGCCCACCCGACGAAACCCCCCGAACCGAAACGAGCGCAACCCGGGCCCTCGCAGCCCTCGACGGCGCCGGCGGATGGCGGCGGACCGTCGGCGACGCCGACCCCGAGCCCCGCCTCGTCGAGCCCGGAACCCTCACCGGACGGCCCGTCGGCCACGACCGATCGCGCGACCGACTGACTCCGGGTCGATGATGAAGCTGATCCCGGAACGCCTCCGGCGGCGCTCCGAGCCGAGCCCCGACGGCACGATGACGCTCGTCGACCATCTGTCGGAGCTTCGGTACCGGCTGATCTTCACGATCGCGGCGATCGCGGTGGGGGCGATCTTCGGGTGGTTCCTGTTCGACCGCGTGATCGACCTCCTGCTGAACCCCTACTGCGACTACTGGCGGACGGTGCCCCGCGGCGTACGCGCGACGCGCGACTGCGCCTTGTTCTTCTCCGGAGCCCTCGAGCCGCTGCTGATCAAGCTCAAGCTGGTGGCGTTCCTCGGGCTGTTCCTCGCCTTGCCGCTGGTGCTGTATCAGCTGTGGGCCTTCATCGTGCCCGGTCTTACCCGGCGCGAGCGGAAGATGGCGATCCCGTTCGTCGTCTCCTCGATGGTCCTTTTCGCCCTCGGGGCGCTGGTCGCCTACTGGACCCTCCCGAAGGCCCTGAACTTCCTCCTCGGCTTCGCCGGCAGCCAGTTCGCCCCCCTGCTGACGGCGGACCGGTTCCTGTCGTTCGTGATGCTCGTCGCGCTGTCGTTCGGGCTCGCGTTCGAGTTTCCGGTCGTGCTCGTCTTCCTGCTGCTCGCCGGTGCCGTCACGACCCGTCAGCTGCGGGACTGGCGGCGCGGGGCGATCCTGTTCATCGCGGTCTTCGCCGCGATCATCACGCCGAGCTCGGACCCGTACACGATGCTCGCCATGACGATCCCGATGGTGCTGTTCTACGAAGCCGCTATCATCGTGGGCCGTCTCCTGAAACGCTAGGTGGATCTCGCATGGCGATCAAAGGCAAGAGCAAGGGGCGGAGCGCGAAGGCCGTCACCCGCGGGCCCAAGCCCGTCTATCAGCCCGTCAAGAAACCTCTGCTTGCCAAGCGCGAGTTCTGGCTGGTGGTCCTCAGCATCCTCGGTGTCATGGTGGTCGTCGGACTCGTCGCCGGGTTCATGGCGGAGCGCAACTCGAGCGCGCAGGACGATCTCGAGCGGCGGATGCGGGCCACGATGAGCTCGTTCCAGGGACAGGTCGACCCCGTGCTCACGACGATCGGCCAGGCGCAGCCTCCGGCCGGGTACCAGGTGTTCGCGGACCTCTCGACGGCCGTGGACGACCTCGTGGCGGAGAAACCCGACGCGCCGGCCGACCCGGAGGCGCTGACGCAGACGGCGACCGACGCCGCGACCTCGGCCAAGACCGCCCTGGGGGCCCTGCAGTCGATCGACGAGACGGCGCTGGTGCGTGGCAAGGGGTTCTCCGAGGACTTCGTCCTGTACGTGATCAACGCCAAAGCCAACTTCGTCCGGGCGATGACCCTGTACGGCGAGGCCGCGAAGCTGCTCGGGCTCGCGGCCGACGCCCAGGGCGCCGAACGCGCCGAGCTGGCGGCTCGCACCAAGGCGATCCTGAAGGCCGCGACCGAGATCTTCGACGGTGGCTACGCGGATTACGTCGAGGCGCAGACCAAGGCGGGCGTGTTCGCGCCGCAGGCGCCGGGGCTCCCGGCACCGACCGGCGCTTCATGACCGACGGTCTCCTCCTGCTCCACGCCTGGCCCGTCGACGCCAGGATGTGGGAGCCGCAGCTCGCCACCCTCCCGGACGGCCTGGCCGTGGCGGCGCCGCACCTCCCGGGGTTCGGGGGCTCGGAGCCGGCCGGCGACGTCCTGACGATGGGCGCGGCCGCCGAGCGAGCTCTCGAGGCCCTCGGCGAACGAGGCATCGACCGGGCGGTCGTGTGCGGCCTCTCGATGGGCGGGTACGTGGCGTTCGAGCTGTGGCGGCGGGCCCGCGACCGCGTGATCGGGTTCGTGCTGGCCAACACCCGCGCCGTGGCCGACCCTCCCGAGGCCGCGGCCGCCCGGCGGGCGCTGGCCGAGCGCCTGCGCTCGGAGGGCAACTTCCTCGCGACGGAACCGCCGGCGCTGCTGTCGGATCGCGCACCGGAGGGCCTGCGGGAGCGGGTGCGGGGCTGGATCGCTGAGCAGCCGCCGGAGACGATCGCCGCGGCGTCGCTCGGGATGGCCGAACGCCCGGACTCGACCCCGGACCTCGCGACGATCGACGTGCCGACCCTCGTACTGACCTCGACCGAGGATCGCATGATCGCCCCCGAGATCTCGGCCGAGATGGCGGGTCTGATCCCGCAGGGACGCCTCGAGACGATCGAGGGGGTCGGACACCTGTCGAACCTCGAGGCGCCCGAGGCCTTCGATGCCGCGTTGCTCGAGCACCTCGCCGCCAGCGGGCTCCGCTGACCTCGAACGGTCCGCGCCGGGCTCCGGGCGGGGCGCCCGTAGACTCGGTCCCGTGATCGATCCCGCGCGCTTCGCCGCCCGCTACCCGTTCGAGCTCGACGCGTTCCAGCTGCGCGCGATCGAGGCGCTCCACGGCGGCGAGTCCGTCCTGGTGGCCGCGCCGACCGGCTCGGGGAAGACGGTCGTGGCCGAGTTCGCGGTGGACCGCGCGCTCGCCGCCGACCGGAAATGCTTCTACACGACCCCGCTCAAGGCGCTCTCGAACCAGAAGTTCGGGGACCTCGTCGCGCGGCTGGGGGCGGCGAAGGTGGGGCTGCTCACGGGGGACAACGCGATCAACGGCGACGCGCCGATCGTCGTCATGACGACGGAGGTGCTGCGCAACATGCTGTACGAGCGCAGCGACGCGCTCGACGGTCTCGTAACGGTCGTGATGGACGAGGTGCACTACCTCCAGGACCCGTACCGGGGCGGGGTGTGGGAGGAGGTGCTGATCCACCTGCCGCTGTCGATCTCGGTCGTCTGTCTGTCGGCCACGATCTCCAACGCGGAGGAGTTCGGCGAATGGATCGGCACGCTCCGCGGCGTGACGCGCGTAGTGATCGAGGAGAAGCGCCCGGTGCCGCTCGAGCACCACTACCTGGTCGGCAGCGAGCTGCATCCGATGCACGTCGAGCAGAACGGGCAGGCTGCACCCAACCCCTACGTCGTCTCGCTCGATCGCGAGGAGGTCCGGTACAAGACGTACTACCGGCGGGGCTCGGGCACGGCGCAGCACCAGCGGATCCCGAGGCCGCGCGAGGGCCATCGCCGCGTCTACGTCCCCCGGCGGGAGGAGGTGGTCGAGGTCCTCGCCGAGCAGGGCCTGCTGCCGGCGATCTACTTCGTGTTCAGCCGAGCCGGCTGCGACCGGAGCGTCGAGTGGCTGATGGGTGCCGGGACCCGACTCACGACCAGCGAGGAGGCGTCCCGGATCCGAACGTTCGCCGAGATGCGCGTCGCCTGGATGGACGAGGAGGACCTCAAGACTCTCGGCTTCTACGACTTCCAGGACGCCT
The DNA here is from genome assembly GCA_963712645.1 of uncultured Actinomycetes bacterium. GTDB lineage: Bacteria > Actinomycetota > UBA4738 > UBA4738 > HRBIN12 > DASSJM01. The sequence goes on along the minus strand of CAVQIQ010000014.1, from coordinate 59,891 downwards.
TGGCAGCCGGGATCGCGGCGCACCACGCCGGGATGCTCCCGGTGTTCAAGGAGACCGTGGAGGAGCTGTTCGAGGCCGGGCTCGTGAAGATCGTGTTCGCCACCGAGACGCTGTCGCTCGGGATCAACATGCCGGCGAGGTCGGTGGTGATCGAGGACCTGTGGAAGTTCCAGGGCGAGCGGCACGAGCTGCTCACTCCGGGCGAGTACACGCAGCTGACCGGGCGCGCGGGTCGCCGCGGGATCGACGAGCTCGGCCACGCCGTGGTCGTGGTCCAGCGCAACGTCGCGTTCGAACGTGTGGCTTCGCTCGCGTCGACACGGACCTACGAGCTCACGTCGTCGTTCCGACCCTCCTACAACATGGCCGTGAACCTCGTCCGAAACTACACCCGCGACGAGGCGCACCACCTGTTGAACTCCTCGTTCGCGCAGTTCCTCGCGGACCGCGGCGTGGTGACCCTCGAGCGTGAGCTCGAACACGACCGGGCACAGCTCGCCGGGTTCCGAGAGCAGATGCGCTGCCACCTCGGTGACTTCGCCGGATACTGGGCGCTGCGCGAGAAGGCCGCGGCCGTCCGGGACGAGTTCCGCAAGGGCCGCGACCGGGCGCGCACCGAGGCGATCCGCGAGGGGCTCGCGGCCCTGCGTCCGGGCGACGTGATCTTCGTCCCTCGTGCGCGCCGCCGGGGGCTCGCCGTGGTGCTGTCTGTCCGAGAGGGCAGGCCCACGGTCCTCGCGCAGGACCGCAAGTTCTTCCGGCTGGGTCTGCGGGACTTCCAGGAGCCCCCGACCGTCCTGACCAAGATCCCGCTGCCGCGGTCGGGGAGCGTCCGGAGCGCCCGCTACCGCCGTGACCTGGCGGCACGGCTCGTCGCGCTGGAGGTCCGACCCCCACGCAAGCCCCGGGGCGTTGTCGATGCGCGGGTCGAGCGCGAGGCGGCCAGGTACGAGCGCCTGGCGGAGGCACACCCGTGCCACGACTGTCCCGACCGGCCCGAGCACGAGCGATGGGCGATCAGGGCCTCGCAGGTCGAACAGCAGATCCGCGGGCTCGACCGTCGCATCCGGACCCGAACGGAGACGCTCGCCAGGCAGTTCGAACGCGTGATCGCGGTGCTCGAGGAGCTCGGGTATGTACGTGCGTTCGCGATCGAACCCAAGGGGCGGACGCTGGCGCGGATCTACGGCGAGGGCGACATCCTGATGGCCGAGGCGCTCGCGGACGGACTGCTGGAGGGCCTGGAGCCCTCGGAGGTGGCCGCGGTCGTCTCGACGATCGTGTACGAGTCGCGCGAACGCACACCTCGGACCGCCGAGATGCCCACGCCCGCCTCGGTGGAGCGGTACAGGGCCTTCGGAGGGATCTGGCGCCGGGTCCGCGAGGCCGAGGACCGGCACCAGGTGGAGCTCTGCCGGGAGCTCGAGGACGGGTTCGCTGCGCCGATCCATCGGTGGGCGCAGGGGGAGTCGCTCGAGGACGTCCTGCGCGAGACGGACATGTCGCCGGGGGACTTCGTGCGCACCTGCAAGCAGGTGCTCGACCTGCTTCGTCAGATCGAGGAGGTGGCCCCCGAGGGAGTCGCGCACCTGGTTCGGCGTGCCCGCGAGGCGGTCAACCGCGGGGTCGTCGCCTACACGGGGGTGTGATCCGACCGCGCCGCACGGCGCCCCCCCGCCGGTAGGATGCGCGCGATGTCGAGCCCCTACGGCGATCTGAGCGTGATCGTGAACCCGCACGCTGGCCGTCGCCGCGTGGGGGAGGAGATCCCGGAGCTCGAGCGGACGCTCCGCTCGCGCGGTCTGCCCTACCGGCTCCTCCGGACGGAGGGACCGGGCGACGCGACCAGCCTCGCCACCGAGGCGCTCGAGGCGGGAGGGCGGTTCGTGGTCGCGGTGGGCGGGGACGGCACCGTGAACGAGGTCGTGAACGGCATGTTCGACGACGAGGGGAAACCGCTCGTGCCCGACGCGGTCCTCGGGGTCGTGGCGGCCGGCAGCGGCTGCGACTTCGTCCGGACGTTCGGCCTCCCGGGCGACGCGACGCGCGCGTGCTCCCACCTCGCGGGCGACAACACGTACCCGCTCGACGTCGGTAAGGTCACGTTCACGACACCCGAAGGCGGGCGAGCCGCCCGCTACTTCGTGAACGTCGCCGAGGCCGGTCTCGGCGCGGCCGTCGCCGCGCGCGCCGAACGCATGTCGCCGCGGCTCGGCCAGTCCAAGTACTTCTTCGGCTTCTGGCTCGAGTTGCCCCGGTTCAAGCTCGCGAACGTGCGCGTCCAGGCCGACCGCAAGACCTACGAGGGGCCGGCCTTCCTCGTGGTGGTCGGCAACGGCCAGTACTACGGTGGCGGCATGAAGATCTCGCCCCGTTCGTACCCGGGCGACTCGGTGCTCGACGTGCTCGTCTTCAAGGGTCCGAAGTCGGACTCGTTCACGATGATCCCGAAGATCTACCGGGGCGAGCACATCCCGCACGATCACGTCGAGGAGTTCCGCGTCAAGCGCGAGCTCGTGATCGAGGCCGACCGTCCGCTCCCGATCGAGTCCGACGGAGAGCTGCTGGGGACCACGCCGGCCACCGTGGAGATCCTCGCCCAGCCGATCCAGATGAAGCTGTGAGCGCGGACCGCTACGCCGACCGGCGCCTCCGCACCCTCGTGGCAGTGGAGGCCGCGGGGCTCGGCGGGATCCTGATCTCGCCGGGGCCGGACCTGGCCTACCTCACCGCGTACACGCCGCCGCCGCTCGAACGGTTGACGCTGCTCGCGCTGTCGACGGGAGCCGATCCGACGTTGGTGATCCCGACGCTCGAGCGGCCACTCGCGGAGTCGGCTGCCGGAGCACCGGGCCTGACCATGCTCGACTGGCGCGACGGCCGTGACGATCCGTACGCGATCGTCGCGGGGATGCTCGGCCCCGGTCGATACGCGGTCACCGACCGGACCTGGGCGTCGCACCTGCTCGCGCTCGAGCGGGCGGCGCCCGACCGCTTCTTCGTTACCGCCAGCGAGGCCGTCCCGTTGCTCCGGGCGGTCAAGGACGCCGACGAGATCGAACGGCTCCGCGCCGTGGCGAATGCGGCCGACGCGGCGTTCGCCGACGTGATCGAGCTGCCGTTCGCCGGCCGCGCCGAGACCGAGATCGCCGCCGAGCTCGAGCGCCTGCTGCGCGAGCACGGCCATCAGCGCGTCGACTTCACGATCGTGGGTTCGGGTCCGAACGCCGCCTCCGGTCACCACGAGCCGGGGGAGCGACGGGTCGAGCCCGGCGACGCCGTCGTGATGGACTTCGGCGGGATGCGCGACGACTACTGCTCGGACCTCACCCGGACCGTCTTCGTGGGCGAGCCCTCGGACGAGGAGCGTGAGGTGTATGCGATCGTCCGGGCCGCGCAGCAGGCGGCGTTCGAGGCGGTACGCCCGGGCGCCGCGGCCCAGGACGTCGACCGAGCGGCGCGGGCGATCATCACCGAGGCAGGCTACGGCGAACGGTTCGTCCACCGGACCGGCCACGGGATCGGGCTGGAGGTCCACGAGCCCCCGTACATCGTCGAGGGGAACGAGACGCTGCTCGAAGCGGGGATGACGTTCTCGGACGAGCCGGGCATCTACCTGGAGGGGCGGTTCGGCGTCCGGATCGAGGACCAGGTCGTGGTGACCGCGCAGGGTGCGGAACGGCTCAACGAGGCCAGCCGGAAGCTCACGGTCGTCGCATGACGCGGCGCTACGGGATCGCCCGGCCCGGGAGGTTTCGGTCATCCTTCGCGGGGATGACTGCGAATCCCTCCAGATGGAGCAGTTCGACCTCGACCGGTACCTGCGTGCGTCCAAGCGCGTCGACCTGTCCGGCGTGACCTGGGATCGCGTGCGCAGCCACCCGGTCTCCGAGTCTGAGGCGCGCTGCCTCGCGTACATGATGGACATCGAGACCCACACCTCGATCTACCTCCGGGACCTGCTTGCGACGCCGGCGGCCTACGAGCCGGACGTCACGGCGTTCCTGTCGTGCTGGGTCTACGAGGAGCTGTGGCACGGTGAGGCGTTCAGCCGGTTCCTGGGTGAGGCGGGCTGGGAGCTCGCGCCGGATCTCGAACGGGTGACCGCCGATTCCGCGTATCCATCGCGGCTGCCGAGGAACCAGTGGATCCGTCGGCGGCTCGGCGGCAAGGGACGGCTGAGCCACGTCGGCACGATGCTCGGATCCGCCGTGATGGACGACTTCGTTGCGCTACACATGACCTGGGGCGCCGCCAACGAGCTCTCGACCCTCACGTCCTACCACCGCCTGATCGCGAAGACCCAGCACCCCGAGCTCGTCAACCTCCTGAACGCGATCATCAAGGACGAGCGCCGACACTTCGCGTTCTATCGCGCCCAGGCGAGGCTCCGGCTGGCCCGCAGCGCGTGGGCTCGCCGTTTGACGCGATGGGCGATGGAGCATCTCTGGGCGATCGTGGGCACGGGTGTCCGGCCGCAGAGCGAGACCGACTTCGTGGTCCTGCACCTGTTCGGGGACGGGAACGGCCGCAGCGCCGCGCTCGAGATGGATCGCACGATAGCGGAGCTCCCCGGGATGCAGGGATCCGCGATCTTCCGGCGGGCGCGTGACGAGGCGCGGGGGAGGGCGGCCTCCGTCCCCGATCGGGCGCCCGGGATGTGGACCTCCGTCCCGGCCTGAGCGCGGGTCCGAGAGACGGCCTTCCCGGGTCCCGCTAGATCCGAGGTCGGATCTCCGTCCCCTCCGCGGAGTCCATGACCTCGAGACCCATGGCCTGCAGGCGCTCGCGGATCCGGTCGCTGGTCGCGAAGTCCTTGACGGCGCGGGCCGCGTCGCGTTCGGCCACCAAGGCGAGCATCTCCTCGGTCGGCTCGAAGCCCTCGCGCGCGTCGCGTTCGAGATCGAGCCCCAGGATCGCGTCCCACGACGCGAGCAGCCCGTACTTCTGGTCGTCGGGGACGGCCGAGCCGACGGTCTCGTTCAGCACGACGAGCGCCCTGGGCAGGTCGAGGTCGTCGGCGACCGCCGCCCGGAACCGCTCGTCCAGCGCCTTCGCCTCGTCCGAGCGCTGCCCGGTCCCCGGTGCCCAGGTCGCCATCCTGCGGCGGAGGTCGCCCAGGCGATGGTGCTGGCCCTCGAGCGCCTCCCAGCTGAAGTCCATCTCGCTGCGGTAGCGGGTGCCGAAGCACAGCAGGCGGAACGCGAGCGGGTCGACGCCCTGCTCGGCGAGGTCGGTGACCCGGTAGATGTTCTTCGCCGACTTGGCCATCTTCTGCCCGCTCATCTGCAGGAAGCCGCCGTGCACCCACGTCGAGACCACCTGATGGCCGACGGCCGCCTCGGACTGCGCGATCTCGTCCTCGTGGTGGGGGAACTTGTTGTCGTTGCCGCCGGTGTGGATATCGAAGCGCTCGCCGAGGTGCTTCATCGACATCGCCGAGCACTCGATGTGCCACCCCGGGTAGCCGTCGCCCCATGGGCTGGGCCACCGCAACGCGCGGTGGGGGCCGGCCTTCTTCCATAGCGCGAAGTCCTCGGGGTGGCGCTTGTTCGGGTCGACCGTGAGCTCCTGGCGGTGGCCCGCGCGCAGCCGGTCGAGCGTGTTGCCCGAGAGCTTCCCGTAGCCGGGGAACGTGGTCACGTCGTAGTAGACGCTACCGTCGACCTCGTAGGCATGGCCCTTCTCGAGCAGCGTCTGGATCACCTTGATCATGTCGTCGATGTGGTCGGTGGCACGCGGGTACAGATCGGCCGGCTCGATCCCGACGAGGTCAGCGTCCATGGAGGAACGCGTCCGTGTACTTCTGCGCGATCTCGAACGCCGAGAGCCCCTCGTCGGCCTCGGCGAGCTCCATCTTGTCGCGACCGGTGTCCGAGATCTCGTCCGTCATGTGTCCGACATCGGTGATGTTCATGATCCAGCGGACCCTGAACCCCTCGAACCGGAGCGCGCGGCGGATCAGGTCGCCCAGCATGAACGACCGCATGTTCCCGATGTGGATGTACCGGTACACGGTCGGACCGCACGAGTAGATCTTCACGGTCTCCCCGTCGACGGGGGAGACGTCGTGGAGCTCACGCGTGAGGGAGTCGTACAGACGCACGGTCAGGCAAGCATATCGCCGGGGTCGGCGACGCCATTCGCTACGCCTGCGGCGGGGTCTCCGGATGCGGCGGCGCCGGCCGGTGGCCGTTGCCGTCGCCGGCATGCCCGTTGCCCTCGGGCGCGAACCCCGTGGCCCCGTCGCCGTCCCCGGTGACAGGGACCTCGATCGGCTCGCGTTCGCCGAGCTCGGCCATGAGGACCTCGATCTCGTCGCCGACGAGCTCCTCGCGCTCGAGCAACGCGTCCCGAACGCCCTCGACGACGTGACGCTTCTTCAGCAGGAGGTTCCGGACGCTGTCCCGGCAGTCGTTCAGGATCGCGTCGATCTCCTTGCGACGGTCGGCGTCAGAGAGCACGACGCCGATCGGGTCCGCCTCGCCGTACGGCCCGGGACCGGAGGCCGCGGCCGAGATCAGGCTGCGCCCCATCCCGTACACGCCCACGTAGGCGGCGGCGTTGCGTGTCGCGTTCACCAGGTCCGAGGACGGGCCGGAGGTCGTCTGGCCGTACCAGATCTCCTCCGCCACCAGGCCGGCGAGCGACACCTGGATGCGCGCGAGCAGCTGCTTCTGGGTCCGCAGGAACATCTCCTCGATCTCCTGCGTGGAGACGAGCCCGAGCGCCGACTCGCGCTTCTGGATCGTGATCACCTGGATCTGCAGCTCCTCGCGTTCCAGCGCGTACGAGGCGACCGCGTGGGCGCCCTCGTGGACCGCCACCATCGCCTTCTCGCGAGGGGAGTACTTGACCGGCTGCTTGAGGCCGATCTCCTCGCTCAGCTTCGCCTGCCACAGGTCGTCCCACCGCAGCGCGTCGCGCCCGTCCTGGAGCGCGAACAGCAGCGCCTCGTTCACGATGTTCTTGAGTGACGCAGGCGAGTACCCGACCGTCATCCGCGAGAGTTTCGCGTAGTCGATCGGCTCGTGGCGGACCTTCGCGAGGTAGTACTGGAGGATGTCCTGGCGCCCCTCGGCGTCGGGCAGCCCGACGTGGATCTTGCGGTCGAACCGACCGGGCCGCACGAGCGCCGGGTCCAGGGTCGAAGCCCGGTTCGTCGCCCCGATCACGAGGATGTTGTAGAAGGGCACCTTCGGCTTGGCCCGGAATGCGATCCGCCGCACATGCCGCCACAGCCCCCTCGGAACCGTGAACCCGTCCATCTGCACGAGCAGCTCGTTGATGACCCCCATGCCGGCGCCGCCTCCCATGCCGGCACCCATGAAGATCCGGTCGGTGGCACGATCGCCGGTGCGGTCGGTGGATACGGCGCCCCTCGAGCCGACCGCATCGATCTCGTCGATGAAGATGACGGAGCCGCCGTACTTGTCCGACATCACGCGAGCCCTCTTGAAGAGTCTGCGAACCTTCATGTTGCCGATCCCAAGGAACATCGCGGCGAACCCGGAGCCGGTTGAAAACAGGAAGGGAACCCCCGATGCTCCGGCGATCGCCTTCGCCATCAGCGTCTTACCGGTCCCGGGCGGTCCCTCGAAGAGGATCCCGTGAGGGGGATAGCCGCCCATCTGTTTGAAGTCCTTGAATCCCTCGAAGACACGCAGGACTTCCTGCGTCGCCTCGACGGCCGCCGGCTGGCCACGAACGTCGTCGAAGGTGGTGTCGTACTCGTTCGGGTAGATGACGTAGTCGTTCCCGCGGGACAGGAACCAGAACAGGGCTCCGAACTGCAGGATGATGAAGAAGACCAGGATCAGGGCTTGCAGGAGGAACGGGCGGAGCTGCGTCATCACGATGGACGGGTTGCTGAGCGACTGCGAGGGCGACAGGCCCATGAACAGCCAGGCCGCGAACAGGTAGATCACGAGCACCCACGCGGCCCGCTTCAACCAACGGCCGTAACGACGGTACTGATCCATGGCGGTCGACCTCCTCCTGCTCGACCTTGGGGCTCGGGTCGTCGCCCGAGTCTACGCCCGACCACCATGGTGCGGAGACCCTTCCGCTCGAAGCCTCCTAGGCTTGCCGGATGCCGAGGGATCCGTTCGTCGAGCTCGAGGCCGCGCGAGCGAACATGCTCGAGGAGGCCGAACGGTTCGTCCGGGAGCTGGAGCCGGTCCTCAGTCCGAGCCTGCATGCCGGGTTCGAGCGTCTGCAGCTGGCGCAGGCCGGTCACGTTGCCAGGCTCGACGGGCCGACCCTGGCCGCGCTGGAGGACGCGGTGGGTCGGGCGATCGAGCTGGGGGTGGCCGAGACAGTCGACCGTCTGCGTTCGCCCGAGATCTGGCTCTCGCCGCTCACCGCACCCGAGCTCCCGCCCCGCACCGACCCAGCGCGACCGCTCGGGTTGCCGGAGTGGATCGCCCGGCTGGGCGGCTCCGCCCGTGAGGGCTCGGCGCTCGGCAGGCTCGACGAGATGACGAACCGGATCTGGGTGGCGATCTCCGCCGCTGCGAGGCCGCTCGACCCGGTCCTGGAAGAGTTCGGGTTCCGGCCCGAGCGGCGCCGGCTGGGCGGCGGGAGCTTCGGGGTCTCGGCGCGGACCCTGCCGCAGCTCGATCCGAGCGGGGCGATCGGGCAGCGGTGGAAGCGCTACCGAGCCGCGTACGAGCGCCTGACCGCGCTCGCGGCCTTCGAGGCCTAGGTCGGCGGAACGGTCGGGGGTCGGAGCGGTCGGCCCTCGAACGGCACCGAGAGCACCACGGTGGTCGTCGTGTTGACCTCGGCCTTCCCGCGGAGCCGCTGGATCAGCTCCTCGAGGTCGGAGGTGGTCCGCGCGCGCACCTTGAGGATGTAGTTGGCCTCGCCGGCGACGCTCAGGCAATCCACGACCTCGTCGAAGTCCCGGACGCGTTCGGGAAGGTCGTCGGGCTGCGTCGGATCGAACGGCGTGACCGCGATCAACGCCGTGACGAACAGGCCGAGCGCGTCGGGGTCGACGATCGGCCCGGTACCCTCGGATCGCACCGCTGCGTTCGAGCTTGCGGACGCGCTCGTGCACCGAGGAGGCCGAGAGCCCGGCCCGGTGGCCGATGTCGGCATAGGTCGCCCGGGCGTCCTCCTGCAACGCCGCGATGATCTCGAGGTCGCGTTCGTCCACCACCCGCGTATCGTACGGCCCGCCGGATGGCGGAGCGTGTCGAGCCCCACGACGACCCACGTCGCGAACCCCCGAGACGGCCGATTCCCTCCGAACGCTCCGTCGCGGTACAACATCACCCGGATCCCGGACGCGGCTCGACCTCCTCGGAGCCGAGGAGGTGACGTGGTCGCGACATCCCTCGTCCCCGCCGTGCGGTTCGTTCGCGTCCGTCACGCCGGGACGGAGCGGCGGTTCGTCATGCTCGACGCCCCGACGCGCGAACGCTACGTGGAGCTGGTCGCGCGTTCGGCGGGGGCGATCGAGCAGCTCCTGTCGCCCTCGGTGATGGCCAATCGGGTCGCGTCATGGAGCGTGCGCCCGCCCGAGCTCGTGCTGCGGCCGTGGCGGCTCGAGCGCCGGCTGTTCGCCGCTCGGCTCGCGGGTCTCGCGGCCCGGCGACGGACGATAGCGTTCGCCGACGTCCGGCGATGCTACGCATCGATGTCGCCGTGGATCGTCGGCGACGCGCTCGGTCGGGTGGGGATCCCCACGGCGCGCGAGGTCGAGAGGTTCCTCGCGGCCCTCGAGCGGATCGGCGTCGAGGGTCTGCCCGTCGGCCCGGACGCGTCGGCGGTCCTGGCCAACGCCGTCCTCGCGCAGGTGGACCGCACGCTGCGGGACGCCGGGGTCGAGCACCTGCGATGGGTGGACGACGTCGTCCTGTCCGGCGGCGACGCCTCGGCCGCCCTGTCGGTGTTCCGGACCGCCCTCGCGACGATCGGGCTCCGGCCGAACGAGGCCAAGACGAGGATCGTGCCGGACGCCCGAGACCTCGGATCGACCACCACCGTCTCCGGCGATCGGTGACGCGTCCGAAAACGCCGGGGCCGCATCCCGACCGGCCGCTTGGGGCTAAGCTCGCCCGGCGATGAAGACCCTGTACCGAGCGTCGCGCGTCCACACGCTGTCGTACCCGGCGCTGGGGGAGTGGGTCCTCGTCGACGGGCGCCACATCGAACGCGTCGGCGTCGGCGAGGTCCCCGAGGCGGAACGGACGGTCGACCTGCCGGGGACCACGATCCTGCCGGGGTTCGTCGACACGCACGTCCACCTGACCGGCACCGGGGTGCACCACCAGGCGCCCGAGCTCGGATCGGTGACCTCGGCCTCCGGGCTGCTCGACGCGGCACGGTCGGTCGCGGCGGCGAGACAGGGCCCCGTGTACCTGCACGGCTGGGACGAATCCGGCTGGCGGGACCGGACCCTGCCGACGCTGGCCGAGCTCGACGGCGTCAGCGATCGTCCGTTGGGGCTCGCCCGCGTGGACGGGCACCTGCTCCTGGCCAACTCCCCGGCCCTGGAAGTGACCCACGCGGCGAGCGAGCAGGGGGCCGAGACCGACGACGCCGGCGCGCCCACCGGCCGGCTCACCGCGAAGGCCGGACAGGTCGCCAAGCGCTGGTTCGCCACCCACCTTTCCGAACACGACGTCGAGGAGCTGCAGCTCGAGGCCGCGAGCCTCGCCGTCGCCTTCGGCGTGACGACGATCCACGAGATGTCGATGCCCGCCGAACGCGGGATGCGCGATCTCGAGATCCTCCTCGCGCACCGCTCCCGGCTGCCGATCGATGTCGTCCACTACGTGGCGACGACCGACATCTCGACCGCGATGGACCTCGGCCTGCCTCGGATCGGCGGGGACCTCCCCGTGGACGGGTCGATCGGCGCGCGGACGGCGTTCGTCTCCGGGGGATTCGTCGACCGCGACACGAGCCCGAGCGGCTACTTCGAGGATGACGAGCTCGCGCAGTACTTCCACGACGGCCACCTCGCGGGTCTGCAGGTCGGCGTGCACGCGATCGGGGACGCCGCCGTCGAGCAGGTGGTGCGGACCTGGGAGCGCGTGTACCAGTCGCTCGACTCGCGGCAGCGCCGGCACTTCCGGGCCCGGCGTCACCGCATCGAGCACTTCGAGATGTCGAGCCTGGACGTGATCGAACGCGCGGCGATGCTCGGCCTCGCGATCAGCGTGCAGCCGACCTTCGACGCCCGTTGGGGGTTCCCCGGCGGCCTGTACGAGCAGAGCCTCGGCGAAGAGCGGGCGGGCTCGATGAACCGGTTCCGAGACCTGCTGAGCCGAGGGATGGAGCTCGGGGCCGGTTCGGACTCGCCGATCACCACGATCGACCCGCTGGTCGGTGTGGCGGCGTTCGAGGGCCATCACGATCCGACCCAGCGGCTCGGCCGGGAGGAGGCGGTCCGGGTGTTCACGCTCGGCAGCGCCCGGCTGGCGCATCAGGAGGACAAGAAGGGGAGCCTCGAGCCCGGCAAGCACGCCGACTTCGCGGTCTACGACCTGGACCCGCTCGTGACGAGCTCGCTCGAGGGCGTGCGTCCCGTGCTCACGGTGAGCCTGGGCCGCGACGTCTATGCGGTCTGACACCTGCGCATTTGACAGCCTGGCGACCCGGCGTAGACTTCGGCGCTGCGCCGGCCGCCTCGGCGGCAGGCGCACGGAGGACCCAAGAGGCTGAGTAGAGAACGCGGCGCCCCGGCGCCGCGGCCCCAAAGGTCTCTTGGGTCCTCGTCTCTGCCTCCGGGCTCCCATCCTGGACGCGATCCCCTGCCTATCCCGCGACCGCTCGTGCCTGCTTGGCCGGGCCGGATCTGGGAATGAATCACTCCCGGCCGGCGTTGTTCGGCCGAAACGGTTGCCAGCGAGATGCCCGGGAGTAGAATCCCCCGGCCGAAAAGAGGTATCGCACGGTGGAAGACCTCGAAGAGACGCTCGAAGACGAAGAGGTCGACGAGGAAGGTGCCGAGCCCGGCACCCCCGACGAGGAGGCGCCGACCACGCCAGCCCCCGCGACCACGGCCACCGGTCGCGACGAGGACGTCGAATCGATCCAGGACATCCTGGTCAAGCAGGAGGCCCGCGCCGAGGAGGCCGAGGAGGAGGACGACTCCGTCCTCACCCTGACCCGTGAGGAGCGCCTGGAGCCCCTGTCGGTCAAGGTGGTGCCCCCGCAGCCGACCGAGTTCATCTGCTCGAACTGCTACCTGGTCAAGCACCGGAGCCAGCTGAAGGACAAGGCGAAGATGCTCTGCCGGGATTGCGCCTGAGCCCGAGCCGGCTCCGGCTCCCGGCTGCCCTCCTGATCGCCGCGGTCGCGGGCGCGCTCCTCTCGATCTCCCTGCCGCCCGTCGGGTTGTGGCCCGTCGTGTTCGTCGCGCCGATCCCGCTCCTTTGGCTCGTGCGTGGCTCGCGCCCGGGCCGGGCGTCCTTGTGCGGGTTCGTGTTCGGCCTCGCCTACTTCGGCGCGCTCCTGTACTGGATCCTGCTGTTCGGCGAGCTCGGGTGGGCGGCCCTCGTGATCATGTCGGCGGGGTTCACGGCGGCGTTCGGGGCCCTGGCGCCCGCCGTCTGGCGGCGCGAACACCCCCTGCTCGGGACCCTTGGGCTCGCCGGCCTGTGGACGGTCATCGAATGGATCCGAGGGATGATCCCGCTCGGCGGGTTCGGATGGGGGCAGCTGGGGGTGACCCAGGTCGACGCACCCGCGCTGCCCCTCGCGTCCGTCGGGGGGGTGTGGGCACTGTCCTTCTCGGTGGTCGTCGTGGCCGGGCTGCTCCTGCTCGCCGTGGAGCGGTGGGGGAGTGGCCGGCGGGCGCGGGCGCTCGCCCTGGCCTTCGGCGCGGTCGCCGTCGCGGTTGTGCCCGCGGCGATCCCCATCCCGGCTCCGAACGGTCGCACCGTGGAGGTCGCCGCGATCCAGGTAGATGTCGCCTCGGTCCAGGACCTCGTCGGCGTGGACGAAGACGTCGCGGTCGCGCGTCTGAACATCGACCGCCACCTCGAGCTCACGCAGGACCCCCCGGACCTGGTCGTGTGGGGCGAGGGGGCGCTCGACCCCGGCGTGACCGCGGACCCGCAGCTCATGTCGGCGGTGAGCCAGGCGATCGCGACCGTCGGGGTGCCCACGATCGCGGGCGCGGTGACCGACGACCCCGACGGCACGGAGCGCACGGTGACGCTCGCGTTCGACGCGACGGGCGGGATCGTCGACCGGTACGTGAAGGTGAAGCTCGTGCCCTTCGGCGAGTACGTGCCGTTCCGCAAGCAGCTCGGCTGGATCTCGGCGACCGACCAGGTCTCGGTGGATCGTGTGCCGGGGGACGAGGTGACGCTGATCTCGTTGCCCGGTCTCCCCCCCATCGGGACCCCGATCTGTTACGAGAACAGCTTCCCGTCGATCGACCGGCAGATGGCACGCGAGGGCGCGGGCTTCCTCGTCGTCGGGATCAACAACGCCTCCTACGACCGGACCGCCGCCTCCGAACAACATCTGCAGATGAGCCGGCTCCGCGCGGTCGAGAACGGCCGCTGGGTGGTGAACGCGGCGGTTTCCGGTATCAGCGCCTTCATCGACGAGCGCGGCGGCGTCGTGGACTCGCGCGGCCTGTTCGAACCCGCGACGATGCGCGCGGTGGTGCGCGCCTCCGACCGCCGAACCCTCTTCACCCGTCTGGGGGACTGGGTGCCGGGGGGATCCGCCGTCCTCGTGGTCGGCCTGATCGCGTTCCCGAGGGGCCGCAGGCGACCGCGCCGCGAACCGGGCCCGCTGCCGTCACGGCCGAGGACGCTGGTGATCCTGCCGACGTACAACGAGCGGGCGACGATCGGCGCCGTGCTCGACGGTCTGAACGTGGCGGAGGCAGATCTGGACCTCCTGGTAGTGGACGACGGCTCGCCGGACGGCACCGCCGAGATCGTCCGGGAACGTTCGCAGACCGATCCCCGCGTACGGCTGGTGGAACGCACCCGCAAGTCGGGCCTCGCGAGCGCGTACGCCGTCGGGTTCGAGCGCGCCATCGCCGAGGGGTACGACCTTGCCGTCGAGATGGACTCGGACCTGTCGCACCGGCCCGAGGAGCTCCCCAGGCTGCTGGAGGCCGCCGCACAGCATCACATGGTCGTGGGGAGCCGGTACGTCCCGGGGGGCTCGGTCACGGACTGGAGCCGCGCCCGGGTGGCGCTGTCCAAGGCGGGGAACCTGTACGCGCGGCTCTGTCTGGGCTTCGACATCCACGACGCGACGAGCGGGTTCCGCGTCTACAGGCGCGAGGCGCTCGAGGAGATCACCGCGACCCCGATCACCTCGGACGGCTACGGCTTCCAGATCGAGCTCGTCTACCGTGCCTGGAACCACGGCCTGTCCGTCGGCGAGGCGCCGATCTCGTTCCGCGAGCGCGAGCACGGGCAGTCGAAGATCAGCCGGCGAATCGTGGTGGAGGCCCTGTGGCTGGTCACCTTGTGGGGCCTGCGAGCCCGGTTCCGGCCGGATCCGGCGTCCTGAACGACCTCAGGAAACGCCGGGAATGTACGTTATGACAAGTTACCTATTCACCCTCCCACACACCCGCAAGACCGACCAACCCCCTCCCCCAAGCCGCCCTCGTCATCCAGCAGCTGCCCCTGCAGCCAAACGCCCCGATCGAGCCAATCATCCCAACCCACCCAGGGGCTGGGTCGTGAGCACGATCTCGTTCCTGGGTCGGAGTTGCCCAGTTGCCCTAGGGCGCAACGCGCGTACACTCCGCGCGACCCGCGGGTGAGAACTGCAGGTTAGGGCGAAGGGCTTACGGCAGCCTGGGACCTTCGGCGGATGAAGTAGCCCGAATCGGGGCCCTAGAATCGCCAGCGGCGGACAGAGGTGTCCCCCGGTTGCTGAGACGGTCAACACGATGGAGGTAGGAAGGATGCCGGCACAGCGCAAGACGAACCAGAGCAGGCGACTCACCGCGTCGGGCCTCATCGCCGTCGCCACGCGGCTGATGATGGCGTGGGCCGTCTTGCCCTCGGCGTCGCTCGCTGGAGCGGGAACACAGGCCGATCCGACCGCCACCACGGTGCCGACGTTCGCTACCCGGCTGCGCGAGGCAGTTAGGAGCGCAGCATGAGGAAGCTCATCGGAATGGGCGTCCTGACGGCCGGTTTGTTCGTCGGCATGGCGAGTGCCGCAGCCCACACGGGCGGCATCTCGGCGTCGGAGAACTGCGAGTCCTACACGGTCACCGCGACCCTGGACAGCAACGTGTCGACCGACAGGACCTACACGGTCTCCATCGGCGGTACCCCTGTGGACTCCGGCAACCTGGCTGGCCCGCAGACGCTCACGTACACCGGCCCGGCACCGGTGACGGGTAACGCAGTCCTGACGATCGGAACGGAGAACACCTACACGGCACCACTCGTGCCAGCGCAGGACTGTCAGACCATCACGACCACCACGACGGTGCCCCCGTGCGAGGAAGTGCAGCAGTGCACGACGACGACCACCACGACGGTCCCGTCGACGACCACCGAAACCACGACGTCACCGCCAGTCACAACCACGACGGCGACGACGACCACCCCGCCTTCTACGACCGCCACCGCGGGGACAACGACGACATCCACGACCGCCACCACGGTGCGGAGGTCCACGACCACGACGCGCTCGCCGACCGTAGGCCCGACGACGGTGGAGCCGACCGATGCCAGCGTTCGGCCGACGACGGTTTCCCCCGGCGGCACAGCCTTCACCGGGGTGGAGAACGTGGTCCCGCTCGGCGCGATCGCCCTGATGCTGATGACGAGCGGCTCGGGCCTCCTGTGGGCCGGCAGCCGCCGCAGGCGGGATCACGACCAGGACGAGGAGTAAGACGACTCGCAGATCGGGAGGGAGCTACGCGGAAGGCCCCGGTGACGCCCGGGGCCTTCCGCGTTCCCGGTTGGGGAAGGATCAGCCGTAGAAGATGACCGTGATCCAGATCCGATCGTCGGCGCGAGCGATGCCCACGGCCGCGTGGTTGTACACCTTGCGAAGGATGTTCTTGCGGTGCGGTTGGCTGGCCATGAAGGCGTCCTCCAGGCTCTCGAGGGACCCTCCGACACCGACGTTCTCCCCGCCGAGCTCCCACTTGTAGCCTTCGAGCGCCTCGCGCAGTTGGTCGCCGGTGGAATGGTAGATGTAGCCCTTATCCGCCATCGCCTCGCTGTGGGACTTCGCGTATGCCGCCAGGCGATCGGCGAACGAGAGGGTCGCGCGCTCGTGGTGCACGCGGTCGCTGTTGGTGAGCGTGAGCATGTGACGCCTCGGCCCGAGCTTCTCGTCCCCCACCGCGCTTGCGCTCGCGGCTCCCAGGAAGAGCAGCCCCGACATGAGGAGGGCCAGGAGGCCTTCGAGCCTCCGACCGCTGGTGGTTCCGGCCATGTAGAACCCCCGACTCATGGGTCCCGTGGGGGACCGAGCCCAGGGGGCTCGGATCCTTCGGTAGCCCGGCCACCTCCCTCCCGACTTCGAGGAGGCCCGGAGCTTTGCGTCCCGCCGTTACCGGCGGTTTGCCCTTTTCGGGACCGACCCGTTCGTTCCTCTGTGAGCTGGTATCGGTGGCTCCGTAGGACGGCTTGAGCGGCTCGTGGTCAGGGATGACTAGCCGGGCGGGGTCCCGCCGGGCCCCCGGGCGGAGCGGGCCGAGACGCCTACCACCGGAGCCTCAGATGGCGTGCGGCCCGGGCCTCGTCCAAGCGGCGCACCGGGGTCGTCACGGGCGCCTCATGGAGCAGCTCCGGGTCCTCGTGCGCCTCACGGAAGATCCGGAGCAGGGCGTCCGCGAAGGCGTCGAGGGATTCCTTGGTCTCGGTCTCGGTGGGCTCGACCATGAGCGCCTCCTCCACCACCAGCGGGAAGTAGACGGTCGAGGGGTGGTACCCCAGGTCGATCACCCGCTTGGCCACATCCATCGCCCGGATGCCGGTCTCCTCCTTGAGCGGACGCGCCGTCGCCACGAACTCGTGCATCGGCCGGCCGTCCGGGTACGCCAGCGGGAACGCGCCCTTCACGCGCTCGGCCAGGTAATTCGCGTTCAGCACGGCGCGCTCGGCGACCTGCTTCAACCCGTCGCGGCCGTGGAGGAACACGTACGCGTACGCGCGAACGAGTACGCCGAAGTTGCCGAGGAACCCATGCATGCGCCCGATCGAGTACGGAGCATCGCTCTCGAGCCGGAACGCGCCGGTCTGGTTGCGTTCGATCCTGGGGACCGGCAGGAACGGCACCAGCTCCTCGGTCACGCCGACCGGTCCGGCACCCGGCCCTCCCCCACCGTGCGGCGTGGCGAAGGTCTTGTGCGTGTTGATGTGCACGATGTCGAACCCCATGTCGCCCGGTCGGCATCGTCCGAGGATCGCGTTCAGGTTCGCCCCGTCGTAGTAGACCAGCCCACCGATGCGGTGCACCGCCTCGGTGACGCGCTCGATCTCCTCCTCGAACATGCCGAGGGTGTTTGGGTTGGTGAGCATCAACCCCGCGACGTCCTCGTCGATCAGCTTCTCGAGCGCCGACACGTCCACCAGGCCTCTGGCGTCGCTCGGGATCTTGAGCGCCTCGTAGCCGGCCAGGCGCACGCTTGCGGGGTTGGTCCCGTGCGAGGAGTCGGGGATCGCCACGCGCCGACGCTGGCGACCGTGCCGCTCGTGGTGGGCCCGCATGACGAGCAAGCCGGTGAGCTCGCCGCATGCACCGGCGGGCGGCTGCAGCGTCGCGCGAGCCATCCCCGTGATCTCGCACAAGGCCCGCTCGAGGCGCCACATCAGTTCGAGCGATCCCTGGACCGAGTGGTCGGGCTGGTGGGGGTGCGCTCGCTGGAACCCCGCGAGCTGCGCGACGTTCTCCGCGATCTTCGGGTTGTACTTCATCGAGCAGGATCCGAGCGGGTAGAAACCGGTGTCCACCCCGTAGTTGAGCTGCGAGAGCCGGGTGTAGTGGCTCACGAGGTCGCGCTCGGCCACCTCGGGCAGACCGGGCGCCGCCCGCCGGACCTGGTCGGCGGGCACCGGAGCCTCGGGCACGTCGAGCTCGGGCAGGCTGAACGCCCGCCGCCCGTGCCGCGAGAGGTCCTTGAGGGTCCCCTGGCGGTCCAGGGGGCCGCCGACGCGGACGGGGGCTCCCACCCGCCCGGGGACGGCCCGGGTGGGGTCCGTCGTGGGTTCCTCGCTCAGGCGAGCACCTCCTTGAGCGCCATCGCGAGGCCGTCGATCTCCTCGCGGGAGCGGCGTTCGGTGACGGCCACCAGGAGGGCGTGGCCGTCGGCGTCCGGGAGCGGCACACCGGCCAGGTACCCGCGCTCGATCAGCGCGTCCCGAACCTGGTCCGCCGGCCGTGGCAGCCGGATCGGGAACTCCTTGAAGAAGGGCGCGTCGCCGAAGAGCGGCTCGACGCCGGGGACCTCCGACAGACGCTCCGCCGCGTACGCGGCCTTCGACACGCACCGGCGCCCGAGCTCCTCGAGCCCCTGGGGCCCGAGCCACCCGAGGTACACGGTCGCCGCGATCGCCATCAACGTCTGGTTCGTGCAGATGTTGGAGGTCGCCTTCTCGCGCCGGATGTGCTGCTCCCGAGCCTGCAGCGTGAGGACGTACCCGGTCCGTCCGTCGATGTCGAGCGTCTCCCCCACGAGCCTGCCCGGAAGCCGCCGCACGTCGTCCAGGCGCGTCGCGATCACCCCGAGGTACGGCCCGCCGTGGTTCAGGTGGTTGCCGAGCACCTGTCCCTCCGCCACCGCGATGTCCGCCCGCAGGTCACCCGGCGGCGCGAGCACGCCGAGCGACAGCGGGTCGAACACCTGGATCGCGCGCGCACCACCCGCGTGCGCCGCCCCGAACAACTCGCGCGCCGGCTCGAGCAGGCCGTACGCGTTCGGATGCTGGACGATCACGCATGCGACGTCGTCGGCCACCTCCGGCTCGCCGCCCCGCCCGTCGACGACGTCGAAGACCTCGGGTTGGTACCCCGCGCCCCTACCGTAGGTCCGGAGGGTCTCGACGAAGCGCGGGTCGACGGCGGCACTCACGAGCACCCGGTCGCGTTCCGGCGAGGATCTCGCCAGGTTCACGGCCTCCGCGAGCGCGGTCGCGGCGTCGTACAGGGACGCGTTCGAGACCTCGAGCCCGGTCAGGTCGCAGATCATCGACTGGTACTCGAACAGCGCCTGCAGCACGCCTTGCGAGAGCTCGGGCTGGTACGGCGTGTATGAGGTGTAGAACTCGGACCTGCCGGCGAGCGCCCACACGACGGCAGGCACGAAGTGGTCGTACGCCCCTCCGCCGGCGAAGCAGACCAGGTCCTCGGCCGAGCGGTTCCGCCCCGCGAGTGCCGTGAGGTCGGCAAGGATCTCCATCTCGGATACGCCGTCGGGGAGGTCCAGGGGCCGGTTCAGGCGAACGGTCCTGGGGATCGTGTCGAACAGCTCGTCCACGCTCGACAGGCCGATGGCCTCGAGCATCTGGTCGACGTCGTCGTCCGTGTGCGGCGCGAACCTCATGCCGGATGCTGAGTCTAACCGGAAGGCGCCGAGAGGCCCCGGACCCTTACCCCGACACGTCCTCGAGCCCGTATTTGGACACGAGCGACAGGTAATCGCGCTGGTAGAAGATCTTGCAGTTGATCCCCGGGTAGAGCTCGCGCAGGCGGCGGACCTTGCGATTCTTCTTGGTCACGAGCCGCTGGTTGAGCGTCGTGATCTCGATGTAGAGGTCGTACATCGGCAGGTAGAAGTCCGGCGTGAAGCGCTGGACCACGTTGCCGTCGCGGTCCCACTCGAGGTCGAACGACGTGGGCTCGTAGTTCCATTCGATCTGGTAGAAGTCCAGAAGCTGGGCGAACTGGCGCTCGCTGGCGTGCGCGAAGGAAACCGTGTCGCTCGGGAGCGCCGGGGTCTCGGCCGCCGCCCCCTCGGTCACGCGCCTCCGGCCGCCCGGGCGCTTCGACCCTTCTTCCCGGCGCTCTTGGCCAGAGTCCCCTCGAGGTCCGTCCATACCTTGTCGACCGCGATCGCGAAGACCCCCTGTCCGCTCGCCAGCAGGTCGACGACCGCCTCGGGAGACTCCACCTGATAGATACGGTGGCCGTCCGACACTAGGGTCGTCCCCAGGGCGGGCTGGTCGAGGCCCTTGAGTGTCTTCATGGCCTTGCGGACCTGCTGGAGGTTCACCCCGCTGTCGAGCATCCGCTTGATCAGCCGGAGCATGGCGAGGTCCTGGAACGAGTACAGGCGTTGGGAGCCCGAGCCCTTGGCGTCCTTGACCGACGGCCTGACCAGGCCCGTCCGGGCCCAGTAATCGAGCTGTCGATAGGTGATCCCGACGATGTTGCAGACTTCGGGGACGCGATATCCCTGCTCAGCCATCACAACTCCGTAATTACGCGGGCGTCGGCAGCCTAGGGCCGAGCCCTCGCGATGTCAATCACCCGCTCCCCGTCCGCCCCTTCAGCCTACGCCGATCTCCTTGGGACGGAAATCCCACCCCCCCGGGGTTTCGACCTAGGGTGACTTGGGGACATGACGACCGCAAGGTGACGCGCTAGCGTGCGCCGTTCCGCGACGCGCATGCGAGGGGGGTGTTGCGGTTGGAAACCCGCACGAGCAAGCCGCGACGGACGGTGGTTGTCACGGTGTCGGCGATCTTGGCGCTCGGGATCGCGTTCGCGCCGGCCGCTCGGGCCGGCAGCGGTGTCCGTTCGAAGGTGCTCCGGATGGTGAACGCGACACGCAACAACTACGATCTGCACCGGCTGCGCATCGACAGCTCGCTATCGCGAGACGCGCTGCGACACACACGTCGCATGATCGGGAACAACGCGATCTACGATCCGCGCAACCTCACGAGGATCCTCCAGGACGAACCGTGGGACGTCGTGGGCGCAAGCGCCGTCGGGTGCGCCGACACGCTCTCCGCCCTGCACAGGGCGTTCATGCACGAGCCAGTCCATCGCGACATCTTGCTGAACCCTAGGCTCCGTCGGATCGGGATCGGCGTGATCGAGGTCGACTCGCGGAGCGCGTGCGGGCGCCATTGGCTCTGGGCGACGGAGCTGTTCTACGGGTAAAGGCTTTACTCGAAATCCTCGGGCGTCACGTTCTCGAGGAACTCGCGAAACTCCTGCAGCTGCTTCTCCTCCTCTTCCCCGTCGGCGGGGATCAGGATGGAGGCCTCTTCGAGGACGTCCTCGTTCGCGAAGATCTTGCACCCCAGGCGAACGGCGAGCGCGATCGCGTCCGAAGGCCGCGAGGAGATCTCGAAGCTGGAACCGTTGCGCTGCAAGCCGATCACCGCGTGGAACACGCCGTCCCGGAGCTCGGTGATCGTGATGCTCGTGACCTGCACCGACATCTCATCCAGGATGTTCTTGAGCAGGTCGTGCGTCATGGGTCGAGGCGTAACCAGACCCTGCTGCCCGATCGCGATCGCCTGGGCCTCGGACTGTCCGATCCAGATCGGGAGGAACCGCTCGCCTTCGGCCTCCCGGAGCAGGACGATGGGCGAGTTCGACGGGAACTCGATCCGAACGCCGGCGACGGTCATCTCGATCATGGATCCAACGGACCGTACACCGGCCCCCCAGGTGCGGCAACCTAGTCCTACGGCGACGGCTTCGGCGGGTCGAACCCGCCGGTCGCGGGGGCGGGATCGAGCCTCCGAAGGTACGGGATCAGCAGCTCGGGATCGGCCCGGAGCGCATCCATGTCGTGGATGGCGAGGATGTCGGGGATGTTACGGAAGCGCTCCTCGAAGTCGAGGCCGTACCCGACCACGAACACGTCGGGACATTCGAAACCCCGGTAGCGCAACTCGAGCGGGACGATGCGTCGGACGCTCTTGTCCAACAGCGCACACACCTCGACCGACGCCGGTTCGCGCGATCCGAGCACCGAGATCAGGTACGAGAGCGTGAGACCTGTGTCCACGATGTCCTCGACCACGATGACGTCGCGACCACCGATGTCGTGATCGAGATCCTTGACGATCCGCACGCGCCCGAGCGACTCGGTGGCGCCCCCGTACCGCGAGATGGACATGTAGTCGATCGCGAGCGGGAGCGCGACGGCACGCATCAGGTCGGCGAGGAACACAGAGCCGCCCTTGAGGACCGAGATCAAGACGGGCGCGCGCCCCTCATAGTCCCCGGTGATGGTGCGGCCAAGCTCCTCGATCCGCCGGCGGATGTCCTCGCGCCCGAACTCGACGCTGACGACGTCCGTCACCGCCGCCGATCGTAGCAGTCGACTACCCGAACAACGCGTCCAGGACCCCGCTCCCCGCTTCGACGAGGGCTCCCGCTGCTCGGGCCCACCACGAGCCCGGTTCGGGCGGCGGCGGGGGCGGGACGCCCGCGACCAGCAAGGGCGCCTCCCCCACGATCCTTCCCCCGGCCGAGACACGGACGATGCCGATCGCCTCCCCGCGGGCCGGTGGGAAGGCCACGTCGGGCTCGAGCTCCAGGGTGCGCGAAACGGCCGCCGCCGACGGGATCAGACCGACCACGTCCCCGCCGGCGCTCACCGAGACGCTCCGGCCGCCGACGTCCACGTCGTCGAGGCGCTCCCCCTCCCGCAGGAGCGTCCGGAGCTCGAACGCGCCGAACCCGTAGTTCAGCAGCGCCGCCGCGGCCGAGAACGGCTCGCCCGGCGCGCCGAGGATCACCGCGATCAGTCGCTCGTCCCCGCGCTGCGCCGCGCCGACGAGGCAGAACCCGGCCGGACTCGTGAACCCCGTCTTCACCCCGATCGCGCCGGGGTACAACCACAGCAGCACGTTACGGTTCTGGACGATCCGGGGTTCGGCGTCGAGGGACTCGACAGTGTGGAACCGGGTCGCGACCACGCTCGCGAACCCGGGGCTGCGGTAGGCGGCACGCGTGAGCCGGACGAGGTCGGCGGCCGACGAATACCCGGTGTCGTCCAGGCCGTTCGGTGACGAGAACATCGTGCGCGTCATGTCGAGCTGCTCGGCGCGCGCGTTCATGTCGTCGACGAACGCGTCTACCGAGCCAGAGACGTGTTCGGCGAGTGCCACGGCGGCGTCGTTGGCCGACTGGAGCAGCAGGGCGTACAGCAGCTCGTCCACGCGGATCCGCTCACCCGCCACCAGACCGAGACCCGAGATGCCCGAGACCTGGCCGCTGGCGGCGCCCTCGCTCACGGTGACGACGTCGGTGAGGTCGGCGCGCTCGACCACCAGCAGCGCGGTCATGATCTTCGTGACGCTCGCGATCGGCCGCCGTTCGTTGCGGTTGAGATCGAACAGCATCTGACCGGTGTCGAGATCGGCGAGCACTGCAGACGCCGCATGGATCTCGGGTATCTCGGTCGAGGACGACGGGGTCCGGAGCGTCGAGGGGAACGGCGAGAGGCTGGCCTGCCCGCCGGGCTGGATGACCGGCGTCGGTGGAGGCGGCTGCGGCGCGGGGGTCTGGGCGCGGGCGGCGCCGAACGACAGGAGCAGGAGCGAGACCAGCGCCCACGGGAACAGCCAGCGCCACAGCGCGCTCGCGGGCCGGCGGGTCACGTCAGGTGCTGGCGGAGGTTGGTGCGCAGCAGCGCCTGCTTCAGCTTGCGAGATGCCCTGGCGAGCTCGACGAGGGAGGCCGTGGCACCCCGACGAGCATCGGGGTTCCGCTGGCGGAGCTGGGGCATCACGATCGACTCGAAGAAGTCGGCCTCCCGCTCCTCGAAGTGCTTGTACATCGTCAGGTGCCGGGGCTCGACGCCGAAGCGGAAGAAGTCCTTCACGATCGACAGCACGATGTAGTCATCGCCGTCGAAGTACCTCGCGCCGTCGGGACCGTGCTCCTTCACGAGGCCGAACGACTCCAGCTCGCGGATCCGCTCGCGATCGATCCCGGTCGCGGCGCTCATCTCCTCGATCGACATCTGCAGACCCGTCGGCGCCTCCGCGAGCTCCTCGTCGGGCTCGGGAGCGACGGGTTCGATCGGACCGTCTTCCCCGACCTGGCCGTCCAACGCGTCGGTCTCGAACAGCCGGTCCTTGATCACCTTCAGCGGGAGGTACTCGTCCCGCTGCATCCGCAGGATCGAACGCAGGCGGTCGACGTCCTTCTCGTAGAACTTGCGGTAGCCCGACGGCGTGCGCTCGGGCTCGATGAGGCCCTCGGACTCGAGGAACCGGATCTTGCTGATCGTGATGTCGGGGAACTCCGTCTTGACCGAGACGAGCACCTCGCCGATCGACTGGTAGTTGCGGGTCGCCACGTCCCTCACCCCCCCACGAAGAACACGAGTCGGAACCGGCCGATCTGGACCTCGTCGTGACCGGCGAGCTTGGTGACCTCCACACGCTCGCGGTTCACGTAGGTGCCGTTCATGCTCCCGAGATCGTGGATGTAGAAGCCGTCGGCGTGGCGACGGATCTCGGCGTGCTTGCGACTCACGCTGATGTCGTCGAGGAAGACGTCGCTCTCGGGATTGCGTCCCGTGCTCGTGACGTCACCCTCGATCATGAAGGTCGACCCCGCGTTGGGGCCGTGCTTCACGAGCAGGAGAGCCTGCCCCGCCTTGAGCTCGTCCTCCGGGAAGGGGAAGTCCTCGGGACCTTCCGTTTCGATCTCGACCGGGTTGAGGCCGAGGGTGGTCTCCTCCTGCAGGACAGCACCACAGTTCGCGCAGTAGCGCGCCTCGTCCTTGTTCGGATGTCCACACCGGGTGCAGTACACGCTCGACCCCCCGTTGCGCTCGTCTCACCTGGACGGTGGGGTCCCGAGGCTCAACCTCGACCTCGAGACCCGCTCGAAACTACCCTCCCCACCCACGAAGGGTCAACCGGATCCGCCCCCGAGCCGGGAGGTACCTCGACGGTTCCGGACTCGATCGGGTGCAACGGTCGATGGGAGCAAGACCCAAGCGTCGAGGGTCGGCCAGGGGCAGGGTCCACCGCCGCCCGGGGGCAGCCTGTGGTATCCGCCCCCCTCCACCTCGAGGATGCCTCGGCGCGACCGCCATCGGTGGTCGAGGTTCGAGCACCCAGGGAGATCTCGGCCTCGACAAGCGTTCCAGGTCGACCTCCAGCCACGAGACCTCGCCGGTTCGGCGGGAGATGAAGCATGCCGTCGCGAAACGCGATCCGAGGCGCACCTCGAGGGTACCGGTCGGCGCTGGACCCTCGGCGACAGGTGGACATCGGCGGTGGCTCGACGCCGACGTCTGGCGCTCGTGCGGGCTCAGTCGGTCTGTTGCTCGACGAACGCTCGATAGGCGGCGGCGTCCATGAGCCCATCCAGGGGCCCCGCGTCGGCGACGTCGAGAACGACGAGCCAGCCGTCGCCGTAGGGCTGTTCGTTGACGAGCTCGGGACGCTCTTCCAGGAGCGGGTTCCGCTCGACGACCGTCCCGGAGACTGGCGCGTACACGTCCGAGACCGACTTGGTCGACTCGACCTCGCTGAACGGCTGGTTCGCGGTCACGGTCGCTCCCTCTTGCGGAACGTCGACGTAGACGACGTCGCCGAGCGCGTCCTGCGCGAAGTCGGTGATGCCCACGCGGATACGGTTCGAGCCCTCGTCGCGCGCCCACTCGTGCTCCTTCGTGTACCGCAGGTCCTCGGGGAACTCCATGCGTCTCTCCTCGGCGGGATCTCCACTGCCGCATGTTCCTTGGCGCGACACGACGGCGTGAGGGTGCAAGGTAGCACGTCGGACGGGATGGACCGACGCGGCTCACGTCGCGGGGTCGACCGAGCGAGCGGTCGTACCCCGCCAGGCACGTCGGAGGTCACCGACGTACAGGACGGTTGCGACGTAGTACTCGACGATCCCCGCGGCGTAGATCGCCCACCCGCACGCGAGGGCCGCAGGCGCGAGTGGGTAGCCGAGGTTCCCCCACGCGATGCAGGCGATCGCCGTCATCAACGCGAAGGTCGCGACCTTGCCGAGGTAGCGCACCTCGATCCGCGCTCGGCGCCTCGAGAGCAACATGAGGCCCGCGATCAGCACCCCCACGTCGCGGACCAGGATCAGGAGCGCCGCCCACAGGGGGAAGGCGTCGGCCACCACGAGGGCGATCAGGCCTGCGGCGATCGCCAGCCGGTCGGCGACCGGGTCCAGGACCTTCCCGAGGTCGGAGACCTGCCCGGTGGCACGGGCGAGCGCCCCGTCGATCCAGTCGGTGGCGACCACGACGACGAACAGCACGAGCCCCGCGCGCGTCGTTTCCGGGTGCACGATCAGGACGACGAACACGGGGATCAACGCGATCCGAAGGGAGGAGATGACGTTCGGGATCGTCAGGACGCGGTCGGTCTGGGCCGGCTCGCTCATGGCGCGGCGAACCTACCATCGAGTCGGGCCGGCGGGATTCGAACCCGCGACCTCCTGACCCCAGCTATCGGCCTCGCAACGCTGTGCATGGCCGCGACTTGCGCACGTCGACGACGAGCGAGTCGCGCCCAGTGATGCGCTCTGGTTCACCCTTGGTGAATCACCTGAACCCGCGCTTGAGGTCCGAGCGTCACGCCTGAAACCCTCAACCTACCCGCCGAGGAACTCGAGCCGCTCCTGGGAGATCCCGACCGCCATGAGCGCCTGCAGGATCGCGACCTTCTCGCCCGAGAATCCTCGCGAACCAGGGGCACCCCCGCGCCGGTAGGTCCCCCGGGGGCTGGAAGGAGCCCCGCCGGGGACTTCACCCCAAGGGTGAAGGGTCGGAGGGTGAATTCGGGATTGTGGTGGTAGGTTCGGCGGCCGAGGCTCGACTGGCGGCAACGATCTTTCGATCCACTGGGGAAGGGCTGATGAGCATACCGTCCTACAACGCTGCGAGGCGATGGGCAGCCGATCTTCGGGCGCGGGGAGGCTTCAGGTGGCACCGTTTCCCTTCCTGGCAGACGTACGGTCGGGATCGAAGGGCGCGGGGAGGCTACACGTGGCACACGTTCCGTTCCCGGCTGATCTTCGGTCGGGCCAGTACGCTGGCCTTCGCGGCCAGCGTCATCCTCGGCTCAGTTGCGCTTGTTGCATTGCTCGCAATGGCACGAGGAAGTGCCCCGAGACTGTTGGGCGAAGCCTTCACGATCGAGGTGACGGACGAGGGAGTCCCTTACGTTGCGTTGAAACCCGAAGCGCTGGGGCAGGCGCAAGGTGGGGCGGCGAAGAACCGCGCCAGCGGTGAGAGCGGCTCCTCGGCGGTTGCGCTCTTTCCCGTAGACACGAGCGGGGGTGTCGTATCTCTCGACGGCGGAGAGGGCTCGTCGGTGGGGAACGATCCCCAGCCTCCGCCTGGTCCGAATCCCGGCCCTGGTCCGTCACCTGTTCCGTCGCCAGGACCCTCCCCCTCCCCGACGCCGCCTCCAACAACGACCGAGCCTCCACCAACAAGCACCGAGCCTCCACCAACAAGCACCGAGCCGCCACCAACAAGCACGGAACCGCCTCCGACGACGACCGAGCCGCCACCTCCGACGACGACCGAACCGCCGCCTCCGAGCACCGAACCGCCGCCTCCGAGCACCGAACCGCCGCCTCCGAGCACCGAACCGCCGCCTCCGAACAGCGCCCGAACCGTCGAGTGATTAGAACCATGATTAGAACCAAGACCGTTCTCGCCTTCCTCGCTGCTCTTGCCCCCATCCTTGCCGTCTGTGCACCATCCGAGCCTCCCGTCGGGGCCTCACCGAGCGTGCGAATGTCGCCGGGCACGGTGACTATGACGGCCGAACCAACCGATGATCCCCCCGAGTCATCGGCGCGCGGCCACCTCATCCGCACGACGCCGTTCGTTCACACTCGGATCTGGATGCAGGACGGTGAGGGCAGCGCCTACGTTCCGAGGGACCACTCGCTCTGGCTGGCAGACGACTCATCGGACGCGATCTTCGAAGTCGCCCCGTGGACCGGGAGACTCAAACGGGTGATCGGGGAACAGGCATTCCAATCCACGGATCGACTCGGCGGCGGTCCTCCTGCCGGAGGAAACCGGACCGAGGACTTCGAGAGCATGGCCTACGACGCGGCAAACGATGTTCTGTACGTCTTCTCTGGGAAATGCTGCATGGGAACGGTCCGGCCGACGGTCTTCCGCCTGACGCGCCGTCGCGGCGTGCTTCGGCTCGACTCGTGGCAGCCGTTGAAGCGGACCAGCGACTTCACCGCCGCGGGATGGAACTCCGCCGATCATCGTCTGTACGTCGCTGTGGACTCCGATCTTCGGACCTACGATTACCGAAGCAACGCGCTCGGCCAGCCCTTCCAGATCGCCGATCTGACCGAAATCCTCGGCCTTGGCTTCTCGCGGGATGGATCGAAGATGTACGCCGTCACGAACGGCGAGGAGCTGGATGTCGTCGCCTGGCAGAGCCAGACGATCATCCCGGAACGGTCGTTCCGTCTGACGCCGTTCGGTGTACGGGACAGTCGTGCCGTGGAGCGCATCGGAGGCCGGTTCTTCGTGTTGGACGGTGCCCCTCGGCGGGGCCGCCTGGAGTTCGCCGTGTTCGAGTTCGACGTCGAGCGATGAGTTGCGAAACACGCCGATAGAGCCCGGCGTGAAGGTCGGCGCGAGCGCATACGCCCCCGCGGGTTCGATCGACCTGATCGAGACGCCGCGCAGCGCAGCGTCGTCAGGACCGATCGACGAAGCCAGGCCGTGGCCGCGAGCCCGAGCAGTCCAACCCGCCACCACGGCACCGGGAGCCCGCGCCGCACGGCGAGCCGGTGAAAGGAGAACTGCTCCGGGGAACCGACTCGCCCTCTATGCGATCAACCCCCGGATGCCTACTTCCCCCCTGCTAGTCGGGCCGGCGGGATTCGAACCCGCGACCTCCTGACCCCCAGTCAGACGCGCTAACCAAGCTGCGCCACGGCCCGTGCCGCGGAGTCTACCTGTCAGGTCGAACGAGGCCCGGGCGACGCTAGCGGGGGCGGCGGCGGCCGTGGCGGAACCGGACACCGATCGGAACGCCCTCGAGGTCGAGCGCCCGGCGCAGGCGCCCCTCCAGGAACCGCTGGTAGCTCGCCGCCGGGGGGCCCGCGCCGAACAGGACGAAGCGCGGCGGGCCCGCGGCCACCTGCGTCGCGTACCGGTATCTGATCCCGCCCGGGGCCTGCTGCTCCGCCTGCGCGGCGGCGACCACCTCGTTCACCCTGGCCGTTGGTGCCCGGCGCATCCAGCGCTCGTGGACCTGCGACAGGACGGCGGGCAGGCGGTGGACGCCCGTGCGCCCGACCGCGGAGGTCCGGAGCACCGGCGCTCGCGCGTATGGCGCAAGCAGCTCGGTCAGTTCCTTGAAGGTCCGGTCGCGCTCCTGGACCAGGTCCCATTTGTTCGCGACCACGACGAGACCGCGGCCTACCTCCATCACGCGGGCGGCGATCCGCTTGTCCTCGCCGGTGAACCCCTGCGAGGCGTCGAGCACGAGCAGGGCCACGTCCGCGCGCTCGATCGCGCGCTCGGCTCGGAGGAAGCTGTAGTACTCGACGCCTTGAACCCTGGAGGGCCTGCGGAACCCAGCGGTGTCGACGAAGCGCACGGGGCCGTCCGGCCAGGTCACGAGCGCATCCACGGCGTCCCGGGTCGTCCCCGCCTCCTCGTAGACCACCGAGCGCTCCTCCCCCACCAACCGGTTGAACAGGCTCGACTTCCCGACGTTCGGCCGCCCCACGATCGCGAACCGCGGCTCCTCGGGCTCCTCGACCTCCTCGGCCTCCTCCTCCGGCACCACGGCGACCAGCCGGTCCAGAAGGTCGCCCGAGCCGCGCCCGTGCAGAGCCGAGACCGGGACCGGGTCCCCGAGCCCGAGCGCCAGGAAGGCCGGGACCTCGCTCTCGTCGCGCTCGGTGTCGACCTTGTTGACGACCACCAGGACCGGCACGTCGGCGCGGCGGAGCCGGCGAGCCAGCGCGGCGTCCTCCTCGACGAGACCCGTCTGGACGTCGACCACCAGGAGCACGACGTCGGCCTCGCGCGCCGCCCGCTCGGCCTGGTCCGAGACGAGCGCCTCGATCCCGTTCGCGTTGTGCGCGAACCCGCCCGTGTCGATGAGCTTGAGGGTTCGACCTGCCCACGTGGCCTCGAGCTCGACCCTGTCCCGGGTGACCCCCGGCATCTCGTGCGCGATCGCCTCGCGAGACCCGAACAGCCGGTTCACGAGGGTCGACTTTCCCACGTTCTGGCGGCCGACCACGGCGACGGCGGGCGCCCTCACCGCGCGAGCCCGCGTTCGCGGACCAGCGCGAGGGCGCGCTCGGCGACCTGGTCCGGCGACAGCTCCGTCGTGTCGAGCATGATCGCGTCGGGAGCCGGGACGAACGGGTTCGTCCGCGCGTCCTGTCGGTCCCGTGTGCCGAGGGCCCGGGCGACGTGCTCGGGATCCTTGTCGCGTTCGAGCGCCCTCCGGCCGACCCGTTCGTCGGGGTGCGCCCGCAGGAACAGCTTGAGGTCGGCGCCCGGCACCACGACCGAGCCGATGTCCCGGCCCTCCATCACGGCGCCGGCCGTCGCGAGGCGCCGCTGCTCCCTGCGGAGAACGGCGCGGACCTCAGGGTGACGCGAAACCGCCGACACGCTCGACTCGACCTCGGCGGACGTGAGGGCCGGGTCGGGGGGCCGACCGTCGATCCTGAGCTCGGGCGGTCGAACGCTCGAGTCGAGCTCGAAGCTCATGCCGAGCGCGAGGCGTTCGAGCGCGGGTGCGTCCTCCGGGGAGACGCCCTCGCGGTGGGCACGGAGGGCGAGGGCCCGGTACATCAGTCCGGTGTTCACGTACGGCAGGCCGAGCTCGGCCGCCAGCCGGTGCGCGAGCGTGCTCTTTCCGGCCCCGGCGGCCCCGTCGATCGCGATCACCGTCGTCACGCCCGGACCTCGATCCTGGCGCCGAGCGCGACGAGGAGCTCCTCGAACCCGGGGAAGGACACCTTGGCCGCCTCGATCCCGTCGATCGCGACAGGACCCCGCGCCGCCAGTGCCGCCACGGCCAGGGCCATCGCCATCCGGTGATCGCCGTGCGCATCCGCCTCGCCCCCCACGAGGCCGTCACCGCCGACGACAAGGTCGTCGCCCTCGAGATCGGCGTCACCCCCGAGCGCCCGGATCGCCTCCACGAGCCCTCCGAGCCGGTCGCTTTCCTTGACACGGAGCTCGGCGCCTCCCTCGAACCGCGTCTGGCCGCTCGCGTGCGCGGCCACCATCGCCAGCACCGGCACCTCGTCGATCACCAGCGGAAGCTCTCCCGCATCGATCGTCGTCCCGGCGAGCCGCGGCCCCGGCTCGACCTCGAGGGTCCCCACGGGTTCGCCCAGCTCCACCCGTTCGATCCGGGATCCGAGCGACGCGCCCATCCGCCCGAGGACCCGAACGAAGCGCGTCCGGGTCGGGTTGAGCCCCACACCCTCGATCGCCAAGGCTCCTCCCGTGAGCACCGCGGCCGCAACGAGGAACGCGGCAGACGAGACGTCGCCGGGCACCGCCGCGGCGAACCCCTCGAGCTCGAACGCGCGAACCGTCGCCAGGCCGGGCTCGAACTCGACCGGGGCGCCGAGCGCCGCCAGAGCCCGTTCGGTGTGGTCGCGGGTGGGGACGGGCTCGCGCAGGGTGGTCGAACCCTCCGCGGCGAGGCCGGCGAGCAGGACGGCGCTCTTCACCTGGGCGCTCGGGACGGCCGTTCGGTGCTCGATCCCTCGAAGGGGCCCGCCGCGGACGGCGACCGGCGGGTGGCCGTCGGTGGTCCGCACGTCGGCGCCCATCGCCCGCAGTGGTTCGGCCACGCGCTCCATCGGCCGTGCGGTCAGGCTCGCGTCGCCCACGAGGACCGACTCGAACGGCGCCGCCGCCAGCAGGCCGGCAAGCAGGCGCATCGTCGTGCCCGAGTTCGAGCAGTCCAGCGGGCCCTTCGGGGGGTGAAGCGCAGCTCGACCGTGCCCCCGGAGCACGAGATCTCGGCCTCGAGGTCGAGGGTCGTTCGCCGTGGAACGGTCACGGTCCGCCTGGGGGCCGGGATCCGAGGCCCAACCATCGAGTGCACCTCGAGCCTCCTCGCCCACGAGCGCGGCCAGACAGGTCGCCGTCGACCTCACGTCGAGGGCCCCGGGGAGCCCGCGGAGCTCGCACCCGCCGAGCGCGGTGGCCGCGAGGATCAACCACCGATGAGCGATCGACTTGTCCCCGGGCACGGAGGCCACGCCGCCGCCGAACGCACCCGGGTGGACGATCGCACGCACCGGTCTCACGCCAGTCGCTGGGGCTCGAACCAGCGCTCGCGCAGGGCGCGTTCGGCGTCCTGGACCGCGTCGGCGGCCACCGTGAGGTGCACCGTCCCCCGGCCCCCCTCCGGCGAGTGCACGATCTGGAGGTCCTCGATGTTCACGCCGGCGTCGCTCATCGTCGCGGTCACCTCGGCCAGGACCCCCGGGCGGTCGGGCACCGGGACCTGGAGGACCGCCACCCCCGCCTTGACCTGCGGCTTGGCCGCGAGCGAGAGGCGCGCCCGCTTCGCCTCGCCGAAGGCGCGCTCGACCTCGGCCGCGTCGGCCCGGCCGATCAGCGTTCGCAGCCCGGTGAGGCGCTCGACGTACAGGTCGATCGCACGCACGATCGCGTCACCGTTGGCGAGCAGGATGTCGCTCCACAGGTGCGGGCTCGAGGCCGCGAGCCGCGTGAGGTCGCGGAACCCGCCGGCGGCCAGCAACAGGATCTCTGGCTCCCCCGCCTCCTCTGAGGCCGCCAGGCCCATCAGGGCGGTAGAAGCCACCTGCGGTAGGTGGCTCACCATCGCCACCAGGCGGTCGTGGCGTTCGGGGTCCATCGGCACCGGGCGCGCGCCGACCTTCTCCACCCAGGCCGCGAGGCGAGCCACCGTGGCCTCCGGCACCGCCGGAGCCGGCGAGAGCACCCAGACGACCCCGTCCAGTACCGACGCCGAGGCGTGATCGGGCCCGGACCGCTCCGAACCGCCCATCGGATGGCCACCGATGTACCGGTCCAGGTGGGCCGGGTCGGCGGTCGTCTCGACCCCGGACATCACCCGGGTTTTCACGCTGCCCACGTCCGTCACGATCGCGTTCGGGGCGAGCCCCAGGATCTGGGAGACCAGGCCGGACAACTCCGGGATCGGGGTGCAGACGAACACGAGCGTCGCCCCGGCGACGCTCTCCTCGAGGGTTGCCGACGCGGTGAGCCCCGAGCGTTCGGCGGCCCGGGCGAGCGCGTCGGGATCGGCGTCGAACCCCCGGACGGTCTCCCCCGCGCGGACCGCGGCCATCGAGATCGAGGTGCCGATCAGCCCCGTCCCGACGACCGCGACGCGTTCAGCCGAGGTCATCGCGCAGCGTCTCCGCGCCGTCGAGGTACACGTGTTTGACCTCGGCGGGCCCGCGCGCCGTGTGGAACTGCAGGAGGACCCTGATCACGCCACGCATCGACCCCTCGACGGGGATCTCCTGCGCGCAGAGCAGTGGGACGCCGCCGAGACCCATCCGTCGGGCCGCCTCTGCCGGGAACGCGGAGCGCAGGTCGTCGGTGACGGTGAAGAACGCGCTGACGATGTCGTCGGCGGCGACCTCGTTGCGCTCGAGCATCTGGGCCAGCAGGCGTTCGGTGGCCGAGAGCACCGAGTCGGACGAATCCTCGTCGACGTGGATCGCCCCGCGCGCCGCTCGAACCCTGACCTCGCCCACCTCGTCCACCCCACCGATGTCGGCGAAAGGCTACAGGCCGGGCTCACCCGCGGTCACGAACGGCTCCGGCGCCGCGGTTCAGAGACCGGCGGCGCGGTAGAGCGCTCGGACGTCCTCGGGTTCGAGCTCCCGGATCTCTCCGGGTGGCAGCCTGCCAAGGCGGATCGGCCCGACGCGAACGCGGACGAGACGGCGAACCGGGAGCTCGACGGCGTCGAGCATCCGGCGGACCTCGCGCTTGCGTCCCTCGACCATCACCAGACGGACCCCGCCCCGACCTGCGGCACCTCCCTTTCCGCCCCACCCACCCGCCGAACGTGCGTCGATCGCCCGCGCGGTCCCGTCGTCGAGCTCGACGCCGCGGCGCAGGCGCGCGAGCTGGCGCTGGGACGGGGGCTTGCCAACCTCGGCCAGGTACTCCTTCTCGATCGCGTACCGCGGGTGCGTGAGCCGGTGCGCGAGCGAACCGTCGTTGGTCAGCAGCAACAGCCCCTCGGTGTCCCGGTCGAGGCGACCGACCGGGAATACGTGCACGCCCTTGGGGAGGAACCCGCTGAGGTCTCGTTCGGCGTGGGGGTCGCGCATCGTCGTCGTGACGCCGCGCGGCTTGTGCAACGCGAACGTGCGGAGCTCGGGGTCCACGTTGACCTTCGAACCGTCGACCCGCACCTCGTCGACCGCGGGATCGAGCCGGTCGCCCAGCGTCGCGACCCGCCCGTTGATCTCGACGCGCCCGGCGGCGATCACCTCCTCGCACGCGCGGCGCGACCCGAACCCGGCGCGAGCGAGCGAACGCTGGAGCCGCTCGACGGGCATCCCTCCTCAGTCGGTGCCGGCCGTCTCGGCCTCTGCGTCGCCCGCCGCCGCCCGCAGGAGCGGCGCGAGTGCGGGCAGGGCCGAGAGCGAGGGCAGGCCCAGACGTTCGAGGAACTCGGGCGTCGTCCCGTACAGGACCGGACGGCCCGGCGTCTCCTCGCGGCCCACCTCGGCGACGAGCCCGCGGTCCACGAGCGCCCGCAGGACTCCCTCCGAGTTCACCCCGCGGATGCCCGAGATCTGGTGCCGCGTGACCGGCTGCTTGTACGCGACGATCGAGAGCGTCTCGAGCGCCGCCTTCGTGAGCCGGACGTGCCGCGAGGCCAGCACGAACTGCTCGACCATCGGCGCGGCCTCTGCGTGCGTCGTGAGCCTCCACCCGCCGGCGACGTTGCGGAGCGTGATCCCGGCCTCCCGTTCCTCGTAGCCACGGGCGAGCTCCTCGCACCACGCGTCCACCTCGGGGCGTTCGGCCCCGAGGGCCTGTGCAAGCACCGCCGAGGTGACGGGCTCGTCCGAGATGAACAGCAACGCCTCGAGAGACCGAAGCGGCGAGGCGTGGTCGCTCACGCGGCCTCGCCCTCCCACCGCACGTCGATCTCGCCGAACGTCGCGGCCTGGGCGAGATCGACCTTGCCATCCCGGTACAGCTCGAGCAGCGCGAGGAAGCGCACGACGATCTGGATCCGCTCCTCGCAGTCCGCGACCAGATCGCGGAACGACGCCTGCCCGAGCCGGCCCAGATGGTCGCGGACCGCCTCGACGGCCTCGGCCATCGTGTAGCGGATCGGCGTCACGTGCGACAGATCCAGCAGCGGAGGGGGCCGGAGCACCACCGCCGCTACCCGCGCGAGGTCGTCGACGGTCACGTCCTCCAGCACGTCGGGGTACAGGTGCGCGAACTCGGCCGGCGGGCCGGCCTCGCGCGTGAACCGCAGGCTCTCGTCGTCGAGCCCTCGGGCGATCTCGAGCGCGACCGTCCGGAACGCCGCGAGCTCGATCGATCGCGCGTAGACCAGATCCGGCGAAACGCCGAGCAGATCCTCCTCGTCCACGACCTCGTGCCGAGGCATCAGGCGGCCGACCTTGAGTTCGAGCATGATCGCGCAGACCGCGAGGAACCACGTCGCTTCCTCAAGCGACCAGCTCTCCGCCTCCTTCGAGTGCGCGAGGAACCCGTCGGTGACCGTCGCGATCGAGACGTCGCACACGTCGATCTTCTGCTCGAGGATCAGGTCGGCGAGGACCCTGAACGGCCCCGTGAAGACCGGGAGCTCGACCGCGAACGCGCCGCCGTCCGGCCTCTCGGCGGATCCGCGACCGGCCGTCGACGTCATCCCGCTCCCGAGCCCGCCCCGAGGCCCATCCGATCGGCCGCGGTCTCGACCGTCTTGGCCGCGATCGCGCGCGCCTTGGCGGCCCCCTCGCGCAGGATCGATTCGAGCCGTGACTCGTCGGAGCGGATCGCGTCATACGCCTCCTGGATCGGCCGCAGGTACTCGGCGACGGCCGCGCCGACGTCGTCCTTGAACCGCGCGTAGCCGGCGTTCCCCGCGTAGTCGCGCTCGATGTCCTCGGGAGCGACGTCGCGCACGACGGCCATGATCTCGACCAGGTTCGAGATCCCGCGCTTGTCGGGCGCCCGCGCGATCTCCCTGCCGGAATCGGTGACCGCGGTCTTGAACTTGCGCGCGACCACGTCGGGGGGGTCGAGGATGTACACGGTGCCCTGCTCGGATCCGCCGGTCGTCGACATCTTCTTGTCCGGGTTCTGCAGGTCGAGGATGCGTGCTCCCACCTCCGGGATCCGGTGCCTCGGGACCGTGAACAGCTCCCCGTACCGGGAGTTGAAGCGCTCGGCGACGTTTCGGGCCAGCTCGATGTGCTGCTTCTGGTCCTCACCGACCGGCACCTCGTCGGTTTGGTACGCGAGGATGTCCGCCGCCTGCAGCACCGGATAGAAGAAGAGCCCGGCGGAGACGAATTCCTTCTGCTCCGCCGACTTCTCCTTGAACTGGGTCATCCGGCCCAGCTCGCCGTAGGCGGTGACGCTGGCCAGCAGCCAACAGAGGTAGGTGTGTTCCGCGACGTCGCTCTGTCGGAACAGGATGCATCGGTCCGAGTCGAGTCCGGCGGCGATGAGGATCGACACCGTGTCGTGCACCTGCTGCCGGAGCCCCGCCGGGTCGTGCGGGGCGGTGATCGCGTGCAGGTCGACCAGACAGTAGATGGACTCCCCTCGGTCCTGGCCCTCGACGTACTGACGCACGCCGCCGATGAGGTTGCCGAGGTGCTTGCTCCCCGTCGGCTGGATCCCCGAGAAGATCCTCGGCCTGCCGCCGGTCCCCGTCGTCGCATCGCCCACGATGCGGCCGATGATAGCGCCCGGAACGGCCGGGTCCGGGAGCCGTCAGAGGAGGCAGTCGGTCCCGGCGGCCAGGTTGCAGGCCACGTTCGCGAACGCGTCGACGATCGAGAGCAGCGGGCCGGACAGGATGAAGAAGATCACCAGGATGAACAGCACGAGGTACTGCTCGGCGTTCACGTACACCTCGCGCGGACGTGGTGGCAGGAACGGGGCCAGGAGCTTCGCGCCGTCGAGGCCGGGCACCGGCATCAGCTGGAACCCGAACATGAACGCGTTCACGATCATCCAGGCGCGGGCGAACAGCTCGAGTTCTCCCGTCGCGCCGGCCCGGATCACGACGCCAGCGAGGAACGCGAGCACGATGTTCGCGAGCAGGCCGGCCAGGACGACCAGGCGAAGGTCGCGCCGGGGGTTCCTGAAGAACGTGGGGTCGACCGGCATCGGCTTCGCGTAGGCGAAGACGGGCAACAGGAGCACGCCGCGGGCGGCGACGAGGATCAGCGCGAGCGCCGGCAGGATCAGCGAGCCGAACGGGTCGATCAGGGGCTTGGGGTTCAGCGTGAGCCGGCCCCAGCGCCTCGCGGTGGGGTCGCCGAGCCGCACCGCGACGAACGCGTGCGCGTATTCGTGCAGGACGAGCGCCGGCACCAGCGAGATGCCGAGGTAGGCCGCGAACTTCAGGTCGTCCACTAGCCGTGCCATCCGTACACGAGCGCCGGCGGCTCGACCGGATCGTCCGAGAGGGTCATCACGGCCAGGATCGATCGGATGCACGTCTCCGCATCCGCGTCGCTCCCGGCGTGCACGTGCCCGAGCTCCTGTCCGGCTTCGAGGCGGTCGCCCACCTTTGGCAGGAAGACGATGCCCACCGCCGGGTCGATCCGGTCTCCCTTCTTCCTCCTCCCCGCGCCGAGCTCGGCGCTCGCGCGCCCGAGCGCCTCGGCATCGACGGCCGCCAGGGTGCCGGCCCACTCGGCCGCGAACGAACGAACCACGGGCGCGGCCGGGAGGACACCCTCGGGATCGTCCACGACGCGAGGGTCGCCGCCCTGGGCCTGGACCATCGCGCGGAACGCCTCGAGCGCCTCCCCCGAGTCGAGCGCCGCGGCCGCCCGCGCCCGCCCCTCCCCCATCGGGACGTCCGAGAGCCGGGACACCGCCTCACCGGCGAACATCACCGCCGCGTCGCGCAGGCGTCCGTGCAGCTCGCCGCGGAGCAACCGGACGGCCTCGACCACGTCGAGCGCGTTCCCGATCGCCTCGCCGAGCGGCTGCGACATGTCGGTCACCGCGGCCCGCGTCGGACGCCCCCAATCCTTCGCGAGCGCCGTGCACGCCTCGGCGAGCTCGGCCGCGTCATCGGGCGTCTTCATGAACGCCCCGCTCCCGGCCTTGACGTCGAGGAGCACGAGGTCGGTCCCGATCGCGAGCTTCTTCGACATCACGCTCGCCGCGATCAGCGACACCGAGGGGACCGTGGCGGTCGCGTCCCGGAGCGCGTAGAGCGCGCCGTCGGCCGGCACGAGGTCGGCCGTCTGCGCCGCGACCGCCGAACCGACCTCCTCGACCTGTCGTTCGAAGGCGTCGGGGTCCAGGTCGGTGCGCAGGCCCGGGATCGACTCGAGCTTGTCGAGGGTCCCGCCCGTGTGGCCGAGCCCGCGCCCGGAGAGCTTGGCCACAGCGAGCCCGAGCGACGCTGCGATCGGCGCGAACACGAGCGTCACGCCGTCGGCCACGCCGCCGGTCGAGTGCTTATCGACCTTCGGGCGCGAGATGCCGCTCAGCGGGAGCGTCTCACCCGAGTCGACCATCGCGCGCGTGAGGGCGAGCGTCTCCGAGGCGTCCAGGCCGTTGATGAATGCGGCCATCAGGAAGGCGGCGGCCAGGTAGTCCGGGAGCTCGCCGCGCGCGTAGGCCAGGACGAACGACCGGAGCTCGTCGGGCTCGAGCGTTCGGCCGTCGCGCTTGGCGGCGACCACGTCGCGGGGGTCGTTCACCCCCCGATCTCCCCGGCGAAGCTCGAGCCCTGCAGGTCCCACGGCACGTCGAGGAGCTCCGCGACCGTGGCCCCGAGATCCGCGTACGTGTCGCGGTCGCCCACGTCGTACGGCCCGCCCTCGAGCCCGGCGGCGAGCAGCGGGGTGCGTTCGCGCGAGTGGTCGGTCGACGGCGTGGTGGGGTCGCACCCGTGGTCGCCGGTCAGCAACAACACGCCGCCACCGAGGGCGCCGACGAGCTCGGGGATCCGCACGTCGAGCGCCTCGATCGCGTGCGCGTACCCCGGCGGGTCGTTGCGATGCCCGTACTTGCTGTCGAAGTCGACGAGGTTGCCGAACACGAGCGCCGGACCGGGTCGTCGCAGGAACTCGATCGTGAGGTCGATACCGTGGTCGTTCGAGTCCGAGTACCGCGCCTCGGTGAGCCCTTGCTGCGCGAAGATGTCCTGGATCTTCCCGACCCCGTACACCGCGACGCCGTGGTCGAGGCACCGGTCGAGCAGCGTCGGTCCGGG
This sequence comes from uncultured Actinomycetes bacterium, assembly GCA_963712645.1. Lineage (GTDB taxonomy): Bacteria > Actinomycetota > UBA4738 > UBA4738 > HRBIN12 > DASSJM01. The sequence goes on along the minus strand of CAVQIQ010000014.1, from coordinate 20,550 downwards.
CGGCGGCACCGAGAAGTCGCGTCGCTCCGGACGCCGAGCGAACGCACCGGGCTCGCCCGTGAACGGTCGAGCGATCACGCGACCCACGTTGTGCGCGCCGGTGAGTAGCCGCCTCGCGACGCGGCACCACTCGTACAGCGTCGGGAGAGGAACCACGTCCGTGTGGGTGGCGACCTGGAACACCGAGTCGCCGCTCGTGTACACGATCGGCTTGCCGGTGCGCAGGTGCTCCTCGCCGAGCTGCGCGATGATCTCGGTGCCCGAGGCCGGGACGTTCCCGAGGACCTCCCGACCGATGGCCTCCTGGAAGGGATCGATGATCTCGGGCGGGAACCCGTTCGGGTAGAGGGGGAAGGGCTCGGTCAGGACGATCCCGGTCATCTCCCAGTGTCCGGTCGTCGTGTCCTTGCCTGCCGAACGCTCGGTCAGCCGGCCGTGCGCCGAACCCGGCTCCGCGCGCGGGTGGACGCCCTCGATCCGCGTGAGCAGGCCCAGCCCGAGCGCGCCGAGGTTCGGCGCGCGGATCCCCCCGACGGCGTTCGCCGTGTTGCCGAGCGTATCCGAGCCCTCGTCGCCGTACGCGTCCGCGTCCGGCGCGCCGCCCACCCCGAAGGAGTCGCACACGAGGATCAGGACGCGCGGAACCCTGACCGCGGATCGCGGATCCGAGCTCACCTCAGCGGCCCTCGCCGAGGTGCGCGCAGTCGATGCACAGGATCGCCCACGGGAGCGCCTCGAGGCGCTCGATCGAGATCGGGTTGCCGCACCGCTCGCACACCCCGTAGGTGCCGAGCTCCATCTTCTTCAGCGCGCGGTTCACCCATCGCTGGTTGGCTCGGAGCGCCTTCATCACCGAGAGCAACCTGGCGCGCTCCGCGGTCGAGTGCGCGCTGTCGGCAAAGCCGCGTTCGACGTCGATCGCGGCGTCGTCCGAGTCCGGGTCGCCGCCCTGCTCCGCGATCTCCTTGCGGAGGTTCTCGCGCTGCTCTTCGAGCGCCCCACGCAGCTCGGCGAGCTTGGCCGGTTCGATCACGCGGAGTCCCTCCTTGTCGCGCGCGCCCGCGGGTGGGACGTGAAATAGACCTCCCGCAGGTGCTCCCTGGTCACCAGCGTATAGACCTGGGTGGTGGCCACGCTCGCGTGGCCGAGCAGCTCCTGAACGACCCGCACGTCGGCGCCCCCCTCGAGCAGGTGGGTCGCGAACGAGTGCCGGAACGTGTGGGGACTCACCTTCTTTCGTATGCCGGCCCCGGCGACGTGCTGCTGGACGATCCCCGTGCATCCCTGGCGGGTCAGGCGTCCCCCGCGCAGGTTCAGGAACAGCGCCGAACGCGAGCGAGCGGTCACGATCTGTGGCCGGACCCTCGTCAGGTACGCCGAAATCGCATCGCGCGCGTACCGGCCGATCGGCACGTCACGCTCCTTGCCGCCCTTGCCGAGCACGCGGACGCTCCCCTCCTGCAGGTCGAGGTCGTCCACGTCGAGGCCGACGAGCTCGGAGATCCGCAGGCCGGCCCCGTACAGCGTCTCGAGGACCGCCCGGTCCCGGAGCCCCTGCGCCGAGCGATCGGGGTGCGCGAGCACGCGGGACACGTCGTCCACGGACAACGGCTTGGGCAGCGAACGCGGGAGCTTCGGACGGATCACCGCCGCCGTGGGGTCGCTCGAGATCTTCCCGTCCCGCAGCAGGAAGCGGTGGAACGCCCGGACCGAGGACAGCGCCCGAACCACCGAGGTCGCCCGGTACGGCTTCCCGTCGCCGTACGTCGACGCCGAGACGGCCGCGACGTGGGCGGCCACCGCCCGCTCGTCCACCCGGCGGGCGTCCGTGGTGCCCCGAGTCCGCAGGAAGGCGGCGTACCGCTCGAGATCGCGACGGTACGCGACCACCGTATTGGCGGACAGACCTCGTTCGACCGTCAGGTGATCGAGGAAGCGCTGGATCTGCTTGGCGAGCGCGTCTCGAGCCGGCATGGGCCCGGTGGGACTCAGCTCAGCCCGTCGACGATCGCGGACAGCGGCGTGAACGTCACCCCGTGGGCCTCGGCCACTCCGGGGTTGGTGACCTCGCCCGCGATCACGTTGACGCCGAGCGCGAGGGCGGCGTTGGCGCGCACGGCGTCCTCCAGACCCCGGGTGGCGATCTGGAGCGCGAACGGCAGCGTCACGTTCGTGAGCGCGTACGTCGAGGTGTTCGGCACGGCGCCCGGCATGTTGCCGACGCAGTAGTGCACGACGCCGTCCACGACGAACGTCGGATCCGAGTGCGTGGTCATCCGCGACGTTTCCATGCAACCGCCCTGATCGATCGCGATGTCGATCGCGACAGCGCCGGTGCGCATCGAGCGGATCATCTCCTCGGTGACGAGCTTCGGGGCCCGGGCGCCCGGCACCAGCACCGATCCGATCACGACGTCGGCCTCGCGGACGCGCTGCTCGAGCGTGAGCCGGTCCGACATCAGCGTGATGATCCGGCCCTTGTGGATCTGGTCGATGAACCGGAGTCGGTCCAGGTTCGTGTCGACCACGATCACCTCGGCCTCCATGCCGGCGGCGATCCACGCGGCGTTCGACCCCGCCATCCCCGCCCCGAGCACGAACACCTTGGCCGGCCGAACGCCCGAGACGCCACCCATCAGGATCCCGCGGCCGCCGTACTCCTTCTCCAACAGGTGCGCGGCGACGTGCGGCGCCATCCGGCCGGCGATCTCGCTCATCGGCGCTAGCAGGGGAAGTCGCCCGTCGGGCAGCTGCACCGTCTCGTACGCCACCGCCGAGACCTTCCGTTCGACGAGCGTCTGGGTGAGCTCCCGGCTCGCCGCCAGGTGGAGGTAGGTGAACAGGATCTGGCCCTCGCGCAGGTTCTCGAACTCCGACGCGACCGGCTCCTTCACCTTCATGACCATGTCGGAGCTCGACCAGACCTCGGCCGCCGTCGCGACGATCTCGGCGCCGGCGCGCTCGTAGCGCTGCTGCGGGATGTTCGAGCCCGCTCCCGCGCCGTCCTGGACGAGCACCTGGTGCCCCGCGGCGGTGAGCTCGCGCGCGCCCTCGGGCGTCAGCGCGACGCGATACTCGTGGTCTTTGACCTCTCTGGGGACCCCGACGATCACGGTCTGGCCCCTTCCCACGTCCGGGATGCGGGAAGCCTACCCGACCCGGCGACGAGGCCGGGACTCGCCTCAGGCCGACTCCACGGCGTACACGAGCCAGCTGCCCGGTACTCCCTTGAGCTCGTGTTCCCCGCGTTCGATGAGCACGATGCCGGAACCGGCGACGAGATCGGCCACGGTCCGCGAGACCAGGACCTCGCCCGGGCCCGCGAGGCTCGATACACGCGAGCCGATGTGGACGGCGATGCCTCGCACGTTGCCGTCGGCGATCTCGACCTCGCCCGTGTGGAGGCCCGCCCGGATCTGCAGCCCGAGGTCGCGGACACCTTCGGTCGCCGCGACCGCGCACCTGATCCCTCGGGCAGGACCGTCGAAGGTCGCGAGGAAGCCGTCGCCCGCGGTGTCGATCTCACGGCCGCGCCACCGCTCGAGCTCACGACGGATCACCTGGTGGTGTCGGTCCAGGAGCGACCGCCAGACCCGATCTCCGACTCGGGTCGCCGTCTCGGTCGAACCCACCACGTCGGTGAACAGCACGGTCGCGAGCACCCGATCGGGGTCGGGACCTCGACGGACGCCGGTGAGGAACCCCTCCACCTCGTCGAGCAGCGCATCCGCGTCACCGGTCCACATGAGGTGATCGGCGCCGGGGAGCTCGACGAACGTGGAGCCCGGGATGCGCTCGGCGATATAGCGCCCCTCGTCGACGTGCACGTCCGCGTCGTCCGATCGGTAGATCAGGAGCGTCGGGACCCCGATCGTCGGCAGGACGTCGCGCACGTCGATCTGCGTGTTCATGCGCAGGAGGGCGGCGGCCGCCTTCGGGCTGGCCGACTGGCGGAGGTACCGTCCGATCCACCGCTGGAAGTCCGGGTCGTTCTCCTTGCTGGGCGCGAGCGCCCGGAACGCCTCCGGCGACCCCCAGGTCGCCTCGGTCTCCTCGATCTCGCGCGCCCGCTCCTCGACGGTCGGCGCCCAGGGATAGTCCTCGGAGCGGATCCGCTTGGCGTAGCTGCCGACCAGGAGCAGCGCCGTGGTGCGCTCGGGGTAGGTCGCCGAAAACAGCACGCACATGTTGCCGCCCTCCGAATGCCCGAGCAGCGCCGCCCGCTCCGACCCCACGGCGTCCATCACGGCGCGTACGTCATCCATGCGCTCCTCGAGGGTCGGCAGTCCGTCGTTGGGCACCGGATCGGACAGGCCGGTGCCGCGCTTGTCGAACAGGAGGAGGCGCGCGAACGACGCGAGTCGCTCGAGGAACCTGGCGAGCCCGGGCTCCTCCCACATGAGCTCGATGTTGGAGACCCACCCCGGCACGTACACGAGGTCGAACGGTCCGTCGCCCACGACCTGGTAGGCGATGCTCACATTGCCGCTGCGGGCGTACCTGGTCTCCGAACGTTCCACGTCGCCGATCGCTCCCCCGTCCAGCAGGTGGAGCCTAGCCGGGCAGCGCGACGGTCCGCTCGGCCCCCGCCGCGGCGAGCGTCTTCGCGGCACCGACGAACTCGCGGAACAACGGGTGCGGACGCGTCGGTCGCGACCGCAGCTCCGGGTGGAACTGACCCGCCATGAAGAAGGGGTGGTCCCCGAGCTCGATGATCTCGACCAGACGCCCGTCCGGCGACAGGCCCGAGAACACGAGGCCCCTGCCCGAGAGCGCCTCGTGGTACGCGGGGTTGACCTCGTAGCGGTGGCGGTGGCGTTCGTACACGACGGGCTCGCCGTAGACCTGCTCGGCGCGGGTCCCCGGCACGACGTGGCACGGCTGCGCCCCCAGGCGCATCGAGCCGCCGAGGTCGGTCACGTCCTTCTGCTCGGGGAGCAGGTCGATCACGGGGTGCGGCGTGGCGGGATCGAACTCGGAGGAGTTCGCGCCCTCCAGGCCGCAGACGCTCCGCGCGAACTCGATCACCGCGCACTGGAGCCCGAGGCAGAGCCCGAGGAACGGCACGCCGCGTTCGCGCGCGTACCGAACGACCTCGAGCTTGCCCTCGACCCCCCGCCATCCGAACCCGCCGGGCACGACGATGCCGTGGACGTCACGCAGCATCTCGTCGACGTCGCCCTCGTCGACGTCGTCGGAGGACACCCAGTCGATCTGGACGTCGACGCCGTGGTGGAACCCGCCGTGCTTGAGCGCCTCGATCACCGACAGGTACGCGTCCCGTAAGTTCACGTACTTGCCGACGATCGCCACGCGCACCGGGTCGACTGCCGCGTCGATCCGGTCGACGAGCGTCTGCCACTCGGACATGTCGGGCTCGGTGTCGATCCGCAGGTGCTGCGCGAGCTCGGCGTCCAGGCCCTCCTTAGCGAGGATCAGCGGGACGCGGTAGATCGAGTCCGCGTCCTGGGCCGATACCACGCCGCTGATCGGCACATCGCACAGCAGGCTGATCTTCTCCTTCAGGTGCCGCCCGATCGGCCGGTCCGAACGGCACACGATGGCGTCGGGCTGCAGACCGAGCGACCGCAGCTCTTTCACCGAGTGCTGCGTCGGCTTGGTCTTCAGCTCCCCGGAGGGCCCGATGAACGGCATCAGACTGACGTGAACGAACGCGCACCGATCGCGGCCCACCTCGTTGCGGAGCTGGCGGATCGCCTCCAGGAACGGGAGCGACTCGATGTCGCCGACCGTCCCCCCGACCTCGACGATCACGAGGTCGGCGTTCTCGGCCGCCGCGTGGTTGCGGATCCGGTCCTTGATCTCGTCCGTGATGTGGGGGATCACCTGCACGGTCTTGCCCAGGTAGTCGCCGCGACGCTCCTTGGCGATCACGGCGCTGTAGACGGCGCCGGTCGTCAGGTTCGATCCTCGGTGGAGGTTCTCGTCGGTGAAGCGCTCGTAGTGGCCGAGGTCCAGGTCGGTCTCGGCGCCGTCGTCGAGCACGAACACCTCGCCGTGCTCGAACGGGTTCATCGTCCCCGGGTCGACGTTCACGTAGGGGTCGAGCTTCTGGAGCGCGACTCGAAGCCCGCGAGAGCGGAAGAGCCGGCCGAGGGACGCGGTGGTGATCCCCTTGCCGAGACCCGAGGCCACACCACCGGTCACGAACACATATTTCGGCTGTTTCTGCACCTCGGGATGGCATCGTAGCAGAGGCGGGTGACGCGCTCGCCCGTTCCCCTCAAGAAGTGCCCCGATCGACGGGGGAACATCGCCATCAGGCGCGCCGTCCGAGCCCGTCGACCCACCGCAGCGCCGGGGTTCGATCGATCACCAGGCTGAACGACACGGTCTCGGCCACGATGTTCAGGACGACGGCGACGCCGGCGGCCACCGCGACCCAGGGGTCGGGCAGGGCGTCGTAGAGCGCGATCCCCGCCGCGAACCCCAGCAGGTTCGCCCCGCCGTCGCCGAGCATGGCGCTCTCGCGCAGGTCGAACGGGAGCACGACGACCACGCCGACGAGCAGGCCGACGACCGCGGGCGCGTTCGACGACACGCCCCAGATCGCGAACGCGAGCGCCGGGAGGACGAAGGCCTTGAGCGATCGCCCCGGGACGACGTCGAGACCGTTCCACACGTTCGCGGACGCCGCAAGCAGGACGACCCCGAGCACGACGACCGCGGTCGGGCGGGCGGGTTGCAGCGCGGTCACGAGCACGGCCGAGCCGACGATCACCAGGACCTTGATCAGGCCCGTGGTCGGGTGGCCCGAGGCGAGCGAACGCAGGTGCTGACGCAGGCCTCGCGGCCCCCGGGCCGCCAGATCGTCGATCAGACCCGCCCCGAACACCAGCAGGAGACCCCCGAGCGCGCCCCACCCTGCGGCGCCGACCTCCTCGATCGTGGCGACGACGAGGGTCCACACGACGGCGTCGATCGCGAGCGCGATCCCCAGGACGCGCGGGACGAGCACGCCGCGGTGGTTCTCGACGAGGAGCCGCCCCCACCTCATCGGGGAGCGTCCGAGTGGGTCATCGCAGCATCCGAGGCAGGACGGCCTTCGCGATGTCCCAGCCCTGCCAACCGCGATGGAGGAACCCCCGAGGGGTCCGGTACGTCGGGCGGTGCTCGAGACCGTCGATCGGGATCTCGACCACCCGCAGTCCGCCACGGACCGCGTCGATCGTCATCGCGGTCTCGACCCCGAAGCCGCCCGCGAACGGCCGCACGGCCTCCATCGCATGCGACGTGAGCGCCCGTTGACCGGACAGCGGCTCGGACGCGCGGAACCCGGTCTGCCCCCGGATCAGGTGGGCGGCGAAGCGCTTCACGAGCCCGAACCCTCCCTCGCGCGCCGGCGGCAGGACCGCGATCGCGAGGTCCGCCTCGCCCGACGTCACCGCCTCGAGCAGCGGGGCCAGGTTCGACGCGGTGGCGCCGAGGTCGCCGTCCGCCAGCAGCCACGCGTCCGCCGGTCCGAGCCGGCGCAGCGCGCCCTCGAGGGCGTACCCTTTGCCCCTCCGGCGAGGCGCCCGCAGCACGGTCGCGCCGGCCGACGTTGCCTCGGAAGCCGTCCGGTCCCGCGACCCGTCGTCCACGACGACGACCTCGTCGGCGAGCCTTCGGAGCGCGATGACGCAGGGGCCGATCCGCCCCGCCTCGTCGTGCGCCGCGACGAGCGCGAGGACCCGTCCTTCTCGGGGGGCTAGCGCTCGCGCGTTCGCGCTCGCTTCATGAGCCCCCCGCACCCCCTGCTCTCGGGAGGCTAGCGCTCGCGCGTTCGGTCTCGCACCGTGGCCCCCCCCGCTCACGGTGCCGGCGGGAGCGGCTCGGCGCCGTCCTTCACGCCGTAGGCGCCGCCTGTCCCGAAGGTGAGCAGGTCCTCGAGCCCGAGCACGAGCGCCGCGCCCCCCATCGACTGGTCGAGATCGTCGACCGTCACCGTCCCGTCGGTGCCGTCGGCGCGGACCAGCGAGACGTACGGGTAGTCGGTCAGCAGCGACTCCCCTGCGGCTACGGGGACGCCCAGCCCGGACAGCCGTTCGACGAGCGGGACCGCGAACGCCTCGGGGGGGAGCGTAGGCTCCTCGCCGCGTCCGCCGGAGAGCACGACGACGACCTGACCGGGAGCCCCGATCTCCTCGAGGGTGGCCTGCGAGGGGCCGGGACCGATCGGTGCCAGGAACCCCGCGGACAGCATGTCGTCCAGGACCTCGCCGCCGATCACGGTCGTCGACGGCGACAGCCCCTTGGCCAGCGCCTCGGCCGCGAGCCTCGGGAGCTCCTCCGCCGGCGCGGTCGGCTCCCCCACGATCGTCGCCAGCTGATCCTGGGTCGTCGGGTCCTCCGACACGAGCTGGTCGGTCGCCGACACGGTCGTCAGGACGCGCGCGCCGGCGCCCGCCAGCGCCGCCTGCGCCTGGGTGAGCACCTCGTCCTCCACGCCGGCCTGGGTGACGAGGACGACCGGTGTTCCGCTCAGCGTCCCGGTCGTCAGGTAGGGCATGACCGAGTCCGCGAAGCCGTTCAGCGCGGCGAGCTGGTCGCGGAGGTCGCCGATCTGCTGGGTGCGATCCTCGAGATCGTTGCGGAGGCGATCGGTCTGATCCTGGAGTTGTTCCTGCAGCGCGGGCTGCACGAACGCCGCGCCGCCCAGGAGCCCGATCGCGAGCGAGAGGAAGATCGCGACGATCGTCACGATGTGGTACCGGAACGAGATCACAGGAGTTCTTTCAGGTCGAACAGCCACTGGCGGAACTGTTCGACGAGCTGCGAAACGTACAGCCGCAGCGGCGGCGAGACCACGATCACGGCCGCGATCGCGACGAGCGCGGCGGCCACGAGCAGGAACGCGTCGCGCGTCCGGATCCGCGGCGAGTAGACGCGCGAGACGCCCTTCGCGTCCATCAGGATCTCGCCGACGCGGAGCCGGACCAGGAAGGTGCTCGACATCCCCTCGCGGCCCTTGTCGAGGAACTCGCGCAGGTTGCCGTGGCTGCCGACCGCGACGATCGTCTCGGCGCCCTTCTGGTGGGCGAGCAGGAACGCGGCGTCCTCGCTCGTGCCGGCGGCCTCGACCACGCGAAACGGCACGCCGAGCGCTTCGAGCCGCTCGCGACCGGGCGCCTGTCCGTCCCGGTACGCGTGCAGGACCAGCTCCGTCGGCCGGCTCCGCCGGAACCACCGGCGTCGCGCGGGGCCGGCGAACGAGAGCGCCTCGTCCGAGACGCTGTCCATGTCTCCCAGGATCAGGTCGGGCGTGTAGCCCGCCTCGATCAGGGCATCGGCGCCGCCGTCGACCCCCATCAGCACGGGTCGCACGTCGCGGATGTATGGACCCAGGACCGCGAGGTCCTCCTTGTAGTTGTAGCCACGCACCACGACCAGCACCGGTCGGTTCGCCAGGTCGTGGTCGAGCGGCGGGAGGCCGGACCCGCCGAACAGCAGGTCGCGCTCGCGCTGCATGTAGTCGACCGTGTTGCGCGCGAACGACTCGAAGCGGTCGGCGAGCCGGAGCTGCGCCTCCCCCATCGACTCCCGGATCGTAGCCGCGCTCTGCCGGATCCCCACCCCGACCAGCCGGTCGCCGGCGTAGACCCGGTCCCCGTCCAGGCGGAGCTCGTCACCCTCGCGCACCTTGCGAAGGAGCAGCGGGCCGACCGTGTCGACCAGCGGGATGCCCGCCTCGAGCAGCCGGATCGGGCCGAGGTTGGGGTATCGGCCGCTGATCGAACGGGCCGCGTTGGCCACGCCGCCCACCTCGGCGGCGATCAGCGCCTCGGCCGAGACCCCGTCGAGGTCCTCGTGGTCGATCACCGCGATCTCCCCCGGCGCGACGCGCTGGACCAACCGCTTGGTCCTCGGGTCGACGCGAGCGAGGCCGGCCCGCGGCTTCGGCCACCGCAGCGGCCGCCGGAGTAGGCTCCTCGGCTTCGTTCCGAACGTGGGCGCCTCCTTGGTCCTTCGACCTCTCGGCCTGAACGTCGCCGACGGGCGTTCCGGCCGGTCGGAGCCGGTGACCAGGGGCGGCTCCTCGTGCGGGAAAGGGTAGCGGAGTCCCCGGCGGTAGCGCCGGGCGTTGGAGGGCTATGGGGACGGCCTGGGCGTTCGGCCGGCCTCGAACAGCAGCTCCTCGGCGTGGGCGGCGGCGGCGTCGCTCCCGGGCAGTCCGGCGAGCATCCTGGAGAGCTCCTCGACCCTCTCGGCGTCGTCCAAGACCTCGATCGAGGCCGTCCCGCCCTCCTTGCGGACACGGATGTGCCGGTCCGCGAACGACGCGATCTGTGGCAGGTGGGTCACCACGACGACCTGCCGCCCGAGCGCGAGGTTCGCCAGGCGCCGCCCGACGGCCACCCCGGCGAGCCCGCCGATCCCGGCGTCCACCTCGTCGAAGATCAGCGTCGGAACGTCGTCCAGGTCCACGAGCACGCTCCTGCACCCGAGCATCGTGCGCGAGAGCTCCCCGCCCGACGCGACCTTCGCGAGCGGTTGCACGGGCTGCCCCGGCCCGCCGGAGAACACGAAGGCCGCGTGCTCGGCCCCGCCGGAGACGAGCTCCGGGTTCGGGACCAGGGTCACCTCGATCGAGGCGCCCTCCATCCCGAGCTCGCCGAGCTCCTCTCGGAGCGCCCGCGTGAGCTCGGGGACCGCCGTGGCGCGACCGTCCGAGACCGCCGTGGCGAGCGCGGCGACGCGCTCGGTCCGTTCGGCGACCCTGGCCGCGGCGCGCTCCCGCTCCTGCTCGAGGCCGGCGAACGCGTCGAGGCTCTCCCGAGCCTGGTCGAGGAAGGCGAGCACCTCCTCCTCGCCCTTTCCGTACTTGCGCTGGAGCGCGTCGAGCGCGCCGATCCGTTCGCGGACCTCTTGCAGCCGCGCGGGGTCGAGCTCGAGCCGTTCGCGGTAGATTCGAACCTCCCCCGCGAGCTCGGTGGCCGCGGCGCTCAGCTCGAACGCCCGCACCGCGAGCTCCTCGGCCACCGGGTCGACCTCGCCCGCCGACCGGAGCTCGGCGGACGCGGCCCCCAGGGCATCGGCCGCGCCGTCCTCGGCCGCGAGCGCACGCTCGGCCGACGAGGCCCGCTCGAGCAGCCGGCCGGCGTGGTCGAGCCTGGCCGCCTCGAGCTTCAGCTCCTCGGTCTCGCCCGGTCTCGGCGACGCGCCCTCGATCTCGCGCACCTGGTACGCGAGCAGGTCCATCTGCCGCTCGCGGTCGACTTCGCGCTCGTCGAGCTCGGCGAGGGCGGCCCTCGCGTCGCGGAGGCGCCCGTGCTCGACGCGGAGGGCCTCGACGGCGTCGAGGTGCTCGCCCCCGGCGTAGCGGTCGAGGAACCGCGTCTGCGCGACCGTCGACAGCAACCGCTGGCCGTCGTGCTGGCCGTGGACCTCGACGAGCTCGCCGGCTAGCTCCGCGAGCGCGGAGACGGGCGCGAGCTGTCCGCTCACGCGTGCGGTGCTCCGCCCCTCGGCCGTGACGGTCCGCGCGAGCAGGACCTCGCCGTCCTCGGCCCAGCCCGCGCTCACCGCCGCGGGCGGCGCGTCGAACCGCGCCTGCACCTTCGCCGCCGGGGCGCCCGCTCGAACCAGCGACGCGCCCGCGCGCCGGCCGAGCGCGAGCTGCAGCCCGACCGTCACCATCGTCTTGCCGGTCCCGGTCTCGCCGGTGAGGACGTTCAAGCCCGGATGCAACTCGAGGTCGAGGTCGTCGATCACGCCAAGACCACTGATGTGGAGCTCGCGGAGCACGCCGCGATCCTAGACCGCTCCGCCGACGTTCCCGGGGAGGTCGAACTTTTCGCGGACGAGGTCGTGGAACGACGGCGCGTCCTCGCGCCGAACGAACCGCGCGGGCGTCGGGGCGCGTTCGATCTGAACCGTGGAGCCGACCGGGAGCTCGAGGCTGTGCCGGCCGTCCGCCGAGAGCAACCCCGGCTCCTCCCCCAACACCTCGAGGCGCACGCGTTGGTCGGGCGCGAGCACCAGCGACCGGTCGAACACCATGTGGGCCGCGATCGGCGTCACGACGATGCACGGGACGGACGGCGAGACGATGGGACCCCCGGCGCTGAACGAGTACGCGGTGGAACCCGTCGGCGTCGCCGAGATCACGCCGTCGGCGGAGAAGGTGGTCACGTACGCGTCGTCCACGAACACCGCGAGCCGGATCAGCCGGTGCCGGGCGCTCTTCTCCACGATGACCTCGTTGAGCGCCCACTGCGGCTCGAACGTCGAGCCCTCCGCCACGACCGCGAGCCGCTCCTCGATCCGGGCCGAGCCGTCCAGCATGCCTTCGAGCACCGCAGCGGCCTGGTCGGGCTCGACCTCGGTGAGGAAGCCCATCCGGCCGACCTTGACACCCAGCACCGGGATCCCCGACACGGATGCGATCCTCGCCGCCCGCAGGAACGTGCCGTCGCCGCCGACCGACAGGACGAGGTCGAGGCCGCGGGCGAACGCCCGCGCCGCCTCTTCGTCCTCGGCGTCGTCGCCGGCGATCGTGCGGGTCCGGACCCCACGCCCCTCGAGCCACGCGCCGATCGCGCGCGCGGCCTCGGCCGCGGCCGGGCGAGCCGGGTGGACGACGAACCCCGCGGCTCTCACCCGCGCGCCCCCGACGCCGAAGGGGTCACGAGGGGACCCTCGCGATCGCGCGGGCCTCCTCGAGCGCGCTCTCCACGTCGAGGAGGACGACCGCCGCCGAGCCGACCCTTGCGTGCAGCGGGAACTCGACGTTGCCGGCGGGCCCGGGCAGCGGCGAGGCCATCACGGCGATCGGCGAGAGGCCGTGCTCGGATGTGGCGTCCGCGACGCCGAGGATCGCGTCGCGCCAGGCGTCCGGGTCGCGGACGACGCCGCCCCTACCCACCCGCTCGCGACCGACCTCGAACTGCGGCTTGACCAAAAGGACCAGATCGGCGTCGCCCGAGCAGACCCGGGCGAGCGCCGGGATCGCGTGGCGGAGCGAGATGAAGGAGAGGTCGGCGACCACGATCCCGGGAGCGTATGGCAGGTCCTCGGGCCGCAGGTCGCGCACGTTGGTCCGATCGAGGACCGTGACGCGTTGGTCGGTTCGGAGCAACCAAGCGAGCTGCCCGTAGCCGACGTCGACCGCCACCACGTGCGCCGCGCCTCGACGGAGCAGGCAGTCCGTGAAGCCGCCGGTCGACGCCCCCGCGTCAAGGCCGTCGCGACCATGCACGTCGATCGCGAACCGTTCGAGCGCGGCCTCCAGCTTCTCGCCGGCGCGGGACGCGAAGCGTCGCGGCTCCCCCACGAGTTCGAGCGGCGCGGCGGCGTCGACCAGGGTGGAGGGCTTGCTCGCCGACCGGCCCGAGACCAGGACCAACCCGTCGCGGACGGCGCTCTGCGCCTCGCTGCGGGTGGCGGCGAGGCCGCGGCGCACGAGCTCGGCGTCGAGTCGCCGGCGCGCCACGGCGGCCGGCGTCAGGCCTGCTCGCCGGGAGGGCTGGGCGTGGCGCGCTTCGCGGTGGACCGCTTGGCTGTCGATCGCTTGCGCGTGGACTTCTTGCCCTGCTCGCGCTCCAGCTCGCGCACGCGCCTTCGCAGCGCATCCACCTCGTCGCGGGACGCGACGCCGATCGTCTTCAGCTGCGACTTGACCTCGGTCTGCACCATCGAGGTGAGGCGTTCCTTGTTCTTGTTCGACCACGCCAGCAGGTCCTTCGCGACCTTGCTCACCTGGTCGCGGCCCTGACCCTTGGTCAGCGACTTCGCGAGCTCCTGGGCCTTGGCGGGCGACAGCTTCCCTATGGCCGCCTCCATGTACTCGCGGAGCTGTTCCAGCCCAACCGCCATCTCGACCACTCCTTCGTTCTCGATCCCGGGTGTTCGGTCACGTGCGGCGCCCCTCCCGGCGCCAGGACCAAGGATAGCGCCGCGACCGCCCGCGTCCCTAGGGGCCCTCGAGCAGCGCGGAGACGTCCTCCGCGATCACCGTGGGTCGGATACCCGTGCGCTCCACGTCCTCGCGTCCCGAGACGCCCGTGAGCACGAGCATCGTGTCCCACCCGAGCCGCGCCGCCCCGTCGATGTCCGTGTCGAGTCGGTCCCCGACGACGAGCGGCCGGCCGCCTCCCCCCCGCCGGCGACCGGCCTCGAACAGCGGGTGGAACGGCTTGCCCACGATCTCGGGCTCGGCGCCCGTTGTCGTCGTGATGACGGACAGGAGCGCGCCGGCTCCCGGCCACAGGCCGTCGGCCGCGGGGTAGGAGCCGTCCGCGTTCGTCGCGACCAGACGCGCCCCCCGCTGGACCAGCAGCGACGCGCGCTTGAGCGACCCGTACGTGGCGCCGCCGTCGAAGCCGACCACGACCAGGTCGGCCTCCTCCGGCTCGCCCTCGAGGATCCGGATGCCGGCGTCGGTCAACGCCTCGCGAACGCCGTCCTGGCCGATCACGAACGCGCGTCCCCCTCCCCGTTCCGCGAGGAGCTCGGCGGTCGCGAGCGCGGAGGTCACGACCTCGCCCGGGTCCGCCTCGATCCCGATCGCGCGCAGCTTGTCGGCCACCTGGCGCGGGGTCCGGGAGGAGTTGTTGGTCAGGAAGACGGGGCGGGCGCCGTGTCGCCGGAGCTCGGCCATGGTGGGCGGCGCCTGGGGCACCGCATCCTCCCCCCGGTACAGGACGCCGTCGAGATCGAACAGGATGCAGCCGTACCGATCGGCGAGCATCAGCCCGCGAGGCGTTCGAGGGCGCGCTCGTAGTCCCCCGTCCCTGGGCGCATCGCGATCGCGAGCTTCAGGTGCCCGATCGCCCTCGTCCGTTGCCCCGTCCGTTCGCACGCGAGCGCCAGCGCGAAGTGCGCGTAGTCGCTCGCCGGCTCGATCTGCACGACCTTGGCGAACTCGCGCCGGGCGCGAACGGTCCGCCCGGACATGTAGAGCGCCCGTCCGAGGGCCTCACGGATCGACGCCTTGTCGGGCTCGATCAGCTTGGCGCGCCCGAGGAGCATGGCGGCCTGGTGCGGATGCCCGTCGCGCAGGAACCCCATGCCGCGCGAGAAGAGCTCGTAGGCACCCTCCCGGGGCGGGTCGCTCTGAGGACCGCTGCTATACATGGTGCATGTCCCTCGTCTCACCCTTCGTCGGACTGCTGTTCGACGGCTCGATCGTCGGCTCGCACGACCTGGTCACGACACCGCCCTACGACGTCATCTCGGACGACGAGCGGCGGCACTACCTGGACGCAAGCCCGTACAACGTGATCCGCCTCGTCCTCGGGCGGGACGACGCCGGTGACGGCGGAACGGTCGACAAGTATAGGCAGGCGGCGTCCGAGCTCGAGACGTGGCGCGAGCGGGGTGCGCTGGTTCCGACCGAGGGTCCGTCGTTCTACCCGTACGAGATGCGGTTCTCGCTGCACGGCCGGCGCCGGGCGATCAGGGGCATGGTCTGCGCGGTGGAGCTCGAGCCCCGAGGCGGCTCGATCGTGCCGCACGAGCGGACGATGCCGGGGCCGATCGAGGACCGCCTCCGGTTGATGCGGGCGGTCCGGACGAACCTGTCGAGCATCCACGCGGTGTTCCGGGGTCCGAGCGAACCGTTCGCCGGGTTCCTTGATGACGCGATGGCGCGGGGACCCGCCGCGTTCACGACCGACGAGGCCGGCGTGGAGCACACGCTCTGGGTGAGCGAGCCGAACCCGGAGGTCGCGACGTGGCTCGTGCCCGAATCCCTGATGATCGCCGACGGCCATCATCGGTACTCGATGGCCCTGCGGTACCGGGACGAGATGCGCGCTGAGCACGGCCCGGGTCCCTGGGACCGCGTGATGATGTTCATCGCGGACGCGGCGCTCCAGGAGCCACCCGTGCTCCCGTTCCACCGGATCCAGGCCGGTGGCCCGCACGAGGCGGTCGGAACCAGGGTCCGCGATCTCGCCGAGGTCCTCGACACCGTGAGCGACGAGAAGCTCGTCTACGGCTCCGCGTCGCTCGAGGACGGGCTCCTCGTCCACCGCATCGCGGAGCTCACCGGGACGCCTCCCGCGGTGTGCGCCCTCCACGAGCGAGTCCTGGAACAGGTCGATGCGCAGCTCCGATTCACGCCCGACGCGGTAGAGGCCGAGGACGCCGTTCGCAACCGGGAGGCCGTCGCGGCGTTCTTCTTGCCGCCGACCGACGCGGCGCGGATCCGCGACGTGATCGACCGAGGCGAACGGCTGCCCCGCAAGTCGACGTTCTTCTGGCCCAAGCCGCGCACGGGCCTCGTGATCCGGCCGCTCGACCTCGACGCGACCGCCTGACCCTCGATCTCAGTCGGCCGCCTCGACCGGCTCGAGCTTCTTGATGCCCGCGGCCACCACCTCGGTGAGGCTGCGAGCCCCGGCTCCGCTCCGGTAGAAGCGACGGACGAGCTGGCCGTACACCAGGACGTCGTCGCCCTTGGCGATCGGCTTCAGGACGCGCTTGCCCACGTCCTTGTGCCAGACCGCGACGGGGAGAGGGAGGAGACGCTTCCCCGCTTCCGGAACGGAGAGTCGGAGCTCGGTGACCTCGTCACCCGACGGCATCCGGCGTTCGACCGGATCGGCGGCCACGGTGCCCGCGAGCACCACGACGTTGACCGTCACCATCCAACTCCCCCCTTCGTGTCGGACCGTAGCATCGCCCGACGACACACCCGTAGACTCGCGACGTGGAGCCGGTCGTGTTCGAGGTCGCGCGAGGCATCACCGCGATCGATACGTTCTACGGCGGGCGCGAGCGCTACACGGCCGCCTACCTGCTCGAAGCCGACGAGCCCGCGATCGTCGAGACCGGACCGAGCACCTCCTTCGAACCCGTCGTCGCGGGACTCGAGCGGCTCGGGATCGGACCCACCGACCTGGCGCACATCGCCGTCACGCACATCCACCTCGACCACGCGGGCGGTGTAGGGCGGATCGCCGAGCGCTTCCCGAACGCGACCGTCTGGGTGCACGAACGCGGCGCGCGACACCTGGCCGACCCCACGCGTCTGGTATCGAGCGTGACGTCGATCTACGGTCGCGAGACCACCAGGACGCTCTTCGGTCCCGTCGAACCCGTTGCGGTCCAACGGATCCGCGCGCTCACCGACGGCGACCGCATCGAGCTGGGCTCTCGGCACCTGGAGGCGCTCACGACCCCGGGCCACGCCAAGCACCACGTCGCGCTCGCGGATCCCTCGACGGGCGCCGTCTTCACCGGTGACGCGCTCGGCATCCACCCGCCGGATGCGCGCTCGCTCCGGCCGGCGACGCCGCCTCCCGACTACGACCTCGAGCTCGCGCTCGCCTCGATCGAGCGCATCCGCGAGCGGGCCCGCGACGGCCTCGTGTTGTTCTCGCACTTCGGCCCGGTCCACGAGGTGGAGCGGATCTGCGACCTCGCCACCGAGCGCTTCCGAACGTGGACCGAGGCCGTGGGCCGCGCACTCGAACGCGACCTCGACCCGGACAGGGAGGACGCGCTCGACGAGGTCATGCGGGTGCTGCGGGACGTCGCTCGCACGGACGCGCAGACCGGCGCCGAGGCCGAGCTCGACCTGCAGGCGATGGAGACGATGTCCAGCATCCGGTTGAACGCGATGGGGATCCTCGGGTACTGGCGGCGCCGGCGCGAGGCCGAAGGCACCGGTCAGGCCAGCTGAGCCGCGCGCTCCGCCGCGTCGAACGCGCTCGGGTCGTGGCGCAGGATCTTGCGGAACTCGCGGAGCGCGTCGGCACGCCGGCCGGCCTGCTCGAGGATGTTCCCGGTCACGTACCAGACGCGGATCACCTCGGGGCCCGCGACGTCGTCGCGCGTTCGGATCCGCCGGAGCATCCCCAGCGCCTGGTCGAACTTGCCCTGATCGGCGAGCGCGCTGGCGGCCACGATCACGGCCTCCGCCTTCGCGGCGAGCGGCACCCCCCTGGCCGCGAGCGCCTCCTCGGCGAGCGGCACGGCGCGATCGGGCCGGCCGAGCGATCGCAGGGAGTCGGCGATGATGTGGTTCTGATCGGCGCGCCCGGACATCCGCCGGTACGCCTGCATCTCGGACAACGCCTCCGGGTACCGCTCGAGCTGGTACAGCGCGAGCCCCAGGACCTCGCGGACGCTCGGCGCCCTCGGGGCGAGCTCCTTGGCCTTGGCCGCCTCGGCGGCCGCTCCCCGGGCGTCGCCTCGATCGAGGAGCGCCGACGGCGCGCTCGAGCCGGGCGATGGCCATGTCCGCCTTCCCGGTCCGGGACATGTGCCGCAGCTCGGAGACGACGTCCGGCGGCAGCCCGGAACGTCGACCCTTCGCTTGGCCCCTGGGACCCGGTCGTGGACGCATCGCCTTCGGCATGCCGAAGAGCGTACCGGGCCGCACTCGGCCGGCCAGAACGAGAAGAGCCGCCCCCGAAGGGACGGCTCTTCCGAAAGTGTCCGGCGGCGACCTACTCTCCCACCCAGTTGCCCGGGCAGTACCATCGGCGCTGGAGGGCTTAACTTCCGGGTTCGGGATGGGACCGGGTGTTTCCCCTCCGCTATGACCACCGAAACGGCGTCTCCGATCCGTTCGATCGGGAAGCCATCGGGAACGCGAGCCCCGAGCAGAGCTCGGGAACTGCGATAGCGAGCGCGAGCAAAGTCAAGTCCTCGGCCTATTAGTACCGGTCGGCTCAACGTGTTGCCACGCGTACACCTCCGGCCTATCAACCTCGTAGTCTGCGAGGGGCCTTACCTGGTTGCCCAGTGGGAGACCTCATCTAGGGGCGAGTTTCGCACTTAGATGCTTTCAGCGCTTATCTCTTCCGAACGTGGCTAACCAGCCGTGCCGCTGGCGCGACAACTGGCACACCAGAGGTTCGTCCGCCCCGGTCCTCTCGTACTAGGGGCAGCTCCCCGCAAGTCTCCTACGCCCACGACGGATAGGGACCGAACTGTCTCACGACGTTCTAAACCCAGCTCGCGTGCCTCTTTAACGGGCGAACAGCCCGACCCTTGGGACCTGCTCCAGCCCCAGGATGAGACGAGCCGACATCGAGGTGCCAAACCGCTCCGTCGATATGGACTCTTGGGAGCGATCAGCCTGTTATCCCCGGGGTACCTTTTAGCCGTTGAGCGACGACCCTTCCACAAGGAGTCGTCGGATCACTAGGCCCTGCTTTCGCACCTGCTCGACCCGTCGGTCTCGCAGTCAAGCTCCCTTGTGCCCTTGCACTCGACGCCTGATTGCCAACCAGGCTGAGGGAACCTTTGGGCGCCTCCGTTACGCTTTAGGAGGCAACCGCCCCAGTCAAACTGCCCACCAGGCGCTGTCCCCGATCCGGATCACGGACCGAGGTTAGAGTCCCAACAGATGAAGGGCGGTATTTCAAGGTTGGCTCCACCCGAGCCGGAGCCCGGGCTTCGAAGCCTCCCGCCTATCCTACGCAACATCTGCCAGAACCCAACACCAAGCTGCAGTAAAGGTCCCGGGGTCTTTCCGTCCTGTCGCGGGTAACGAGCATCTTTACTCGTACTGCAATTTCGCCGAGTCCCCGGTTGAGACAGTGCCCAAGTCGTTGCACCATTCGTGCAGGTCGGAACTTACCCGACAAGGAATTTCGCTACCTTAGGACCGTTATAGTTACGGCCGCCGTTTACTGGCGCTTAGGTTCGGAGCTTCGCCCCCCGAAGGGAGCTGACCCCTCCCCGTAACGTTCCAGCACCGGGCAGGTGTCAGTCCGTATACATCGTCTTACGACTTCGCACGGACCTGTGTTTTTAGTAAACAGTCGCTTGGGCCTGGTTTGTGCCACCACATCGAGCTCGGGCCGCGAAGGCCGTCACCCTACCGTGGTCCTCCTTCTCCCGAAGTTACGGAGGCAATTTGCCGAGTTCCTTAACCAGGGTTCTCTCGATCGCCTGAGTATTCTCTACTTGCCCACCTGAGTCGGTTTGGGGTACGGGCACCTCAACCACTCGCTAGAGGCTTTTCTCGGCAGCATGGGATCAGTCGCTTCACCTAGAACGGCTCGGCATCGTGCCTCAGGGTTGATGGCTCCCCGGATTTGCCTGGGGAACCCCCCTACGCACTTGCCCCACGACGACCATCGCGTGGGTCGACCTACCCTCCTGCGTCCCCCCTTCGCTGCCCTAGTACCGAGTGGGTCGGTAGCCCCCGAAGGGGTTCCCTTAGTACCTCGGATTCGGGCTTGGCGCGGATGAGGTGGTACTGGAATATCAACCAGTCGTCCATCGGCTACGCCTCTCGGCCTCGCCTTAGGTCCCGACTAACCCTGGGCGGATGAACCTTCCCCAGGAACCCTTGGGCATTCGGCGGACGGGCTCCTCCCCCGTCTTTCGCTACTCATGCCGGCATTCTCACTTCTGACGCGTCCACCGCTGGGTTACCCCGCCGCTTCACTCGCGTCAGAACGCTCCCCTACCGATCCCTCGGCCTGGACCATGGAGGTCGCCCCCCATGGCCGAGCCATACGAAGGATCCCGCAGCTTCGGTGTCGTGCTTGAGCCCCGTTACATCATCGGCGCAGGACCACTTGACCAGTGAGCTGTTACGCACTCTTTCAAGGGTGGCTGCTTCTGAGCCAACCTCCTGGT
>CAVQIQ010000013.1:0-132098 GCA_963712645.1 uncultured Actinomycetes bacterium | reverse complement strand
CTCTTTCAAGGATGGCTGCTTCTGAGCCAACCTCCTGGTTGTCTGGGCGATCCCACATCCTTTCCCACTTAGCACGAACTTAGGGACCTTAGCTGGCGATCTGGGTTGTTTCCCTCTCGGCTACGGAGCTTAGCCCCCGCAGCCTCACTCCCGGGTTCTGGAGTCGTGGCATTCGGAGTTTGACTGAGGTCGGTAAGCTTGTGGGCCCCCTAGCCCAATCAGTGCTCTACCTCCACGACTGAACACCCGAGGCTGCCCCTAAAGGCATTTCGGGGAGAACCAGCTATCACCGAGTTTGATTGGCCTTTCACCCCTACCCACAGGTCATCCCCCAGGTTTTCAACCCTGGTGGGTTCGGTCCTTCACGAGGTCTTACCCTCGCTTCAACCTGCCCATGGGTAGATCACTCGGCTTCGGGTCTAGGGCGTGCGACTGTGCGCCTGTTTCAGACTCGCTTTCGCTTCGGCTTCGTCAGGAGACTTAACCTTGCCGCACACCGCTAACTCGCCGGCTCATTCTTCAAAAGGCACGCCGTCACCCCCGCTGGTCACCCAGCGAGGGCTCCGACAGCTTGTAGGCTCACGGTTTCAGGTGCTCTTTCACTCCCCTCCCGGGGTGCTTTTCACCTTTCCCTCACGGTACTAGTTCACTATCGGTCGCCAGGGAGTGCTTAGCCTTAGGGGGTGGGCCCCCCAGATTCGCGCTGGATTTCTCGGGTCCCGCGCTACTCGGGAACACTGCTGAAGGAGACCGGTCGCGTTTCGACTACAGGGCTGTTACCTCCTATGGCGGCCCGTTCCATGGCCTTCGTCTACGTGCCGGTTTTGTCACTCCTCGAGCACGCCGGTGCATGCTCATGCAGGTCCCACGACACCGATCCGGCAACGCCACCGGGCTATCACACCGGGTCGGTTTAGGCTGATCCCCGTTCGCTCGCCGCTACTAGGGGAGTCGCGGTTGCTTTCTCTTCCTCGCCCTACTGAGATGTTTCACTTCGGGCGGTTCCCTCCTCAGGCCCTATGGATTCAGACCTGGGTGACCGGGCATGACCCCGGCCGGGTTTCCCCATTCGGACACCTTCGGATCAAGGCCTTCTCGGCGGCTCCCCGAAGCTTTTCGCAGCCAGACGCGTCCTTCATCGGCTCCTGGCGCCAAGGCATCCACCGTAAGCCCTTACTAACTTGACTGTAGATGCTCGCGCTCGCTATCGAGTTCTCAAGGTGCTCGGAGGCTCGCACCCCCAGAGCTGAACAGTGTGCCCGGCGGACTCCCCCGCCCGTACCGATCGCGTTCCACTTCGCCTCCATGTTCCTGGAGGGACGTACTTGCGAACGGCTCGAGCGAGCTCACCTGCCGAGTAGCCAGTGCACCGACCTGGAGTCTTCCGATCGTCGGCACGTGCGTCCGACCAGACCGGAGTGCCAAGTGGCTCCTTAGAAAGGAGGTGATCCAGCCGCACCTTCCGGTACGGCTACCTTGTTACGACTTCACCCCAATCGCGAGCCCCACCTTCGACGGCTCCCTCCCAAGGGTTGGGCCACCGGCTTCGGGTGTTGCCCACTTTCGTGGTGTGACGGGCGGTGTGTACAAGGCCCGGGAACGTATTCACCGCAGCATTGCTGATCTGCGATTACTAGCGACTCCGACTTCACGGGGTCGGGTTGCAGACCCCGATCCGAACTGAGCGCGGCTTTTTGGGATTCGCTCCCCCTTACGGGATCGCAGCCCTTTGTACCGCGCATTGTAGCATGCGTGCAGCCCTGGACATAAGGGGCATGATGACTTGACGTCATCCCCACCTTCCTCCGGTTTGGCACCGGCAGTCTCCCTAGAGTTCCCGGCTCTACCCGCTGGCAACTAAGGACAAGGGTTGCGCTCGTTGCGCCACTTAAGGCAACACCTCACGGCACGAGCTGACGACAGCCATGCACCACCTGTGCAGGCTCCGTAGAGCGCCGGCTTTCACCAGCTTTGCCCTGCATGTCAAGCCCAGGTAAGGTTCTTCGCGTCGCATCGAATTAAGCCGCATGCTCCGCCGCTTGTGCGGGCCCCCGTCAATTCCTTTGAGTTTTAGCCTTGCGGCCGTACTCCCCAGGCGGGGTGCTTAATGCGTTAGCTTCGGCACGGACGGGGTCGATGTCCGCCCACACCTAGCACCCAACGTTTACGGCTAGGACTACCAGGGTATCTAATCCTGTTCGCTCCCCTAGCTTTCGCGCCTCAGCGTCAGGTAAGGCCCAGAGATCCGCCTTCGCCACCGGTGTTCCTCCTGATATCTGCGCATTTCACCGCTACACCAGGAATTCCGATCTCCCCTACCTACCTCCAGCTCGGAAGTATCGGACGCAGTCCCGGGGTTGAGCCCCGGCATTTCACGCCCGACTTTCCGAGCCGCCTACGCGCGCTTTACGCCCAATGAATCCGGACAACGCTCGTCCCCTACGTGTTACCGCGGCTGCTGGCACGTAGTTAGCCGGGACTTCTTCTGCAGGTACCGTCAGTTTCCCTTCGTCCCTGCCGAAAGGGGTTTACAACCCGAGGGCCTTCATCCCCCACGCGGCGTCGCTGCGTCACGCTTTCGCGCATTAGCGCAAGATCCCCCACTGCTGCC
Source organism: uncultured Actinomycetes bacterium (assembly GCA_963712645.1). GTDB lineage: Bacteria > Actinomycetota > UBA4738 > UBA4738 > HRBIN12 > DASSJM01. The sequence goes on along the minus strand of CAVQIQ010000013.1, from coordinate 129,487 downwards.
TCCCGTAGGAGTCTGGGCCGTGTCTCAGTCCCAGTGTGGCTGGCCGTCCTCTCAGACCAGCTACCCGTCGTCGCCTTGGTGGGCCGTTACCCCACCAACAAGCTGATAGGCCGCGGGCCCATCCCGGACCGTCGGAGCTTTCCCGGCGCGACCATGCGATCACGCCGGAGTATCCGGTATTAGCTCAGGTTTCCCTGGGTTATCCCGGTGTCCGGGGCAGGTTGCCCACGTGTTACTCACCCGTTCGCCGCTCTCCCCTCAAGAAGGTTACCCCTCCTGAGGTTCCCGCTCGACTTGCATGTGTTAGGCACGCCGCCAGCGTTCGTCCTGAGCCAGGATCAAACTCTCCGTAGAGAACCGTTGGATCCGGCCTCAACGGCCGGTTTCGGGTTCGTTGTTGGAAAGTCGGCCTCCCCGAGCAGCACACCCGGATCGGCCTTCCTGTGGTGCTGTTTCCGTACGACCGTCGAACCGGCAGGCGCGGCGAACCGCACCTCCCGAGATCAACGGGGTAAACGCACTGGCTTTTGGCACACTGTTCAGTTCTCAAGGTGCGAGCGCCGACCCGAAGGAAGGGACTCCAAAGGATGGGGTCGCGCCAACCACCATGCTAGGCATGTACGACTGAGGCGTCAACCGAAGCTCGTCCCGCGGCCCCGGATGCCTCCCGCCAGGCACGACAAGAGCAGGGATCCGGCCCCTCGCGCTACCCGAGCCGCGCGAAACCTCGCCGACCCACCTGGAGCACGCGGCCGCGGAGCTCGGCGACGGGGATCTCGAGCGGATCGCCGCTCACCGGCTCCCCTTCGAGACGTACCCCACCCTGCTCGATCAGGCGACGCGCGTGTGAGTTCGAGTCCGCCAGGCCGAGGACGTTCATGAGCTTGGGCAGGTACACGCTCCCCTCGACGATCACGTCGGGAGGTATCACGACGTCGGGGATCTGGTCCGGCAGCTCGTGCTCGCGATGGACGCGGTCGAACCCTTCCTCGGCGGTGGTCCCTGCGCCGTCCCCGTGGTACAGGTCGACGACCTCGCGTGCGAGCCGGCGCTTCTCCGCCCAAGCCTCGAGCGAGCCATCCGCGAGGCCCTTGTCCACCCGCTCGGCCTCCGTGGGATCGCGGAAGAAGTCGAGGGCGAGGAGCCGGTATTCGCCGATCAGTTCGTCGGGCACCCGCGCGAGCTTGCCGAACATCTCGTTCGGCGGATCCGTGATCCCGATGTAGTTGCCGAGGGACTGGCTCATCTTCTGCACGCCGTCGGTGCCGACGAGCAGCGGCGTGGTCAGCGCCACCTGCGGCTCCTGCTCGTACTCGCGCTGCAGGTCGCGCCCGACGAGCAGGTTGAACGTCTGATCCCGTCCACCGAGCTCGACGTCCGCCTCGACCGCGACCGAGTCCATCCCCTGCAGCAACGGGTACAGGAACTCCATGATCGAGATCGGCTTGCCCTGCGCATAGCGTTTGGCGAAGTCGTCGCGTTCGAGCATCCGCGCGACCGTGGTGGAGGCCGTCAGGCGCAGGATCGCCTCCATGCCCATGGGCTCGAGCCACTCGGCGTTGTACCGGACCTCGGTCCGCTCGGGATCGAGGATCTTCCAGAACTGGTCGAGGATTCGCTCGGCGTACCCGCGGACCTCCTCCTCGGACAGGCGAGGCCGGGTCTCGGTCTTGCCCGAGGGGTCCCCGACCTGCGCCGTGAAGTCGCCCACGATCAGGACCGCCGTGTGCCCCGCATCCTGGAACTGACGCAGCTTGCGGAGCACCACCGCCCACCCGAGCGTCACGATGGGGGCGGTCGGGTCCAGTCCGAGCTTCACGCGGAGCGGCCGGCCGAGGCGCAGCTTGCGCTCCAGCTCCTCCGCCGGCACGACCTCGGTGGAACCGGCGAGCAGGGTCGTCAGGTCTTCCGGTCCCATGGCGCGAAGGCTAGCAGTGGGACGGTTCCACCCGTGGCAAGATGGTGGAACCATGGCCCCTCGCTCGCGGACCCTCGTGGTCGGCGTGTTCGTGTTCGCACTCGCAGCATCCGCGTGCGACCTCCCATCCCTGCGCGAGGCGCGCGAGAACGCGGACGCCCTCCCGGAGACCTCCTTCATCTACTCGGCCGACGGGGCGCTGGTCACCGCGCTGCACGCGGGCGAGAACCGCGTGGTCGTCCGCTCGCGGAAGATCCCCGACGTCGTCCGCGACGCGGTGATCGCGAGCGAGGATCAACGCTTCTACGACCACGCGGGGCTCGACATGCGGGCGCTGCTGCGGGCCGCGTACATCGACGCCACCACCGGCGAGGTCGTCGAGGGCGGCTCCACGATCACCCAGCAGCTCGTGAAGAAGCTCTACGTCGGTGACGAACAGACGATCGGGCGCAAGATCCGTGAGGCGTACCTCGCGTGGCAGCTCGAGCAGCGGCTGACCAAGGACCGGATCCTGACCCGGTACCTCAACACCGTGTACTTCGGCAACGGCGCGTACGGGATCCTGGCCGCGTCCGAGACCTACTTCGGCGTCGAGCCCCTCGAGCTCACCCTGTCGCAGGCGGCCACGCTCGCCGGCCTGATCGCCGCGCCCGTCGACTACGACCCGGTCCGTCATCCAGGACGGTCCGAGCGTCGCCGCAACCACGTACTCACGCTGATGCTCGGCCTCGACATGATCGACGAGGCGGCCTTCGAGAAGGCGAGCGGCTCGCCGACCGTCCTCGACCTCACCCCGGAGGACGAGACGCACTACGCCGCGCCCTGGTTCGTCGACTACGTGAAGGAGTGGTTCCTGTCGAACCCCCACTTCGGCGAGACGCCCCAGGACCGTTACGACCTGCTCTTCGAGGGCGGCCTGAGGATCGTCACCACGGTCGACCTGCGCCTGCAGCGTGCAGCCGAGCGGGCGGTCGGGTCGGTGCTGACCGAGCCGGGCGATCCCTACGGGGCCTTGACGGCGATCGACCCGAGGACCGGCTACGTGCGGGCGATGGTCGGCGGTCGCGATTACTGGAACGAGGACGACGACTTCGCTCGGATCAACCTCGCGACCGGGGGCGTCACCGGACGCCAGGCCGGGTCGGCGTTCAAGCCGTTCGCGCTCGTCGCGGCCCTCGAACACGGGATCCCGAGCACGCAGCCGCTCAACGGCTCCTCGGCGCACATCCTGCTCCAGGACGGCTCGTACTGGGAGCCCCACAACGCCGAGGGCGGCGGCTACGGGACGATCTCGCTCGAGAGCGCCACCGTGAACTCGGTCAACGTGGCGTACGCGAACCTGCTCTCGGTGATCGGGGACGGCGATCCCTACGCGGGCGCCGCCGCGCTCGTCGAGGCCGCCGTCCGGATGGGCATCCGGTGCTGCCCCCGCACCACCGAGCCGAACGGCCCGCTCGCGGCCGTGCCCGCCGCCGTCCTGGGCGTGAACGAGGTGAGCACGCTCGAGATGGCCTCCGCGTTCGGCACACTCGCGGACCTCGGCCAGCACGTGCAGCCGACGCCCGTGATCTCGGTGACCACGTCCGACGGGGACGTGATCTACCAGGCTCCCTCGCGGGCCGAGCAGGCGGTGGAACCCGCCATCGCGGCCGAGGCCGTCGACATCCTGAAGGGCGTGGTGCAATCGGGCACCGGCGTGGGCGCGAACATCGGGCGGCCGCAGTTCGGCAAGACCGGTACCGCGCAGAACGCGAGCGACGCATGGTTCGTCGGGGCGATCCCCCAGATGGTTACCGCGGTGTGGGTGGGTTTCCCGCAGGGGCAGATCCCGATGTGCTGCGGGAACGTACGGATCTCGACCGTCTACGGGGGGACGTGGCCGGCCTCGATCTGGCGTGCGTTCATGCTCGCGGGGACCCGGGGGCTGCCCGTCAAGGAGTTCGGCACGGCGCCGAACGTCGACTACGTGACGCTGCGTGTCGACGTCACCCAGGGGTGTCTCGCGAACCCGTACACGCCTCCGGGAGATATCGACGTGCTCCAGTTCCCCTCCGGCGCCGAGCCGACGCTCGAGGTGTGCACCGAGCCGTCCTCGTATCGGTCGTTGATGGTGCCGTCGGTGATGGGGCTCGAGCGCCCGGCGGCGATCTCGGCGCTGCACAACGCGGGGTTCACCGTCGCGATGGTGCTCGCGCGGTCGGACCGGCAGCCCGGCACCGTGATCGCACAGGATCCCCCTGGCGGCTCGCGGCTGATGCAGACCGGGACGGTGACGATCACCGTGGCCAAGGGCGCGCCCGAACCGTCCCCCGCACCCGACCTCGCCCCGGTGCCGAACGTGGTCGGCATGCAGCGGGGCGCGGCGGAGGCGGCGATCCAGCAGGCCGGGCTCGTCGCGTCGGTGTCCTACGTCGAGGAGTGCGACCCGGACGACCCCTCGTGCGACTACCGGCCGGGAGTCGTCTGGTCGCAGTCGCCGAACGCCGGCGCGCAGCAGGAGCAGGGCTCGACGGTCACGATCCTCGTGAACCCGTAGCCCTTCGCTCCGCCCCGACGACCACCGGGACGGACGGCTTGCCCGGCGAGACGAACGCGCTCCCCCGTTCGAAGAACCGCCACCGGTGCTCGACCCCGACGTTGACGCCCACCCTGGTGCTCCGGCCGGTCGCGCGCGGGCCGACCGGCGAGCCGGCGAGCAGGAACAACGAGGGATCGCTCACCAGGTCCGTCCCGTTGTCGGCGCGATCGATCTCGAACGCCCGGGTGAGCCGCGCCGGCCCCGAACACAGGAGCCGGACCGCGTCCGTCCCTCGGTTCGCCGCCATCGTCTCGAACCCATCGAGCGGTTCGGCGGCCCGGAGCAGGACCGCGCTCCCGTACCCTTCGGGACCGGTCACCACGTTAGCGCAGAAGTGCTGCCCGTAGGTGAAGTACACGTACAGCCGCCCCGGGGGGCCGAACATCACCTCGGTCCGGGGCGTGGGGCGACCACGGAACGAGTGGCTCGCCGGGTCGCCCTGCTGGTACGCCTCGACCTCGACGAGTCGCCCGGCGAGCCGCGTGCCGTCGGGCAGGATCCTCACCACGACGCGGCCGAGCAGCTCGGGGGCGACGACGGTGGACCGTCGTGCGAAGAACGAGCGCGGCAGCCTGCGGCCGAGCCGCGCCGCGCCACTCGGCGTGCGTCTCACCGGCCCTTCCGCAGGAACGCCTTGAGCTTCGTGAGCGGCCACGCGTTGATCACGTCGTCCTCGGTGAGCCACCCACGCTGTGCGGTCGCCACGCCGTACCGCATGTGCTCGAGGTGCGTGGTGGCATGTGAGTCGGTGTCGACCGAGAACTTCACGCCGTGGCGCCGCGCCCACAGGATGTGCTCGTCCCGCAGATCGAGCCGGTCCGGGTAGCCGTTCACCTCGAGGGCCGTCCCCGTGCGCGCCGCGGCCTTGAACACCTCTTCGAGGTCCACCTCGACCGGCTGGCGCTTGTTGATGATCCGGCCGGTGGGGTGACCGATCACGTGCACGTTGGGGTTCTCCATCGCCCGCACGATCCGCCGGGTCATCTCGTCCTTCGGCTGGTTGAAGAGCGAGTGCACCGACGCGACGCAGACGTCGAACCCCTCGAGGAAGTCGGCGTCCCAGTCCACGTTGCCCTCGGCGTCGATGTTGAGCTCGGTGCCGTGCAGCAGGGTCATCTTCGGGTACGAGGACTGCAGCGCCCGGAGCCGCTCCCGCTGCGCGAGCATCTTCTCGTCCGTCATCCGCTGCATGAACAGGTTCGGCGCGTGGTCCGTCACCGCGTAGTACGCGTATCTCAGCTCGGAGGCTGCCGCGAGCATCTGTTCGAGCGAGGCCAGGCCGTCCGTGAGGTTGGTGTGCGTGTGCAGGTCGCCCCGCAGCTGCGTGCGCACGAGCACGTCGGGGAGCGTGCCCTCCAGCGCCGCCTCGACCTCGCCGCGATCCTCGCGGAGCGTGGGTGGGATCCACGGGAGCGAAAGCTTCTCGTAGACCTCCTCCTCGGTCTCCGCCACGATGAGCCTGCCCGACTTCGCCCGGTACAGGCCGTACTCGTTGAGCTTGAGACCCTTGCGCACGGCCATCTCGCGGATCCGGATGTTGTGGGCCTTCGAGCCGGTGAAGTAGATCATCGCCGCGCCCCACGCCTCGAGCGGGACGACGCGGAGATCGACCTGCAGACCCTTGCGCGTCAGGATCGACGACTTCGTCTCACCGCTCGCGAGCACGCGTTCGGTCATCCCGACCGTCGTGAACGCCCCGATCACCCCGGCCGCGTCGTCGCTCGCGACGAGGAGGTCGAGGTCGCCGATCGTCTCGGCCATCCGCCGGAGCGAACCCGCGAACTCGATCCGGCGCACGTCCGCGCGAGAACCGAGCCGCTCGATGAAGTGGTCCGCGAGGTCCATGGCGACGGACACCAGCACCCGACCCGTCGACTGGCTCATGCGCTCGATGCCGCGACGGATATTCTCCTCGGTCTTGGCGCCGAACCCCTTGACCTCGGCCAGGCGGCCCTGCTCGACGGCCTGGGAGAGCTGCTCGACGTCCGCGATCCCGAGGTCGCGGTAGAGCAGGATCGCCTTCTTCGGACCGAGGCCCGCGATCGCGGTCATCTCGCGAACCCCCGGCGGGATCTGCGCGCGCAGCTCCTCGAGCGCCTCGAACGAGCCCGTCCGGACGAACTCGTCGATCTTCTCGCCGATCGACTTGCCCACGCTCGGGATCTTCAGGATCTCCTTCAGGTCCATCGTGGCCAGGTCGTTGGGGTAGCCACCCACCGCCCGAGCGGCCTTCTCGTAGGAGCGCGGCTTGTAGGGTTCGTCGGTCAGGATCGACAGGAGGTCGGCGTATTCGATCAGCGCGGCCTCCACGGTGTCGTTCAGACGCGCCACGACGGGTCCTCCCGGATCGGGCTCAGGCGAGACCGAGGAGCCAGAGCATGAGGGCCTTCTGCGCGTGCATCCGGTTCTCGGCCTGGTCCCACACGACCGAATGCGGCCCGTCGATCACGTCGGCGGCGATCTCCTGCCCCCGGTGGGCCGGCAGGCAGTGCATCACGGTGACGTCCGGGGCGGCGACGGCCACCTTCTCCGCGTCCAGCGCGTACGCCGGGAACACGAGGGCGCGCTCGTCGGCCTCGACCTCCTGCCCCATGCTCGCCCAGACGTCGGTGTATAGGACGTCCGCGCCGCGCGACGCCTCGATCGGGTCGTGCGTGATGGTCACGCTCCCGCCGGTCTCCGCGGCGATGTCGGATGCGCGTTGCACGACCTGCGGGATCGGCTCGAAACCTGGCGGCGTCCCGGCACGAACGTGCATCCCCGCCTTGGCGCCGCCGAACAGCAACGAGTGCGTCACGTTGTTGCCGTCCCCCAGGTACGTGACGATCTTGCCGGCGAGCTCCCCCTTCACCTCCTTGATCGTCAGAAGGTCGGCCAGGCACTGGCAGGGGTGCTCGAAATCGGACAGGGCGTTCACCACCGGGACCGAGGCCGCCGAGGCGAGCACCTCCAGGCGTTCCTGCTCGAAGGTCCGCAGCACGATCGCCTGGACGTACCTGGACAGAACCCGCCCGGTATCCTCGATCGTCTCGCCCCGCCCGAGCTGGAGATCCGCGGAGGACAGCGGCACCGGATGGCCGCCGGTCGAGGCGACCGCGATCTCGAAGGAGACCCGGGTCCGGGTCGAGGGCTTCTCGAAGATCATCGCGACCGACCGCCCCGCGAGGCGATCCGCGTAGTCCCCCGGCTGGGCCTTGACCTTGGCGGACAGCTCGAGCAGCTGGCCGAGCTCCCTCGGCGAGAGGTCGTCGATCGAAAGCAGGTGGCGGTCCATCGTTTGAGTCTAGACCGCGGGTCCGACCCGCCGCTCGCAGTTCCCGCTCGCATGCCCCGGCCGCGAGCGACTCCGGCCGCGATCGGGAGCGAGCCCGGCGGGCTCAGCCCGACCGGAGCCGGGCGCCGACGTCGCGCGACAGCCGTTCGACGATCGCCTCCACCGCGCCGTCGGCCTCCTCATCGGTCAACGTACGGTCGGGGGCGCGGAAATCGACCGAGTAGGCGAGGCTCTTCGTTCCCTCGGGCAGCGGCGGCCCTTCGAACACGTCGAACAGGAGCACCGAGCCGAGGATCTCGCCCGCCGCGTCCTCGAGCGCAGAACGGACGCGTCCGGCCGGGATCGACGCGTCGACGATGAAGGCCAGGTCGCGGCGGACCGGGGGGAAGCGCGGCATGTCCTCCACATCCGACATCGGCCGCGCGAGGCGCATCAGGGCCTCGACCTCGACCTCGGCCACGGCGACCCGCCCGGTGAGGCCGAACCGATCCGCGACGCGGGGGTGGATCTCGCCGAGGACTCCGATCCGCTCCTCGCCGACCATGATCCCGCCCGACCTGCCGGGGTGGAACGGGCGCCCGATCGGGTCCCCAAGCGTCCACGCGATCCCGAGCTCGGCCATCACGGCCTCGACGATGCCCTTCGCGTCGAACACGTCGAACGAGCGGTCGTCGCGCGCCCAACCGAGGTCGGCGTTCCCGTGCAGCGCGAACGCGGCCTTCGGGCGCTCCTGGGGCCGCCCGTCGCGCATCCGGAAGACCGTGTCGACCTCGAAGACGGCGACCGATCGAACGTGGCGATGGGCGTTGCGCCGGACGACCTTCAGCACCCCGGGGATCAGGCGCGTCCGAAGCCATCCGTCGTCAGCCTGGAGCGGGTTGGTGACCCGTATCGCGTCGTCGTCCCCCACCATCCGGAGGTCGGCCTCGGAGACGAACGGGATCTGCCGAACCTCGCGCAGGCCGGCGCGTCGCAGCGCGTCACGGACACGGGTCCGGAACGCATACGCCGCGGGCAACCCGCCCGGCCGCACGATCGGCGGGAGCGTGGAGCCGACCCGCTCGTACCCCTGCACACGCACGACCTCCTCGATCAGGTCCACCTCGCGCTCGAGGTCGACGCGGTACCCCGGGACCTCGACGCGGATCGTGTCCTCGTCGACCGTCTCGGTGCCGATCCCCAGCCGCTCGAACACCTCGACGGCCTCCGGGCTCGTCACCGGGTATCCGATCAGCGCCGACGCCCGCTGCGCCCGCAGCTCGATCCGGCGCCGTGGCGGGGGCCCGCCCACCTCGACGGCGCCGCGGAGGACGCGCGCACCGCACCACTCGGACATCAACCGGCACGCCCGGTCGGCGCCGGTCGGCGCGGACTCGGGATCGACGCCACGCTCGAACCGCATCGACGCCTCCGTCGACAGGCCGATCCGCCGCCGCGTGCGTTGGACGCCTCCGCGTTCGAACCACGCCGCCTCAAGCACCACGTCGCTCGTCTGCTCGGAGACCTCGGCGAGCTCGCCGCCCATCACGCCGGCCACGGCGACCGGGCGCTCGGCGTCGCAGATCAACAGATCGTCGTCGGTGAACGCCCGCTCGACCCCGTCGAGCGTCACGAGCGTCTCCCCGGGTTCGGCGCGGCGGACCACGATGCCGGGACCCTTCAGGAGCGCGAGGTCGAACGGGTGGAGCGGCTGCCCGATCTCGAGCATCGCGTAGTTCGTCGCGTCGACCACCGCGGAGATCGGACGCATCCCGGCCGCGAACAGACGCGCCTGGATCGCGATCGGCGACGGCGCATGCACCACGTCGCGGACGATCCTGGCGAGGTATCGCGGGCAGCGTTCGAGATCCGCTACCTCCAGCGTCGCGACGCCCTCTGCGGGCTCCGCTTCCTCCTCGACCCGGGTATCGGGGGACGACAGCGGCGTGCCCGTCGCGGCCGCCACCTCCCGGGCGATCCCGAGCACCGAGAGGAAGTCGGGGCGGTTCGGCGTGACCTCGATGTCGAGGACCGCGTCGGTCAGCCCGAACGCCTCGGCGACGTCCGTGCCCGGCTCCAGGTCGCCCGGCAGCACGAGGATACCCTCGTGCGAAGCCGAGATGCCGAGCTCGTCGGGCGCACACAGCATGCCGTGGGAGACGACGCCGCGGATCGGGCGGGCCTCCAAGGGTTCGGCGAGCGTGATCACGCTCGCGCCGGGGGGCGCCAACGGCACGAGGTCGCCGGGAGCCATGTTCCGAACGCCGACGACCACCTCGAGCTCCCCCGAACCGGTCTGCACTCGGGCGAGGCACAGGGTGTCGCTGTTCGGGTGGTCGCGGACCTCGAGGACCCTGGCCACCACGACGCCGGAGACCCGCTCCCACGGATGCTCGATCGCCTCGACCTCGGCGCCCTTGCCGGTGAGCAGCTCGGCGAGGTCCTCGGCGGACCGTTCGGTGGGACACAGCTCGCGGAGCCAGGACAGGACGACCTTCACGCCGCGCCCTCGAACCGTTCGAGGAAGCGAACGTCACCCTCGACGAACAGCCGCATGTCGTTGACGCCGTACTTGACCATCGCGACGCGCTCGATCCCCATGCCGAACGCGAACCCCGTGTACCGCTCCGAGTCGATCCCGCAGTTCTCGAGCACCTTCGGGTGGACCAAGCCGGCGCCGAGCAGCTCGAGCCAGCCGTTCCCGCAGACGCGGCATCCGACGCCGCCGCAGACGAAGCACGACACCGCCGCCTGGCAACCGGGCTCGACGAACGGGAAGTAGTCGGGCGTGAGCCGCACCCGCACGTCCTCGCCGAACATCTCGCGGGCGAAGGCCTCCAGCGTGCCGCGGAGGTCGGCGAACGAGATCCCCTCATCGACGACGAGCCCCTCGACCTGATGGAAGACCGACAGGTGCGTCGCGTCGACGGCCTCGCGCCGGTAGGTGCGCCCCGGGACGATGACCGAGATCGGCGGCGCCTGCGACTCCATCGTCCGGATCTGGACCGAGCTGGTCTCGGTGCGGAGCAGGAGCCCGTCGGCGTCGACGTACAGGGAGTCCTTCATCGTCCTCGCGGGATGGTCGGGGGGGATGTTGAGCGCCTCGAAGTTGTGCCACTCGTCCTCGATCTCGGGTCCCACGGCAACCCGGTACCCCATCCGGGTGAAGATCTCGACGATCCGGTCCTCCACGAGGCTGAGCGGATGCAACGAGCTCGGACGCGGGCGCCGGCCGGGAAGGGTGACGTCGACCGCGTCGGCCCGGAGCAGCCCGTCCTCGGCGCCCTCCTCGAGCTCGGCGCGGCGCGCGTCGAGTTCGGACCGCAGTTCCGCGAAGGCCTCGTTGGTCCGCCGGCCGAGTTCGCGGCGGACGTCGGCGGGCAGCGACCCGAGCGAGCTCTGCACGCCCGCGATCGGAGCCTTGCGCCCCAGGACCGCGGTCTTCGCCTCGTCGAGCTCCTCGACAGTCCGCGCCGCCTCGATCAGCGCGCGTCCACGCTCGAGCTCCTGCTCGAGGATGCGCGCTGCTTGGGTCGGGTCCATGGTTTGGCGAGTCTAGCAAGGGCCTTTTCCGGCCCTCCGCAACGCCGCGCGCATGCGCGCCCGCGCGTCAGGCGTCCGGCTGGGACGGGACGGGGAGGTCGAGCGCGAAGGTGAGCGTGCCGTCGGCGACGCGGGCCGACACGCCGCCCCCCTGAACCTCGGCCACGCCGAGCGCCACGAACAGCCCGATCTTGCTCCCGGAACCGGTCCCCGGCGCGCGGGGACGGAACAGACGCTCCGCTTGGGCCTGTGTGAGCTCGGTCTCGGCGCGGCGAGCCTCGACCGAGAGCCGGCCGTCCCGAACGCGTCCCTCGACGCGCACCGGACCCTCGCTCGCCCACCAGACGAGGGATTCGACGAACGCCTCGATCACGAGCCGGAGGCGTTCGGGGTCGACGAACACGTTCAGCTCGTCGCTCCCTGCCCATTCGACGCGGACCTGATCTGGGTCGCGGGCCAGGGACGTCGCGATCTCCTCGACTACCTGCGCGACGGCCGTCCGTTGCGGGAACAGGTCGAGCGCACCGGCGGCGACCCGGGCGGCGTCCACGAGCTGACGCAGGATCGCGTTCAAGCGATCGGTGTCGAACTGGATCCCCCGCAGCATCAGCTCGCGGTCTTCGCGCGTCATCTGCTCCCACCTGGTGGCGAGGGCGTGCCCGATCCCTTTCAACGCGGTGAGCGGCGAGCGGATGTCGTGAGCGGCGGCGGCGATGATCGTCTCGAGCACCGCCCGTCTGCCCTCGCGACGCTGGCGCTCCCATTCGAACAGACAGACGGTCGCGGCCGCCGCGAGGTTCAGGGACTCGGCTCGACCCGTGATCGGCACCCGCACGGTCGCGTCGGCGAGGGCCGCGATCTCCTTGGGCAGACCCCACGCCTCGTTGCCGAACACGAACGCGAGGGGATCGGACAGGTCCTGCTCGTAGAGGTCGCCCTCGCCGTCGGCGTCCATCGCGAGGATCCGCATCCCTCGTGCCCGCAGCGCGTCGATCGCCGACGCGGTGTCGGGGCCGCGGACGACCGGCAGGTGGAACAGCGAGCCCGCCGAAGCCCGCACGGTCTTCGCGTTGTACACATCGACGGAGGACGAGGAGAAGACGACGGCGTCGGCACCGACGGCGTCGGCGGATCGGAGCACCGTCCCGGCGTTCCCCGGATCTCGGACCTCGTGCAGCAGCGCCACCCCGGCAGGCTCATCGGGCAGGTCGTCGAGGGGGACGTCGAGGAACCCCGCGACCCCGACGAACCCCTGCGGGGTGACCGTGCCGGCGAGGCGGGCCATCACGTCATCGCTCACGTGCACCGTGGCGACGCCCTCGGCGCGCGCGCGTTCGACCAGGGGATGCGACGGCTCCCTGTGGAACAGGGTCGAGATCCCGCCGCCGGGCATCGAGAGCGCCTCGCCCAGTGCCTGCACACCCTCGACCAGGAACGCGCGTTCGCGTTCGCGGAACGCGCGCTTGTGGAGCTTGAGCGCGGCGGCGACCTTCGGGTTCCGAACGGAGGTGATCACGCGCGCTCCCGGCCTCCGGGGCTAGGCCGCGAGCGCGTCCTTGGCCGCCTCGACGAGCTGGCCGAACGCGGCCGGATCGTGCACGGCCATGTCGGCCAGTATCTTGCGGTCGACCTCGATCCCGGCCTTGCTCAGGCCGTGCACGAATCTCGAGTAGGACAGACCGTGCTGCCGGGCGCCCGCCCCGATCCGGGCGATCCACAGGCGGCGGAACTGCGCCTTGCGGTCTCGTCGATCTCGGTAGGCGTACTGTCCCGAGTGGAGGAGCTGTTCCTTGGCCACGCGGTAGCGCTTCGATCGCGATCCGAAGTACCCCTTCGCCTTGCGGAGCACCTCACGGCGCTTCTTCTTCGCGTGGACCGATCGTTTGACCCGTGCCATCTTCCCTACTTCCCGAGGAGCCGACGGATGTTGGTGCGCTCGGCCGTGACCTGGGTCATGCCCTCCACGCGGCGTCGACGGCTCCCGCGCTTCTTCCGCAGGAAATGGTTGCCGGTCGCCTTCCGATGGAGGACCTTGCCGGTCCGCGTGATGCGGAACCGCTTGGCCGTCGCTCGGTGCGTCTTCTGTTTGGGCATCGCTCTTCTTCCTCTGATCGAACGTGTGCCGCGTGCGACTCTCGTTCGTCTCCTGTTACGTCTCCGGGGGGGCCTCCGCCGGGGCCGCGACCACCTCGTCCGGCGCCTGCTCCGGGACGGGCTCGGCCGCGGCCCGGGGAACGGCCGCTTCCGGCTCCCGCCGGTTCCTCGGCTCGGTGCTCTTCGGTTCGGGAGGCCTCTTCGACGGCGCCAGGACCATCACCATGTTCCGTCCGTCCTGCTTGGGATGGGCCTCGACGACCGCCTGATCCGCGAGGTCCGCGACCAGCCGGTCCAAGATCTTGCGGCCGAGCTCGGTGCGGGCCATCTCGCGCCCCCGGAACATGATGGTCACCTTGACCCGCGCGCCCGTCCGGAGGAACCGCTCGACGTGCCCCTTCTTGGTGGCGTAGTCGTGCGGATCGATCTTCGGACGGAACTTGATCTCCTTGACCTCGATCCGGGCCTGCTTCTTGCGGGCTTCCTTCTGCCGGATGTCACGCTCGTACTTGAACTTCCCGTAGTCCATGATCCTGGCGACGGGAGGGTTCGCCTGCGGCGCCACCTCCACGAGATCGAGATCCAGATCCTGTGCCTGACGGAGCGCGTCCTGGGTCGAAACGATCCCGATCTGCGACCCGTCCGCACCCACCAGGCGCACCTGCGCCGAGCGGATGCGGTCGTTTATGCGCGGATCAGCCGAGACCCCGCATCACCTCCCTACCGATGAGAAGGCACCGGCCGTTCGCCGGTGCCAGCCGAACACGGTGAACAGAACCCGCAGAGTATAGGTGCGGCTCGGGGAGGCTGTCGACGCTCGGGGCAGACCCCGGCCGAGCTCGGTCAGACGGGACGGACGTTGGCCGCCTGCTTGCCCTTCGGGCCGTCGACGACGTCGAACTCGACCGCCTGGCCCTCCGTGAGGGACTTGTACCCCTCCCCTTCGATCGCCGAGAAGTGGACGAACACGTCGTCCTCCCCCTCGCGCGAGATGAACCCGAAGCCCTTCTCGTTGCTGAACCACTTCACGGTGCCCTGCTCTGCCAACGTGCCCTCCTGTGCCTGGAGCGCGCGCAGCGTAGCACGGCCCGCGCGCAGCACTCAACGCGGAGACGAGGTCACACGAACCGTATCGGCGGAGGGTCACCAGTCGGGTTCGAGCGGGCGGCCGTAGTCGTCCTGGAGTCGGAGCGTGTCGTCCTCGGTCGTGTATCCGTAGGCGATCTCAAGCACCCGGCCGCGGGTGGTCCCGGGGTTCGCGATCCGATGCGTCGTCTCGGCGCTCACCATGAACTCCTCCCCCGAGGACGCCTCTACCTGACGGTTGCCGATCTGAACGGAGAGCCCCGGGTCCAGCACGACCCACATCTCGTCCCGCATCTGGTGGTAGTGGACGCTCGTCTCCTGACCGGGCTCGACGGTGATCACGCGGACCGAGCTCGGCTGGTTGAGCGCGTACGTCACGACCTTGCCCCAGGGCTTGTCGACGATCACGGTTCGGCCTCCTTGGGGAGCTGTTCGAGGAGGGACGCCATCTCGATCGCCGCCGTCGCCGCGTCCCATCCCTTGTTCCCATGCTTGCCGCCCGCGCGATCCAGCGCCTGCTCGAGCGTCTCCGTCGTCAGGACCCCGAACGTGACCGGGACGCCGGTGGCCTCGGCCGCCTCGCGGATCCCGGCCGCCGCCTGCCCCGCGACCAGCTCGAAGTGTGCGGTCTCGCCCCGGATCACGGCGCCGAGGCAGATCACGGCGTCGAATGTCCGCGACCCCGCGAGCCGCCGCGCCACCATGGGCAGCTCGAACGCTCCCGGCACCCACACCACGTCGACGTCCTCCTCGGTCACCCCGTTCGCGTGGAGGCCGGCGAGCGCGCCCTCGAGCAGCTTGCGCGTGACGAGCTCGTTGAACCTCGCCACCGCGATCGCGAAGCGGCGACCACGTGCGTGCAGGTCACCCCGGAGCTCGCTCACGGCGCGGCCTCGCTCATGATCTTCCGGCCGCGCGCATGCAGCTCACCGCTCAGCCCGCTCACGGCGCGGCCTCGCTCATGATCTTCCGGCCGCGCGCATGCAGCTCACCGCTCAGCCCGCTCACGGCGCGGCCTCGCTCATGATCTTCCGGCCGCGCGCATGCAGCTCACCGCTCAGCCCGCTCACGGCGCGGCCTCGCTCATGATCTTCCGGCCGCGCGCATGCAGCTCACCGCTCAGCCCGCTCACGGCGCGGCCTCGGGTTCGAGGTTCTCGAGGAGATGCCCGAGCTTCTCCCGCTTGGTGCGCAGGTACCCGATGTTCTCCGCGGTCGGGCGCGTCTCGAGCGGCACTCGTTCGGTGATCGAGAGCCCGTAGCCCTCGAGCCCGGCGCGTTTCGCCGGGTTGTTCGTGAGCAGCCGCATCGAGCGCACGCCGAGGTCCACCAGGATCTGGGCGCCGATCCCGTAGTCACGCGGGTCCGCCGCGAAGCCGAGCTCGACGTTGGCCTCGACGGTGTCCCGTCCCTCCTCCTGGAGGCGGTAGGCGCGGAGCTTGTGCGTCAGCCCGATCGCACGCCCCTCGTGGTCCCGGACATACAGGACCACGCCGCGGCCTTCCTTGCCGACCTGGGCAAGCGCACCGTGCAGCTGGTCGCCGCAGTCGCACCGCATCGAGCCGAACACGTCGCCGGTCAGGCACTCCGAGTGCACGCGGACCAGGATCTGCTCGCCGTCGCCGACCTCGCCCAGCACGAGCGCCACATGCACCATCCCGTCGACGGAGCTCTCGTAGGTGTGCGCGGTGAACTCGCCGTGCTCGGTCGGGATCTGCGCCGAGGCCGTCCGCGCCACCAGATGCTCGCGATGGCGGCGGTACTCGATCAGATCCGCGATCGAGATGATCTTGAGTCCATGCTCCTTCGCCACCCGCGCGAGCTCCGGAGCTCGCGCCATCGAGCCGTCGGGATGCAGGACCTCGCACAGCACCCCGGCCGGGTACAGGCCGGCCAGCCGCGCGAGGTCGACGGTCGCCTCGGTATGGCCCGCCCGCTTGAGGACGCCCCCCTGCTGCGCCATGAGCGGGAAGACGTGGCCGGGCATCCGGATGTCCTCCGGCTGCAGGGAAGGGTCGGTGATCGCCCGTACCGTGGCCGCGCGGTCGAACGCGCTCGTCCCAGTCGTCGTCCGCCCCTCGATGTCGATCGAGACCGCGAACGCGGTGCCGTGGCTCTCGTTGTTCTTCGAGACCATCAGCGGGATCCGGAGCTCGTCGAGGCGTTGCCCCGTCATCGGCATGCACACGATGCCCCGGCCGTGTGTGACCATGAAGTTCAGGCTCTCGGGCGTCGCCTTCTCCGCGGCCATGATGAAGTCGCCCTCGTTCTCGCGATCGGCGTCGTCCACGACGATCACCATCTTCCCGGCGCGGATGTCGGCGAGGGCATCGTCGATCGTCGCGAACATGGGTCTGGTCTCCTGGGTCATGGTGTCCCCCCCTCGATCCGGTCGAGGAGCGCTTCCACGTACTTCGCGATCACGTCGACCTCCAGGTTCAATGGGTCTCCCACCTCGGCGGTGCCGAGCGTCGTCACCTCGAGCGTGTGCGGGATCAGCGCCACGCCGAACGTCTCCCCGTTCCGTGCGGCGACCGTCAGGCTGACCCCGTCGACGCACACCGACCCCTTCTCCACCAGGTACCGCGCGATCCCGTCGGCCGCGCGCACGGTGATCCACGCGCCGCCGTCGTCGGAGCGTTCTATCGCGGCGACCTCACCCACGCCGTCGACGTGACCTTGCACGAGGTGGCCACCCAGTCGGCTCGACAGCGTGAGCGGCCGCTCGAGGTTCACCGGGTCGCCCGCCCGCAGGCGCGAGAAGCTGGTGCGCCGCAGCGTCTCCTCGGTCACGTCGAACGCCAGGTGCTCGTCGGAGCGCTCGACGACCGTGAGGCAGACGCCGTTGACCGCGATCGACGCGCCCTCGGTCGCGTCCGCGGTCACCGTTCGGCACCCGACCGACAATCGCGTCTGTCCCACCTCGCGCACCACGCCCCGCTCCTCAACGATCCCCGTGAACATCCGCCTCCACCCTCAAGTCGTCGCCGAGCTGCTCCACCGAGCGGATCCGCATCGGCAGCGCGTGCCGGATCGGAGCGAACCCTCGTCCTTCCAGAACGGTCGGAGCGTCGCTCCCGCCGACCAACCTGGGAGACAGGTACAGGACGAGCCGGTCGACCAGACGCTCCTCGACCGCCGACCAGGCGAGCGTCGGCCCGCCTTCCAGGAGCACCCCCTGGACGTCGCGTTTGCCCAGATCGCGCATGAGCGCGGTGAGCCCTACGCCCTCGCCCTCGGTCTCCACCACCACGACATCGGCGCCCGTCTCCCGCCATGCGTCACGCGCCTTCGCGGGCGCGAGCTCGGTCGTAGCGACGAGGGTGGGCGCTTGGTCGTCGAACAGGTCCCCCGACGGACCCACCCGCCCCCGCGCGTCCACCAGGACCCGGAGCGGAGGTCTCCCCCGGTAGCCGGGGTCACGGACCGTGAGCTCGGGGTCGTCGGCCAGCGCCGTGCCCGCACCCACCACGATCGCGTCCGCCCAGGCTCTGAGCCGATGGACGTCGGCACGCGCGGCCTCCCCGGTGATCCACCGCGAGGAGCCATCGCGAGCGGCGACCTTGCCGTCCAGCGACGCGGCCGCCTTCCAGACGACGAACGGCATCCCCGTGCGCACGTGCTTGAGGAACGCCTCGTTCAGCCGTTGCGCCGCGTCGGCGAGGATCCCCTCGCGCACCTCGATCGCGTGGGCCCGGAGGGTCCGGATCCCCTGCCCGTCGACGACGGGGTTCGGATCCCTGGTCGCCGAGACGACGCGCGCGACGCCCGCGCGCACGATCGCCTCCGTGCACGGGGGCGTGCGACCGTAGTGGTCACAGGGTTCGAGGGAGGTGTAGAGCGTGGCCCCCCGGGCGCGCTCGCCCGCCTGGTTGAGCGCAACGACCTCGGCGTGCGGCAGGCCCGGGCCCTCGTGGAAGCCCTGGCCGACGATCGTGCCGTCGGAGACCACGACGGCGCCGACCATGGGGTTGGGGGACACCAGGCCGTTGCCCAGCCGTGCGAGCTCGATCGCCCGTTCGATGTACGCCTCGTCGGACACGTCGCTCCGATCTCGAGGCGGGGATGCGGGAAGGGGCAGGACGGGCAACCGAAGGCTGCCGCACCGCCCGTCCTCTCCCATCCCGACTTTGACGGTCGGTCCCGGAATCTCACCGGGTCAACCCCCGAATGGCGTTCGGGGGGTCGCGGACTCTCACCGCCGGTGGGGACTTGCACCCCGCCCCGAAGACAGGCTCTTCTGGAGCCCAAGTATAGGTCGCCCGCGCGGGCAGGTCACCCGGGTAACGAAGCGTGCGAGGCCGGACGGTGGGTTCAGTCGATCTTGCGGCGGTCGACCGCGTAGGATGACCCCGGCTGGCGTTTGGCGTACTGCTTCATCTCGGTGGCCACCGAGACCGCCTCGCCGTAGTGCGCGAACGAGCGCAGCTTCGTGGTGGCGATGCCGATCGAGATGCCGGCGAGGGGCAGCTGTTGCAGCTCCCCCTTGCGATCCTCGACCTCGACGTACCCGCGTTGCACGTCCTCGGGGTCGTAGAACCCCTGGATCTGCCGGTCGAAGGTCTCGACCACGAGACCGGCGACGTCCTCGGCGACGTCGGGCGGCACGACCGCTACGAAGTCGTCCCCCCCGACGTGCCCGACGAACCCGTCGGCGCCCGCACGCGCGACCACGGCGTCCTGCAGGATCCTCGCCGTCGCCTGGATCAGGCGGTCACCCTGCACGAACCCCTTCTGGTCGTTGTAGGCCTTGAAGTTGTCCAGGTCGGCGTACAGCACGGCGAACGGCGACTCCTGGCGGACCATGCGCTCGATCTCCTCCTGGATGCGGATGTTGCCGGGCAGCCCGGTGAGCGGCGAGAGGTTGCGCATCTCCTTCGCTCGCCGGAGCGTACCCTTGACCCGCGCGAGGAGCTCGATCGGGTCGAAAGGCTTGATGATGTAGTCGTCGGCGCCTGCGGTGAGCCCGAGGACCTTGTCGGTCGCGAGCGCCTTCGCGGTGAGCATGATGATGGACGTGTTCGACGTGTGCGGGTTCCGGCGGAGCCGATGCGCGACCTCGAAACCGTCGATGCGCGGCATCATGACATCGAGCAGCACGAGGTCGGGGCGCATCCCGGCGGCCTTCTCGAGCGCCTCCTCCCCGTCCGAGGCGACCGAGACCTCGTAGCCCGCGCTGCGGAGGTTCACCTCGACGAATCGGGCGATGTCCGGATCATCGTCCACGACGAGGATCGACTCCGGCATCAGACCGCCGCCTCCGCCGACGCTTTCAGCTCCCGGGCCGAACGGACCGGATCCCCGGCCCCGAAGATCGCGCTCGCGGCGACCAGGACGTCGGCGCCTGCCTGCACGCATCGGGCGACCGTCTCGAGGTTCACGCCGCCGTCCACGTGCACCTCGACGTCGAGGCCGCGACCGTCGATCTCGGAACGGAGCGCCTCGATCTTGGCCACGGCTCCGGGCTGGAACGGTTGCCCCGCCCATCCGGGTTCGACCGCGAGGACGATCACGTCGTCGGCGTCCTCCAGGAAGGCGAACGCGGCCTCCGCGGGCGTCCGCGGCGCGAGCGCCATCCCGGCCCGCATCCCCAATCCCCGGACCTTGCGCTGCGTAGGCGCCGGATCGCTCACGGCCTCGAGATGGAAGCTCACGGCATCGGCACCCGCCCCCGCGAGCTCGTCGAGGAACCCGTCGGGCGCCTCCACCTGAAGGTGGGCGTGGAGGGGCCGATCCGTGTGCGGGCGCAGCGCGGCCACCACCACCGGACCGATCGTGAGGGGCGGGACGAAGTGTCCGTCCATGACGTCGATATGGATGAGGTCGGCATGCTCACCCACGAGCTTGACCTCCTCGGCCAGACGGGCGAGGTCGGCCGACAGGATGGACGCGCCCAGCTTGGCCACGGCGCGATTCTAGCCGCGAGGGGTTGCTCGCCCGCGGAAGGCCGCGACGAACATCGCGTCGCAGCCGTGCCTGTGCGGCCAGAGGCGGACCCGTTCGGCGGGGCCCTCGGGGCCGGCGATCTCGATGGGCTCGAGCTCGGGGACGCGGCGTAGGATCGCGTCGCACGCGGCGTCGGTCTCGGCGCGCGGGAACGTGCAGACGCTGTAGACGAGGCGGCCTCCCGGACGCAGCAGCCCCGCGGCGGCGGTCGCGACCCCAACCTGCAACCGGGCGAGGCTCGAGAGCTCTTCCTTGTGGGCCCGCCACAGGAGCTCGGGGCGCCGGCGCGAGGAGCCGATCCCCGAGCAGGGCGCGTCCACCAGGACGCGGTCGAACCCGCCTCGGACGGCAGGCCGGCGACCGTCCTGCACGAGCAGCTCCGTCCGAACGCCGAGCCGCTCGACGTTGGCACGCACCAGCTCGAGCCGCGCCGGCGATACATCCGAAGCGACCGAGCGTCCCTCGGGCCCGATCACGCAGGCGAGGTGACCGGTCTTGCCGCCCGGACCGGCGCACACGTCCAAGACCAGATCGCCGGGCCGCGGATCCAGCGCCGCCACGACGAACGAGGAGGCCTGGTCCTGGACCGCGAACCTTCCTTCGGCGAATCCGGGCAGCACCGAGGGCGCACCCGAGCCGATCACGAGCGAGTCCGGATGCACCGTTCCTCGCTCGGTCCCGACGCCGGCGGCATGCAGCTCGCTTTCGAGCTCGTCGACCGTCGTGCGGCAGGTGTTCGTTCGGATCGTGAGCGGCGCCCGTGCGGCGAGCGCGGCGGCGGCCCGCTCCGTCTCCTCGTCCGACGACACGATCCGGCGGAGCTCGCGCACCGCCCACTCGGCGAGTCCGGACCGCAACGAGACCGCGAGATCGGTCCGACCCTCGGGCAACCCCGGCTCGAGCGTCGCCAACCGACGCAGGACCGCGTTCACGAAACCACGGTGGCGCGGGTCGGCGAGGGCGACGGTCTCCGACACCGCGGCGTGGGCCGGGACGCGCAGGAAGCGCAGCTGGTAGGCCCCCAGGCGCAGCGCCGCGCGGGCGCCCTTGGGGGCGGTGTCGATCGGACGCTCGAGCAGCGGCGCGAGCCAGTGGTCGATCGGGATCAGCCTGCGCAACGTGCCGTAGACGAGCTCGGTCGCGAACGCCGCGTCGCGTTCGGACAGGCCGACCCGCGCCAGCGTCCGCGCGAGGGTGAGGTTGGAGTACGCGCCCTCATCGGTGACGCGTCGGATCACGTCGAGCGCGACCGATCGCGCGGACGGCGCCGGCGTCGGCCGCCCCGGGGCCGCGACCTTGCGCGTCGACCCGGCCCGCCTCCGGTCCACGTGACGGGTCACCCGAGCGACTCGCCGATCGCCGGGCGGTAGCCGTTCACGAAGTCCGGCGAGCTCATGCGCCGCCGCCCCGCCGGCGCGAGCTGGATCGCTCGGAACCCTTCCTCGCCCGTCGCTACGACGAACCCCTCCTTGCTCGACTCGACGATCGAGCCGGGGGCCCCGGTCGCGGGGACGGTTTCCGCGCGGAAGATCTTCAGGTCCTCTCCCCGGAACCTCGTGGTCGCGCCCGGCTCGGGCGACATCGCCCGGGTGCGGTTGACGAGATCCCGCGCGGGTTCGGTCCACCGCAGGACGCGATCGTCGGCCCCGAGGCGCCTGGTGAATGTGGCGGCCGTCTCGTCCTGCGGACGAGGCTCGGCCGCGCCATCCGCGAACAGGTCGGCGGTCTGGACCAGGACCTCAGCCCCGATCGCGGCGAGCCGGTCCCCGAGCGAACCCGCGTCGTCCTCGGGCTCGATCGCCGCGGCTCGCCGGAGGATCACCGGACCGGTGTCGATCCCGGCGTCCATCACGATCGTCGTGACGCCCGTCTCGTCGCGTCCCTCGAGCAACGCCGTCTGCACCGGGCTCGCGCCCCGGAGCTCCGGCAGCAGCGAGAAGTGCAGGTTCACGGGCGCGATCGCCGCGAGGTCGAGCACCGCCTGCGGCAGGATCTCGCCGTAGGCGACCACGATCAGCAGGTCGGGGGCGCTCGCGGCGAGCGCGTCGGCGCCCGGGCCCGACGTGACGGTCTCGACCTCGTGCAGCGACAGCCCGACCTCCGCCGTGGCGTCCGCGACCGGCGTCGGACGCAGCTCGTTGCCGCGACCGGCGGGCCTGCGTGCGGCCGTGATCACCGCGACGACCTCGTGGCTGGAGTCGGCGATCGCTCGCAACGAGGGCACCGACCATCGGTCGTTGCCGAGGAACGCGATGCGGAGCGAGCGGATCACGGGTGCGAGGATACGCGGGCCCGGACGAGCTCCGGAGGTCGACCGCTCAGGGTTCGGAGCTTTGCACCTCGAACTCGCGGAGCTGGCGCATCACGTCACGCCGGCCCGAGTCGTCGAGACGGTCGATGTAGAGCATCCCGTTCAGGTGATCGGTCTCGTGCTGGAAGATCCGCGCCAGGAGGCCCTCGGCCACGATGTCGAGCGGTTCGCCGTCGAGATCGGCGCCCGCCAGGCGGACCCGCGCGGCGCGAACCAACGGGTGGTACGGACCCGGGATCGACAGGCATCCCTCCTCGAGCGTCTCCTCGCCCTCCGGTTCGGAGAGCCGGGGGTTCGCGACGAAGCCGGCGTGTCCATCGCGATCGTCGTAGACGAAGCACGCCGTCCGCAGACCCACCTGGTTCCCGGCCAGACCGACGCCGGGAGCCCCGTACATCGTCTCGAGCATGTCGTCGACGAGCCGACGGAGCGCGTCGTCGAACACCGCGACCGGCGAGGCCGTCTCGCGGAGCACGGGGTCGCCGAGCGTTCGGATCTGCACCACGGTCACGATGTTCTCCCCCACCGGCGCCCGTCCGCCGGTCACAGGTGCGGCTCGGCCTCGACCCGGGTGACGATCCCCGCCGCCGCGAGCCGCCGCATCTCGGCGCCGAAACCGGGGACGCGCGCCGCATCGAGCGCGACCAAGCATATCGTCGCCCCACCGACGTTCGATGAGAGCAACGTCCCGGGTTCGAGCGCCGCCAGCTCGCGTTCGAGCTCGGCGCCGCCGGTCACGCGGAACACGGGCGACCCCACCGGGAACCCGGCCTCGGCCCGGCGCGGGGCCTCGGCGCGTCGGAACCGGTCGGGTCGTCCCGAGACGAGGGCCTGGACCGCGGGGTCGTTCGGGGCGTCGGTCTGCACGATGACCCGTCCGTCCGGACGGGCCCAGGCCGCCGCCTCGAACCACGTCACGAGCACGCGCTCCCGAGCGTCCACGCCAGGACGACGGAGCGAGGCGTCGGCGTGCAGGATCGCCACGAGGTCCAGACCCGGTGAGCCCACGTCCTTCAGCGCGTCGACGCCGCCCACCAGCACCTCGCGTTCGATCGGCGCGCGGGGTGGGTCGTCGCGCCCGATCAACGACACCGGCACGGTGGCGACGCCGCGGGCCCACTCCTCGACCCGTTCGGCCCCGCGACGGGCGATGCCGAAGTCGGTCGCGCCGCAGGACGCACACCGCCCCGGCGCCTCGCACACCACGCACCGGATACTGCCGCGTTCGAGCCGGAGCATGCCGAGGCACGAGGCGCACGCGGCCGGTTCCCCACAGGACCTACATACCCTCGCGACCCCATAGCCGCGGAGCGGCTCGAACACGAACGCGCGCGTGGCCGAGCGGAGCGCCCGGATCAGGCGGGGCGACCGGCCCTCGGGACCCGGCTTGATGATCTCGACGGGCGCCCAGGGCCGGACGGCCGGCTCGACCAGGACATGGTCCCGGACGGTGGCCTCGAGCGAGGGGCAGAACGCGCTGAGGACGCTCACGGCCCCCACGATCTCTGCCCGCATCCGGGCGACGTCGCGGACGTGGTAGGACGGCGAACGTTCGTCCCGGTGCTGCGGGTGACCCTCTCGATGCACGTAGATCAGTCCCAGGTCGTCGAGCGGCGCGAACACCGCTGGACGGGTGCCCACCACGACTCGGTAGCGGCCGGCGGCGATCTCGAGCCAGGTGCGGTATCGATCGCGCTTGTCGCCCCCGAGGAACAGCACCGCGTCATCCCCGAACGCGTCGACGACCGCCCCCGCGGTCGCGGGCACCGGATCCGCGTCCGGCACGATCACGATCGCCGTGAGCCCGGCGGCGAGCGTCGCCGCGACACAGGTCACGGCGACGTCCGCCTCGTCGGTGGGCGCCGGCCGGACCACGAATGCGCCCCGCCCCGCCCGGAGCGCCTCCAGCAGCCGCGGGCCGTCCCGGTAGGCCTCGATGGGCGAGGTCCCCAGCGCCGACAGGGGGCTCGCCCGCGGCGACGGGGTCCCGAGCGAGGTCTCCTCCGAGGCGACGCGCGGGGGCACCGCTCGGCCGATCACGGTCGCGAGCGGCGCGACGTACCGCTCGCTCATCGCGCGGAACAGCGCGAGCGAGCGCTCGTCGAAGGATCGGACCGTCGAGACGAGCTTGCGGACCCGGAGCATCCGCTCGGGCACGTCGTCGGTGACGCCGAGCACCCATGCGCGGGTGGCGCGGCCGTGGAACGGGACCTGCACCACGGAACCGAGACCGGCGCCGAGCTCCTTCGGGAGGTCGTAGGTGAAGGGACGATCCAGGGCAAGCAGCGGCCGGTCGATGCAGACGGTGACGGGGCCCGACAGGACCCGCGTCGGCGTCTCCCGCGGTGCCCTCGGGACGAACCGGGACGCCGCGCTACCCGAACGCGCGGCGGAGCTCATCCGCGCGGTCGGTCGCCTCCCAGGGGAACTCCTTGCGGCCGAAGTGGCCGTAGGCGGCCGTGTCCTCGTAGATCGGGCGTCGAAGATCCAAGTTCCGGATGATCGCGGCCGGCCGGAAGTCGAACGCGTCCCACACGACGTCCACGAGGCGGCCGGGATCGACCTGCTCCGTCCCGAACGTGTCGACCGCCAGCGAGAGCGGGCGGGCCGTCCCGATCGCGTAGGCCACCTGGATCTGCAGCCGCTCCGCGACGCCCGCGGCCACGAGGTTCTTCGCCACGTAGCGCGTCATGTACGCCGCGGAGCGGTCGACCTTCGTCGGGTCCTTGCCCGAGAAGCAGCCGCCGCCGTGCGGCGCCATCCCTCCGTAGCTGTCGACGATGATCTTGCGGCCGGTCAGCCCGGTGTCGGCCTTGGGCCCGCCGATCTCGAACCGACCCGTCGGGTTGACGAGGATCCGGACGCCGTCGGCATCGAGCTCGAACTCGCGCAACACCGGGTCGATCACCTCGGAGCGGACGTCGGGCGCCAGCAGGGTCTCGACGTCGACCTCCTCGCGGTGCTGCGCGCTGATCACCACCGTGTCGACTCTCTTGGCGGTCGTCCCCTCGTACGCGACCGTGACCTGGCTCTTGCCGTCCGGCCGCAGGTAGGGGAGCACGCCGGCCTTGCGCACGTCGGCCAGCCGCTTGGCGAACCGGTGCGCCATCGCGATCGGCAGCGGCATCAGCTCGTCGGTCTCGCGGCAGGCGTACCCGAACATCATCCCCTGGTCCCCGGCCCCGAGGGCGTCGAGCTCGTGGACCGAACTGCCCTCCCGGTGCTCGAGCGCCTGGTCGACGCCGCGCGCGATGTCGCCGGACTGTTCCTGGATCGACGTGATCACCCCGCAGGTGTCGCCGTCGATCCCGAAGTTCGCGTCGGTGTACCCGATCTCGGTGACCGTCCGGCGCACGACCGTGGGGATCTCGATGTACTCCGACGTGGAGATCTCGCCGGCGACCATCACCAGGCCGGTCGTCACGAGCGTCTCGCAGGCGACCCGGCACTCTGGGTCGACCGCGAGGATCGCGTCCAGGACCGCGTCGGAGATCCGGTCGGCGAGCTTGTCGGGGTGGCCCTCGGTCACCGATTCGGAGGAGAAGAGGTAGGCCCGGCTCATCGCGGGCGAGCATAGCAGCGGCCCCCGACGGCCTCGGCGCGGTGCGGGATCGGTCCGGGGGGTCGCGACGGGCCGGGCGTCAGACGGTGAGCAGCTTGGCGAGGCGGTCGCAGATCGCGGACGCCAGCTCGGGCTTGGTCCACTCGCGCATGCCGACGTCCTCGCCGTCGGCGGCCAGGATCGCGGCGCGATCGGTGTCCGAACCGAACCCCGTGCCTTCGCGCCCCACCTCGTTCGCCACCAACAGCTGCACGCCCTTGCGCCGCAACTTCTCGCGCCCGGAGGCCTCGACGTTTTCGGTCTCGGCCGCGAAGCCCACGAGGACGGTGTCCCCGGCGGAGCCGAGCTCCGCGAGGATGTCACGGGTGGGAACGAGGCGGACCTGCGGCGGACCGTGGTTCTTCTTGATCTTGGCGTCGGCCGCGGTCTCGGGCCGGAAATCGGCGACGGCCGCCGCCATCACGACAGCGTCGGCCTCCTCGGCGGCGTCGAGAACGGCTCGGCGCATCTCGTCCGCGGTGGTCACGCGCACCAGGGTGGGGCCCGCCGGGGGCTCGACCGTGCCGGGGCCGACCACCAGCGTGACCGCGGCACCGCGTCCGAACGCCTCCGCGGCGACGGCGAACCCCATCTTGCCCGTCGAACGGTTCCCCACGAATCGGACGGGGTCGATCGGCTCCCACGTCGGTCCGGCCGTCACGACGATGCGTGTGCCGGCGAGGTCGCCCGCCGCGGCGAGCACATCTTCCATCGCCTGCAGGATGCCCTCGGGCTCGGTCATGCGGCCCGTCCCCTCGTCGCCGGCGGCCAGCGACCCGTGCGCCGGCCCGACGATGCGAGCCCCTCGCGACGACAGGGCGGTCACGTTGGCCTGCGTCGCCGGGTGCTCCCACATCCCCGTGTGCATCGCCGGCGCGAGGACGAGCGGGCAGCCGGCCTCGAGCAACGTCGACGTGAGCAGATCGTCCGCGATGCCCTGCGCGAGCTTGGCGATCACGTTCGCCGTGGCCGGCGCGACGACGGCGATGTCGGCCTCGTGGGCGAGCCGGACATGCAGGACGACGCCGGGCTCCTCCCACAGGTCGGTGTAGACGCGGTGATCCGAGAGCGCGGCGAAGGTCGCCGGGCCGACGAATCGTTCCGCCGAACGGGTCATCACGACCCGGACGGAGGCCCCCTGCAGGCGGAGGAGCCGCACCAGGATGCACGCCTTGTAGGCGGCGATCCCACCGGTGACGCCGAGGAGCACGCGACGGCCCCTAAGGACGGAGCGGAGGTCGGAGCGCTCGGTCGTCACGCGGGCCTCCTTCGGCTCCCGACGTTTCGGGGGCGTGGGTCGATCGGTTACTTGATGCCGACCCCGTCCGGCCGCTCGGCGGTGATCTTCCCCTCGGCGATCTCCTCGAGCGCGATCGACAGGGGCTTGTTTCGCAACCCGGTCTCGACCAAGGGCGGCACGAACTCGGCGCGGCCCTCGCCCAGTTGGTTGTAATAGGAGTTGATCTCGCGGGCGCGCTTGGCCGACAGCGTCACGAGCGTGTACTTGGAGTCGACCTCAGCAAGCAGGTCGTCGATCTTGGGCTCGATCATGGGTTCGAGGATCCCTCCTGTCCTTTGGCCTGTCCTTTGGCCTGTCCCTTGGCCTGTCCTTTGGCCTGTCCTTTGGCCTGGCCTCCCGGGGTGGCCTCGGGCAGGCCATCTACCTGCGGAGACGCATCGATGATAGCAGCGACCTCGTCGGCGGCTCGCTCGGCGTCGTCGTTCACGATCACGGCGTCGAACGCCTCGCGCTGCTCGAGCTCCTGATCGGCCTTCGCCAGTCGCCGAGCCAGACCCTCCTCCGTCTCGGTGCCTCTCGAACGCAGACGACGCTCGAGCTCCTCCATCGTCGGTGGCGCGAGCAGGATCAGCACCGCCCGGGGCATCACCTCGCGCACGTGCCTGGCCCCGGTCACGTCGAGCTCGAGGAGGACGTCGATCCCGGCCCCGAGCGCCCGGTGGACCGGCCCGGCCGGCGTGCCCGAGCGGTGCCCGAAGATCTCCTCCCACTCGAGCAGCTCGCCCGCCTCGATCATCCGATCGAAGGCGTCCTCGGACACGAACCGGTAGTCAACGCCCTCGAGCTCGCCCGATCGGGGTGCGCGCGTCGTGGCCGAGACCGAGAGGTGGATCGCGGGGTTCCGCTCGCGGACCAGCCGGACGACGGTCCCCTTGCCGACCCCGGAGGGTCCGGCGACGACGAACAGCCTCCCGAGCCCGGCGGCCAGCGGGGGCTACTTCTTTGCGAACTCGCCCAGGAGCGACTCGCGCTGCTTCGCGCCGAGACCCCGGACCCGTCGGCTGGCGGAGATGTCCAGACGCTCCATGATCTTGCGCGCCCGGACCTTCCCCACACCCGGGAGCGACTCGAGGACGGTGGAGACCTTCATCTTGCCCACCGTGTCGTCGTCCTGTCTGGACAGCACGTCCTTCAGCATGAGCTTGCCGGACTTCAGCTGACCCTTCAGCTCGGCGCGCTTCTTCCGCGCGATCGCGGCCTTCTCCAGGGCCTGCTTGCGCTGTTCATCGGTCAGGACGGGTAGGGGCATCACACCACTCCTTCGCTCGGGGGCCGGAAGCCCGCGAGTATAGCCACGGCCCCACGAGGGCATCAACGCGACTCATGCGCTCTACCTGCAGGTTTCCGATGGGCGGCGCCGTCAGCGAACCGTCGCGAGGATCGCCCGAGCGACACCCGCCGGGTCCGTCGATCCCGTGATCGGCCGGCCGACGACGAGGTAGTCGGCGCCTCGTTCGACCGCTTCCTCCGGTGTGAGGATGCGGACCTGATCGTGACCGTTCGAGCCGGCCGGCCGGATGCCGGGGACGACGAGACACGCCGCCGAGCCGAGCACCTCGCGGACGGGCGCGACGTCCTCGCCGGACACGACCACGCCGTCCGCACCCGCCGCGACCGCCTCGAAGGCGAGCGACGGCGCCGAGGCGAGCCCCTCCCCCGCGAGGCTCGAGAGCACCGTCACGGCCAGGATCATCGGGGCTGCATGCCCCGCCTCCTCGGCGCCCTTGGCGGCGCCGCGGACCGCGGCCGCGACCATGGGCTCTCCCCCCAGCGCGTGGACCGTGAGCATCGCCACCCCGAGCCGCGCGCAGTTGCGCGCCGCGCCCTCGACGGTGGTCGGGATGTCGTGGAGCTTCATGTCGAGGAACACCGGCGCGAACGCGCGCATCCGCGACACGGCCTCGGGACCGTGTGCCGCGAACAGCTCGAGCCCGACCTTGAGGATCCCGGCCTCGCCGTCGAGCCGCCGGGCCATCGTCTCGGCCGCGTTGACCTGCGAGACGTCGAGCGCGACGATGAGTGGGTTGTCCGGGCGTGGGATCACGGCGACCCGTTCCCCGCGTCGGGGATCCGAACCCGGCCGCGCAGCTCGTCGGGCGAGCTGAACCCCTTCTCGCGGAGGTACCCCAGGATCCCCTGCGCGATGTCGATGTGGACCGAGGGGTCGACCAGCAGCGCCGTGCCGACCTGGACCGCCCACGCACCGGCCAGCAGGAACTCGATCGCATCCTCGGCCGTAGCGATGCCTCCGACGCCCATCACCGGCACGTTCGGGAGCTCCCGCGCGACCTGGTACACGGCCGCGAGCGCCAGCGGCTTGATCGCGGGGCCCGAGAGCCCACCGACCGGCGTGGCCGTCCTCGTCCGCAGGCGATGAGGATCGACGGCCAGTGCCGGGACCTGATCGATCAGGGTGAGACCGAAGGCCCCGGCCCGAACACACGCCTGGGCGGTCTCGACCAGCCCCGGGAGCAAGGGAGGCAGCTTCGCGAACACCGGCACGCGGGACAGTCGGGCCACGGCCCCCACGACCTCGGTCAGCCGCTCCCGACGGACGTAGAACGGCTGGCCCTCGCGCTCGTCGTCGGGGCACGAAACGCAGACCTCGAGCGCGACGATCCCCGGCTTGAGGTGCAACGAGCTCGCCACGTTGACGTACTCACCCAGGCTCCCGCCGGCCACCGACGCCACTACCGGCACCTCGGCCTTGCGGAGCCTCGGCAGGTCCTCCTCGAGGAACGACAGCACGCCGGGGTTCTGGTACCCAACGGCCGTGAGCAGCCCCGACGAGGTCTCGGACGCGCGTGGGGTGGCCCATCCCTTCGACGGCGCGAACGTGAGGCTGCGGGTCACGACGCCGCCGAGCCGATGCACGTCGACGAGGCCGGGGACGTCGTGGCCGGTCGCCAGGCAGCCGGACGCGGAGAGCACGGGTTGGGGGAACCGCAGGCCGTTCAGGTCGACGCCGAGGTGCGGCTTCATCCGGCCTCGAGCCGGTTCATCCCGGCCACGTCTTGACCACCGAGAACCCCTCGGGCGGCGTCGCGATCATGCGCTGCTCCTCCCCCATCCAGCGGTCCCACAGGATCCGGGCCGGGTTGAAGACCGGTCCGTCGATGCACGCTCGGAGGTTGTCGTAGCCCGAGCCGTCCTTGCGGATCACCGGCACGGTGCAGGTGAAGCAGAGGCCGAAGCCACACGCCATCTCCTCCTCCACGGCGACCTGCGAGGGGATCTGCCGTTCGGAACAGAACTCGGAGATCCGCCGTAGCGTCTGCCGGCCCGCCGCCGCGTAGATCACCTGCGCGCCGGTGGCCTCGACGACCTGCGTGAGCATGTCGGCCACGCTGCCCGTCTCGCCCAGGCTCCCGTCCTCCGTCGCGATGACGATCGTCTGCGCCAGGCGCTTGCCCTCGATCGGCTTGAAGACGAGCTCCTGCGTCTCCGCACCCACCAGCATGTCGACGCGCTTGCCGCGGGCCAGGAGCTCCTGGCCCAGGAAGTACATCGGCGCGGAGCCGTGTCCCTCCGCGACGAGCAGGCACGTCGAGAGCTTCGCCGGGTACGCGAACGCCGTGCCGAGCGGCCCGATCACGTCGAGGAACTCATGCGCCTTGACCTCCGCGAGCCAACTCGACCCGCGACCACCCCGCGGATCGAACACGAACTCGAGGGTGCCGGCCCATCCCCCGCGACGCGACGCCTGGTGGATCGAGAAGTGGCGCCGCAGCAGGAAGGTTCGGCCCTCGGGCATCGCGACCGAGACGAACTGTCCTGGGCGCACCCGTTCGGCCACCTCGGGCGCGACGATCGTGATCGAGTGGTACGCGCCGACGCGCTTGGCGTTCAAGACCTCCGCGCGGACGCGCCTCACGCTCCGGCCTCGAGAACCCCGGGCATCAGGACGCCACCCCGGCGGGGTCGTGGCCGAACACCAGCCGTTCCTGGACGGCGACCGCCGCCTCCGCGGCCGCGCTGTACTCCTGCAGCGAGCGGGGCTCCCCTCCCCCCCACGCACCGACTCGATCCCGCGCAGGGCCGCGAGGACGGCCGGCAGGGTGGTGATGCACGGGATGCCCGCCTGCGCGGCGGCGGCGCGGATCAGCGACCCGTCGGTGCGCGGGCCGCGACCGAACGGCGTGTTCACGACCAGGTCCACCTCGGCGTCGCGGATCAGGTCGACGACCGAGCGTCCGCCCTCGGAAACCTTGGAGACCCTCGAGACGGCGATCCCGGCGCGCTCGAGCACCGCGGCCGTGCCCCGCGTCGCCAGCAGGCTGAACCCGAGATCGGCCAGGCGCTTGGCCGGATACAGGATCGACCGCTTGTCCCGGTTCGCAACCGAAAGGAAGATCGTGCCCTCGCCGGGCAGCGAG
The DNA here is from genome assembly GCA_963712645.1 of uncultured Actinomycetes bacterium. GTDB lineage: Bacteria > Actinomycetota > UBA4738 > UBA4738 > HRBIN12 > DASSJM01. The sequence continues at coordinate 97,482 of CAVQIQ010000013.1, read as the reverse complement.
GCGCCGCTCGCGACCAGGGCCTTGGCCAGGGCGCGGCCCGGGTCGGCGTCGATCCCCATGACCTCGCCGGTCGAGCGCATCTCGGGCCCGAGCAGCGTGTCGACCCCCGGGAAGCGGCCGAACGGCAGCACGGCCGCCTTGACGGCCGTGTGCGGTAGCCGCAGGTAGTGCCGGGGCTCGGCCGGCACGAGCCCCTCATCCCGGAGCCCGGCGAGGGGCCGACCCAGCATCACGGACGTCGCCACCTTGGCGAGCGGCACCCCGGTGACCTTGGACACGAAGGGCACGGTACGCGACGCGCGCGGGTTCGCCTCGAGGACCCAGATCCGCTCGTCCTTGCTCGCGAGCTGCAGGTTGATCAGGCCGCGCACGTCCAGCCGCAGGGCGAGGCTCCGCGTGATGCGCTCGACCTCGTCCAGCTCGTCATCCGACAGCGTCGCCGGCGGGATCTGGCAGGAGGAGTCGCCGGAGTGGATCCCCGCCTCCTCGATGTGCTCCGTCACGGCGCCGATGAACACGTCCGTGCCGTCGCTCACCGCGTCCACGTCGATCTCGATCGCGCCCTCGAGGAACCGGTCGATCAGGACCGGGTGGTCGGGGCCTGCGGCCGCGGCGCTCGCGACGAATCGCTCGAGCTCGTCGTCGCCGTCGACGATCTCCATCGCGCGGCCGCCGAGCACGTAGGACGGTCGAACGACGACCGGGTACCCGATCCGCGCCGCGATCGCCCGGGCCTGCGCGAGGTCGTTCGCCTCGCCGTGCTCGGGCGCGGGGATGTCGAGCTCGTGGAGGAGGCCGGCGAACTTCCCGCGATCCTCGGCCAGGTCGATCGAGGACGCCGGCGTCCCGAGGACCCGGAACCCTGCGGCCTCGAGCTCCTTCGCCATCCGCAGCGGCGTCTGCCCGCCGAACTGGCAGATCACGCCGATCGGCCGTTCGGCCTCGCACACGGCCAGGACGTCCTCGGTCGACAGCGGTTCGAAGTACAAGCGGGCGCTCGTGTCGTAGTCGGTCGAGACGGTCTCCGGGTTCGAGTTGATCATCACGGCCTCGAACCCGGCGTCCCCGAGCGCGAACGCCGCGTGGACGCAGGCGTAGTCGAACTCGATCGCCTGCCCGATCCGGTTGGGGCCGGCCCCGAGGATCACCACGCGCGGCCGTGCGGCCGGTCGCACCTCGTCCTGTTCCTCGTAGGCGGAGTAGTGGTACGGGGTGCGGGCCGGGAACTCGCCGGCGCACGTGTCGACCGTCTTGAACACGGGCCGGATGCCAAGCGTCATCCGGCGCCTCCGGACCTCGTCCTCGGCCGAGGAGGTGAGACGCGCGAGCCGCCGGTCCGACAGCCCGATCCGCTTGGCTCGCTCGAGCTCGGGGGCCGCAAGCGACCCGAGCTCGCGTCCGTCGAGCGCCGCGACCTGCTCGGCCACCTGCGCGATCTGGTCGACGAACCACGGATCGATCCCGCTCGCGAGCGCCACCTCCTCGACCGAGCGTCCCCCCCGCAGGGCCGCCTCGACGAGGTGCAGCCGGTGCTCGCTCGGCGCGGCGAGCGCCTCGAGGAGTCGGCCGCCGTCACCGGCACCCGGTCCGCCGAGATCGGCGTCGCGACGCTCGAGCGAGCGCCAGGCCTTGCCCAGCGCCTCCTTGAACGTCCGGCCGATCGCCATCACCTCGCCCACGGACTTCATCGTGGAGGTCAGCTCCGGGTCGGCCTCCGGGAACTTCTCGAACGCGAACCGGGGCACCTTCACCACGACGTAGTCGAGCGTCGGCTCGAACACCGCCAGCGTCACGCCGGTGATGTCGTTCGGGATCTCGTCGAGCGTGTAGCCCACGGCGAGGAGCGCCGCGATCTTGGCGATCGGGAAGCCCGTCGCCTTCGAGGCCAGCGCGGACGAACGCGAGACGCGCGGGTTCATCTCGATCAGCACCTGACGGCCGGTGCGCGGGTCGACCGCGAACTGGATGTTCGACCCGCCGGTCTCGACCCCCACCGCGCGGATGCACGCGAGCGCGGCATCGCGCATCCGCTGGTACTCGCGGTCGGACAGCGTCATCACCGGCGCGACCGTGATCGAATCGCCGGTGTGCACGCCCATCGGGTCGACGTTCTCGATCGAGCAGATCACGACGGCGTTGTCCGCGCCGTCGCGCATCACCTCGAGCTCGAACTCCTTCCACCCGGCGACAGACTCCTCCACCAGGATCTCGGTCACCGGGCTCGCCGCGAGGCTGCGGCTCGCGACGCGCTCGAGCTCGGAGCGGTTGCGGGCGAACCCGCTCCCGCCGCCACCGAGCGTGAACGACGGCCGGACGATCAGGGGGTACCCGAGCTCGTCCCCGAGCTCGAGCGCGCGGTCGAGCGAGCGCGCGGTCCCCGCGCGCGGCGTCTCGAGCCCGGCGCGGCGCATCGTCTCCTTGAAGCCGCTCCGGTCCTCGGCGCGGTGGATCGCGTCCAGCCCGGCCCCGATCAGCCCCACCCCGAGCCGCTCGAGGTCCCCGGACTCCGCGAGCGCGACCGCGACGTTCAGCGCGGTCTGGCCCCCGAGGGTCGGCAGGAGGACGTCGGGACGCTCGCGTTCGATCACCTGCAGGACCGACTCGGGCGTGAGCGGTTCGATGTACGTGCGGTCCGCGAACTCGGGATCGGTCATGATCGTGGCCGGGTTCGAGTTCACGAGCGATACGTGGAACCCCTCCCGCCGCAGCACCTTGCAGGCCTGGGTCCCCGAGTAGTCGAACTCGCACGCCTGCCCGATCACGATCGGGCCCGAGCCGATCACCAGGATGCGGTGCAGGTCGGAGCGCTTCGGCATCAGGCGGCCGCCATCAGCGCACGGAACTCGTCGAAGAGGTAGCGCGCGTCGTGCGGCCCGGGGGCCGCCTCGGGGTGGTACTGCACGGCGAGCGCGGGGACGTCGAGGCACCGCAGCCCCTCGAGCGTCCCGTCGTTCAGGTTCCAGTGGGTGAGCTCGACGCGCCCGAACGCGGTCCGCGCGAGGTTCCGCTCGCGCGGCCACCCGTCGGGCTCGACCGCGAACCCGTGGTTGTGGCTCGTGACCTCGACGCGGCCGGTCCGCAGGTCCTTCACGGGTTGGTTCGCACCGCGGTGCCCGAACGGCAGCTTGGACGTCCGTCCGCCGAGCGCGAGCCCGAGCAGCTGGTGCCCGAGGCAGATGCCGAACACCGGCATCGTCCCGAGCAGCTCGCGGCACGCATCGATCCCATACGTCGTCGCGGCGGGGTCACCCGGCCCGTTCGACAGGAACACGCCGTCGAACCCGCCTGAGCGCACCTCCGCGGCCGGCGTCGTCGCCGGGACGACGGTCGCCTCGATCCCTGCCGCCCCGAGCCGGCGGAGGATGTTCCGCTTCAGGCCGAAGTCGTACGCCGCCACGCGATACACGTGACCGAGCTCGGCGCTCGCCGGACCGACGAGGTCCCGCCCGGCGTAGGGCTCGTCCGTGCCGACGCACCTCGCGAGGTCGGAACCCTCCATCGCCGGGTGAGAACGGACCCGTTCGAGGAGCGAATCGGCGTCGAGGTCGACCGTCGAGACGCCGCATCGCATCGCGCCCCGGTCGCGGAGGTGCAGCGTGAGGCGGCGGGTGTCCACGCCCTCGAGCCCCACGACGCCGGCGCGCGCCAGCTCGTCGGCGAGCGACCCCGTGGCTCGCCAGTTGGAGGCGCGGCGCGCGACCTCGCGCACCACGAACCCCGCCACGTGCACGCGATCGGATTCCGCGTCCTCCGCGTTCGTGCCGTAGTTGCCCTGTTCCGGTGCGGTCATGGCCACCACCTGCCCGGCGTACGAGGGATCGGTGAGCACCTCCTGGTACCCCGACATCCCCGTGTTGAAGACCGCCTCGCCGAACCCCTCCCCTGTCGCCCCGAACGCGGTTCCGCGGAAGGCGCTGCCGTCCTCGAGCACCAGGACCGCCCCGGGTCCTCCGTTCACCGCTGCGCCTTCCCGTCGGCCACGACGAGCTCTCCTCGGAGCATCGTGTGCACGACCCGGCCCCGCAGCCGGCGACCGAGGAAGGCGGAGTTCCGGCTCTTCGAGGCGAACGGGGGCTCGACGGCCCACTCGGCGGTCGGGTCGAACACGACCAGGTTGGCGGGGCGGCCCGGTTCGATCGGTCCGCCGTGGTCTGCGGCGCCGAGGATCCGCGCGGGAACGGTCGACAGGGCCTCGATCGCACGGGCCAGTGTGAGCTCGTCGGGCTCGACCACGTGGGTGAGGACGGCCGCGAGCGCGGTCTCGAGCCCGATCGTGCCGAACGGCGCCTGGTCGAACTCGGCCTCCTTCTCCTCCACGGCGTGCGGGGCGTGGTCGGTCGCGACCGCGTCGATCGTCCCGTCGGCGAGCGCGGCTCGGAGCGAGCCCCGGTCGCCCGCCGACCGCAACGGTGGGTGCATCTTCATGTTCGTGTCGTAGGTGACGAGCTCCTCCTCGGTGAACACCAGGTGGTGCGGCGTAACCTCCGCGCTGACGCGGAGCCCCTCCGCCTTGGCGCGGCGCACCATCTCGACCGAGCCGGCCGACGAGAGGTGGCACAGGTGCAACCGGCCCCCGGTCAGTCGCGCGATCGCGAGATCGCGGGCGACCACGACCTCCTCCGCCTCCCGGGGCTGCCCGGCGAGCCCGAGCGACGCCGAGATGAGCCCCTCGTGCATCTGCCCGCCCTCGGCGAGCGAGGCGTCCTCGCAGTGCTCGGCGATCACGACGCCCTCGAACGCACGGACGTATGTGAGCGCATTGCGGAGCACGCGCGCGTTCGGCACGCAGCGCCCGTCGTCGCTGAACATGCGCACGCCCGCGTCGACCATCTCGCCGAGCTCGGCCATCTCCTGGCCCCCGAGGCCGCGTGTGATCGCGCCGACGGGGAAGGCGTCGCAGGTTCCGGCGGCTCGGGCCAGCTCGAGGACCTCGTGGATCACGGCCGCGTTGTCCGCCACCGGGTCGGTGTTCGCCATCGGAGCGACGGCCGTGAAGCCGCCAACGGCGGCGGCTCGGCAGCCCGACGCGACCGTCTCCTTGTCCTCGCGGCCAGGCTGGCGGAGGTGGGTGTGGAGGTCGACGAGGCCGGGTGCGAGTACCAGGCCGTCGCAGTCGAGGACGGTCGCGCCCGCACCCGACGACGCCGCGATCAGGCCCCCGTCGACGACGACGTCCGCGACCTCGTCCCTGCCGGAGGCCGGGTCGATCACGCGGGCGCCGGCGAAGCGGATCGGTTCAGCCACCCGACGCCACATCCTCCGGCAGGCGGACGACGCCTGGTTCGGCGATCGTCGCCCCGGCGGCCACCCCCGACCCGCCGAGCAGGAGGTACAGGAGCGACATCCGGACGGCTATGCCGTTCGTCACCTGCTCCTCGATCACGGCCCGCGGGAGATCGGCGACGTCCGAGTCGATCTCGACGCCGCGGTTCATCGGACCCGGGTGCATCACGAGCGCCCCGTCCGGCAGCGTCGCGGCCCGCTCGCTCGACAGGCCGAACAGGCGCGCGTACTCCCGGACGCTCGGGAAGTACTGCTGCCGCTGCCGCTCGCGCTGGACGCGGAGCATGTAGCAGACATCCAGTCCGGGGAGCACCGCGTCGATGTCGTGGGTCACCCGAACGCCCCACGCCGGCGCGTCCGGCGGGATCAGCGTCGGCGGCCCGACGAGCGTGACCTCTGCGCCCATCTTGACGAGCGCGAACGAGAGCGACCGCGCCACGCGCGAGTGCAGCACGTCCCCGACGATCGACACGCACAGCCCCTCGAGCCGCCCGAGCCGGTCGCGCATCGTGTACAGGTCGAGCAACGCCTGCGTCGGATGCTCGTGGGTCCCGTCGCCCGCGTTCAGGACGCTGCCCTCGACCCAGCGGGTGAGCGTGAGCGGCGCGCCGCTGGACGAGTGGCGGATCACGATCGCGTCCGCACCCATCGCCTGGAGCGTGAGCGCGGTGTCCTTCAGGCTCTCGCCCTTGGACACGCTCGAGCCGCTGGTCGAGAAGTTGATCACGTCGGCCGACAGGCGCTTGGCCGCGAGCTCGAAGCTGATCCGGGTCCGCGTCGAGTTCTCGTAGAACAGGTTCACCACGGTCCGGCCGCGGAGCGCCGGGACCTTCTTGATGACCCTGGTGCCCACCTCGCGGAACGACTCGGCCGTGTCGAGGATCCGCACGATCTCCTCGGCGCTCAGGTCGTGGATCGACAGCAGGTGTGCGTTCATGCTCGGATCCCCTCCGTCCCGGGCCTGCTCGTCCCCGGCTCACTCCTCACCGGGTCGTCCACGAGCACCGCGTCCTCGCCGTCGACCTCCCGGAGGGCCACCCGCACGTCCTCGTCCCTGCGGGTCGGCACGTTCTTGCCGACGAAGTCGGCGCGGATCGGCAGCTCACGGTGTCCCCGGTCGATGAGCACCGCCAGCTGGATCGCGGTCGGGCGCCCGAAGTCGACGAGCGCGTCGAGCGCCGAGCGGATCGTCCGCCCGGTGAACAGGACGTCGTCGACGAGCACGACGGTCCATCCGTTGATGTCGAAGTCGATCCGGGTCTCGTGCACCTCGGGCGCCTCGGCTCGGATCCCGATGTCGTCCCGGTAGAAGGTGATGTCGAGCGCACCGACGGGAACGGTCCGCCCCTCGATCCGGCCGATCTCCGCCGCCAGCCGCCGCGCGAGGTCGTCGCCGCGGGCGGCGATCCCCACCAGGACGACCCCCTCGGCGCCCTTGTTGCGCTCGATGATCTCGTGCGCGATGCGCGTGACGGCCCGGCGCACCTCGGCCTCGTCCATCAGCCTCCCGGCCGGCATCAGGCGGCCCCGGAGGCCGTCAAGAAGGAACGCCCGGCCGCGCGTGCGGCAGGGCGTCGTGATCGAGCACACACCGTCTTCGGCTCCCTTCCCGGCCTCTCTGGACCGGACTTAAAGGGGGAAGTTCGCGCCGAGGATAGCACGGTCCCGCCCCGGACCTACGAGCGGCCCTTGGGCGTACACTGGATGCCGACATCGAAGGGCGGGAGTCCTGATGAACGAGTGGGTGATCGTCGGCATCGTGGCACTGATCGTCTTCCTCTTCGGAGCGAAGAAGCTCCCCGATCTCGCCCGGTCGCTGGGCAAGTCCTCGAGCGAGTTCAAGAAGGGGATGTCCGAGGGCGCCTCGGGTTCGGAAGAGACCGGCACCTCGGATGACGCCGAGAAGCGCACCGAGGGCAAGACGCAGGCCCCCGAGTAGCGGCCGACCGTCAGCTCGGTTCGTCGGGATCGAGCTCGCTCGCGATCTTGCCGAGCACCCCGTTCACGAACCGCCCCGAATCCTCCGTCGACAGATCCTTGGCGGCCCGCACCGCCTCGTCGATCGCGACCCCCACCGGTACGCCACGGTCGAACCCGAGCTCGTAGGCCGCGACCCGGAGCACCGTGCGGTCCACCGATGCCATCCGGTCGACGGTCCACCCCTGCGAGTGTGCCCCGATCCTCTCGTCGAGCTCCGCCAGGTGATCGGTCACGCCCTCGACGAGCTCGCGCGTGAACGGAGGCACGGTCCGTCCGGACTCGACCCAGCCGGCGAGGGCCGACCGTCCGTCGTTCCCGGTCACGTCGGCCTGGAACAGGATCTCGATCGCGAGGCGCCGCTCCTGCCTGCGCGAGCTCAAGCAGTCACTTGACCCGTTCCATGTAGGCGCCCGACCTCGTGTCGACCTTCACGCGCTCCCCCTCTTCGACGAACATCGGCACCTGGATCTCGGCCCCGGTCTCGAGGACGGCGGGCTTCATGGCGTTGGTCTTGGTGTCACCCTTCACGGCGGGTTGGGTCTTCGTGATCGCCAGCGTGACGGAGGCCGGGAGCTCGACCCCGATCGCGGTGCCCTGGTGCATCGCCACCTGCGCGGTCGCTCCTTCCGAGAGCCAGCTCGCGCCGTCCCCGACGATCCCAGCGGGGACCGGGATCTGCTCGTACGACGACATGTCCATGAACGTCAGGGACTCGCCGTCGCGATACAGGTACTGCATGTCCTTGCGCTCGACGATCGCGAGGCCCACCTTGACGCCGGCGTTGAAGGTGCGCTCGACCACCGAGCCGGTCTTGACGTTGCGGAGCTTCGTGCGAACGAACGCCCCTCCCTTGCCCGGCTTGACGTGCTGGAACTCGACCACCTGGAACAGCGTGCCGTCGAGCTCGAGCGTCATGCCGTTCTTCAGGTCGTTGGTCGACACGCTCACAGCACCATCAGCTCCTTGGTGGCTCGCGGGATCTCGCGGCGTCCGTCGGCGGTCACCTCGACCATGTCCTCGATCCGGACGCCTCCGAGCCCGGGAATGTACACGCCGGGCTCGATCGTGACGACCATCCCCTCGATCAGGTCCTCGCCCCCGTCCCAACGCAGGGACGGCGCCTCGTGGATCTCGAGGCCGACCCCGTGACCGAGCCCGTGCGGGAACGCATCACCGTGTCCCGCGTCGACGATCACCGACCTCGCCGCGGCGTCCACCTCGACCGTGGAGACCCCCGGACGCACCGCGTCGATCCCTGCCCGCTGGGCCGCGGCGACCACGTCTCGGATCTCGTGCAACCGCGGGTCGGGCTCGCCGAAGGCGACGGTCCGCGTGATGTCGGAGTGGTACCCGTCCGCACGGGCGCCGAAGTCGAGCTTGACCATGTCGCCGCGGGAGAGCTCCCGGTCGGTGAGGTGGTGGTGGGGTTCGGCCGCGTGGTCGCCGAACGCGACGATCGTGTCGAACGCGCGATCCTCGGCGCCGGCCTCGACCATCGCGGTTTCGAGCACCAACGCGAACGCGCGCTCGGTCACGCCCTCACGCAGGCCGCCGCCCAGGACCACCGTTTCGAACGCCCGGTCCGCGCAACCCTGGGCGCGGTCGATCAGTGCGATCTCCTCGCGATCCTTGGTTCGGCGAAGGTGTTCGACCTCCGGGCCGACCGGCACGAGCTCGAGGCCGTCGGCCCGGTCCGTGAGCTGCTCCCATCCCTCGTAGGTGAGCGCGTGGCGTTCGAACCCCGCCCGAGCGATCCCGAGCCTCCGACAGGCGTCGACCAACGGTTGCGGGTACCCCTGTCGGTAGACGGTCCGGGGCAGGTCGGGCACCTCGTGGCTCGACTGCGCACCGTATCGGCCGTCGGTCAGGAACACGGCCGAGCCGTCCGCCGCGACCACGACCTGTGCGTTGGAACCCGTGAACCCAGTGAGGTAGCGAACGTTGGACAGCCGCGTCACGACGAGCCCCTCGACCTCGAGCTCGGTGAGGCGTCGGCCGAGGTGCGAGCGTCTCAGCCCGTGATCCACGGGAGCGCCTCCAGCGCGACGTGGTAGCCGCCCGCGCCTGCACCGGCGATCGTCGCGCGGCACGCCGCCGAGATCACGGAGTGCCGGCGGAACTCCTCGCGCGCGTAGATGTTCGTCATGTGGACCTCGACCACCGGCAGCCCGCAGCCCTCGACGGCGTCGCGGAGCGCGTACGAGGTGTGCGAGAGCGCGCCGGGGTTGGCGACGACGGCCTGGAACCCCTCGGCCGCGGCGCCGTTCAGCCACCCGATCAGCTCGCCCTCGTGATCGGTCTGACGCCACGTGAGCTCGTGGCCGAGTCTGGCGGCGCGTTCGGCCACCTCGTCCATGATCTCCTCGAGCGTCTGCGTGCCGTACCGTTCGGGCTCCCGGCGTCCGAGTGCCCCGAGGTTCGGGCCGAACAGGAACAGGACCCGCATCCTCAACCCCCGAACGCCTGCGCGCCCGAGCCGGATTGGTCGAGCGCGGCGCGCAGCAGCTCCTGCGGGACCGCATCTTCCACGAACGGGCGGCCGACGTCCTCCAACAGCACGAAGCGCGCCCCGCCCCGGTACTTCTTGTCCATCCGGACGGCCGAGAGAACCTCCTCGGCGGGCGGGAGCCCGCCGTCGGTCTCGAGCCCCAGGGACGCGAGCAACCGAACGTGCCGGGCCGCGAGGCCCGAGGGGCCACGGCCGAGCGCCTCGGACAGCCGGGCCGCGAACACCATCCCCGCGGAGATCGCCTCGCCGTGGGTCCGGCCGGCGAACGCGTCGAGGCGCTCGAGCGCATGGCCGAGCGTGTGGCCGTAGTTCAGGACCAGGCGGCGGCCATCGTCGCGTTCGTCCACCGCGACCACCGCGGCCTTGGCGCGCACGCACCGGGTCACCACCTCCTCGAGGATCGCCGGTTCCCGCTGGAGCAGGGGTGAGGGATCGCGTTCGAGCGTCTCGAGCAGCTCCGGATCGAGGGTGAGCGCGTACTTGGCGACCTCCGCGAGCCCGCTCCGGAACGCTCGATCGGGCAGCGTGGCGAGCGTCGCTACGTCGGCCAGCACCGCGATGGGTTGGTGGAAGGCTCCCACGAGGTTCTTGCCCTCTGGGATGTTGACGCCGGTCTTGCCGCCGATCGCCGCGTCCACCTGCGCGGTGAGCGTCGTGGGCACCTGCACGAACGGGACGCCACGCATGTACGTGGCCGCGACGAACCCGGCGAGGTCCCCGACCGCGCCGCCCCCGAGCGCGACGATCGGGTCGTCCCGATGCGCCACCTGCGTGGCGAGCTGGCGTTCGAGCGCGTTCATGACCTGCAGCGACTTGGCCTCCTCGCCCTCGGGCACGCCGAGGTGCACCACGCCCAGGCCGCGGGCGGCGAGACCTTCCGACAGGGCGGCGAGGTAGCGCTCGGCGACGGGAGCGTCGGCGATCACGAACGCGCGCTCGGCGCCCTCGAGCGCCGGGACGAGCTCGTCGGCGTGCGCGAGCACGCCCGACCCGATGCAGACCTCGTACGCCCGCCCCGGAATCGGAACGCTCACGCGCTCCATCGCAGGAGCTCCTTCTCGATCGCCGCGGCCACGTCCTCCACGGGTCCGCTCGCGTCGACGACGTGGGCGGCGAACTCGCGGTACAGCGGCTCTCGGTCACGGAACAGGCGCTCCAGGTCGCCTTCGGAGCGGATCAGCGGACGGTCGGCCCCGGGCCGCACCCGCTCCGCGAGCACCTCGAGAGGGACCGAGAGGAACACCACCTCGCCCGTCGCCCGCAGCGAGACGCGGTTGGCCGGTTCGAGCACGACCCCGCCGCCGCACGAGACGACCGTCGGGTCGTGCGACGCGGCCTCGACCAGGGCCGCCGCCTCGAGCTCGCGGAAGCGGCCCTCGCCGTCGCGTTCGAAGATCTCGCGGACCGAGGAGCCCGCGGCGTGCTCGATGCGCTCGTCGAGCTCGACGAAGGGCACGCCGAGCCTCCGCGCGAGCTCCGGGCCCACGGTCGACTTGCCCGACCCCGGCATCCCGACGAGGTAGACGATCACGTTCGGCCCACCGTCGGGCGTCCGGCGTTCACCGCAGCCCGGCCACGAACGCGTCGAGGTTGCGGCGCGTCTCGGGGAGGGCGTCGCCGCCGAACTTCTCCAGGACCGCCTGCGCCAGCACGAACGCGACCGTCGCCTCGCCGACCACCGCCCCCGCGGGGACGGCGCAGACATCCGTCCGCTGCGTGATCGCCACCTCCGGTCTTCCCGTGGCCAGATCGACCGTCGCCAGCGGTTTCGGCACGGTGGAGAACGGCTTCATCGCCGCCCGAACGCGGATCGGCTGGCCCGTGCTGATGCCCCCCTCGATCCCGCCCGACCGCGAGCTCTTCCGCCGCAGCCCGCCGCGGCCGGACACGATCTCGTCGTGAGCGCGCGAGCCCGGCTTGGACGCCGCGGCGAACCCGTCCCCCACCTCGACGCCCTTGACCGACTGGATGCTCATCAGCGACAAGGCGAGACGCGCGTCGAGCTTGCGGTCGTACTGGACGTGGGAGCCGAGCCCGGGGGGGCACCCGAAGGCGATCACCTCGAACACCCCCCCGACGGTGTCACGGGCCTTGCGGACGCGATCGATCTCGGCCACCATCCGGTCGGCGACCACCTCGTCGAGGCACCGGACCGGCGACGCGTCGACCGTCTCGAGGTCCTCGGGACGCGGCACGCGCGTCGAGCGCACCGCGACCTTGCCGATCCGCACGACGTGGGAGACCACCGCGATCCCGAGCTCGGCGAGCAGGGCCTTGCAGAACACCCCGAGCGCGACCCGCATGGCCGTCTCGCGCGCGCTCGCACGCTCCAGGACGTTGCGGACGTCGTCGAACCCGTACTTCAGGGCGCCGGCCAGGTCCGCGTGCCCGGGCCGAGGCCGCGTCAGGCGCTCCGTCGGATCCGCGCCGCCCTCGACGGACATCAGGTCCCGGTACTTCTCGTCCCACTCCGCGTTCTCGATCGTGACCCCGATCGGACTGCCCAGCGTGAGGCCGTGACGGACTCCGGACACGATCTCGAACCGGTCGCCCTCGAGCTTCTGTCGCCCGCTCCGCCCGTGGCCGTGACGCCGCCGCGCGAGCTCGGCCGCGATCTCCTTGGGCGAGACCGGGACGCCGGCCGGCAGGCCCTCGAGCACACCGACGAGCGCCTTCCCGTGGGATTCACCGGCCGTGAGCAGGCGCAACATGGGTTCATCATAGGAGACCGCTCCCTCGGCACCGCCGTTCGGACCAGGACGGAACGGCCGAGGCCGCCCGTGTATGGCCCGGGATGACCCGAGATAGGTGAACATGGCCCGGGATGGTGGAGGGCGGCCCCGTCACCGAGGCCGCCCTCTCGGACCGGCGGCCGCTCCCCCGTGCGCGGCGCCGGTGCCTCCGGCAGCGCTCCCCGACCCGTCGGCCCGAACCCGACCGCCCGCGTACGGGCGTCCCGAGGTTCTACTTCTCGCAGAGCTCGAAGCTCTGATCGCCGAACAGGAACTTGGCGCACTTCCCGTCGATCTTCACGAGCTTGAAGTTGTCGTCGAACGTGGCCCCTGGCTCCACCGTGTAGACCTTGCCGTCGACCTGGACGTCGAGCTCCTTCCCGCTGCCGGCCACGCCGATCAGTTTCACGTCGTGCCCGCCGATCAGGATCTTGTTCCCCGGGTGCTCGCCACCGCCTCCCCCGCCCCCGGGCGGAGACGTGGTGGTCGTGGTCGGCGGCGGTGGCGGCGGGAAGGTCGACGTGGTCGTGACCGGCGGGGGGGTCGTCGTCGCCGGGATCGCCGTCGTCGTGCCGGGCGCCGCCGTCGTGGTGGGGCTGACGCTGCCGCCCGTGGACGACTCGAGACCGGGAGGGATCGAGAAGGGATCCCTTGATCCGGCCAACGACACGGGCGGCAGCGTCTCGCGGGGCGTCGGGGACGGCGTCACGCTGGGCGACTCCGTGGGCGCGCCGGTGCTCCCGGTGATGCCCGTGGGGCCGCTGGGAAGCGCAAGATCTTCGCCGCCGTCCGGTCGCAGCACGAAGAAGTACAGGAGCAGCAGCAGGGGCACCGCGACCCCTGCGGTCTGCAGGATCTTCTTGTCTCGGGGGGTGATCTGCATGGCTAGGCTCCCGTACCGGTGATCTCGCTCGGGCCCGGGATCGAACCGGGCCCGGCACTCAGGTCCGTCGTGTAGAACTCGACCGTCACCTGGAGTTGCAGGTTGCTGGTCGAGGTCGTGGTCTCGCCGGTCGCGGCGGCCGACGGCGTCACCGCGAGCGTCGTGACCTTCGCGGCCCGCGGCAACGTCTCGAGCAGGAACAGGAACTCGTCGATCGCGAAGTACCCACCGCTCACCGTGACCTGCGAGGCGATCGTCGAGAAGGTCCCGGCCGCGTTCGGCACGGGGGTGCCCGGCGTGAACGAGAAGAAGTCCACGGCCGAGCGGTCGGCCGCACCCTGCAGCAGACGGAACAGGCTCGGGAGGTCGGCGACCGGCGGGATCGCCACGTCGATCGCGGCGATCTCCTGCTCGGTCTCGGGGGCCGCTGCCTGTGCGTCCTCGAGAGCGCTCAGCTGGGCGGCCAGGGTGAACTCCCGGTCCTCGGCGGCGTGGAGCTCGTCCTCCTTGGTGCTCACCTCATCCATCTTCGGCAGCACGAGCAGGAACACCGCGAGGAGAGCCACGATCACCGCGACGACGCCGGCGATGATCGGCGCGCGCTTGTTCACGGCGCCACCCCCTGCCCGCGGGCCGTCGCCGCCTCCCTCGTCAGGTCGAGCCCGTTCGAGAACGTGTAGATCCGGGAGTAGGGGGCGTCCTCCTGGGCGCTGTTCACCCAGGAGTTGACCCAGCCCTGAACCTCCTCGAGCCGCGTGATCCATGTGGCGATCGTCTCGGTCTGGCTCGCGACGCCGGCGAAGGTCATGTTCCCGATCAGCGTGGTCTCGGGCGTCCCGCCCGTCGGCTCGGTGGCGACCTCGCCCGCGATCGTCGGGGTGATCTGCCCGGTCATGTTCGTCAGGTAGGACGCGTCCGGGATCACCCTCGACACGTCCAGGAGCGCGCTCGACCAGGACACCTCGTTCACGAAGATCTCGTCCACGAGCGCTTCCTTCGAGGCCAGCTCCGCCTGCAGGTCCGCGAACTCCTGGAGCGAGGCGATCTGCGCTCTCGAGCTGGGCGTTCGTGCTCTGCTGCGCCTCCAGGTCCGACTGCGTCTCCGAGAGCCGCTGGACCTGGAAGACGTAGAAGATCCCGATCAGGGCGAGCACCGCGAGACCGGCCGCCGCCACCAGCGACGTCGTCCGACGGATCGCCTGGCGCTCTCGGAGCTCGGGGGGAAGGAGGTTGACCTGGCTCACGCCGGCCCCCGGGCGGGGATCGCCAGGCCGACGGCGACCGAGAGCACGGCCTCGGCCTCGAGGGACGCCTCCGCGGACAGCTCGATCTCGGACTTGGCGCGTTCGAACAGGCGACCGCGGTCGACCGGGACCGGCAGCCGCTCCTGCAGCAGCTCGAGCAGGCCGTCCAGCCGGGAGCCTCCTCCGACGACGAGCACGCGTCCGATCTGCGCGTTCGGCATCTGCGCCTTGTAGAACTCGAGCGAGGACCGAACCTCGTCGACGAAGCTCCCCGCGCGGGCGAGCGCGAGGTCGCGAACCTCGGCCGGATCCGAGAGCACCCCGGGGACGACTCGCGGGGCCTCGGCCGGCAGGGTGTCGGTGGGCAGGGTGTCGGTGGGCAGCGCGTCCGCCGGTGGCGGCAGCGGGACGGCCGGCGCTTGGTCGGCTGGGGACTCGACGGCCGGCGCCGCGTCCGCGATCTCGTCGAACCGCTCGCCGCGCTTGAGCCGCTCGGCCACCTCGTCGTCGACGCCCAAACCGGACGCGAGCGCGAGCGTGATGTCGCGACCGCCCGACGGGAGCATCCGCACGAACCTGGTCACACCGCGGTCGTGCACGCAGATCGAGGTCACCTGGGCGCCGATATCGACGATGGCCTCGTCCCCGCTCGAGTTCAGATCCAGTCCCTCGTCCCCCGTCCCGACGGCCCTGGTCACCGCGAACGGAGTCAGGTCGATGCTCTGGGGGTCGAGCTTGGCCGCCAGGGCGGCCTCGACCAGGGCGTTGACCATCTGCTTGTGGGCCGCCACCAGGAGGATCCGCACCATCCGACGTCCGCCCTGATCCATCTCGCCCAGGGGGTCGAAGTCCAGGACGGCCTCGTCCGAGGCCATCGGGATGAACTCCTGGACCTGGAACCCCAGGGTGTCCCGCAGCTCCTTCTCGGGCAGCCAGGGAAGCGCGAGCTCGCGGACGACCACGCGCTGGTTCCCCACGCCGAGGTGGACGTGTTTGCTCTTCACCCCGGACTTGGACCAGAGCTCGCGGAGCGCCTCGGCCACGGCCTCGGGCTGGCGGACCTCGCCGGCCTCAACGACGCCCGGCGGGAGCGGCACCTGAGCGGCCCGAACGATCACCGGGAGATCCCCGGCGGCGACCTCGGCGACGCGCACCGCCGTCGACCCGACGTCCACACCGATCCTGGTCCTGGCCACTACGCGCCCTCCACCCGGACGGACCGATCCGAGAGGTAAGCGTCCACGTCCGACTCGCGGATCCGGTAGTTCTTCCCCACCCGCAGCGCGGGCAGGTCGCCGTTCTTGATCAGCCGGTACACGGTCATGTTCGAGACGCGCATGGTGGCCGCGACCTCGGCGACGGTCAGCAGGCGGTCTCCCGCCTGTCGACCCACCCAACCGCTCTGCGACCGCTTGGCCATCGTTCCCCACCTACACCGATCGCTCCGAGAGGTACCGATCGACGTCCGACTCGCGGATCCGGTAGTTCTTCCCCACACGGATCGCCGCCAGCTGACCGCTCTTGATCAGCCGGTACACGGTCATGTTCGAGACCCGCATCGTCGCCGCCACCTCGGCCACCGTGAGGAGCCGGTCCCCGACGAACGGCCTCCGTTTGCTCATCTAGCACATCTCCCACATCTGCCTCATGTTCAACACCTTCCACGTCCGCCTCATCCATCCCATCCGGTCCGTGGGGTTGCGCACCGTAACAAGTGCAACATCTGTCGTCAATCACCCCATGTGCCACCATTCGTCACGGTAGGCTAAATTACATAGATGTAATTAGCCCTACTTCTCAAGAGTCACACCAGTCACACCGGAGGCAGCCGGCGGGTGCCCGGCTGGGTGGGCGGCTGCCCGCCTGGGCGCGCCCGAGCGTCGGCGATCGCGCGCTCGACCCTGGATCAGGAGCCGAGCAGGCGGAGGTACGCGTCGGCGATCTGCTGACCGACGAAGACGGAGAGCAGGGCGCCGGCGGCCATGAACGGCCCGTAGGGCACGCGGGACTTCCGGTTCCCGCCGGCGATGAGGGCGACGACCGCCCCCACTCCCCCGAAGAGGATCCCGGCCGCGGCCGCGACCCCCACCAGTCCGAGCCCGATCGATCCGAGGACCAGCCCGATCAGGCCGGCGAGCTTGACGTCGCCCATCCCCATCCCGCGGGGGGCGATCACGGCGACGATCAGGAGCCCCACACCGTAGGCGAGGAAGCCGAGCAACCCACGTAGGGCGTCGAGGTGGCCCCCGGCCAGGTCCGCGAGGACGATGAAGGCGGCCGAGACCAGGACCGCGGGGTAGACGAGGACGTTCGGGATCCGATAGACGCGGATGTCGATCACCGAGATCGCGACCAGCAGGCCGCAGAACGGAGCGAGCAGGATCGCCTGCCACGGGTCCTCGTAGAGCAGCGCCACCGCCACGAACAGGACCCCGCAGGCGAGCTCGGTGAGCGGGTAGATCGGGGAGATCCGTTCGTGGCAGGCATGGCACCTGCCTCGCAGCGCCAGCCACGACACCACCGGGATGTTGTCCACCTTTCGCAGCGGCGTCCCGCAGCTCGGGCACCGGGACCGAGGCCGGACGAGGGACTCCCCCGCCGGCACCCGATGGATCGCCACGGTGAGGAAGCTGCCGAACACCAAGCCGAACGGCAGGGCGATGGCCAGGCGCAGCAACATGTCGGAGGTCGTCATCGTGGGCTGGCGAACGCTACCGCAGGTGCCGGCCCGCTACGACCGCACCTCGCGGATGTAGACGATGCTCTCGTCGAAGCCCGTGACCGTGCCGAGACCCGGGACCAGCACCGGCACATAGTGCAGCGTGAAGTGGTTGTTGATCGCCACGCTGGTGCCGATCACCTGGCCGCTGAAGTCGTTCGAGTTGTTCAGCGTCACGCCGCAGGGGCTGTAGAAGAAGGTGTCGGCGTTGTTGAAGTTCGAGTTGTTCCCGGTCGAGATGTTGTAGCTGCCGGAGGCGCAGTTCAGGCCCGTGCGGTAGTTCACGATGAAGAACAGGCTCTTGCCTGTGACCCCGTTCCAGTTGTTCCGATTGGCCATCGAGATGCCGCCCTGCGTCACGATCGCCAGGTTACCGTTGAAATTGATGGCATCGTTGTTCGAGATGGACAGGTTGCAGACCTGGTTGATCCAGACCAGTTGGTCGCCCGACAGGGTTCCGGTGGTCAGAAAGGTCCTCGCCGAGGTGCAAGCGGATGCGCCCGTGAACGTGTTGACGGTGTAGCCCGGCCACGGCAGGGCGCTACAGGTTCCGGCGATGGCCACCTGGCATGCGAGCGGGAAGGCCTGCGTCGGTGGCGGTCCCTGGGGACTGTTCGGGTACCGGGTGCCGGTGACCGAGAGGCCGGCGGCGATCGTCGTGCCCGCACGGGCATCGCCCCCGACCCCGCCGCTGCCGCTCAGGCTCGAGGTGGAGGAGGTCGCGTTCCCGGCCACGCTCGCCGGGTTGTTGATCGTGACGGACCCGTTCGCCCACAGGTTGCCGAAGATGTGGCTGTTGTTCGCCATCGAGGCCGAGCCGTTCGGGACGTAGATGTTGCCGTAGACGTTCGGGCTGTTCGTGATCGTCAGGTTCCCGGTCGTCACGTACACGTCACCGTCGTTGCCGGCGTGGCCCGCGATCGTGAAGTTGTTCCCGAACGACGTGTCCGTGACCGAGAGGATCGCCGCCCCGAACCCGCCGTACGTCGGCGTGAGGTTCATGTACGCCTCCATCGTCCGCGGCACCCCGCCGTTCGTCTCTCCAGTCGATCGCACCAGGACCGCCGAGGGGACGTGGGTCTGGTCGGGCTCGACCGTCATCACCGCTCCGGTCGAGTCGTACCAGGTGTACTGGGCCTCGAACGTGGCCGACCCCGGCGCCGACCCCAGGGTCCCCGTGGCGGTCCCCCAGGGCAGGTCCTCCGGCTTCGTGTACTGCACGAGGTTCCACGCATGGTCGATCCCACCCTCGGAGGCCGCCACCGAAGTGACGCGCTTGCGGTCGTACGCGGCCTGGTCGACGTTGTGGATCGACAGGTCCAAGATCACGATCGACAGGAGCACGACGACGAACACGACCATCATCGCCACGACCATCGCGACGCCGCTCTCCTCCCGGTGCAGCCTCGAAAGCCTACGCATCGCTCTCACTCCTCAGTCGGTCGGCTCGGTGGCGCAGACGGCCGTCGGGAACCCGTACGACGTGTTGCGGCCCGTCAGCGAGGTCTGGATCTTCACCGTTGCCCGTCGACAAGTCCCCCTGCAGGTCCTCGTTCACGAGGAGGACGACGTTCACGGTTCGGCCCCCCTTGTTCGGGATCGGGGTCGATCTGGAAGGCGGGCACGGTTGGGGCGACCTGCTTGTTCACGATCCCGGTCGCCACCGTCTGCCAGTTCGAGGCGCTGTCGTTCGGATCCGATTGCGCCGGCTCCCACCACCGCGTCTGGAGCTCTCCCGCGGCCGTGATCCGCCACAGCCGGCACGTGTAGCCGGGTGACGGCTGCCGGGTCGTGGCGTTGGCCTGCGTGTAGATCTTGAAGCGGAAGTACGGATCGACGGAGGTCGCGGGGTCGTACAGGACGTTGCCCGAACGGACCTCGTGGTCGAGCGTCTGGAGCGCGAGCCGGGCCTGGGTGTTGCTCCGCGTCCGGATGTCGGTCTCGGCGACGGATCGCTGCACCGACGCGAGGGTCGTGAAGAACATCGCCAGGGCCAGCGAGAGCACCATCATCGCGACCAGGAGCTCGCTGAGCGTGAACCCGTCCTCGCGAGCACGCAGACGCTCGAGCAGGCGCATCGTCATCCCGCCGTCGGCGTCGGGCCGTAGATGGACTTCGCGGCGGCGGTCCCGAGCCCCACGTCGATCGTGAGATCCACGACCTTCACCAGGTCGACCCAGACCTCGTAGGTCAGGGTCCCGAGCACCGGAGATCCGATCGTCGCCTGGGCCTCCTTCTTGCACGTCGGGTAGGAGGCCGAACATCCCGTCGTGGAGAACGTCGTGGCGGGCACCGACCCCATCGCGAGGCTCGGCGCGGTGATCTTCACCTCGACGGTGTGCACTCCGACGAGCGCCGTGCGGTCGAGCACCAATCCCGAGAGGCTGTAGCCCGGTGTCGTCGCCAGGTTCACCGTCGTGTAGCCGGTGCCGTTCCAGTAGCTCAACGAACCCGCATCGACCGTGGCCGCGGGCGCGGCAGCGCTCGTGCCGGCCGTCGATTGCACCGTGTCTCGGTACCCCGTGAGCTGGAGGAAGTAGCCGGTCCAGCCGGCCGGCGCGCTGACGTATTCCGGCAACCCGCCGATCGAGACCGTGCCGAACGCCCGCTTGGCCGTTTCCTGCACGTTCCCGTCCTGACCGGAGACCAGCATCCGGTTGGTGAAGCTGGTCGATGCGACGGACGGGTTCGCGATCGAGACGAGCGTCGCGTCGCCGATGTCCGCCAAGAAGCCGTGGAAGTGTCCGACCACGCGGGAGGTTCCCGCCTGCAGGACCCGGGCTCCGCCGCAGGCCTGCAGGTCGGTCTCGAGCGGGCGGGGCCGGTGGCGTCGGGGGGCACGTGTTCGACCCGCCGGCGGCGGTCGCGCTGATCGCCTGCCCGGAGTCGCTCGCCGCGTTCTGCACCTGGACGAACGAGCCGCCGCCCGAGGCGAACTGGTCGCTCGCGTCGCCCGGGTCGACGGCCGAGACCTGATAGTTCGGGGTCGTCCCGGAGGGATCGCTGTCCGCCGCCGTGGTGCCGAACGAGGCGGCGGCCGGCAGGATGCTGGCACCGCCGCTCGTCGTCAGGGTCGTCTGCGTCTGGGTCCAGCTCGACTGCACCTGGGACACCTGCTCGACCTGCATCGTGGACTCGGCACCGGTGGTCGATACGATCCCGCTCTCGAAGTCCACCCCGGACACGCTCCCGGTGACCCGGACCTGGCCGGTCGGGGCGAGGGCCTGACCGTAGAAGAACGGCTGACACGGCGCCGCGAACGGATGGGTCGAGGAGTTGATGCACCCGGTCGGCGAATGGAACAGGCTCTGCGTCGTCACGCCCTGGACACCGGTCGTCGACGTCCCGGCCCCCGTCCACGTGACGATGATCGTCACCTTGTACGGGGCGATGGACGAACAGCCGGTCACGACCGCCGGACAGTTGTTCGTCACATACGTGTGCCAGGTGTAGTCGACCGGGTAGTCCTGGGTCTGACCGACGGTGCCCGAGCTCGGGACGAGCGGAACCGAGCAGTCCGTCGAGACCGTCGGGCAGTTGAGGTTCGTGGAGATGACCTTGTCCCCGGCGCAGGTCTTCAGGCGATAGGTCCCCGCGGCGTCCCCGGCGCAGCCGGTGACCAGGTTCGGATCGGTCGACAGGCCCGAGGACTGCATCCCCCGCTGGATCTTCGAGAAGGCGAGGCCGCGGGCCTGCTCCATCAGCTGGTTCGCCACCTGGTTGGCGGCCTGCTGCTCGCGGCCGATGCCCACGTAGCGGAAGCCGGTCGTCGCGCTCATCGCCAGCGTGATGAGCGAGCCGAAGATCACGGTGATCGGCGATGACGGTCTCGAGCAGGCTGAAGCCACGCTCGTCGTCGTGCAGACGAGCGTGGATGCGCACGAAGAGACCCTGTTTCCGACTCATGAGCAGGCTCGCTTCACCTCGCTGAGGGCATCGGCCATCTGACCGACGGCCTTGAGCGTGCGGAGACCACGGTCTACCAGCCCTGGTGCAGCTGGCCGTCACGTTGACGTCGGTCCAGGCGCCCTGGCCTCTCCGAAGACTGGGCTCGTTGGGCAACTGCGCCAGGCAGAAGTACTGGCCGCTATCGCGAGCGTCCGACCAGGAGCAGTTCGTGACCGAGTCTCCGGATCGGGAGCTGGATCTGATCTGGTTGCCCGCCGGCTCGAGTTCCGCCGGTTGCCAGTCCAGCCTCGGCTCGATCGTGCTGGCCTGTGCGGTCGATCGAAGCCAGTCGTAGTCGTCGGCTTCGGCCCAGTGGGTCATCGCCGCAGCCAGACCTGTGCGCAGACTCGGACTGGGCGGCCCGATCGGCGGCCCGCTCCCGGGCGCCGAGGAAGGTCGGCAGACGCGATTGCGATCAGGATCCCGATGATGAGCACGACGATCATCAGCTCGATCAGCGAGAAACCTTCCTCGCGCGCCGGTTCCTGTTCGATCGCGAATCGCTCGGCCTCCGAAGGTGATGTGCGGTAGGGGCGGCCCGAGGGCCGCCCCTACTCGATCCGCTGTCTTGACAAGCTCAGGGCGTTACCACTTCGCCCCGATGCACTCCGCGAACGTGTCGACGGCCGCGTAGTCCGCGCCGCTGCCGTAGAACGTTCCGGCGTTCGCAGCGGGGCTCGTCACGTCCTTGACGCAGAAGAACGTCCCGGACCCGCTCTGCGCGACGAGCATCAACCGTGTTGCAGTCGACGCCGGGTCGATTCCAACACTCGTTGGCGGCAGGGGCTCCAGCGACGACCCAGTGCAGCGAAGGCTCGATCGCAGTGCCAGCGGCGGCGTTGAAGCCCGACGTACGTCTCGCCGTCGATGAAGAACGTCTTCGCAGCCGCCAGACCGTTCCGCAGGTTCGACTGGGCCGCCCGGTTCTGGGCCCGCTGACGGGCGCCGAGGAAGGTCGGCAGAGCGATGGCGATCAGGATGCCGATGATCAGAACGACCACCATCAGCTCGATGAGGGTGAAGCCCTCGTCGTCCTTCCGGCGCTGCCAGAAACGTTCGAGCATGGAGTCACCTCCCTTTCTCTGACTGCATGCGCATCCCGATGACGCGCATCTACCTGGGGTTTCGGTCTCGCAGGCGAGCGGCTTTACCGTCCAGCGGAGGGATTTCGGTGAGAATGACTCGAACGGAGCTAGTCACTCCGAAGCCGGCCGCGTAGGCAGCGGCGAGACTCGATGGGTTGCGCCTGCTGGCGTCGATGCGATCTCCGGACTACTTCAGCAGGTTGATGACGTTGAACATCGGCATGTACAGCGCGATGACCGCCGCGCCCACCGCACCGCCGATCAAGGCGATCAGCAACGGCTCGATCAGCGACGTCAGCGCTTCGACCGTTGCCGTCACCTCGCTGTTGTAGAACTCGGCGACCTTGTCGAGCATCGTGTCGACGGCGCCCGTCTCCTCCCCGACCGCCATCATCTGGACGACCATCGGGTGGGAAGACCTTGTGCCGCCCGAGCGGCTTGGCGATCGACTCGCCCTCCCGAACGCTGGTCTTCACGTCATCGACCGCGTCCCCGATCACCCGGTTGTTCACGGTTTCGTTCACGTTGTCGAGTGCCTGCAGGATCGGCACGCCGGACCGGAGCAGCATCCCGAGCGTCGAGGCGAATCGGGCCAAGCGCGACCTTGTGGAACAGGGGTCCGAACGATCGGGATCCTGATCTTCGCCGCGTCGACGCGAGCCCGGCCCGCGTCGGTCTTCTTGTACCGACGGAACAGGAAGGACCCGACCGCCGCCCCGAGCAAGACCATGTACCAGTAGTTCCGCACCGCCTGGAGACGCGCCCAGCAGCATCCTCGTCGGAAGGGGCAGCGTGCCCCCGAGACTCGAGTAGATCGACTCGAACTGCGGGACGACGAAGAGCAGCATCGCGGCAAGGATCAGGGTCACCAGGGCCACGACGACGACCGGGTATGTCATCGCCGACTTGATCTGACGGCGCAGCTCGACCTCCCTCTCGATCTGGTCGGCGAGCGACAGGAGCACGTCGTCGAGCACGCCGCCGGTCTCGCCGGCCTTGACCATCGAGATGAACAGGTTGTTGAACGCCTTGGGATGCTTGGCCATCGCGGCCGAGAGCGACGAGCCGTTGCTCGACGTCGGTCCGCGTACGGCGAACAGGACCTTCTCGAGCTCCTTGTTCTCGGTCTGATCGGCCAGGATCGAGAGCGCGCGCAGGATCGGCAGGCCCGAGTTGACCATCGTGGCGAACTGGCGGCAGAAGACCGCGATCTGCTTGAGCTTGACGCGACCCGGCCGCAGGTTGATCTCCATCTTGAGACCGGTGGAAGCCTGCTTCACCTGGATGGGCGTCAACCCCATCTCGCGGAGCCTCGTCATCACGAGCGCCTCGTTGTCGCCCACCAGCTGCCCCTTGACCAGGGCGCCGGTCCTGTCGCGAACCTTGTAATCGAACGTTGCCGGCATCGGTCTCTCCTACCTTGCCCTCGATCAGTAGTCGCTGCCCAGCACCACACCGGCCGCGGTGGCCGCACCGTAGCCACCGTCGTAACTGGCGCCACCACTGCCGATCAGACGGTTCAGCTCTTCGACGTCGTGACAGCGTTCGTACGCGAGCTGCTGGCTCACCTTCCCGCTCTTGACGAGGTTGGCGAGCGACTGGTCCATCGTCTGCATCCCGAAACGACCACCGGCCTGCATGATCGAGTAGATCTGGTGCACCTTCCCCTCCCGGATCAGGTTCCGGACCGCGGGCGTGCAGATGAGGACCTCGACCGCGACCACCCTCGAACCCCCGTCCACGGTCTGCAGCAGCTGCTGGGTCACGACCCCCTGGAGGGTCGTGGCGAGTTGCACCCGCACCTGCTGCTGCTGGTGCGGCGGAAACATGTCGATGATGCGGTCGATCGTCTGCGGCGCGTCTTGCGTGTGGAGCGTGGCGAAGACCAGGTGCCCGGTTTCGGCGGCCGTGATGGCGGTCGACATCGACTCGAGGTCACGCATCTCACCGACGAGGATGACGTCGGGGTCCTGACGCAGGACGTGCTTGAGGGCCTGCGCGAACGATTGAGTGTCGGCCCCGACCTCCCGCTGGTTCACGACGCAGTTGTTGTGCTTGTGGAGGAACTCGATCGGGTCCTCGACGGTCATGATGTGTGCCTGCCGCTCGCGGTTCACGATGTCGACCATCGAGGCCAAGGTCGTGGACTTGCCCGAACCGGTCGGCCCCGTGACGACGACGAACCCGCGTGGAGACCTCGCGAGGTCGGCCACGACGCTCGGCAGGTCCAGGTCCTGTACGGTGCGGATCTCGTACGGGATCAGGCGGAACACGGCCCCGAGGGAATCGCGCTGGTAGTAGACGTTCACGCGGAAGCGCGCGCGTCCGGGGAGCGAGTACGACATGTCGAGCTCGAGCTCCTGCTCGAGACGTTCGCGCATCTTCTGCGGCAGGATCGCGTAGATCATCCCCTGGATGCCGCGCCTGTCGAGGACGGGGTACCCGTCCAGTCGAACGAGGTCGCCGAACTGACGGATCGTCGGCGGGGTCCCCACCGTGATGTGGAGGTCGGAAGCCCCGCGTTCCACCATCGCTTCGAGCAGTTCGGGGATCGGGATCTGGACTTCGTCCTCTCGGCCCTCCGAACTCAATCACTTCACCACCCTTGCGATCTCTTCGATGGAGGTCCTGCCCGACGCCGCCTTGTGGAGCCCGTCGTCGCGGAGCGTGAACATCCCTTGCTCGATCGCGACCCGCTTCACGCTCTCGGACGAAGCGCGCTCGACGGTGAGGCGTTCGATCTCCTCGGTCATCGGCATGACCTCGTACAGGCCGATCCGCCCTCGGTACCCGGTGTTCGAGCACGATTGGCACCCGGACGGTCGGAAGAACACACCGAGATCGGGGATCCGGGACTCGGCGAACCCCGCCTCGATCAGCTCCGACTCCTCGGGCGTGTACGCCTGCTTGCACTTCTCGCAGAGCTGGCGCGCGAGCCGCTGGGCGACCACGCAGTCGATGGCCGATCCCACCAGGAACGTCTCGACCTGCATCTCGATCAGTCGCGTGATCGCCGACGGTGCGTCGTTCGTGTGGAGCGACGAGAGCACGAGGTGACCCGTGAGCGCGGATTCGACGGCGATCATCGCCGTCTCGCGGTCGCGGATCTCACCGATCAGGATGATGTCGGGGTCCGCGCGAAGGATCGATCGCAGCGCGGACGCGAACGTGAGCCCCGCCTTCGGGTTCACCTGGATCTGGTTGACGCCGGGCAGCCGGTACTCAACCGGATCCTCGACGGTCACGATGTGCCTGTCGATGCTGTTGATGATGTTGAGCGTCGCGTACAGCGTCGTCGACTTGCCCGAGCCGGTGGGGCCCGTCACGAGGATCGCGCCGTATGGCTTACGGAACGAACGCTCGTAACTCTCGAACGCCTGCGGGAGAAAGCCGAGCTCGGAGAGCTGGAGCAGGGCATTGGTCTTGTCCAGGATCCTGATGACGATCTTCTCGCCGTGGACGGTCGGCAGGGTCGCAAGCCGCAGGTCCAGGGTCCGATTGTTGACCCGCAGCGAGACGCGCCCGTCCTGCGGGATGCGCTTCTCGGCGATGTTCAGGTCGCCCATGACCTTGAGGCGGCTGATCAGCCCGCCCTGGATGCTCTTGGGCGAGTGCATGACCTCATGCAGCACGCCGTCCACGCGGAACCGCACGCGGACGTCGGTCTCGGTCGGCTCGATGTGCACGTCCGACGCTCGGTCGGCCGCGGCCTGTGTCATGATCGCCTGCACGAGCTTGACGATCGGGGCGTCCTCGACCGCTGCCTCGACCCGCGTGAGGTCGGCATCGGTGTCGAGGGCATCGGCGGCCTCCGACGCGAGGGCCTCGACCTGGTCGCCCATCCCCGAGAACTTCTGGATCGCCTGCTCGACGTCGTTCGACGTGGCGACGACCGGACGGACGTCCCGGCCTGTGATCGTCCGGATGTCGTCGAGCGCATACACGTTCGCGGGGTCCGACATGGCCACCAGGAGCTTGCCGTCCTGCTCCCCGATCGGGAGGGCGCGGTAGCGGCGGCACAGGGCCTCGGGCAGAAGGGCGGTCGCAGCGGCATCGATCCGGTACTCGGTGAGATCGACGAACTCGAGGCCCACCTGCTCGGCGAGCGCCCGGACGAGATCCCGTTCGCGGATGTAGCCGAGGTCGATGAGCACGCGGCCGAGCGACTTGGGCGTGTTGCGGTGTTCATCGAGGGCACGCTGGAGATGCTCCTGCGAGATCAGGCCCTGCTCGAGCAGGATCTGCCCGAGCTGCTTCGGCTTTCGCTGGGTCGTCAGCATGTGGAGCTACGTCCTTCGGTCCCTTGTCGCCTAACCATCGGCAGGGTCCTCGCCCCTCTGAAGCAGTCGGCCGAACTCCCGCGCGAGCGAGAATCGGTCGACGTCGTCGTCCTCCTCTTCGCCCTGGTCCTCGGGCTCGAGATCGGCTCCGGGGCCCGTCTCCGGGCCCGCTCCCGACCCCTCGTCCGCCTCGTCGACGGGCTCGAGCCGCGGTTCGGCGTCGGGCCCCGGTTCGCGGTGGGGCCAGCCCAGTGGGTCCGGGAGCTGCACGGGCGGAGTGGGCTCCCACGGCACGGCGGCGGCCGGCTCGTTCGCGTCGCCCACGAGCTCGGCGAACGGGTCGGCCGGCCGTTCGGGGGTCTCCGCGTCCTCGCGGACGGGTTCGTCGCTCGTCTCCGGCTCCGGGCTCGGGAGGGGCGGGGCCGGGTCGGGCGAGTCGCCGCTCGGGGAGCGCGCGACGACCGGCGCCGGGACATCGATCACCAGGGGATCCGGTGCGGGGTGCTCGGGGTCCTGATGCGACCTCGGCTCGTATCGAGTGGCCGCCGTCGCGGCCTCGGTCCCGCGCAGCCCCTCGTGCCGCGACCGGCTCTCCTCGGCCGCCAGCAGCACCTGTTCCATGTGGTCGATCACCAGGCCAGGCCGCGGTCCGGGCCCGGCGACGGCGAACCCCGCGTACGGGGTCCGGCGGACGTAGCACCACGTCTCCGTGCCGAACTGCACGAAGCCGCGTTCGGGGTCGCCGATCGTAGCGAATCGGATCCAGGCGCGCGTGGTGCTGCCTTCCGCCTCGGCCGGATGTGCGCCGAGGACCAGCCCGTCGCGGGACAGCATCAGACAACCGCGAACGTCGGCAATGCCTAGCGCGAGCGACATCGCGAGCGCGTTGAAGTCTTCCAAGGACGGCGACCTCCTTCGGAACCATCGGGAGGCACGAGGGGGCGCTTGAGGGACACCCGTCCGGCGGAGGCCGAACGGTCCGCGTTCTCAGTCGGTCGTCGCTCCCGGAGCCGGGGTACCCGCCTCCGCGAGCTCGCCCAGCGCGGCCGCCGACATCACGGGGAGCGGCGCCGACCGGCCGGTCCAAAGCTCGAACGAGATCGCCGCCTGCTGGAGCAACAACCCGAGACCCCCGAACGCCGAGCCGCCGGCGTCGCGAACGGCGCCCTGGAACGGGGTCACGCCCGGCCGGTAGAGGAGGTCGATCCCGACGACCCCGGGAGGCAGCGGAGGCAGCGGCAGCTCCTCACCGTGGACGCCGAGCGGCGTCGCGTTCACGATCAGGTCGACCTCGACCTGCGAGGCATCGTCGAACCCGACCACCTGCACCTCGGTGGCCGAGCCCTCCAGCGCGGCGCGCAGGTCCTCGGCCCGCGAGGCTTCGCGCACCGCGACGGACAGGCTCGCGAGCCCGCATCGGGCGGCGGCGAGCGCGCACGCACGTGCGCCTCCACCCGCCCCGAACAGCAGCGCCGACCGGCGGGACGCGTCGAACCCCACATCGTCGCGGAGGAAGCGCTCGAACCCCACCGCGTCCGAGTTGTGCCCGGCGAGCCCGTCAGGGCCCACGACGATCGTGTTGGCCGACCGCAAGAGGCGCGCATCCTCGGACAGGTCCTCGATCAGCTCGGCGGTCCGCGTCTTGTGCGGCATCGTCACGTTCGCGCCGGCGAACCCGAGCGCGCCGAGCCCCCGGAGCGCGGCCGGAAGCTCCGCGGGCGCGACCGGGAGCGGGACGTAGACCCAGTCCAAGCCGAGCGCGGCGAAGGCGGCGTTGTGGATCGCCGGCGACAGGCTGTGCTCGACGGGCCACCCGAGCACGCCGACCGAGCGCGTCGAACCCCGGACGCGACCGGGCCGGTCGGGGACGTCACTCATCGCAGCGGACCCGGTTGGCCTCGTGCTCGGCGGCGGTCTTGCCGAACGCGTGGTGCCCGTCCTCGCCGCACAGCACATAGAAGAGGTAGGGCGTGTCCGCCGGCTGCAGGGCCGCCTCCAGGGAGGCTCGTCCGGGGCTCGCGATCGGCGTGGGCGGCAGTCCCGCGTTGATCCGCGTGTTGTAGGGGCTGTCGTACTCGAGGTCGGAGAAGCTGAGCTGGCCATCCGGTGTCGGGTCGTCGTACAGGAGCGTCGCGTCGATGCCGAGGGTCATCCCGAGCCTCAACCGGTTGTAGATCACCCCGGCGATGATCGGGCGCTCGCGATCCAGCGCGGCCTCCCGCTCGATCATCGACGCGACGATCACCACCTCGTACGGCGTCACCCCGAGCTCCTCCGCGTTGGCCCACGGCAACGACTCCGCCTCGGTGCCGAACTGATCGAGGAGCCTTCGGACCACCGCGCCGGCGTCGGCGTCGCGGCGAACGAAGTAGGTCTCGGGGAACAGGAAGCCCTCGATGCTCGTGGCGTCCTCGGGGAGGTAGGGGGGGAGGGACCAGTCCCCCTCTTCGGCCGCCCTGAGGAACCGTTTGGCGGGGATCCCCAGTTCCTGCTCGACGCGATCGGCGATCTGGGTCAGGCGGTATCCCTCGGGGATCGTGAGGCGGTCGGTGGGGACGGGTTCGGGCGGGGTCGTGAGGATCTCGAACGCCTCGTCGGGCGTCATGTTCGTCGTGAGCTCGAAGCTTCCCGCCCGGAACGAGTCTTCGAGACCGCTGCGACGCAGCAGCCACTTGGAGACCAGGCCGCACCGGACGACCCCCTGATCGTGGAGGTCGCCGACGACCTCGGACCCGTTCGCCCCCTTGCGGACCTGGAACGCGACCGGGTCCCTCGGCCCCGACGACTCGGAGCACCAGTCGTAGTAGCGGTTGCCGGCGATGGCCAGGCCGGCGAGCACCACGAAGACGATCAGGAAGATGCGGAAGCCCCAGTTGGCCCGGCGCTCGGCGCGGGGGCGCGGGCGAGCGTCGTCATCGCGCTGCTGAGGGGGGGCGTCCTGCATCGGCCAGGCAGCATAGCGGCCCGCGTCGGGAACCAGGTTCGGTCCGAGCGCAACCGTTGCGTCGGTGTCAGACGGGCCGGTCGGTGTCCAACCAAGCCTGCAGGATGACGGTCGCGGCCGAGCGATCGATCGTCCGCCGGCGATCGGGACCGCTCGCGCCGCTCTCCCGCAGGGCGCGTTCGGCCTCCACGGTGGACAGGCGCTCGTCCTGCAGCCTCACCGGGACGCCGACGGCCTCCGCCACCGCCGCCGCGAACCGCTCGGCGTGGTGCGCCCGCTCTCCCGCCTTTCCGGAGAGCAGCAGCGGGTGACCGACCACGACGAGCGTCACGCCGTGCTCCCGGATGAGGTCGGCGATCGCCAGCACGTCCGCGGGCGCCCCCGTCCGAACGGTGCCGAGCGGCACCGCCATCCGCCGGGCCTCGTCCGAGATCGCCACGCCGATCCTCGCGTCCCCGAGATCGAGCCCGAGGACCCTGCCGGGCTTAGCCACCGGCTTGGAGGAGCTCCTTGAGGCGGGGTTCGACCACATCGAGCGCCTCATGGAACGCGTCGCCCTTGGGGCCGCCAGAGAACGCGAGGCTCGGCTTGCCGCCGGCGCCCCCGCCGACGATCTTCGCCGCAGGTTCGAGGAGTGCGGGAGCGGTCACCCCGCGGCCGATCAGCTTCTTCGTGCTCGCCGCGACGAGCAAGGCCTTGCCGCCCTGCCCGGTCCCGAGCACGACGGCCGCGCCGTCCGGACCCTCGAGACGGTTCGCGACGTCTTGTGCGAGCGGCCGGAGCTCGTCGGCGCCCGCATCTACCGTGGCGGTGACGAGCTTGGCGCCCTCAACCACCCTCGCCGCGGAGGCGAGCTGCTCCGCCCGGTCCCTCAGCTCCTGCTTCGCCTGCTTGCCGAGCTCGCTCTCGAGCAGCTTCACGCGCTCGGCATAGTGGCGGGCACGTTCGAGCGCCCCCTTGGGGTCGGTGCCGAGCTCGCGAGCGATCGTGTACAGGAGGTCGCGTTCCATGTTGATCTCGCGCAGGGCATCGGGGCCGACGAGGGCCTCGACGCGCCGCATGCCGGCGCCGATCGAGGCCTCATGGAGGATGCGGACGAGCGCGATCTCGCCCGTGTGGTGGACGTGCGTGCCCCCGCAGAGCTCGATCGAATAGTCCCCCACCTCGACGACCCGGACGAAGTCGCCGTACTTCTCGCCGAACAACCCGATCGCGCCCTGGTTCTTGGCCTCGTCCATCGTCGTCTCGTAGATCGTGACCTGCCCGTCCTCGCCCAGCCGACGATTGGCCAGCTCCTCGGCCTCCTCGAGAACGTCGCGCGGGACCGCCGAGTGATGCGGGAAGTCGAATCGGAGACGGCCGGGCGCGACGAGCGAGCCGGCCTGCCGCGCGTGATCGCCCAGCACGTGGCGCAGGGTCCAGTGGACGATGTGCGTCGCGGTGTGGGCCCGGGCGGTCGCCTCGCGACGTGCGGCGTCGACCTCGCCGTGGACCTCCTCGCCCTCACGGATCTCGCCGGATGAGACGACACCGGTGTGGACGATGATGTCGCCCGGCCCGAACTGCGCGTCGGTCACCTTGATCGTCCCGCCGGGGGCCTCGACTACACCCTGGTCGCCGACCTGACCGCCGGACTCCGCGTAGAACGGAGTGCGGTCCAGGACGAAGCGGACCTCCTCGCCCTCGGTCGCCACGGGCTCCCTGCCGCCGGGGCCGATCAGCGCGAGCAGCCGTCCGTCGGACTCGAGGGTCTGGTACCCGACGAACTCGCTCGCGCCGCCCTGGCCGGCCACCGTGGAGAGCTCCTCCTCCACGCGCACGTTCTTGGCCGAGCGCTTCGCGCGCTCGCGCTGCTCATCCATGAGGGCCTCGAAGCGCTCGTCGTCGATCTCGAGCCCGGCCTCCGCGGCGAGCTCGCTCGTGAGTTCCTTCGGGAAGCCGAACGTGTCGTGGAGCTTGAACACCACGTCGCCGGGGAGCCGCTCGGCTCCGCCCGCCTTCGCGATCGCCGTCTCGAACAGCGTCATCCCCTGCCGCAGCGTGCCGGCGAAGCGTCCCTCCTCCGAGCTCGCGACCTGCTCGACGTAGGCCCGGTTCTCGACGAGCTCCGGGTACACGTGCCCGAACCGCTCAACCGTCCGTGCGACCAGCGCCGGCATGACCTCCTGTTCGATCCCGAGCCGCCGCGCGTGCGAGACGACGCGACGGAGCATCCGGCGCACGAGGTAGCCGCGCCCCTCGTTCGAGGGCTGCACGCCGTCGGCTATCAGAAACGTGGTCGCTCGGCCGTGCTCGCCGATCACCTTGAGCGAGATGTCGTCGCGCTCGTCCTTCCCCAATCGCCGTCCCGAGAGCGACTCGGCGACCTCGACGAGCGGCCGCAGCAGGTCGGTCTCGAACGCGTGGTCCACGCCCTGCAGGACGACGGCCAGGCGCTCCACGCTGGCCCCCGTGTCGATGTTCTTGCTTGGGAGCTCGTGCACGATCCGCATGTGGTCGTCGACCTCGTCCTGCATGAACACGTGGTTCCAGATCTCGATGTGGCGCTCCTCGTCGACCTCCGGTCCACCTTCGGCCCCGTACTTGGGTCCTCGGTCCACGTAGATCTCCGAACAGGGTCCGGCGGGGCCGGCCGCGTGCGTCCACCAGAAGTTGTCCTGCTCGCCACGGCGAACGATGCGCTCGGCGGGGACACCGATGTCCCGCCAGATCCCGATCGCCTCGTCGTCGGTCCGGAACACGGTGACCCACAGCCGGTCGGGCTCGATCCCGTAGACCTCGGTGACGAGCTCGTAGCCCCAACGGCAGGACTCGGCCTTGAAGTAGTCGCCGAACGAGAAGTTCCCGAGCATCTCGAACAGGGACAAGTGGCGCGCGGTGTGTCCGACGAGGTCGATGTCGACCGCGCGGAAGACCTTCTGGACGGTCACGGCACGCGGGAACGGCGCCTGCGCGTGACCGAGGAAGTACGGGATGAACTGGTTCATGCCGGCGTTCGTCAGCAGCAGGCCGGACTCGGGCGGGGGGATCAGCGACGAGGACGGGACGCGCTTGTGCCCCCGCTCCTCGAAGAAGCGGAGGAACTCCTCACGGATCCGATCGCCCTCCATGGCGGCACAGTCTAGCCGCGTGCCTTTGCCCGCCCAGAGCCATCGGACCGCAGGCCGCGTCAGGAGGGGAGCCGGAACGTGTGGCGCAGGCCCTCGGCTCGCAGCTCGACGAGCGTGACCGCGGGGAGCCGACGATCGTTGATCAGGACGACGTAGCGCCCGGCCGGCGGGAGCTCCACGGTGAAGGGCGCTACCTGACGGCACTGGCCGAGCGGGGCCTCGGGCGTTCCCGGCAGACCGATCCAGTTCGCGCTCCCGGTCACGATCGTCGTCATGCTGCCGTCGCTGCCCTCGAACGTGACGGCCTCCCCGCCGACGAACGGATCGCTCCGGTGGCAGGGGAACCCGGTGAGCTTGACGAACCTGCCCCGCAGGACGACCGAGTTCCGCGCGGCGGTGGGTGTCGCGTTCGCGGTCGGTCGCATCATCGACTCCATCCGGGCGACCGGCGCGGGGGACGCGCAGGCGGCGAGCGCCACCACGCCGATGACCCCGAGGGCGGCCGTGCGCGAGCGGATCATCTCGTTCTGGGCATACGTATGGTGGATCCGCGCAGGTCGACCGGCCGGCTACCGCAGCCCGCTGCGAAGCTCGTCTTCCTTCTGGTGCATCGCCGCCTTGCCCTCGGCGAGGGAGTCGGAGACGAGCTTGGCCAGATCGATCATGCTGCCCCGCGCCTCACGGGCGAGGTTGGCCGGCGCGACCTTCGCGGTCTGCTTGCGGACGAACCTCGTCGCCAGGATCGCACTCGCGGCCCCGGCCCCCAGACCGAGCGCGACCCAGAACAACCGCCTCACGCCGAACCCTTCTTGCCACCCTTGCCGCCCTTGCCGCCGAACCGGCTCGTCGCCCTGCGGACCCCCACGCCGAGCGAGATCAGCTTGACCAGCGGACCGGAAACGATCTCCTCGACCAGACCCGAGATCCGGCGGACCCGGCCGACGACCTCCCCGGTCGCCTCGAGCACCAGGTCGACGCGATCGAGCTCGCGGTTCGTGCGTTCCAGGGACCCCTTCACCTCGCGCAGGAGCGGGACCGTCTCCTCGCGCATCACGTCGATCAGGATCTTCGTGCTCTCGAGGACGCGGAACGTGTTGATGAGGACGACGCACAGGAACAGGACGAGCAGTCCCCAGAACGCGGAGAGCACGATGAGGGCGACGTCTCCTCCGTCGAGCGCTGCGATCATGCCCACGTTCCCGCCCTCCCCTTCATCCGTGGCTCACGACGAGGCCCGCTCGGCGGGCTCCGGGTTCGCGCATCATACCGAGGGCGGCTCCTCCGCCGTCCCGTCGCCGATCTCCGGCGCGGCGTCCTCGTCGGGCGGGGCGATCTCCTCCCCCTCCCCGGAGGGCTCGTAGTACCGGTTCCCGGAGAACCGCGCGGGCAGGTACTCCTGGTCGACCCGGTGGCCGGGGTAGTCGTGCGGGTATTTGTAGCCCCTGCCGAACCCCAGCTTCTTCAGCCCCGGGTGCCCGGGCTCCTTGAGGTGGAGCGGCACGGGGTCGGATGAGGCGGCGTCCTTCTGCGCCCGGCCGAGCGCGGCGATCACGCTGTTGGACTTCGGCGCGCGAGCCAGATAGATGGCGGCCTCCGCGAGGTTGAGCTGGGCCTCGGGCAGCCCCACGTACTCGACGGCCTGGGCGGCCGCCACGGCGATCATCAGCGCTCGGGGATCGGCCAGGCCGATGTCCTCGCTGGCGTGCACGACCATCCGCCGGGCGATGTAGCGGGCATCCTCGCCCGCCTCCAGCATCCGGGCGAGCCAGAACAGGGCCGCGTCCGGATCGGACCCCCGGATGCTCTTGATGAACGCCGAGATCACGTCGTAGTGCGCGTCACCCTGTCGGTCGTAGACGATCGCCTTCTTCTGGACGGCGTCGGCGGCGCTCTCCCGGGTGACCGAGTCCTCCCCGGCCGAACGCGCCGCGAGGACCGCGGCCTCCAGCCCGGTGAGCGCGACCCGTGCATCCCCGCCGGCGACGTCGACGAGGTGGTCGAACGCCTCGTCCGAGACCGCGACGCCCTGCTTGGCCAGCCCGCGGTCCTCGTCGGCAAGGGCGTGCTCGAGCAACGCGCGGAGCTCCTCCGGCGCCAGCGGTTCGAGCTGCAGGAGGATGCAGCGCGAGAGCAGCGGCGTGACGAGGGAGAAGTACGGGTTCTCGGTCGTGGCCCCGATCAGGGTCACCGTGCCCTCCTCGACGGCCGGCAGGAGGACGTCTTGCTGCGCCTTCGACCACCGGTGGACCTCGTCGACGAACAGCACCGTCCGGAACAGCCCGCCCTTGGCCTGCTCGATCACCTTCCGGGCGTCCGCCACGCCCGAGGAGACGGCCGACAGCTGGACGAGCTGGGCGCCGACCGCGTCGGCGAGCAGGTAGGCGAGGGTCGTCTTCCCGGTCCCGGCCGGCCCCCACAGGACGATCGAGGGCAGGTGGCCGCCCTCGAGCAGTTGCGTGAGCGCCTTGCCCGGACCTATCAGGTGCGATTGTCCGACGAACTCCTCGAACGCTCGGGGCCGCATCCGGGCGGCGAGGGGGATGTCGGCCACGCGAGGTCAGTCCTTGTAGCGGATGACGCGCCTGGGCCGGATCTTCAGGATCTCGCGCACCTGGCCCGGCGTGTAGGTGTACCCGTGGCCGTCGTAGCGGTGCGAGAGCTCGTCGATGTGCCGCTCGGCGTGCTCCCCGGTCTCGAACGCCACCACCGTCCCGGTGATCGAGATCCAGTCGTAGGCGTCGCCGTCCTGCATGACCGTGATCGCGACCTTCGGGTTCGCCGCGCAGTTGCGGTGCTTGACCCGCCCCTCCGCCGTGTTCACCAGGACGTGGCCGTCGGCCTCGTCGACCCACGTGATCGTGGCGTGCGGCGAGCCGTCCGGGTTCATGGTCACGAACGTCGCGAAATTCGTGCCCGTCAGCATCGCGACGTCCTTCTCCGTGAGCTCAACCATCCGCCTGCGCCTCCTCGTCGTCCTTCATCGTGGGGACCACGACCGCGATGCCGAGCTCGCGGAGCTGCTCCTCGGTCGCTGGAGCCGGCGCCCCGGTGAGCGGGTCGGCTCCCGACTGCGCCTTCGGGAACGCCGTCACGTCACGGATCGTGTCCTTCTCGGCCATCAGCATCACGATCCGGTCGATCCCCATCGCGATGCCGCCGTGTGGGGGCACACCGAACCGGAACGCCCGCAGGAGGTGGCCGAACTGCTCCTCGGTCTGCTCGGGCGTGAGCCCCAGCACCTCGAAGACCCGCCGCTGCACGTCGGGACGGTGGATCCGGATGCTCCCGCCCCCGAGCTCGAACCCGTTCAGCGTGAGGTCGTAGGCCCGCGCCTTCGCGGTCTCGGGCGCGAGGTCCTCGGTCAGCGGCGAGGTGAACGGGTGGTGTTTCGAGACCCACTTGCCCTCCTCCTCCGACCAGTCGAACAGCGGCGGCTCCGAGAACCAGCAGAAGCGCCACTCCCCCTCCGCGATCAGCCCGAGCCGTTCGGCCAGGTGCCGCCGCAACCCGTCGAGCGCGACGTTCGTGCGGTCGGGCTTGTCGGCCACGATCAGGATCAGGTCGCCTGGTCCGGCGCCGGTGGCGCGCCGAACGCCCTCGACCTCCTCGGGCGACAGGTGCTTCTCGACCGGTGAGCGGATCCCCTCGCCCTCGACCGCGATCCACACCAGGCCCGCCGCCCCCCGCGACTTCGCCACCTGCACCAGTTCGTCGAGCTCCTTGCGGGACAGCTCGGCGCCGCCGGGTGCCGAGAAGGCCTTGATGAGCCCGCCCGAGTCCAGCACCGAGGCGAACGCTCGGAACCCCGTCCCGCCGAACACCTCGCCGACGTTCGCGAGCTCCATCCCGTACCGCAGATCGGGCTTGTCCGAACCGTACCGGTCCATCATCTCGTCGTAGGTCAGCATCGGGAACGGCATGGCGACCTCGACGCCCTGGATCTCGCGCACGATCCGCGCGTACAGGGGCTCGATCACCGCGAAGACGTCCTCCTCGTCGACGAACGACATCTCCACATCGAGCTGCGTGAACTCGAAGCTGCGGTCGGCGCGCGTTTGTTCGTCGCGCAGGCACCGGACGATCTGGTAGTAGCGATCCTGTCCGGCCACCATCAGGAGCTGCTTGAGCTGCTGCGGCGACTGCGGCAGCGCGTAGAACGTCCCGGGCCACAACCTCGATGGGACCAGGAAGTCTCGGGCACCCTCGGGCGTGCTGCGGCCGAGCAGCGGGGTCTCGACCTCCAGGAACCCCCGCGACTCCATCTCGTCGCGGACGATCCGGTTGATCTCGTGCCGCATCGCGAGGACCTTGGTCATCTCGGGACGTCGCAGGTCGAGGTAGCGGTACCGGAGCCGGAGCTCCTCCGAGGCCTCGATCCGGTCCTCGATCACGAACGGCGGGGTCTCGGCCTCGGCGAGCACCTCGAGCTCGGCCACGGCCACCTCGATCTCCCCCGTGGGCAGCTCGGGGTTCACCGTGCCCCGCGGGCGTTGCCGGACCTCGCCCGAGACCCGGATCACCGACTCGGAGCCGAGGTGTTGCGCGGCCGCATGGGCGTCCGGCGCGTACCCGGGATGGAACACGAGCTGCACCAGCCCCACGCGATCCCGGAGATCGATGAACGTCACCCCGCCGTGGTCCCGCCGGCGCCACACCCATCCACAGAGGGCGACGCGCTCGCCGGTGTGCTCGGCCCGAAGCTCGCCGCACGCGTGCGTCCGCATCGCCGTCCGGAGATCGCTCATCGGATCGCCCGCGCCCTCATCGCTCTGCAGCCCAATCCGTTCGGGAGAGCCAGTTCACCACATCGCCGATCGGGACCTCCTCTTGCTCCCCACCCGCGAGGCTCTTCAGGATGGCCGTCCCCGCCCCCAGCTCGCGTTCACCGAGGATCACCGCGTACGCGGCGCCCGAGCGGTCGGCCAGCCTGAGCTGGGCCTTCAGGGGGCGTTCCTCGAACGCCGTCGCCGCGGGGATGCCCGCGTTCCGGAGCTCGTCGACCAGCCGTTCCCCCGCCCCCGCGGCCTCCGTTCCGATCGCCACCACGAAGCAGGCGAGCCCGACCTCGCCGGGGAGTGCGGCTCCCTCCTCCTGCAGCGCGACGAGCAGCCGGTCCAGCCCGAGCGCGAACCCCACCCCAGGGGTCGAAGTCCCGCCCAGCACCTCGGCGAGCCCGTCGTAGCGTCCACCGCCGCACACGCTGCCTTGCGCCTGCGAGAGCGCGCCGGAGACGAACTCGAACGTCGTCCGCGTGTAGTAGTCGAGCCCTCGGACGAGCCGCGGGTCGTGCTCGAACGCGATCCCCGCGGCGTCCAGCCCGTTGCGGACGGCGGCGAAGTGTTCGGCGCACGGCTGGCACAGGTTGTCCGAGATCACCGGCGCGCCCAACACGAGCGGCGTCTGCCCATCGACCTTGCAGTCGAACACGCGCAGCGGGTTGGTCAGCAGCCGCGTTCGGCAGTCCTCGTCGAGCTCGTCGCGGTGGGGTTCGAGGTAGGCGATCAGCTTCTCGCGGTAGGCCGGCCGGCACTCGGCGTCGCCGATCGAGTTGATCCGGAGCTCGAGCCGTGCGAGGCCGCGTGCGCGCAGGAACCGGTCGCCGAGCGCGACGATCTCGACGTCGGCCTTCGGGGCGGCCGACCCGATCGTCTCGATCCCGAACTGCCGGAACTCGCGCAGACGCCCGGCCTGCGGCCGTCCGTGCCGGAACTGCGGCGACACGTGGTACGCCTTGAACGGCGTCGGCAGGTCGTGGGCGTGCGCGAGGTACGCGCGCACGATGCCGGCGGTCTGCTCGGGACGCAGTGTGAGCGATCGCCCGCCCTTGTCCTCGAACGTGTACATCTCCTTCGTGACCACGTCGGAGGTCTCGCCCGACGTGCGCTCGAACAGCTCGGTGTGCTCGAAGGTCGGCGTCTCGACGTAGCGGAAGCCGTACAGGCGAGCGGTCCGGTGGGCGGCCTCGTATAGCCCCAGCATCGCGTCGGAGACCGGCGGCACCAGGTCGTCGGTCCCGCGTGGCGGTTGCAGCTCCACTCAGCGCCCTTGCTGGGGGTCCGGGGGCCTCACGGAGCGAGCGCGAAGGCGCGAGCGGTGGCCCCCCGGTGACAGGAAGGGGTTGCGCTCGCGTTCGCGCCCGACGGTGGTCCTGGGACCGTGGCCCGGGAGGACGTCGGTCGGGTCGGGCAGCTCGAGGAAGCGGTCGAGCGACCGCTCCATATCGGCCGGCGACGAGTTGGGGAAGTCGCTCCGGCCGATCGCGCCGGCGAAAACCAGGTCGCCCGAGAGCAGGAGGGCGTCGGTGGACAAACACACGCTGCCCGGGGTGTGACCCGGGGTGTGCACGACCTCGATCGCGAACCCGGCGAACGTGAGCACGTCCCCGTCGACGACCGTTCGAACGTCCTTCACGAGGACGGGCGGCGTCTGCACCCCCGCTCCCCACCCCTGCGGATCGGTCAGGGCGTCGACGTCCGCCTCGTGGATGTAGAAGGGGAGGTCGTCGCCGCAGAAGACCGCCGCCGACCCGACGTGGTCGAAATGACCGTGTGTGGCGAACGCGGCGACCGGCCGCCTGCCCTCGGCATCCAGCATCGCCCGGACGCGCTCGGGCGAGAACCCGGGGTCGACCACCACCACTTCATCGGTCCCGTCGGCGCCGAGCAGCCAGCAGTTGGTCTCGAACGAGTTGTCGGAGAAGACGTCCAGGTACATCGGAGGGAGAGTCTATCGAGCGCCGCCTTGACGCCCGGCGCGGCCGAACACGATCAGAGCTGCGTCTGGCCCTTGAGCACCCGTCGGATCCGGACCGATGGCGGCGGCGCGGGGTGCTCCACCAGGGCGACCACTCGATCGGCCATGAACCGCCCGCTGCGGACCGGCTCCCCGTTCCTGGTGACTTCGGAGACCTCGATCACGCCGCGCGACGTGGCGACCTCGACGCGGCGCCCCGCCTTGGTCGCCTCGATCTCGTAGGTCAGCACGCCCGAGCCCGAGTCGACGACGATCTCCACACGATCGCCCTTCATGAGACGAGCCTACTCCTCGGTCCGGACATGCTCCGGCACGGCTCCGAGATCCGCCTTAGCCGGCGGAGTCGATCCAGAGCGTGACCGGGCCGTCGTTCACGAGCTCGACCTGCATGTGCTCCCGGAATGCTCCGCGCCGGACCGTCGCGCCCCGGGCCTCCAGGGCCTTCGCGAACGCCTCGACCCGGTCCTCGGCGATCTCGGGCGGGGCCGCCCCGTCCCACGAGGGCCGCCGGCCCCTGCGGACGTCGCCGTACAGCGTGAACTGCGGAACGATCAGGATCTCCCCACCCACGTCGGACAGCGAACGGTTCATCTTGCCGTCCTCGTCCTCGAACACCCGGAGGTGGACGACCTTCTCGGCCAGCCGGTCGTACTCGCCGAACCCGTCCTCGGCGCCCACGCCGACGAACAACAGGAGACCGGGTCCGATCTCGGACACGAGCCTGTCGCGGACCGTGACCGAGGCTCGGTGGACCCGCTGAAGCAGGACCCTCAACGCGGCACGACGCGGAACGCGTCGTAGACGTTCTCGACCTTCTTGACGGCCCCAAGGATCTCGGTGAGGTGGGTGATATCCGCGAGCTCGAACGTGAACCGCAGCATCGTGGTCCGGTCACGGCCGACGGCCGAGGTCGCCGACAGGATGTTCACGTGGTGATCGGAGAGCACCGTGGCGACGTCCGAGAGCAGGCGGGTGCGGTCGAGCGCCTCCACCTGGACTGCCACGACGAACGACGTCGGCTTGCCGGCCTTCCAGGTGACGTCGATCAGCCGCTCGGGCTGGGAGACGAGCGACTTCGCGTTCGGGCAGTCGGTGCGGTGAACCGAGACGCCCTGCCCGCGCGTGACGAACCCGAGGATGTCGTCCCCGGGCACCGGGGTGCAGCACCGGGCGAGACGGACCCACACGTCCTCGGAGCCGGGCACCACCACACCCGAGGTCACGTCGGTCGAGCTCGGCTGCCCCAGGTGCACCGGCCGGGCGAGCGGGACCTCGGTGACGTCCTCCTCGGTCGAGCCCTGCACGCTCCGCGCGAGGCGGGCGACGATCGACTGCGGCGAGACCTGTCCCTCGCCGATCGCGACGAACAGCGACTCGAGGTTCGGGAACTTCATCTCGTCCGCGAGCTGCTCGAGCGCGTCCTCGGTCGCGAGCCGCTTGAGGGGAACGTTCTGCTTGCGCATCAACCGCTGGAGCTGCTCCCGGCCGTCCTCGAGGGCGTCCTCGCGCCGCTCGCGGCTGAACCACTGCCGGATCTTGTTGCGGGCGCGTGGCGTCTTGACCCATCGGAGCCAGTCCTGCGACGGTCCCTCGCCCTGCGCCTTGGAGGTCAGGATGTCGACCGTGTCGCCTGTCCGCAGTTCGTAGTCGAGCGGGACGAGCTTGCCGTTCACCTTGGCGCCGATCGTCCGGTGCCCGACCTCTGTGTGGATCGCGTAGGCGAAATCGACCGGCGTCGCGCCGGCCGGCAGGTTCATCACGTCACCCTTCGGCGTGAAGCAGAAGACCTGGCCGCCGTACAGGTCGATCTTCAGACCCTCCATGAACTCGCGCGGGTCGGCCATGTCCTTCAGCCACTCGAGCATCTGACCGAGCCACGCGAGGTCGGCGGCCTCCTTGGCCTTCTTCCCGTCGCGCCCCTCCTTGTACCGCCAGTGGGCGGCGATCCCGAACTCGGCGGTCCGGTGCATCTCCTTGGTGCGGATCTGCACCTCGATCGGACGGCCCTGCGGTCCGACGACGGTCGTGTGCAGCGACTGGTACATGTTCGACTTGGGCATCGCGATGTAATCCTTGAACCGCCCGGGGACCGGTTTCCACAGCGAGTGGATCGCGCCGAGCGCCGCGTAGACATCGCGCACCGAGTCGACCTGGACCCGGATGCCGGCAAGGTCGTAGATCTCGTTGAACTCCTTGCCGCCGACCACCATCTTCTCGTAGATCGAGTACAGGTGTTTCGGCCGGCCGTCCACCTCGGCCTTCAGCCCCGCCTCGCGGATCCTCGCGCGAGCGGCCTCGAGCACACCCTCGACGTACTGCTGCCGCTCGCCGCGCCGCTTCTCGACCAGGCTCGCGATCTCGTGGTACGGCCCGGGGTGCAGCGTCTTGAACGACAGGTCCTCGAGCTCCCACTTGACCTGCTGCACGCCGAGCCGGTGGGCGAGCGGCGCGTAGATCTCGATCGTCGCGGTGGCGATCCGTCGCTGCTTGTCCTTCGGGAGCGCGGAGAGCGTGCGCATGTTGTGCAGTCGGTCGGCGAGCTTGATCAGCAGGACCCGGATGTCGCCCGCCATCGCCACGATCATCTTGCGGACGTTCTCCGCCTGCTCGTGCTCCCGGCTGCGGAACGAGAGCGCGTCGAGCTTG
Organism: uncultured Actinomycetes bacterium; assembly: GCA_963712645.1. Lineage (GTDB taxonomy): Bacteria > Actinomycetota > UBA4738 > UBA4738 > HRBIN12 > DASSJM01. The sequence goes on along the minus strand of CAVQIQ010000013.1, from coordinate 55,366 downwards.
GTGAGGCCGTCCACGATCCGCGAGACCTCGGGCCCGAACCCCGACTCGAGGTCCGCGACGCTCACGTCGGTGTCCTCGACCGTGTCGTGCAGGAGCGCCGCCTCCAGGGTCGTGGTGTCCAGACCCAGGTCGGCCAGGATCTGCGCAACGGCGAGCGGGTGCTCGATGAAGTCCTCGCCCGACAGGCGCTTCTGGCCCTCGTGGTGCTCGGCGGCGAACCGGTAGGCGCGCTCGATCTCCTTCAGGTCCGCCTTGGCGTTGTAGCTCTTGACGGTGCGGACGAGCGTCTCGATGCCGTCATGCCCCTCGGGCTCACCCGAGCGCAGGCGCGACAGGATGCCGCCGCGCCGCTCGGTCCTGACCTCCTCGCCCGTGTCCACGCTCGCCTCTCGCTCCGGACACCAAGTCTACGCCGCCGGTGCACGCGAACCGATGCGGCGGTTCCCGATAGAGGCAACGCGCGGCGGCGGCGACCCGAACGGGTCTCAATAGCGCAGGAGCGTATACAGGTCGTGGCCCTCGAGCTTCTCGCGCCCGTGCAGGAACTCGAGCTCGATCAGGCACGAGATCCCCACGACCTTGCCACCGATCCGTTCGACCAGCTCGGCGGTCGCGCGGGAGGTCCCGCCGGTCGCGAGCACGTCGTCCACGATGAGCACCCGTTCGCCTGGGGCGACGGCGTCCCGATGGATCTCGAGGGTCGCCGTCCCGTACTCGAGTTCGTACTCGGCGGCCTCGGTCTCCCACGGAAGCTTGTCCACCTTGCGGACCGGCACGAAGCCCGCGCCGAAGTGGTACGCCACCGGCGACGCGAGGATGAAGCCCCTCGCCTCGATCCCGACCACCTTGTCCACGTTGCCCCGCCCGAAGTGCACGACGATCAGGTCGATCACCGTCGAGAACGCGAGCGGATCGGCAAGCAGAGGCGTGATGTCCTTGAACAGGACGCCCTCCTGCGGGAAATCGGGCACGTCCCGGACGAGCGCCTTCAGTTGATCGAGATCCACGGGGTCACCTCCGCCGGCGTTTGGCGGGCGGGCGTCGTTTGCTCTTCGGGCGCGGGCGCGAGGACGCCTGCCCGCTCCTGTCGGCCTGCCGGGAGCCGCCGGCGGCGGCCACCGCGGCCGGCGCGGCCTCCTGCTCCTCCTCGGCCGCCTCCTGACCATTCGTCGGGACGGCACGGAGACGACGTTCGCCCTTGCCGCGGCTCTCGAGGCGCGCCCGGAGCTGCTGGTACCTTGGCTCGCGCTCCTTCAGGATCACCAGGATCGGCGTGGCGATGAAGATCGAGGAGTATGCGCCCGTCACGACGCCGATCAGCATCGCGAACGCGAAGTCCTTGAGGGTGTCGCCGCCGAACAGCAACAGCGACAGGATCGGCAGGATCACAACGAGCGATGTGTTGACCGACCGCATCAGCACCTGGTTCATCGAGTAGTTCGCGACGCCCTCGTACGTGTCCTTGCCGAGCAGCGCGGTGGACTCGGTGTTCTCCGTCACCTTGTCGAAGATCACCACGGTGTCGTAGAGCGAGAACCCGAGGATCGTCAGGATCGCGATCACGGTCGGCGGCGAGACCTCGCGGCCGGTGAGCGCGTAGACGCCGGCCGTGATCACGACGTCGTGCACCATCGCGACCATCGCGCCGACGGCCATCTTCCATTCGAACCGGAGGGTGATGTACAGGGTGATCGCGAACAGGACGACCACGAGCCCGATCAGGGCCTGACGGGAGATCTGCTCCCCCCACGTCGGCCCGACCACCTGCGCGCTGATGTCGTCCGGGCTGATGCCCGCCTGCTGCGCGAGCGCCTCGAACAACTGCGTGCGTTCGGCGGCGGTGAGGTCCGTGAGGGCCGAGGTCCGGATCGAGACCTGGTCGCCCCCCACGATCTGCACCTCGGCGGTCGCGCGGTCGAACGGATCCTGCGCGAGGAGGCCACGCACCTGTTCGACGGTCACGTCCTTGGAGAGCCGATACTCGATCAGCGTGCCGCCCGTGAAGTCGATCGAGTAGTTCAGCCCAAGGAACACGAGCGCGAAGATCGAGATCACGATCGCCGAGCCCGAGAGGATGAACCACCGACGGCGCCGCTGGATGATGTGGAACTCGGGATGCCGGTACCCGCGGAACGTGTCGAACGCGCGCCGCAGGCTCATTCCGATCCCCCCGCGATCGCGGGCACCACGTCCGGGGCGCCGACCTCTCGATCCGCCGCAAGACCCGCCTTGATACCCATCACGCGCCAGTTCACGATCCGCTCGTTGCGCGTGAGCAGCGACACGGCCGGGCGCTTGAAGAAGTAGACGACGAACAGGTCAAGGAGCGTGGCCACGCCCAGCGTGAGCGCGAACCCACGCACCGAGGAGATCGCGGTGACGTACAGGACCGCCGCCGCGATCGCGGTCACGAGGTCGGCGGCCACGATCGTCCGGAACGACCGCTTGAACGCGGGTGCGACCGCGGCCCGGGGCGAGCGTCCGGCGTGGACCTCGTCCTTCAGCCGTTCGAAGAACACGATGTAGGAGTCGGCGGTCACGCCGAGCGAGATGACGAGCCCCGCGACCCCGGCGAGCGTGAGGTTGTACCCGATCGATCTGCCCGCCAGCGCCACGAGCCCGAGCGCGAGGATCGCCCAGATCATCATCCCGACCCACGCCACGACCGCGAGGATCCGGTAGTAGAACAGGAGATAGGCCGCCAGCAACACGAGCCCCGCGATCGCCGCGATGAGCCCCTGCTGCAGCGACTCGTCGCCAAGGGTCGGGCTCACGGTCAGCACCTGCTGGGTGGTGAGCTCCACGGGCAGGGCTCCGGCGTTCAGCTGCGTCGCCAGGTCCTTCGCGCGCCTCTCGGTGAAGCTGCCGGTGATCACGCCGGACCCGTTGGTGATCGGGCTCTGGACCGTCGGTGCCGAGATGACCTGGTCGTCCACGACGATCGCGAGCTGTTTGCCTTCGAGGGCGGTCGTCACGTCCGAGAAGGTGCCGGACCCCTCTTTGGTGAGGTCGAACCGGATCTCCCATCCCTGCCCCACCGACGTCGACGATCCCGCGTTGTACACGGCCGAGGCCTTGTCGATCGCGTCGCCCGTGATCTGGACCGGACCAAGCTGATACCTGGTGGCGTCGTCGCGGGCCTTGAAGACGACGTTCTGGTCCTTGAGCGCCTCGAACGAGCACTCCTTGGTCGCCTGCTCGGTGGGCGTGCCGCAGGTGAGCGGGTTCGAGGCGTACGCGGGGTCCGTGGGGTTGAGCACCCCGAGCACCTCGCGCTGTTCGAGGCGAGCCGTCTCACCGATCACCTGGAGCAGGCGCTCCTGGCCGGTCTCCTGGAGCCTGGCCTCGGCGGCATCGCGGTCGAGGAAGCACCCCAGGTCTTCCCCGGCCGAGCTCACGACGCAGAACTGCGTGTGTGCGTTTCGGACCGTCATGCCGTCGAGCAGCGCCTGGGCGTCCTCCTGCGACAGGGTGCACGCCGCCCCCTGATCGCTCGTCAGCGTCTGCTTCTCCTGGTTCTGGATGCAGTAGCTCTGCGACGTCACCGTCTCGATGGAGCTCAACGCTTTGTCGGCCTCGTCCCGGGTCGGGTAGCACGGATCCGTCGCGAGCCCCGTTCCGGTGAGGCAGAACTGCCCCTGCTGCTTCTTGACGGCCATCGCGTCGAGCGCGGTGGTCGCGTCCTGCTCGGTCCCGACGCACGGCGCGTCCTCTCCGAACAGCGTCGGCGTCGCCTCGCTGGTGGGATCGTCGGTCAGGCACACTGACGACACGACGGGTTGAACGCTGGCGGCGCCGAGCTCCGAGTCGGCGGCGTCCTGTGTGCCGAAACAGGTATAGACGTTCCCCTCATCGTCGGCGATGCACGACTGTTGCTTGGGCCGCTCCTGGATCGTCCCGCGCGCCAGTCCGGGGATCTGGACCTCGATCGTGGTGCCGGTGACGAACAGGAGCGGTTCGGCCGTCCCGAACGCGTCGATGCGGTTGCGGATGTTCTCCAGCGCCTGGTTCATCACGGCGTCCGGCGTCCCGTCCGGGGCGGACAGGATCACCGACACGCCGCCCTCGAGGTCGAGACCGAGGACCGGGCGCGTCCCGGTGACGAACAGGGCGATCGAGCCGAGGGCGAGGAGCCCAACCAGCACCAGCGAGACCCAGAACGATCGCTGCTTCTTCTTCATCGGGATCCTTCCGCCTCGCTCATGCGAGCTCGGCGCCGTTGATCAAGAGTTTGAACCTGCAGTTCAGCACCTCGGCCGCGAGTCGGCACAGCTGCATGCGCCCGAGGAAGATCTCGAAGTACTCCATGACCTGGCTGATCTTCGTGTCGATCGTCAGCTCGAGGCTCACGGTCTTCGCCGCGGAGTCTACCCGCAGGAACGACTGCTCGGCGGCGAAGTTCACGCGGTCGTGGATGTCGAATTCGATCTGGCCGGACTTGCGGACCCGGCTCCGGTGGACGTCGGACTTGTCCGCCAGGATCACCGCGGCCGCGACCGGCGAGACGGCGTACCCGTTGTCCTCCTCATGGTTCGCGACCGCGGCCACGATCTGCGCGAGGTCGGTGGAGGGCACCCGGTCGCGCAGAGCCTGGTAGACCAGGACGCCGCCCGTCTGACCGTGCGCGTAGCGGCTGATCATGTTCCCCACGTCGTGCAGGTACCCGGCCACGCAGGCCAGGTTCGCCGTGTGCGTGTCGAACCCGGCCCGGGACAGGACGTTGAACGCGATCCGGGCCGTGAGGTTCGCGTGGCGGAACCCGTGCTCGGTGTACCCGAGCCCCTCCATCACCCGGTCGGCCGCCGCGATGAACGACGAGAGCTCCTCGTCCTGTTGCACGACCTCGAGGGTGATGCCTTCGGGCTGGCTGGCCGTTTCGGCCGGCTCCGACGGACCCTCGGCCGGTGCCGGTTCGGCGCTCACGGCTCTCGGTCGATCCCCTCATCGGCCGTCTCGTCGCCGTCGTCGTCCTTGTACGCGTCGTCCTCGACGAAGCGCTGGGAGATGCCCTGGCGGAGCATGCGGATCCGGGTGCCGGGCGCGATCTCGACGGTCACCGTGCCCTCGTCGTCGTCGATCTCGACGATCGTGCCGAAGATCCCGCCGGTGGTCATCACGTCGTCGCCGACCTCGAGCGAGGCGACGAGCGCCTGCTGCGCCCGCTGGCGGTTCCGCTGGGGCCGGATGAGCAGGAAGTAGAAGCCCACGATCATGAGCACGGGCAGCGCGAGCCCGATGAGGGAACTCCCGCTTTGGGAGTCTTGAGCCAGGATCCCGAGCACCATGGGTCGACGTGCCTCCTACGGGGTGATGAGGCAGCATACAGGCTACCGCTCGGTTCGCCGCCCGTAGGGGATGGGTTCAAGCCGGCGGAGCCGTTAGGTGAGCGGGAGGACCCCCTCGGGCGAGACGCCGAGGTGCCGGTAGGCACGCTCGGTCGCCACCCGGCCCCTCGGCGTGCGCTGGAGCAGCCCGAGCTGGAGCAGGTACGGCTCGACGACGTCCTCGATCGTGTCGGTCTCCTCCCCCACCGCCGCCGACAGCGTCGAGAGCCCGACCGGCCCGCCGCCGAACTTGACGACCACCGTCGACAGGATCGCGAGGTCGAGCTTGTCCAGGCCCTCCTCGTCCACCTCGAACAGCTCGAGCCCCGCCCTTGCCACGTCCGAGGTCACCGCGCCGTCGTGGCGCACCTGGGCGAAGTCGCGCACCCGGCGCAGGAGCCGGTTCGCGACCCGCGGGGTGCCGCGCGAGCGCCTCGCGATCTCGTGGGTGCCCTCCGCGTCGATCGACACTCCGAGGATGCGAGAGGATCGCCGCACGATCGCCCCGAGATCGTCGATCGAGTAGTAGTCCAGCCGGGGGGAGAACCCGAACCGCTCGCGCAACGGCAGCGTGATCCGCCCCGGGCGCGTCGTCGCGCCGACCAGGGTGAACCTGGGGAGGTCGAGCCGGATGCTCCGTGCGCTCGGGCCCTTGCCGAGCACCACGTCGAGCTTGAAGTCCTCCAGCGCCGGGTACAGGACCTCCTCGACCGCGCGCGGCATCCGGTGGATCTCGTCCACGAACAGGACGTCGCCCTCCTCGAGGTTCGTCAGGATCGCGGCGAGGTCGCCGGGCCGGTCGAGCGCGGGTCCGGACGTCGGCTGGAACCCGACTCCGAGCTCGTTCGACACGATGCCGGCCAGCGTGGTCTTGCCGAGCCCGGGGGGCCCGGAGAACAGGAGGTGGTCGACGGTCTCGCCTCGCGCGCGGGCGCCGTCGATCAGGAGCGCGAGCTGTTCCTTGACACGGTCCTGCCCGACGAACTCGTCGATCCGGCGCGGGCGGAGCGCGGAGTCGAACTCGCGTTCCTCCTGCGGAACTTCCGGGTCGACCACGCGGGGGTCGTCCGTCACGTCGGCCATCACCCTACCCCCGTCCGATGTGCTGCAGCGCCTCTCGGAGGAGGTCCTCGACCGGCGTCTTGCCGTCCGACGCGAGCCCCGTCATCGCGTCGCTCGCCTCCTGTTGCGACAGCCCGAGGCCGAGCAGGGCTTCACGGACGTCGGCGAGCGGGCCGTCGACGATCACGAGCTCGTCGGCGCCGAGCTTGTCCTTGAGATCCAGGACGACGCGCTGCGCCACCTTCTTGCCGACGCCGGGAACGACCGTGAGGGCGCCGATGTCGCCGGCGGAGACCGCTCGTCGGAACGCGTCGGGCGAGACCACCGAGAGGAAGCTCAGCGCGACTTTCGGACCGATGCCGCTCACGGTGACGAGCAGGTCGAACAGCTCGCGCTCGTCCGCGTTCGCGAACCCGAACAGCGTCATCGCGTCGTCGCGGACGACGAGGCGCGTGTACACCCGCGTGGGGCGGCCCACCGGCGGGAGCTTCGCAAGCGTCGAGGCCGGCACCTGGACGTCGTAGCCCACGCCGCCGACCGAGATCACGACGCGCGTCCCCGAGCGCTCGGCGACGTCGCCCTCGAGGAATGAGATCATCGCGCGGCGACCTTGCGCAGCCGCGCCTGCGTCAGGTGGCACAGCGCGATCGCCGCGGCGTCGACCGCGTCGGGCTGGTCGGGCAGGCCTTTCAGGCCGTGGAAGCGCTCGAGGGCCACCCGCACCTGGGCCTTGTCCGCGTTCCCCTGGCCGGTGACCGCCATCTTGACCTCGAGCGAGCCGTACTCCTCCACCTCGAGACCGGCCTCGGCGGCCGCGAGCAGGATCACCCCCGTCGCCCTCGCCACGATCATCGCGCTCACCTGGTTCTTGTTCCACGCGATCCGCTCGATCGCGACAGAGGTGGGACGGTGGGTCGCGATCGCCTCCGAGACGGCATCGTGGAGCAGCCGCAGCCGGGTCGCGTCGGGCAGATCGGCGGAGGTCCGCACGGTATCGGCATACAAGAGCTGCGCCGTCCGGTCGTGCCCGGCGACCGCAGCCAAGCCGAGCGCCGACACGCCCGGGTCGACCCCGAGCACGCAGGAATCGAACACCTGTTCAGTCTGGGCGATGGCCCAGGCGCGGTCAAACACCTGGGGGGTTAGGAGAAGGAATGGCTCTCGACGCCCCCCAACCAGAACGGCACTCCTGACCGTGTGTTTGTAGGTCAGGATCCGGTCAAGCGCTTGAGGGGCTGGGTGGGGCGGTGCGCCCCGGCGCGGCCGTTTCGTGGACAGGCGACAGGAGGATCAGCCGGCGACTCGGTAGAGCCGCCAGCGATCGGGTACGCCCTTCAACTCGTGCTCCCCAGCTTCCTCGAAGACGAGGTCGGAGCCCGCGACGAGATCCTTGACCGTCGACGACGTCAGCACCTCGGATGGGCCCGCTAACCCGGCGATGCGGGCACCGATGTTGACGGCCATCCCTGTGACTTTCTCGCCGACGGTCTCGACCTCTCCTGTGTGGAGGCCGGCCCGGATCTCGAGGCCAAGCGGCCTCACGGCCTCGGTGACCGCCACGGCGCAGTGCACGGCTCGAGCCGGCCCATCGAACGTCGCGAAGAACCCATCCCCCGCGGTGTCGATCTCCTTCCCTCGGTAACGGGCCAGCATCGTTCGCACGATCGAGTGGTGGCGCCCGACGAGGTCTCGCCAGACGCGGTCACCTAGCTCGGCTGCCGTGTCGGTCGACCCCACGATGTCGGTGAACAGCACCGTTGCCAACGCACGGTCGAAGGATGCCTCCTGCATCCGGATCCGGCCGACGAAACGGTCGATCTCATCGATGGTCGCCTCGGATCGCGCGTACCAATGGCGGCGCGGCAGCATAGCCCCGCCGGACAGCTCCACGAGCTGGGATCCCGGGATGAGCTCCGCGGCCAGGCGCGCGTTCCTTGGGCTCATCTCGGAGCCGGTCTCCAGGTCCCCCTCCGCGTCCACGTCCGAGATGACCAAGGTGGGCACCTGGATGGTCGGCAGGACCGGTCGTACGTCGGCCGTGAGATATCGCCTGAACTCCGCGATCGCCGCACCGGGGGAGATCGAGGCTCTGACGTACGTCCCGTACCAGTCCCGCTCCCGCTCGTACCCTTCGGGGAAATCGGCGATCCAGATGGTCGTGCCGACCGAGCGCACCTCCGTGAAGTACGCCTCCCAATCCTCGATCGTGTCGAGCCACGGCGTCGCCTCCGTGCGCGAATAGGTCACCCACGGATCGATGAGAACGAGCCCGGCGGCACGCTCGGGATGCGAGGCGGCAAACAGCGAGGCGACGAGCGTTGATTCGTGTGAGGCGACGACAACGGACCGGCTCGAACCGGCGGCCTCCATCACGATGAGCAGGTCGTCGGTGAGCATGTCGATGTCGGTCACATCCGACGGTGAGAACCGATCCGAGCACCCCCAGCCGCGTCGGTCGGTGATGACGCAACGTCCGTGCCGGCCGAGCCCCCGTAGGAACCTCGACAGGTAAGGGCTCTCCCAGCTCAGGTCGACGTGGGAGGCATACCCCTGTAGGTAGAGGAGGTCCATCTGACCATCCCCGATCACCTGGTACGCAAGCGCGACGTTGCCGTTCCACGCGTAACGGGTCTCAGGTCTGTCCACGCTCGAATCCTTCACCGGTCGGGCCCTGCGCGGCAACCGAGCATCACTCCCTCCCAGCATGCCCCGAGCTTGTCCGGTGCTCCCGCACAACCACGCAAACCGCGACCCTCTACCCCCTGCACCATGTGACGGCTGGGTGGGGCGCCCGCGCCCGGGGTGGCCGTTTCGTGGACGCTTCATCTGCTTGGGCTCAGCAGGGCATGGTCGGCCCCCATGTGGAAAAGGGGGGTCAATGCCAACTGATCGCCACGAGGTCCATCTTCAACCAGTCGAACGTTGGGAGAGGGTCTGGGCGCGAACGTCTCAGAGCGACCGAACGACACGGGCGGGGTTACCGGCCGCCACCACGTTCGGGGGGAGATCCTTCGTTACGATCGATCCGGCGCCGACCACCGTGTTCTCCCCGATCGTGACGCCCGGGAGAACGATGACCCCACCGCCCAGCCAGGCGTTTCCTCCGATCGCGATCGGTTCGGCAGCCTCCCATTTGGCCCGTCTCGTGTCGGGGTCGATGGGGTGCGTCGGCGTCAAGAGTTGCACGTTGGGACCGATCTGCACGTCGTCGCCGATCGCGATCGACGCGACATCGAGCGCCACGAGCCCATAGTTCACGAACGTCCGCGCGCCGACCCGGATCCTGAATCCGTAGTCGCATCGCAGGGGCGGCTTGATCTCGGACCCTTCGCCGAACTGCCCGAGGAGCTCGAGCAGGAGACCGTGCCGCTCGGCAGCGTCGTCGACGCCGGTCTGGTTGAAGCGGTCGAGGAGCCTCGCCCCCCGTGCCTGTTCTTCGACGAGCACGGGGTCGTCGGCCAGGTAAAGCTCCCCGGCCAGCATGCGCTCGCGCATCGTGCGTTCGCCGGCGGGGCGCTCGGGCGTCGTCACCGGAGGAGCCTACGACGTGGCCGGGCTGCAGGGAGCGGGCTGCAGATGACCCGAACGAGGCGCGTCACACGCCGATCTTCGATCGGAGACCGTCAGCCGAGCTCGGCCATCACCGACTCGGGGATGTCGAAGTTCGCGTAGACGTTCTGCACGTCGTCGAGCTCCTCGAGCGCCTCGAGCAACGCGAGCACCTGCTTGGCCTGGCCCCCCTCGACGGGGACCGTGCTCTGGGGGAGCATCGTCAGCTCGGCCGAGAGCATCGGGATCCCCGCGGCGTCGATCGCGTCGCGCACCGCGGTGAACGACGCCGGGTCGCTGGTGATCTCCCAGGTGCTCTCGGCGTCGTTCAGGTCCTCGGCGCCCGCCTCCAGTGCGATCTCGAGCAGCTTGTCCTCGTCCGGCGCCGCGCCCTTCTCGACCTGGATCGATCCCTTGCGCGCGAACATCCAAGCCGTGCTGCCGCCCTCGCCGAGGTTCCCGCCGCTGCGGGTGAACGCGTGCCGGATGTCCTGCGACGTGCGGTTCCGGTTGTCGGTCAGCGTCTCGACGAACACCGCGACGCCGCCCGGGCCGTAGCCCTCGTACGTGACCTCCACGTATCTGGCGCCGCCCTCGAGGTCGCCGCTCCCCCGCTTGATCGCGCGCTCGATGTTCTCGGCCGGCACCGAGAAGCTCCGGGCCTTCTCGACCGCCGACGCGAGCGTCATGTTCGCCTTGACGTCGCCGCTGCCGCCCTCGCGGGCGGCCACCTCCACCGCCCGTAGCAGCTTCGCGAACTGGTTGCTCCGCTTGGCGTCGGCGGCGCCCTTCCTGCGCTTGATCGTCGCCCACTTCGAGTGACCCGACACGTCACACCTTCCCGAGCACGTACCCGTGAAGACCGGTCTCGCCCACGAGCTCGGGATGGAAGGATGCCACGACAAGGTTCCCCTGTTCCAGGACGACGGGTCGCCCCTCGTGCTCGGCGAGCACCCGAACCCCCTCGCCGACCCCGTCGACGATCGGGGCGCGGATGAAGACCCCCCGGACGAGGTGCGGCACGCCTTCGACGTCGAGGTCGGCCTCGAACGAGTCGACCTGGCGACCGTAGGCGTTCCTACGCACCGTGATGTCGACGAGCGAGAGCAGCGGCTCGAGACCCTCCACGCGCTCGGCCATCACGATCATCCCCGCGCACGTCCCGAGGATCGGCATGCCGGCGTTCGCCCGCTCGACGATCGGCTCGACCAGACCGGAGCTGCGAGCGAGTTTCGATATCGTCGTGGACTCCCCGCCCGGGATGGCGAGGGCGTCGACCCGCGCGAGGTCGTCGGGCGTTCTGACCTCGATGGGCGAGGCGCCGAGCTCGCCGAACACGCGGGCGTGCTCGCGGAAGTCTCCCTGCAGCGCGAGCACACCGGCCTTCACCGGAGGCTCACCACCCGCGGGTCTGGAGCAGACCCTCCTCGCCGAGCTCCTTGATGTCGAGCCCGGGCATCGGCTCGCCGAGACCGCGCGAGACCTTCGCGAGCGCGTCGGGGTCCTGGAAGTGCGTCGTCGCCTCGACGATCGCGCGCGCCCTGGGCGCGGGATCCTCGGACTTGAAGATCCCCGAGCCGACGAACACGCCGTCGACCCCGAGCTGCATCATTAGTGCCGCGTCGGCCGGCGTCGCGAGTCCGCCGGCGGCGAAGTTCACCACCGGCAGCTTCCCGGTCTCCGAGACCATCCGAACGAGATCGACCGGTGCGCCGAGATCCTTCGCGGCCCCCACGAGCTGCTCGGGTCGGAGGCTCTGGAGCCAGCCGATCTCGCGGAGCATCGTCCGCTGGTGGCGGACCGCCTCGACGACGTTGCCGGTACCGGGCTCGCCCTTGGTGCGGATCATCGCGGCGCCTTCGGCGATCCGCCTGAGGGCCTCGCCCAGGTTCCGGGCGCCGCAGACGAACGGGACCGTGAACGCCCACTTGTCGATGTGATGCTCCTCGTCGGCCGGCGTGAGCACCTCGGACTCGTCCACGTAATCGACGCCGAGCGCCTGGAGGATCTGCGCCTCGACGAAGTGGCCGATCCGGGCCTTCGCCATCACCGGGACCGAGACCGTGTTCATGATCTCCTCGACCTTGGTGGCGTCGGCCATGCGCGCGACCCCGCCTTCGGCGCGGATGTCGGCCGGGACCCGCTCGAGCGCCATCACGGCGCACGCGCCGGCGTCCTCGGCGATCTTGGCCTGGTCGGCGTTGGTGACGTCCATGATGACGCCGCCCTTGAGCATCTCGGCCAGGCCGGACTTCACTCGGAAGGTGCCGGTCTCCCGTTCCACCCGGGGATGCCTCCTTCGCGCGGGTCGTGGTCGACCCGGCATGCTGATTGTACCGCCGGGCACGACCCGGTCGAACGGACGAGCGCGGGTAAGCGCGGTCAGCGGCGCTCGAGCCCGACCGCGACCCAGCTGGGGAGCAGCTCGACCCACGTGCGTCCGGGCGCGAGCGCGATCTCGGTCCCGTCCTTGGTGACGAACGTCGTCACGTCGTGGAGCGACTCGCGCTCCCACCGGCCGCGGATCACGGTGCCGTCGCGCAGGACGTAGGCCTTGCCCGAACCCGTCAGGTCGACCTCGGGCGACGGGTTGCCCGCGGAGTCGAGGAAGTCGCTGTCGGTCACCGAGACGACCTGGATCACGACATTGGTGGCCGAGACGCGCTCGTTGCCCTCGAGCACGTGCGGGACGTCGCCGTGCGAACGCAGCCAGGCGCCCTTGCCGCCGTTCCAGTGCCAGTAGACGTCGGACACGCCCGAATACGGGAGGTGCACGGACCGGATCCGCTTCGCGGCGCCGTCCCAGGTCTCGGCGTATGTGAACAGCGGGTCGGGTGCCCCGTCCTCGGACTTCCCGGCACGCCAGAGGGCGTCCGTCGTCGTGTAGAGGTTGTGCGGCGCGGCTCGGGTGTCGTCTCGCGTGTACGCGCCGGCCGCGACGATGTAGTTCACGTCGACGAGGCCGACCTTGGGTACCTCCTGCGTCACCACGTTCCGACCGCCCGCGTAGCCGAACACCGCCGGCCCGAGCTGGCGGAGGTAGTCCGGGTCGGTCGTACGGCCGCTCCGGACCGGCCCGACACGATCCGAGTCGCCGCACTGGAACACGGCGATGAACCTCGTGTACCCGCCCTCGACGGGTTCCTCGACGACCACGTCGGCGTCGTTCAGTGCCGCCTGCGGTCGCGCCTCCGGGGCGTTCTCGATCTTGACCGCGAGCGCCGGGCGGTCCGGGACCTCGCTCCCCGGAACGGGGGCGCCGGTCAGCGGACAGGTGGCGTCGGGCGCACCGGCCCCCGGGTCGGCGATGCCGACCTTCTGCAGCGTGTCGCGCACGAACGCCGGCGCCTGCTGGGGGAACAACGCGAAGTAGCCGAGCGCACCGCCGGCGACGACGGCGACCGTCACTCCGGCGGCGACGAGCTTGCCGCGGCGGGTGAAGGTTCGGCGGGTTCGGGACGAGTTCGGGCGATGGGTTCCGGACATCGGAGACTCCCGGGGGGTTCGCGGGCGATATGGGGGATGTCGACGGCCCTTCCACGGGTCGTCGTGACAGCGGGGGCAGATGCTACCGGGCGTTCGCAGGCGCCTCAACGACCCCGAGCGATCTCGTCGGGATCGTCACATCTCCTCGAGCCGGCGGATCCGCTCCTCGATCGGCGGGTGCGTGCTGAACAGCTTCTCGAGCGGGCCCATCCCCTCGCCCTGGATGCGGGAGGGCTGGTTGAGCCACAGGTGCGCCGTTGCGTTGTTCGCCGAGCGCATCGGGATCCCGGACGCGGCCTCGATCTTGCGGAGCGCGCTCGCGAGCCCGGGAGGGTATCGCGTTAGCAGGGCCCCCTGCGCATCGGCGAGGAACTCGCGCTGCCGGGAGACAGCCAGCCGGACGATCTGTCCGATGATCGGCGCGAGCACGAGCAGCACGAGCCCGATCGCGAAGATGATCGCCTCGACGCCGCCGCCGCTCCGGTCTGCGCCCCGGCGGCCGCGGACGCCGCCCCACCACCACGACCGCATGAAGAACTCGCTGATCAGCACCACCGCGCCGACGAGCGTCGCCACGACCGTCCCCACCAGGATGTCGCGGTCGACGACGTGGGAGAGCTCGTGCCCGATCACGCCCTCGAGCTCGACGCGGTTCATCGTGGCGAGCAAACCCTCGGTGACGGCGACCGACGAGTGCTCGGGGTTCCGGCCGGTCGCGAAGGCGTTCGGCGCCTGCTCGGGGATCAGGTAGACCCTCGGCTTGGGGATCCCGGCCGCGATCGAGAGCCCCTCGACGATGTTGTGCAGGCGGGGTTGCTCCTGCGGCGTGACCTCGCGCGCGCGGGTCGAGGCCAGGACGAGTCGGTCGCCGCCGAAGAACGAGCCGAGCGACAGGACGACCGCGAGCGCCACGGCCCCGACCAGGCCGTAGATCCCGCTGCCCGAGCCGCCGTACCAGAGCCCGAGGACGTAGCCGACCGCGCCGAGCAGGACGATCGCGCCGAAGATGAGCAGGACGGTCTTGCGCTTGTTCGCCGCGATCTGCTCGTACACGGACTACCCGGGGAACTCGACCTGGGACGGAGCGCGGACCGGATCCTCGATGTCGAAGAACTCCCGCGGTCCGAACCCGAACGTCTTGGCGACGACGTTCGAGGGGAACGAGCCGATCAGCGTGTTCAGCAGCATGACCTGGTCGTTGTAGAACTGCCGCGCGAACGCGATCTTCGACTCGGTCCCGGTGAGCTCCTCCTGCAGGGCGAGGAAGTTCTGGTTGGCCTTCAGGTCGGGGTAGTTCTCCGCGACCGCGAACAGCTGGCGGATCCCCCGCGTGATCTGGTTCTCGGCCTGCGCCTGGTCCGGGACGGCGTTCGCATCGATCGCCCGGGACCGCGCCTCCGTCACGTGTTCGAACAGCTCCCGCTCGTGCGTGGCGTACCCCTGAACCGTCGTCACCAGGTTCGGGATCAGGTCGTACCGGCGTCGCAGCTGGACGTCGATCTGGGACCACCCGTTGTTTACGCGGGCGCGGAGCCTGACCAGCCGGTTGTAGATCCAGGTGCCGCCGAGCACCACCAGGGCGACGAGAACGACCACGATCCACAGCCAGGTGGGCACGGCGGCATCCTAGCGCGTGGCGCCGAGGACCCGATCGTAGACGGCCTCCAGGCGAGGCGCGATCACCTGCCACGAGAACGTCTCGGCCCGCGAACGCCCGGCGTCCTTCAGCGACGCGGCGAGCTCGGGCTCGGACAGGACCCGGCGGATCGCTGCGGCGAGCGCGTCCGGGTCCTTCGGCGGGACCAGGAGCCCGTCGATGCCGTCACGAACCACCTCCCGGTAGCCCGCGATGTCCGACGCGACCACGGGCACGCCGGCCGCCATCGCCTCGACGAGCACGATCCCGAAGCTCTCCTGCCCGGTCGCGGGCGACGCGAAGACGTCGGCGGCGGCGTGGTACCGGGGCAGCTCGGCGTGGGGGACGGTCCCCAGGCGGAGGATCCGGCTCCGGAGCTCCCTCGGGAGCGAGCGCAGCAGGACTCGATCGCGCCCGTCCCCCGCCACGAGCAGGTGGGCATCGCCGAGCTCCGAGGCGAGCTGCTCGAATGCCCGCAGCATGATCTCGAACCCCTTCTGCGGATCCAGCCGGTTCGCCCAGAGGATCTTCGGGCCGGTCGGGAGTCCCTCGAGGGTCCGGCCCGGGTGCGCGAACATTCGGACGTCGACGCCGTTCGGGACGATCTCCACGGGGACGCGCACCACGCGACGCAAGAAGGACGCGGCCGCGTCGGAGACGGCGACCGCGGCATCGATCCGCCCGCTCACCCGACGCAGCGCCGGCCCGGCGAGCTCCATCAGCCTGGAGCGATCGAGCGATGCGTGGAACGTCGCGACGATGGGAGCGCTGGCGGCCAGGACCGCGAGCATCGAGGTGCTCGGCGTGAGCGGTTCGTGCGCGTGGATCACGTCGGGGTCGAACGAGCGCATCGCGGAGCGGATCCGCCGCCACGATCCCGGCGAGAACGAGATCGGCGCGACGGTCCCGCGATAGGGCACGCGGACCGGCCGCCCGACGATCCGGACCCCGGCATCCTCGGAGGGTCGCGAACCCGGCGCGAGGATCGTCGTCCGGTGCCCACGGGCGCGGAGCTCGGCGGCGAGCTGGCGGACGTGGACCTGCACGCCGCCGGGCGCCTCCCAGTCGTACGGGCAGACCAGGAGGATCCTCACCGAGGCTCGACCGGCGTCGCGGGCGCGGCGGCCGTCGAGGCGGCCTCGTCCCATGCCGGCTGGAACATGTGCCAGTCCGTGGGCTTGGCGGCGATCGCCCGCTCGAAGCGTTCGGCCATCAGCCGCGACAGCGCGGCGACGTCCTCCCGCATCACGCCGGTGCGTTCGATCTCGAGCGGCTCCCCGATCCGGACCTCCCACCCGTCGTCGCGCGTGTAGACGGGGCAGACGACCAGCGGCGCACCCGAGCTGAGCGACAGGAGCGCCGGTCCGGCCGGCACCCGCCGGGTGGCGCCGAACATCTCGACCTCGACCCCCCGCCTCGTGAGGTCTCGGTCGGCGACGAGCGCAACCATCCAGTTCTCGGACAGGAGCTGCTTGAGCTGCTGCCCGACGTGTCCTCCCTTGGTGAGCGCGACGATCCGCATCCCGAGCTCCTCGCGGTGGCGCAGGAACAGGTCGTACAGGCGGGGCGGTCTGAGCTCTTCTGCGACGGCCGCGATCCGGTAGCCGTTGGCGCCGAACCAGTGGCCCGCCGCATCCCAGTTGCCCATGTGCGGCAGGGCGCAGACACATCCCTTGCCGGCCTCGAGGGCGCGGTCGATGTTCTCGGCGCCGATCATCACGACGCGCTCGTTGAACTGCTGCACGGGCATAGTCCGGATCCGGAAGGCGTCGAACCAGAACCGCGCGTACAGCTCGAACGCCTCCCGGGTCGCGTGGGCGACGTGTGCGTCGGTCGGCTCGGCGCCGAGCACGCGCGCCTGGTTGGCGGCAACCGTCGCCCGGACCCCGTCCAGCCGCCGATAGGCCACCCGCCCGAGCGTCTCGAACACGCGGCGGCCGGCTCGCTCGGGCAGGGACATCGCGAGCCACTCGGCGCTGCGGTAGCCCCAGTACCCGAGCGTCTCCCGCCTCGTCTCGGGTTTGGCCTCCTGTTTCTCCTCTGGGGACGTCATCAGAGGTGCGGGTGCGGGCTCACAGGCGCTCCTCCTTCACGACCTGACTCGCCCGGACCGCGGAGGCGAGCAGCATCAGGATCGCCACGGCCCATGGCGTCCACCGCCAGCCGCCGATCAGGCCGGCCGCGATCAGCCCGTACCGGAGCGCCGGTGTGATCACGCCTTCCTCGATCCCGTACCCGAGCGAGCCCCCGCGGGCGCGGATGTAGGAGGCGAGGAAGCCCGCCGCGAGCGCGAACAGCGCGCCCGCCGCGAGCCACGGATCCTCGGTCCGCGACACCCACGCCAGCGCGCCCAGCACACACCCGTCGAACAGGCGGTCGCCGAACGAGAGCGCCACTCGCCCCAGACGGTCGTCCGGGCGCAGGAGGACACCGCCGGCGACGAGGGCGGCGCCCGCGGCGAGTGCGGCGAACCCCGCCGGCTCGATCTCGCGAACCAGCAGGAGCCAGGTGGCGACGCCGATCGCGATGCCCGCGGCGATGCACAGGAGCGGCACCACCGCGCGCTCGCCCACCTGCGCTCGAACGCTCACCTCCACCACCCGCGCGAGGGTATCACCGGTGCTCGGGCGCCCAGAGAACGAGCCAGAGAACGAGCCAGAGAACGAGCCAGAGAACGAGCCGGACTCGAGCCGGAACCCGGGGCGACGCCCGCGCTAGAATCCCGGTCCCGTTTCCCATCCGTCCGATCGGGGGCCTCTTGAAGACGTACGAAGCCAGGGACATCCGCAACGTCTTGCTCGTCGGGCACGGCGGCGCGGGCAAGACCACGCTGCTCGAAGCGATGCTCTTCACATCCGGCGCCACCACGAGGATGGGGACCGTCGAGGACGGCAACACCGTCAGCGACTTCGAGCCGGAGGAGATCAAGAAGGGCATCAGCGTCTCGCTCGGGATGGCGCCGATCGAGTGGAACGGCGTGAAGATCAACGTCCTGGACGCCCCCGGCTACGCCGACTTCATCGGCGACGTCCGGACGGCGATCCGGGCCGTCGACGCGGTCGTGCTGGTCGTCTCGGCCGTGGACGGCGTCGAGGTCCAGACCGAGGTGGCGTGGGAGCTGGCGGTCGAGGCCGGCCTGCCTCGCGCGATCCTGATCAACAAGCTCGACCGCGAACGCGCGTCGTTCGAGCGGACGCTGGAGCAGCTCGTGCAGTCGTTCGGCACGCAGGTCGCGCCCCTCGAGCTCCCGCTCGGGGAGGAGCACGATTTCGAAGGTGTGGCCGACCTGTTGGGGCGCAAGGCGTACCGTTACGGGGCCGGCCCGAACGCCACCGAGGGCGAGTGGCCCGACGACATCTCGGGCAAGGCCGACCCCTTCCGCGAGAAGCTGATGGAGGCGGTCGCCGAGTCCGACGACGCGCTGATCGAGAAGTACCTGGAGGAGGGCGAGCTCTCCGAGGACGAGGTCGTCCACGGGGTCAAGCGGGGGTTCGCGGAGGCGAGGATCGCGCCGGTCCTTTGCGCGGCGGCGGCGCGGCCGCTCGGCGTCGATCGCGTGCTCCAGTTCGTCGCCGACGAGTTCCCCTCCCCGATCGACCGCGGCCCGGTCACGGTGGTCACCAAGGCAGGCGAGGAGAGGGAGCGGGCCTGCGACCCCGGCCAGCCACTCACGGCCTACGTGTTCAAGACGGTGTCCGACCCGTACGTCGGCCACATCACGATGTTCCGGGTGTTCTCGGGCACGATGCGGCCGGACTCGTCGGTCTTCAACGCGACGAAGGGCACCGAGGACCGGATCGGCCAGCTGTTCGCGCTGCGGGGCAAGGAACACGAGACGCTCTCCGAGGTGCCGGCGGGCGACATCGCGGCCGTCGCGAAGCTCGCGCACACGACGACGGGGGACACGTTCTCGACCAAGGACGACCCGGTGACGCTGCGGCCGATCGAGATGCCGGAGCCGTTGCTCGCGTTCGCGATCACGCCGAAGACCAAGGGCGACGAGGACAAGCTGTCGACCGCCCTCTCGCGCCTTCGGGAAGAGGATCCGACGCTCCGCATCGAGCGCTCGGACGAGACGCACGAGACCGTGATGTACGGGATGGGCGAGGCGCACCTCGACGTCCAGATCGAACGGATGAAGCGCAAGTTCGGCGTCGAGGTGAGCACGTCCCCCGCGAAGATCGCGTACCGCGAGACCGTACGGGGGCCGGGCAGGGGCGTCGGACGTCACGTGAAGCAGACCGGTGGCCACGGTCAGTACGCGATCTGCAACATCGAGATCGAGCCTCTCCCTCGCGGCGAGGGGTTCGAGTTCGTCGACAAGATCTTCGGGGGCGCGATCCCGAACACGTTCATCGGCTCCGTCGAGAAGGGCGTCGTCAAGACGATGCAGTCGGGCGTGATCAGCGGGAACCCCATGGTCGACATCCGGTGCACGCTCGTCGACGGCAAGTTCCACAGCGTGGACTCGTCCGACATGGCGTTCCAGCTGGCGGGTGCGCTCGCGCTGAAGGAGGCGGCGGGTGCGGCCGGCGTGGTCCTGCTCGAGCCGATCGTCGAGGTCGACGTCGTCGTCCCCGAATCCCACACCGGCGACATCATGGGCGACCTCAACGCCAAGCGCGCCAAGATCCAGGGCGTCGAATCGGCGGGCGCCGGCAAGCAACGGGTGAAGGCGCTGGTGCCGCAGGCCGAGGTCGCCCGCTACTCGATCGACCTGCGTTCGATGACCGGGGGGCGGGCGGCGTTCACGATGCACTTCTCGCACTACGAGGAGGTGCCGTCGCACCTCGCGGACAAGATCATCGCCGCGGCGCAGCAGGAGAAGGAAGACGCGCGGAAGTAAGTCGCCTCACCGCTCAGAGCACCTCGTCGAGGAACCCGAGGACGATGTCGTTGAACTCGTCGGGTCGACGCAGCGGGATCACGTGGTCGGTCTCTGGGATCCGGACCAGACGGGCGCCGCGGATGCCCTCGGCGATCTCGATGCACATCCGCTCCTGCCAGGGCGGGTCGTGGTCGGCCGGCAGCACGAGCGTCGGCGCCTCGATCTCGTCGAGCCGAGCGGCGGCCGGCGGGTCGATCGCGGTCTCGCCGCTCTCGTCCATCGTGAGCTCGTGGAGGTTGTCGAACGCGATCCGCCGGATGCGTGCCCCCGCTGGATCGTCGGTTCCGAGCGGCGCCCACAGCCATCGCAGCCGCAGGTCCTCCGCCCGCTCGAGATCACCCGCCCATGTGGCTTCCTCGATCCGCCGCTCGGCGTCCGCGAACGCGGCCTCCCACGCCGCCTCCTCCTCCGGGGTCCCATCGAACCCCGAGAGCGCCGGGCTGGCGAGCACGAGCGCCGAGACGCGCGCGGGATGCGTGAGTGCGAAATCGATCGCCACGCGCCCACCCATCGAGTTGCCGATCAACGCGGCGCGGTCGACGCCGGCTTCGTCCATCACGGCCGCGAGATCCGAGACGTGCGAGTACGGCCTGCCGGCTTCGGGGCGGCTCGAACGGCCGTAGCCGCGGAAGTCGTAGCGCAGCACCCGGTAGGTGCTCGAGAACACGCCGAACTGCTCCTCCCAGACGCGGCCGTCCCACAGCCCCGGATGCAGGAACACCACGTCGGGGCCCTCCCCCATCGACTCCCACGCCAGCGCTCCCCCGTCGTACTCGAGGACGCCGCTCATGCTCCCTCGAAACGCGGAAGCAGCCGCGCGTAGGTCTCGTCGAGCAACTCGGGCAGGACGCGGGTCTGACCGACGACGGGCATGAAGTTCGTATCGCCGTTCCAACGAGGCACGACGTGCCAGTGCACGTGATCCGGGATCCCGGCGCCCGCCACGCGGCCGAGGTTCATCCCGAGGTTGAACCCGTGGGGTTCCATCTCCGCCTCGAGCGCCCGGATCGAACGCGTGAGCAGCGCGTCGACCTCGGCGAACTCGGCGGGCTCGAGCGCGCCGAAGTCGCCGACGTGCCGGAACGGTGCGACCATCAGGTGACCCGGGTTGTACGGGAACGAGTTCAGGATCACGAACGCCAGCTCGCCGCGGACCAGGATCTTGGTCCGCTCGTCGTCCCCATCGGCCGGCAGGTCGCAGAAGATGCAGCCCGCGTCGTCGCCCTGCTCCTTGGCGGCCTGGATGTACGCCATCCGCCACGGCGACCAGATGCGATCCACGCCGTCCCCCCGGCGCCCTCGCCTCAGCCGCCGAACCGCGACTGGGTCAGGCGCTTCGAGGCCGCCTCGTCGACGAGCGCGGCCGCGAAGTCGTCGAGCGGCACGCCCTTGGTCTCGACTCCCTCTCGATCCCGCACGGTGAGCTCGCCCGATTCGATCTCCTTGTCGCCGATGACGAGCACGTAGGGGGCCTTCGCGAGCTGCGCCGCGCGCACCTTCTTGCCCACCGTCTCCCCGCCTTCGTCGACCGCCGGGCGCAGGCCGAGCTCACGGAATCGGGCGGCGAGCTCGAGCGCATGATCGAGATGACGGTCGGCGACCGGCACCAGGTAGATCTGCTCCGGCGAGAGCCAGAGCGGGAACGCGCCCCCATAGTGCTCGATCAGCACCGCGCTGAAACGCTCGAGCGTCCCGAGGATCGCTCGGTGGATCATCACCGGCCGATGCCGCTGGTTGTCCTCGCCGACGTAGTCGAGCCCGAAGCGCTCCGGGAGCGCGAAGTCGCACTGCACCGTCGTCAGCTGCCACAGGCGGCCGATCGCGTCGCGGAAATGGAAGTCCACCTTCGGGCCGTAGAAGGTGCCCTCGCCCTCGGCCTCGGTCCACGCGAGACCGCTCCGATCCAGGGCGGTGGTGAGTGCCTGGGTGGCTCGCTCGGCCATCTCGGGGTCGAGGATCGTCTGACCGGGCAGGGTCGAGAGGTTGATCACGGGCTCATTGAAGCCGAACGTCCCCAGGATCTCGAACGTGAGGTCGAAGACCCTCAGGATCTCGTCCACCAGTTGGTCGGGCGTGCAGAAGATGTGCGAGTCGTCCTGGGTGCCGCCACGGATCCGCAGCAGGCCGTGCAGCGTCCCGATCCGTTCGTGCCGGTAGATGGTGCCGAGCTCGGATAACCGCATCGGGAGGTCGCGGTACGAGCGCGTCTTCGACTTGAAGACGAGCACGTGGAACGGGCAGTTCATGGGCTTGGCGTAGTAGTCCCCGGTGTCGGTCCGCATCGGCGGGTACATGTTGTCCGAGTACTTCTCGAGATGGCCGCTGGTCTCCCACAGCACCGAACGGGCGATATGCGGCGTCACGACGAGGTCGTAGCCGCGCTCGAGATGCAGGTCCCGGACATAGTCCTCGAGCTGCTTGCGGAAGATGCCCCCCTTCGGATGCCAGACCCACAAGCCCGGTCCGAGCTCCTCCGGCGAGGAGAACAGGTCGAGCTCGCGCCCGAGGCGGCGGTGGTCGCGCTTCTCGGCCTCCTCGAGCCGATGCAGGTAATCGTCGAGCTCGCTCCTGGTTCGGCCACGCGGTCCCGTAGATCCGCGTGAGCATCGGCCGACCTTCATCGCCGCGCCAGTACGCTCCGGCGACCTTCATGAGCTTGAACGCGGACAGCCGCCCGCTCGACGGGACGTGCGGACCCAGGCACAGGTCCGACCAGCCGTCGTTGCGGTAGACGGTGACCCTATCGCCCGCCGGGACCTCGCCTTCCTCGAGCGACTCGATGATCTCGCGCTTGTACGGCTGGTCGGCGAAGCGCTCGAGGGCCTCGCCGCGCGGGAACTCCTCGCGCACGAACGGCTGGTCGGCCGCGACGATCTCGCGCATCCGGTCCTCGATCTTCGCGAGGTCGCTCTCGGAGACCTGCCCCGGGAGCTCGAGGTCGTAGTAGAAGCCGTCCTCGATCGGCGGGCCGATCGCGTAACGGGTGCCGGGCCACAGGTCGCAGACGGCCTGCGCCAACACGTGCGCCGCCGAATGCCGCAGGACGTGCAGGCCGTCGCCGTCGTTCGGCAGGACCGGCTCAACCTTTCCGTCGGTCGTGGGCACGTACGAGAGGTCGACCAGCTCGCCGTCCACGCGGGCCGCGATCGCCTCGGGCGGCAGGACGGTGCCGACCGGTTCCCCCTCGGGAAGCTCGGTGGTCGTGCCGCCGGCGAGCTCGATCGTGGGCATGGGACGGTCATGATATCCGTCGCACGAGCCCGGCTTCCTGCCCCGAACCCCGCTACTCGTACGAGATGGCCTCGAGCACGTTCAGCTTGGCCGCGCGGCGGGCGGGGAAGATCGCGAAGAGCACGCCCAAGATCGCGGCCAGCAGGACGTAGACCGTGAGCTGCCCGCCGGGGATGCCGAGCTCGCTGAACCCCTCGGGCTCGAGCGCCTGCTGCAGCGCCCAGCCGAACGCGATCCCGATCACCACGCCGAACAAGGCTCCCATCACCGAGACGATCACGGCCTCCCAGCGGACCATCGAGCGGGTCTGCCTGCGTGTCAGCCCCACCGCCCGCAGCAGACCGAGCTCGCGCGTCCGCTCGTAGATCGACAGGTACAGGGTGTTCATCACGCCGAACAACGCGATGATCACGGCGAACAGGAGCAGCGCCGATATCAGGTTCAGCACCTGGCTGATCAGCGTCGCGTATCTGTCACGGAAGCCGGCCTGGTCGTCCACCTCGATGTTCGGATACGCAGAGAGAGCTTCCTCGAGATCCGCCTGCACGGCGGCGACGTCGGCGCCCTCGTCGGCCTTGATCAGGACGAACACGTCGAGCACGTTGGCCACGTTGACGTCGAACGTGTCGAGGGAGATCGCGTAGTCGCCGATCAGGCCGTTCTCCGAGTAGATCGCGACCACCCTGAGGTTCTTCGAGCCAGTGGCCGGGAACTCCACGGGGATCGTGTCCCCGACGGTCCAGTCGTTCTCCCGAGCCGTGTCGTCGAAGACCGCGATCGAGTTCGGGTTCGCCAGGTCCTCGAGCCCGCCCTGGACGGCGTCGACCTCCGAGACGACCGGGAACGTCCCCGGGTCCAGCCCAGTCACGAACGCGGTCCCACCCTCGATCTTCGCCTCGGCCTGGCGGACCTGCGAGACCGTGTCGACGCCGGGCACCGCACGCGCATCCTCGGCGGCGGAGGTGCTGAAACCGGTCAGCGTGGGCGAGATCAAGATGAAGTCGGCCTTGAGCGTGCGCTCCAGCACGGCGGTGGTGGACGCCTTGGCGGAGGCGCCGAACACGGCGACGAACACCACCAGCCCGAGGCCGATCATGAGCGCCGAGGCCGTGGCCGCCGTTCGGCGCGGGTTCCGCATCGAGTTCTCGCGACCGAGTTTGCCGGGCACCCCCGTGAGGCGGACGGGGAGCCCTATCGCAGCCGCGACCGGCCGAGCGATCAGCGGCGTGAGCATCGCGACCCCGACGAACGTGAGCGCGACACCGAGTCCCACGAGTTGCAGCCCGTTCGAGGGGGTGCCGAACAGTCCATACAGGAGCGGCGCGACGCCGAGCACCAGCACGACGAGCCCCGCCACGATCCGGAACCGGAGCGATCGCCCCGGCCGATCCTGTGCCTCACGGAGGGCCTCGATCGGCGCCACGCGAGCCGCTCGACGGGCAGGGACGAACGCGGCGATCATCGTGACGAGCGTTCCCACGACGAGCGAGACGACGATCGTCCTGGCGAGGATGACCGTTCCCGACGCAGGGATGTCGAACCCCGTCGCATTCAGCGCTCCCTTCAGGAGGATCGCGATCCCGATGCCGGCGAGCACGCCGATGGCAGAGGCCACCACACCGATCACGAGGGCCTCCACGAGGACGGACGTCATCACCTGCCGGCCGCTGGCGCCGAGCGCTCGGAACAGCGCCAACTCGCGCGTCCGCTGCGCCAAGATGATGGCGAACGTGTTGAAGATGATGAAGGCGCCGACGAACAACGAAACGAAGGCGAAGACGAGGAACGCCGTTCGAAGGAAGCCGAGGCCGGTGCTGATCTGGTCCTGTGCCTCGGACACCACGGTCGCCTGCGTGACAGCCTCCACACCCTTGGGCAGTACCTCGGAGATCGATCGTTGGAGCGCGACCGCCGACACGCCGGGCTCGGCGACCACCGAGATCGTGTCGAGCTTCCCCTGCTTGCCCAACACGTCCTGGGCCGTCGCCAGGTCGAACATCGCCCACGTCGCGCCGAAGAGACTGTCGGAATCACCGAAGCCGGCAAGGCCCACGACCTCGAACTCGCGCGGAGGACCCTCGAACAGGATCTGGACGCGGTCGCCCACGGCGATGTCGTGCGTCTTGGCCGAGGCCGCGTCGATGACCGTCTGGTCCGGGCCCTGTGGGGGCGAGCCCCCCGGCCTCAAGGTGAAGCCGTTCCCCTGGTACCAGCCCGAGGCGGCGGTCGGCGGGCCGAAGGTGCCGATCGCCTTCCCGGTCTTCGGATCCACGATCTGCGCGTAGCCGACGACGTCCCCGTTGGCCTTCGCGACGCCGGGGACGGCATCGACGTCCTTGAGCACCGACTCGGGCATCGGGTCGCGTTCCTCAAGGCTGCTGGTCTGCGCGGTGAAGGCGTTCGAGCTGCGGACCAGCACGTCGATCGGCGCGTACCCGGTGTCGACCAGGTCGTTGAACGCGCGGGTCATCGTGTCCGTCAGGACGAAGGTGCCTGCCATGAAGCCAACCCCCAGGACGATCGCGAGACCCGTCAGGATCAGCCGGACCTTGCGCGCGAGCAGGCTGCGGATCGCCGCGCGGAACACGCTCAGCCCTCCAGCGACTTCAGTCGATCGAGGATGCGCTCGGTGGTGGGTTCGAGCATCTCGTCGACGACCTTCCCATCGCCAAGGAACACGATCCGGTCGGCGAAGCTGGCGGCCGACGCGTCGTGCGTCACCATCACGATGGTCTGCCCGTGGTTCTTCACGGCGCTGCGGAGGAACTCGAGGATCTCGTGGCCCGACCTCGAGTCCAGGTTGCCCGTCGGCTCGTCCGCGAAGACGATCTCGGGGCGGGTGACGAGCGCGCGCGCCCCGGCGACCCGCTGCTGCTGCCCACCCGAGAGCTCCGCCGGCCGGTGGGACAGACGATCTCGGATCCCCACGGCGTCCACCACCACGTCGAACCAGGCCCCGTCGGGGTCGTCGCCTGCGATGTCCAGCGGGAGCGTGATGTTCTCCCTGGCCGTCAGGGTTGGCACGAGGTTGTAGGCCTGGAAGACGAACCCGACGCTCCGGCGCCGCAGGAGCGTCAGCGCCTTCTCCGACAGCATGGTGAGGTCGACGTCACCGATGAAGACCTGACCCGAGGTCGGGCTGTCGAGGCCTGCCATGCAGTGCAGGAGCGTCGACTTGCCCGAGCCGGAAGGACCCATGATCGCCGTATAGCGAGCACGCTCGAACTCGACCGACACGTCGTCGAGCGCTCGGACCGCCGCGTGGCCGTCGCCGTAGACCTTCGTCAAGCCGACCGCACGAGCCGCCACGGCCGTGCGGGCGTCGGGCGGCGCCATCTCGTTGGTAGCGGACATTCGCTCTTCCCCTTCGGGACGTGGTTCCGATGACGTTACCGAACCCGCAGCGAGTCGATGTGAACGGGATGAGAACCCGTGGGCGCGGCAGGTTTTGAACCTGCGACCTCTCGCGTGTGAGGCGAGCGCTCTCCCGCTGAGCTACGCGCCCGGGCCCGGAAGGGTAGCACCCGACCCCCGCCCACCGAGGCTTGGGCCGTCGCTCGCAAGGGGGGAAAAGGAGACGGCGGCGCGTGCCCGCGTCGCGCCGCCGTCCATCGGCCGAGCCCGTAGCTCGGACGTCCAGGGCGCACTATGCACCGGCTGATCGTTCGGGCGCAAGCCCCAATCTGGCGCAACCTCCGTAGGCCGCCCGGCCGTACGCATGGGGTCGCGGAGGTGCTCGGCCGGGCATCGGGTGCCATGATGGACCTCGTGGAGCCGGAGGCGCGAGACGCGTCCAGACGGACCTACCTCGCAGAGGAACGCACCCTCCTGGCGTGGTGGCGCTCGGGGCTGGCGGCGTTCGCGGTCGCGATCGGCGTCGGCCGTCTCCTGCCGGCCCTGCTCGACGACACCGGAACGACGCCGTTCGTCGCACTCGGGGTGGCCTATGCGATCCTCGGGCTCGCCTTCGTGATCTTCGGCTCGCTCCGTGAACGGACGCAGGCCAGGGCCCTGGCCGAGGGAGGGTTCGCGCCGCTTTCCCGAGTGGCGGTGACCGGCCTCACGGTGTACCTCGCCGTGTTGGCGGTCACGACGATCGTGCTCGTGCTCTCCGTCTGATCGACCCTTCGTTCGATCACCGCGACTCGACCGCCGACCGCCTCTCAACTTGACATGTGACTCTTTGGTCACCTATCTTCCTCAGCGTGGACGACGACCAGGTGTTCAAGGCGCTGGCGGACCCGACGCGGCGGTTCCTGCTCGACCGGCTCTTCGAACGTGACGGCCGCACGCTCTCGGAGCTCGAGTCCGAGCTGGACATGACGCGGTTCGGGGTCATGAAGCACCTCCGCCTCCTCGAAGACGCTGGCCTCGTGGTCACCCGCCGTTCGGGCCGGGAGAAGCTGCACTTCCTCAACCCGGTGCCGATCCGGCTGATGCACGATCGGTGGATCGATAAGTACCGGGAGCGCCAGGTGTCGGCGCTCGCGGAGCTCAAGACCGAGCTGGAGGAGGAGATGGCATGACGAGCGGAACGGAGACGGCCGTGACCACCCAGGTCTACCGCGTCTACATCAAGGCGACCCCCGAGGCGATCTGGAACGCGATCACGAAGCCGGAGTGGAGCGAGCGCTACGGGTACGGCGGGCGGGTCGAGTACGACCTGCGTCCGGGTGGCGCCTACCGCGTGTTCGCGAGCGACGACATGAAGCGGGCGCGCGCCGAGATGGGGGGTGCCCCGACACCCGACGTCATCGTCGACGGCGAGGTCGTGGAGTCGGACCCGCCGCGCAAGCTGGTCCAGACCTGGCGCTTGCTCATGGACCCGCAGACCGAGTCGGAGGGTTTCACGCGCCTCACGTACGAGATCGCCGAGACCGGCCCTGGCGTCAGCAAGCTCACGGTGACCCATGATCTCGAAGGCGCCCCGCGTCTCGCGCTGTTCGTCGGCGGTGGGATGGAGAGCGACGGCGCCGGCGGCGGGTGGAGCGAGGTCTTCAGCGACCTCAAGACGCTGCTCGAGACCGGCCGAGGGATGCGGGAGTAGGGGGGGTCGGCGGGGACCCGCGGGTTCAGGCCCGCGGGGGCCCCACCGCCGTTCCCGCTCAGAGCGTGATCGTGCCGTCGTCGTTCATGGTCCAGCCAGGGTTGTGCGCGACCTCCCAAGGGTGGCCGTCGGGGTCCACGAAGACTCCCGAGTAGCCGCCCCAGAACGTCTCCCCCGGCTCCCGTCCGATCCGAGCGCCGGCCGCGCGCGCCTCCTCGATCACCGCATCGACCTCCTCGGGCGCTCGGACGTTGTAGGCGAGCGTGACCCCGCCCCAACCTCCTCCGTCGGTCACCGCGCTGTCCGCCGCGAGGCTCCCCCGATCCCACAGCGCCACCACCATGCCCCCCGCCGGGAAGAACACGACGTCATCGTTCTCGTCATCGGGGGCGGACCACCCGAGCCCCTCGTAGAAGGTTCGGGCCCGCTCGAGGTCCCGGACCCCGAGCGTGATCAGGCTCACTCGTTGCTCCATGCCGACCTCCTCTCCGGCCGGAATCGTTCCGACCACGATGCCAGGTGCAACCGACATAGCGGTAGGTCTCGTGCCCGGGTCGAGGCCGGCCGGCACGGCCATGCTGCCTGCCCTCCGGCCCTCAGACCCAGATGAGCGCCACCGAGGCGACGAGCAGAGCCGCGAGCCCGATGGCGATGACCCGCCGCGCTCGCTCGTTGTCGACCACGCGCCCGAGCGCCGCCCCGCCCGCCGCCCAGATCGAGGACGAGCCGAGCACGACGACCATGAGCGTCCCGGCAAGCAGGCCCACGCCGACGACCCACGGCAGCGTCGGCGACAGGAATGTCCCCACCGCCGCGATCGCGAAGATCCACGCCTTCGGGTTGACCCACTGGAACGCGATCGCCCGCCACACGTTGAGCGGGTTCGACACCTCCGTGCGGCCGACGCCCCCGTCCCCGAGGACCAGGTGGGCCACGTAGAGCAGGTACACGGAGCCCGCGACCTTCAGCACGAGTTCGGCGGCCGGGACGGCCTCGAGCAGGACTCCGATCCCGGCCGCAACTCCGGCCACGAGCGCACCGATCCCGAGCGTCGTTCCGGCGACGTGGGGAATGGTCCGCCGGAATCCGAACCGCAGCCCGGATGCCCACAAGATGGTGTTGTTCGGGCCGGGCGAGACCGATCCCGCGAACGCGAACGCCACCAGCCCGACGAGCTCGCTCACGGACGGCCCCGGGTGGCAGGAAACATCGACGCCATCCAAGACCCGGCGCCGGCGCGTGGTCTTGTACGATCTTCGCCTCTTGACCAGCCCCCGCGAGTGGGTTCGCGCTTGGAAGCCGTCGGTCCCCGGCATCCACGAGGTCTTCCACGCCCGGTTCGTCGACCACGCCTACCCCCCGCACACGCACGAGGCGTGGACCGTGTTCATCGTCGACGAGGGCGCGATCAGGTACGACCTCGAGACCCGGCATCGCGGCGCGGCCGGCGCTCGCGTGACGATCCTGCCCCCGTACGTGGTGCACGACGGGCGCCCCGCCACCGGCGCAGGGTTCCGCAAACGCGTGCTCTACCTCGGGAGCGACGTCCTCGACGAGGACCTGATCGGCCGGGCCGTCGACGAGCCCGACATCGAGGACCGAACGCTCGTCCGCGAGCTCGGTTCGCTCCACGGGATGCTCGGCGACCCGGACGCGGACCTCGCGGCGGAGACCGTGCTCGCCGACGTCGGATCACGGATCCGAGCGCATCTCGGCGCGCGGACCCAGACGCTCGTCGACCGACCCGACGACGACGTCGCGTCCGATCTCAGGGACCTGCTCGACGAGCACGTCGCCGACGGGATCACCCTGGCCGACGCCGGGCGCATCCTCCATGCATCACCCGCGCACCTCGTGCGGTGTTTCTCCCGCACGTTCGGGATCTCCCCGCACCGCTACCTGCTCGCTCGTCGGATCGACGCAGCGCGGCGCCGGCTCCTCCTAGGTGAGCCCGTGGCGGAGGTCGCCGCCGGCGTGGGCTTCCACGACCAGCCGCACCTCACGCGAGTATTCCGCCGTCACGTCGGGACGACACCCGCGAGCTACGCGTCCGCGATCGGCCGCCGCGGCGGCGATTGAGCGGCCTGGATCACGGTTCCCAGGACACTTCCACCACGTGCCCGTCGGGATCGAGGCACTTGAACCCGACGTAGGCCTCGGTGTCCTCGTCCTCGACGAGCTCGACGCCCTCGCCGATCATCCGCGCTCGGAGGCCTCGGGCCTCCTCAGGCGAATCCACGTCGAACCCGAAGTGCGGGAACCCCGAACGACGCGGCGCCGTTTCGTCGACCCCGACGGCCAGGGCGAACCCGTCGGGGTCGCGGACGATGACGACGCCGTCGGGGTACGTGCGGGCCGAGGCGGGATCGAACCGGAAATACCGCGCGTAGAAGGCGATCGACCGTTCCCGATCTCGCACCGCGAGCGCCAGGTGCTGCAGCCGCATGCGCGAAGGCTACCGGAGCGTCACTACGGGATGCGAGCATCCGAACGTGGCCGACGAGGCGACGATCCTGCATGCGGACGCCGACTCCTTCTACGCCTCGGTCGAGCAGCGGGACGACCCCTCCCTGCGGGGCCGCCCGGTCATCGTCGGCGCCGGGGTCGTGCTCGCGGCGAGCTACGAGGCGAAGGCGTTCGGCGTCCGAACGCCGATGGGTGGCACGCTCGCTCGCAGGCTCTGCCCGCAGGCCGTCGTCGTACGCCCGCGCATGGACGCGTACAGCGAAGCCAGCAAGGCGCTCTTCGAGGTGTTCGACGACACGACGCCGTTCGTCGAGGGGCTGTCGATCGACGAGGCCTTCCTCGACGTCGGCGGGCTGCGGCGGATCTCGGGCACGCCCACCGAGATCGCCGTCCGGCTCCGGCGGGAGGTCCTGGAGAGAGTGGGGCTGCCCGTCACGGTGGGCGTGGCCCGGACGAAGTTCCTCGCCAAGGTCGCGAGCGGCGTCGCCAAGCCGGACGGGCTGCTGGTGGTCCCCACCGACGGTGAGCTGGCGTTCCTGCACCCGCTCCCGGTCGAACGCCTCTGGGGCGTCGGACCGGTCACCGCGACCAAGCTCCGCGAACGGTCCGTCGAGACCGTGGCGCAGGTCGCGGCGCTCGGCGAACCGGCGCTCGTTCGCCTGCTCGGCCGGGCGACCGGCCGTCATCTGCACGCCCTCGCCCACAACCGAGATCCCCGGCCGGTCCAGGTCGGACGTCGCCGCCGATCGATCGGCACGCAGCGGGCGCTCGGCCGCAGGCGGAGATCACCCGCGCAGCTCGATACGGATCTCGTCGCCCTGGTCGACCGGCTCTCACGTAGGCTGCGGAAGGCTCACCGCGTGTGCCGCACGGTCACGCTCCGACTACGGTTCGACGACTTCTCGCGGGCGACGCGTTCGCACTCGCTGTCGCAAGCGACCGCGCACACCCCGACGATCCTCGCCCTTGCGAGAGGGGTGCTCGCCTCGGCCCTTCCGATGATCGAGCGTCAGGGGATCACCCTGATCGGGCTCACCTTCGGCAACCTGAGCGACGACCGAGCGATCCAGCTCGCCCTGCCGTTCGAGCGTGGAGGGACGTCCGCCGTGGACGAAACGCTCGACCACGTTCGGGACCGATTCGGCTCAGCGGCGATCACCCGGGCGGTGCTGCTCGGTCGCGACCGGGGGCTGTCCGTTCCCCTGCTCCCGGACTGAGACCGGTGCTCCGGGCCGACACGATCGTGGTTCCATCCTCCTGGTGTGAAACAGGACGAACTGCGGGAGGAGCCCGCCGTCGGCGGGCTCCTCCCGTGAAGCGGTCCGGAGCTCAGACCGCTCGCTCTAGCTCGATGCCCCCACGTACTCCGGGGTGCTGACCGGGCGCTCCACGGACCTGGCCTCCGCCCTGCCCGCGTGCCAGAACCCGAGGATCGAGAAGATCCCGAGGATCAGTCCGGCGATCACCATCGCGAACCCCGCCCACAGGGCGATCGTCGCCAGGGTCCACCAGCCGTACGCGTTCAGCAGCATCGCCCGCAGCGACTCGCCCTTGAACAGGGTGTCCGCCTTCGCCTGCAACTCCGCTGCCACGTTCGGGTCGAGTCCCTCTGCACGTGCGGCGGCGCTCGTCTCCGAGTACGTCGCTCCCTCGTTGACGCCCTCGAGGTGCCCGGCGATGTAGCGCGCGAACGCCTCGGCCTCGGCGCCCGTGTCGACCTTGGCGCCGGCGAACTCGCCGACCGCGGCCCGCTCCTCCGGCGTCATCGCGTCGGCCGGCGGGAACGCGATGTGCTGCGGCACCAAACGGTCCCGCACGTTGTCCCGCCCGAAGTCGCCCCCGTAGATCGCCATCGTGCCGAGCACGATGAGCACGGCCGCGACCACGGCACCGGCGGCGCTCACGATCCTGTCCCAGCTGCTCCTGTCCATTTCCCCGCTCCTTCGCTCCTGAGGCCGCCGCTCCGTCCGGCCCGTTGCGGAGATGGTCGTCTCGGAGTGGCGGTGCTTCACGGGCCGAAGGACCCGACTTCAGCTGGGACCCGCAGGGACCAAGCCGGGATCGAGCGGTGGAGGGCGGCGCCCCGAGCCACTTCGGCTACGCTCGGCCCATGTCCGGGAGGGACGCCCCCGGCGACGGGGATCGCCGCCTGATCGAGGCCGGCATGGCTCTCGCCTCGGAGCTCTCGCTCGACGCCGTCCTCCAGCGGATCGTCGAGCTCGCGGTGGACCTCACGGGCGCACGGTACGGAGCGCTCGGCGTGCTGGCGCCGGACGGCCGGTCGATCGAGGACTTCATCACCGTCGGGATCACGCCCGAGGAACGAGCGGCGCTCGGGGACCCGCCCACCGGCCACGGCCTGCTCGGAGCCCTCACCCGCGAAGAGCGCCCTCTGCGGATCGCCGACATCGGCGCGGACCCGCGATCGGTGGGGTTCCCGCCGAACCACCCGCCGATGACCTCGCTCCTGGGGGCTCGGATCATCGGGCGAGGGACCGTGTTCGGGAACATCTACCTCACCGACAAGCAGGGCGCCCAGATGTTCGACGAGGAGGACGAACGCGTGCTCGTGGTCCTCGCGACCCAGGCCGCGATCGCGGTCGAGAACGCCCGCCTCTACGACGAGACCGAACGCAAAGGCAGGGAGCTCCAGAGGCTGCAGGTGCTCGACGAGCGGGAGCGGATCGGGAAGGAGCTCCACGACGGCGTCATCCAATCGCTCTTCGCGCTCGGGATGAGCCTCCAGGGGCTCGCGTCGTCATCGAGCGACGCCGAGATCGCCCGTCGCCTCGAGGCGGCCGTCGAGGATGTCGATCAGGCGATCCGGGATCTGCGCAACTACATCTTCGGGCTCCGTCCGGGGATCCTGGCCGACCGACAGCTCGGCCAGGCGCTCAAGGAGCTGGCCACCGAGTTCGGAGCACGTTCGGGCGTCGTGACGGTCGTCGACGTGGACGACGAGGCCGCGTCCGCGCTCGCCTCCGTCGCCGGCGAGGTGGTTCAGCTCGCGCGCGAGGCG
Source organism: uncultured Actinomycetes bacterium (assembly GCA_963712645.1). GTDB lineage: Bacteria > Actinomycetota > UBA4738 > UBA4738 > HRBIN12 > DASSJM01. The sequence continues at coordinate 21,658 of CAVQIQ010000013.1, read as the reverse complement.
CTCTCGAACGTGAGCCGGCACGGCGAGGCGACCACGTGCCGGGTCTCGCTCCGACGAGGGGCCGCGGGCATCGTCCTCGAGATCGACGACGACGGACGCGGGTTCGACGTCGACACGACGACACGGGGGATGGGCCTCCCCAACCTCCGGGACCGAGCCGAGTCCCTCGGCGGGAAGCTCGAGATCGAGAGCACGCCGGGCGAAGGAACGACCGTCCGGGCGACGTTCCCGTCCTGAGCTCGAGCCGACCCTCGACCGCGAGGTTCGGGCTAGCATCGTCGGATGGCCGAGCCGAAGCGTCCTCCGCTCCGGGTCATGCTCGTGGACGATCACGAGGTCGTGCGGGATGGGGTCCGAGCGATGCTTGCATCGGAGGACGACATCCATGTGACGGCGGAGGCGGGCACCGTCCGCGAGGCGATCGATGAGGCCGACCGGGCGAGACCGGATGTCGTCGTGATGGACGTCCGCCTCGCCGATGGGAGCGGCATCGAGGCGACCCGGGAGATCCGCGCCAAGCATCCGGCGACCCGAGTGCTGATGCTCACCTCGTTCGCCGACGACGAGGCGCTGTTCGCCTCGATCATGGCCGGCGCCTCCGGCTACGTGCTCAAACAGGTTCGCTCCGGCGAGCTCGTCCGTGCGATCCGCGCCGTCGGCGCCGGCGAAAGCCTCCTCGATCCCGCCGTGACGACCGCCGTCCTCGACCGGCTCCGCAGGGGGAAGCACCTGTTGCGGGACGAGAGGCTCGCCCGGTTGTCGCCGCAGGAGGAACGGGTCCTGACGCTCATCGCCGATGGCCGGACCAACAAGGAGGTGGGCGACGAGCTGAAGCTCGCCGAGAAGACCGTCAAGAACTACGTCTCGTCGATCCTGTCCAAGCTCGAGGTGGCACGGCGAGCCGAGGCGGCAGCCTATCTCGCCCGCCACACCACGATGCCGGGCTCGATCGAGTGATCCGGCCCTCCCTCGGGGGGGAACCTACGCAGCGACCGGGGCGCCGAAGGTCGTGTCGTCGCGCTCCTCGACCTCCGATGGAGCCGTCTTCGGCGGACGGATGCATCGTGGACCCGAGCGACCAGTGCCGCACGTCCGTCCGCCCGTCATTTGTCGAACCGAGAGTCGACCTTCGACCGAACGACGTTTGGCCCTTCGGCCGATGGCGAGTTCCCCCAGGTGGCTTACGGTCGTTGCATGCAGGCGTCGAACGAGCAGGCTGATCAGAGCGCCTCAACTCGGGTCCTCTGCCGAACCTGTGAACACTCGGAGTTCGTGCACGGAGATCACGGCGATCGGCGGTGTCTCTACTCCGAGTGCGGCTGCCGCGGTTTCGGCGCCAGGGCAACATAGGACGCATTCGGCGCGGTTCGATCCCCCCATCGGCATCCGCGCCCGACAGGCCGGGGGGTTGTGGGAGCGGAAGTTCGGCGCAAGCTGGCTCCCACAACCCCCCGGCTCAGCCTTCACGACCTGCGGACCAGCACCGATCGGCGACGAACGCAGGCCGTGTTCGTGTCCTCGGTGGCGAGGCATCATCTGACCAGATAGAAGGCCGCGGCCCGCGTCCGAGCGGCGCATCCCGCCGCCGCATCGGGAGCCCGCGCCGCGGCGGGCTCCGGTGGTCTGAACGAGACTTTCGACCGCGCAGTCGCACCGTTCGACCGATGTCTGCGCTCCCACAGATGACTTACGGTCTCCGCATGACGCCCAATTCGAGCGCCCCTCGTCCCTCCCCGAGAGACGGTTCAATCAGGATCTGTTGGTCGACGTGTGGGCACTCAGAGTTCGTTCACGGGGACTACGGCACCCAGTTCTGTTCCACTCCGTGTGCGATTGCGGGGGTTTCATCGTGGGCGCGGCGCTGGAGGATTCGGCGCGGGCTTTCCCCTGGCATCCGCGCCCGCTCCGGAGGGTTGGGGACTGGGAAGAAGCCTCAGTTCCTAACCCCACGGTCTCCCAGTGAGGTCTTCGCCCGGCAAACCCCTTATCCCACTGGCCGCCCCATCAACAGGTTGAGTAACGCGAAGGAGCCAACTATCACGATTCCGATGAGTCCGCGCCAGATCCCAGTTCTCACTCTGTCCGACAGGTGCTGCCACCGACTCAAGCCTCGCTCCCACCATCTGTCTTCGCCGATTCCGAGTAGATCTTCCATGATGCTCCCCCACATCCAGATAAGGCGTTCTCTTGAGTATCGACGAGGATCCTCGACTACTTCAGTCCTCCGGCTTGGGTCAAACCGATCGCCCGCCTGGGCCCAAGAGCCGACCGAGGCGGCCGGCGGCCGCTCACCCAGATGACGCGCCCGCGAAGATCGCCCGAACGGTGTCGATCGCGTCGGCGTCCCGGGGACGCTTGTCGTGCCGGTACCCCTTGATGCGCGCGAACCGGAGCGCCATGCCGCCGGGGTAGCGTGGGCTTGCCTGCAAGCCGTCGAACGCCACCTCGACCACCAGCTCGACCCGAACATGGACGATGATGCCCTCCCGCGAGGTCTCGAGCTCGAGGAGCCGCTGGGTCTGCCAGGCAAGCATCTCGTCGGTCATCCCCTTGAAGGTCTTGCCGAGCATGACGAACCCGCCGTTCGGATCGCGGGCGCCGAGGTGGAGGTTGCTGAGCCATCCCTGGCGGCGCCCGTGGCCCCACTCGGCGGCCAGGACGACCAGGTCGAGTGTATGTGCGCGCTTGACCTTGAGCCAGCCCGCTCCGCGCCGGCCGGCCTCGTAGTGAGCGTCGAGCGCCTTGACCATCACGCCCTCATGACCGTGCGCGAGGGCGTCGTCCAGGAACCGCTCGGCGGTATCGGCGTCCACGGCGACCGTCCGCGGAACCTGGAGTCCACTGGGGAGGCGCCGGTCCATGATCTCCAGACGCTCGCGTGCTGGGCGGTCGATGAGGTCGTCGCCGTCCAGATGCAGGAGGTCGAAGAAGAACGGGGAGAGCGGCGTTGACCGCCGCTGGCCCTCGACGTCGATCCTGCTGGCGAAACGGCTCCCGGTGACCTGGAACGGGTGCGGCCGGCCGCCGGGCCGAAGCGCGATCGCCTCGCCGTCCAGGATCGCCGCCTCGAACGGCAGGCCGGACATCGCGTCAACGACTTCGGGCACCCGATCGGTCACTTCGGCCAGCGTGCGGGCGAACGCCCGCACCTCCCCCCTCAGGACGTGGACCTGCAGCCGGACGCCGTCGAGCTTCCACTCGACGTCGGCGGGATGGATCCGATCGAGGGCGTCGGCCGTGTCCGCCGCAGTCTGCGCGAGCATCGGATAGACGGGCCGATGGACGGTGAGGCCGAATCGGCGCAGGCCGGCCTCGCCCCCGGCGATGGCCGCGGCCGCCACGGTGCCCAGGTCGCCCTCGAGCATGAGCGCCCGGCGCACCTGCGCGGCCGGAACACCGGCCGCGGCGGCCACGCCCTCGACCACGCTTCCCTCCAGAGCACCCTGCCGCACCTCGCCGATCAGCAGGCGGGACAGGAACTCTTGTTCGGGTTCGGTCGCGGCACCGAGCAGCGCCCAGAGCTCTCTCCTGCGGGCCTCCTGGCTACCCTTGCCCACCGCGAGCCGGACCCGTTCGAGCGCGCCGTCAACCTCGATCAATTCGAGCGTCGACACGGCCGCCGTCGGCGGCCGTTCGCGCAGCGACGCCCACCCGACGCCGATCGTCCCCCGCGGCAACCTGCCGGACAGGTAGGCCACTGCGATCGGCACCTCCTTCGGCCGCAGGCGTCGCAGGCACGCGGCGAGGAGCTCGGTCTTCGCCTTGCGCGAGCGCGTCTGTCCGATCGCCGCGGACGTCGCGACGAGCTCCTCCAGCCTCACCGAAGCGGCCCGAAGAACGCTCGGATGTCCTCGGCCAGCAGCTGGGGCGCCTTGTGAGCGGCGAAGTGCCCGCCGTGATCGAACGTCGTCCATCGAACGATGTTGCGGTGGTCTCGGTCCGCGAATCGCCGGATGCCACTGAAGTCGCCCCCGAACGCCGCCACGGCAGTCGGTAACGTGGTGGGTTCGGTCGGTTGGGTGGCGTGGGCGTCCTCGTAGTACAGGCGCGCCGCGGACCCGCCCGTCCCGGTCAGCCAATAGAGCGTCACGTTGGTCAGGACGAAGTCATCGTCCAGACCCTCCCCGAACAGCTGGGCGTTCCACGCGAGCAGGCCGACGGGGGAATCCGCCAGCGCGTAGGCGAGAGTCTGAGGCTGCTGCGACATGAGCTGATTGAACGAGAACTTGTTCTCGTAGAACCATTGCAGCGTCCCAAGCTGCTGCTGCTCTTCTTCGGAGAGGTTGGCCATCTCGGCCGGATCGCCCGATGGGAACGAGAAGATCTGCGTGACGTGGCTCCCGACGATGTGCGCTGGATCGATCCGCCCTATCTCGGGATTGATCATGGACCCGGCGTCGTTGCCGACCGCGCCGTAGCGCTCGTACCCGAGGCGTCGCATCAGCTCGGCCCATGCCCTCGCGATGCGGGAGCGGTTCCATCCGGTTTCGTGCGTTGGGCTGGAGAAGCCGTACCCGGGCAGCGATGGGATGACCAGATCGAACGCCTCGGTTCCTTCGCTCGCCATGAGCGGTTCGATGACGTCGAGATACTCGACAACCGAGCCTGGCCATCCGTGCGTGAGGATGAGCGGGAACGCGTCCGCTCCGGACGAGCGGACATGGAGGAAGTGGATGTCCTGCCCGTCGATCGTGGTCATGAACTGTGGGTAGTCGTTGAGCCTGGCCTCCCACTTCCGCCAGTCGTACCCCGTTCGCCAGTACTCCGCCAAGTCCCTGACGTAACCGAGTGGCACGCCGTATCCGTCGCCTACGCCGGGGAGCTCGTCGGGCCAGCGGGTTCGGGCGAGCCGATCGTGCAGGTCGTCGAGGTGCGACTGCGGGACCTCCACCCGGAACGGGCGGATCTGCTCATGCGAGCGGTCGGTTCCGTCCATCGTGCGCTCCTCCTCTCCTTCCCGGGATCTCGGATCCGCGGAGCCGGTCGGCGACGCTCTCGATCGTCGGGCCCCCTGACTCTGGGACGCTCATATGACAGAATCCTGTCATGTCGAAGAACCTATCGAAACGACAGCATCCTGTCAATCGCTCGGCGCGCCGCCCACCCCGCTCGGGGGCCGGAGACGCCCTCAGCGAACTGGTCGTCCACGTGTTCCGGCTGAACGGCCTGCTCATCACCATGGGCGATGCGATGGCCGGCCCTTCGGGGCAGACCAGCGCCCGTTGGAGGGTCCTCGCGGCGATCGACGAGACGCCGCTCTCCGTGGCGCAGATCGCGCGCGCCTGGTGGCTCACCCGGCAGAGTGTGCAGCGGGTGGCGGACGTCCTGGTGAAGGACGGCCTTGCCACCTACGAGCCGAACCCCAACCATCGCCGGTCCAAGCTCGTCCGGATCACACCGGCCGGGCTCTCGGCGCTCCACGAGATCCGCCTGCGGCAGCGCGCATGGGCCGAGTCTCTCGGCGCACAGATCGGGGAGGCCGAAGTGCGCGCAGCGAACGCCACCCTGACACGGATGCTGGAAACGTTGACGACCTCCTGATCCAAGAGTTCTGCTATACGGTTCGCCGAGAAGCAGGAGCGGCGTACCCTTCCGGTGCGCGTCATCGGAAGGGTTCGGCAACACCGCCGCAGCCGTGGGTGGGCTGTGAGGACCGTCATCACCCGCTTCGTGCTGAACGACGGTAGCGCAGTGATCGTCTGGTTCCCGCTCTTATCCCGGGCGAGGATCTCTCCTCCGGTGTCGGTTCCGGGTTCGTTGGTCGTCGCCCAACGGCATGCCCTCTCCGCGCCGCAGCCCGGCCACGACAACCGGCGTGCGCGATCGCGTACATCCCGGCTGCCAGAAGCAGATGGGCACACCAGGCACAGGCGGAGCGGGTATCCGAATCGCGCTCGATAGCCGAGCGCGTGCTCGACGATCGTCCCCACAGGGCCACGGTGCCGACGACGGCCGGACCGCGACGTCGCTGGAGGAGCTGGGGCTCGCGGGTGGCGTGGACGCCGCAGGTGCAGTCGATGCTCGGCGCTCGGTGGAACCGCCAATGCCCACAGCTCGCCTCGACCGCTCGTCGAGGGGGCCAGGGCGAGCGTACCGGAATCGGGCTCCCTCGGGCATCGCCGCCAGCCGGGTGCCACGTTCGGTGCAGCGAGCACGATGGTAGGAGGCTGCATGGCGCTCTCGGCACGGATTGCGGCTTCGAGCGCCCGCGCAACCGTCGCGCATTCAGCAAACGGCGCGCGTCAGTCGCGATATCGTTCCTCGAAGGCCCGGAGCCAGGCAACCGCGGGCTCGGCGACGCTCCGGTGTGCCTGGGCGATCCTCGTTCCAGCCGACAGGGCGGACGCGGGAGGCTTGCTCGGCGTGAAGAGCCACAGATCGAACAGGTCGGAGAGCTCCTGTCCCGAGACCTGTTCGGCAAGTGCCACGAACTCCGTGGTGGAGCCGGTCGATTGCGCGTTCGTCTCGAGCCAGGCGCTAACGATCGCCCAGAAGTCCGCGTCGCCGACCGCATTCCGCAGCGCCTGCAAGGCCATCGCGCCGCGCAGGTAGACGGCCCCATGGAACAGGTGATCGATGCCCGGGTCGCCGACCACGACCTCCCAGAAGGGCCGGTTGCGCGGGGTCGACTCCCAGGTCGCCACGAACGACTCGGCGGGGGTGGGCCCGCCCTCGTGCTCGTCCCACAGCCACTCCGCGTACGTGGCGAACCCCTCGTTCAACCAGATGTCCCGCCACCGCTCGATCGCCACGAGGTCGCCGAGCCACTGGTGCGCAAGCTCGTGCACGACGAGGAAGTCCGACCAGGTGTACCCGAACGCGCCCCCAGGGTAGATCGGCCGCGTCTGCGTCTCGAGCGCGTAGTGGAGCTTGCGGGAGTCAACAACGATCGCTCCGACCGACGCGAAGGGATACGGCCCGAAGTAGCCCTCGAGGAACTCGACGATCTCGGGCTGGCGCGCGAGCGACTCGTCGGCGATGCCGTGCAGATCGGGGTCGACGGCGTCGATCACCGGCAGGCCGGAGGACGTCTCGCCGAAGCGCATGTCCCAATCGCCGATGTCCATCGTGACGAGGTAGCTGATCATCGGGTCGTCCGCCTGCCACGTGTGGGTCTTCCACCGACCCTGCGTCGTGACGCCCTCGCGGATCCCGTTCGCGACGACGCGGTAGCCCGCCGGCACGGTGACGCGGAACGTGTACGTGGCGCGGTCCACGGGGTGGTCGTTGACCGGGAACCACATCGACGCGCCCTCGGGCTCCCCGAACGTGATCGCGCCGTCCCCGGTCGGCACGAAGGCGCCGGGGTCCCCCCACACGTCGACGAACGTGACCGGGACGCCCTCGTACGCGATCGCGACGGTGAAGCTCGAGTTCGCCGGCAGGAGGGAGGCGGGCGTGATCACGAGCTCGTCGTCCAGGCGCGACCACGTCGCGGAGACGTCTCCGAGCTGCACGTCCGTGACCTCCAGGCCGACGAGGTCGAGGCTGAAGCACGACAGGTTCTGCGTCGCCACCGCGTCGATCGTCGCGACGGCTCGGATCGCGTGCGTCTTCGGGCGGTACCGGATCGCGAGGTCGTAGTGCCGAACGTCGTATCCGCCGTTCCCGTACAGCGGGTAGTAGTCGTCGCCGATGCCGAGCGCGCCCGCGGATGGGTCGCCGTGGTCGCACGTCGGGACCGGGGCGGCCGTCCCGGTGGGCGGGGCGAGCAGCACCGCCGACGTCACCAGCGCGATCGTGAGGAGCACGGGCCTGGAGCGCATGATCCCCTCCCTCCAGTCGAGCCAACGATCGGAGCCTATCCGAGGCGTCGCGTCGCCAGCCAGCTTCAGAGGACATCCCGAGACCCGGCCGACAGGGTCAGTTCGTCGCCAACGCGTCGCGTCAACTTTTTCGTCAACCTTTCGGCGTCCCAGCCCTCGATCACTCGGATCCGGTCAAAGGAAAGGCCCTGTGACCAGGGCCTTTGCTGGTGGGCGCTAGAGGATTTGAACCTCTGACCTCTTCCGCGTCAAGGAACGCCAGGCATATTCGCTGACCTGCGGAAACAGCGAACGCGCAGGTCAGGCGTACTTCACCATGTCGCACCACTCCCCTATGTTGCGGGTGTGGTGCTACCCACTTGCTACCCAGAGGGCTGGTGTGAGGAGGTGGTTATAGGTGCTTCAACGCCGTCCCGTTCTGCGTCATGCCGACCCGGATGCGATCCGGAACACGTCATCCTGAAGGCCGGTCACGTTCGAGTTCATCTCGATGACCTGTGCCAGGGTGTGTCGGTAGCCCACCCCGTAGCGCTTCTCGATGATCTGGAGGCTCGGGTCGTTGAGATAGAAGAAGCGGTCCCCGTCGCGGAGGGCCTCGAACTGGCGCGTCCAGATCGCGAGCTGCAGCTCGCCGAACTCCGTTCCCGGGAAGTGCTGCTCCGCGAGCATGCCGACGAACCCATCGAGGCGGTCGACGGTCCCGTAGATCGCAGCCAGCCGCGCCGCGAGCGTCGCGCGACGCACTGCCGTCACGACCTCCTCGTCCGCGGCCTCGCTGCCTGGCTCGACGGCCTGACCATCCGCGTCCAGCAGCTGTGTGAAGTCGAGGATCCCCGGGTCATCGATCCAGTCCGCGGCTCCGCCGGGGTACTCCTGTGTGAACTCGCCCGTGATCGCCGTGAACGAGGGCTTGGGGCTCAAACCGTACGCCGCGCGGAGGTCGTTGTAGGTGGGGATCCCGTGATCTCGCCCGCGCTGGATGTCGATCGCCCCGAGATCGAGGACGCCGCGGAAGCACCCGGGCAGCTCCTGACCGTCAAGGCATCCGCTGGGGTCGGCCACGTCCGGTCCGGGGACCTGGAAGAGCACGCTGCGGAGCTGGTTGTCGATCATCTCGTCGTTGCGGTACTGGCGCTCCAAGGCGAGTCCTCGGAGCACCGGCTCGAGGCCGACCGTCTCCAGCAGGTCGGGGTTGCCAAAGGCGACGTTTAGCGGGATCTCGAGCAAAAGGTCCTGCCCCTCGTCGTCGACCTCGATTCCCTCCGAACGGATCGAATCCAGCCGCAGCGGCGACAGCTCGTCCGGCGTCGCCACAGCATCGATCGTCCCGTGGAGCATGCTGTGGGCCCGGTAGCCGACCGTCGCGAACTCGTTGGAGAGCGTGGCGTCCTCGTCGGGAGCGTATCCCGGGTACGGGGGCAGGTGGATCCCGAGGGCAGGCAGGAACTCGGTGTAGGTGATGTATTGGATCTCCGCCGTGACGATCCGGCGGGCGATCTGGAACTTCATCTCCTCGGAGAGTTCGATCGGGAGCGCATCGACGATCCGGTTGTGCTCATGGACGAACAGTGTGTGCACCGCCGTCAGGGCGATGTTCTCGTTCGCCCGCACGTCGCCGGCGATGATCGCCCGGTGCGGGACGGCCTGGAGCCGGCCCATGAGCTGCATCTCGGGGGCGGGCGCGTTGCGCTCGGAAGATGAAGGGAGGTACCCGCCCGCGGACTCGAGCATGTGCGCGCCGTTGTTGGAGAGGTCGCCGTCGACCGGCCCCTCGCGCAGCCACTCGAGCCGCTGCGGCGTTCCACCGTAGATCGCCCATCCGTCCAGGTACGAGCTGACCGTGTTGATCTGCTGGCGCGGCGTCGTGAACCCCGTTCCGGGAGCGGCGTGGTTTCGCCGGAAGTCGATCACCCCGAGGTCGTTGGCGAACTCCTCCAGCGGATCCTGAGGATCGAACGCGATGGGCGAACTCGTGTCCCCTCCCTGCGCCAAACCGATGTTGTGGTCGAGGAACTGCCCCCACGGGGCGGCCCACTGCGTCACGCCGTTCTCGGAGAACACGTTCTGTGAGGAGTCGTTGAAGACGCGGTTGCTGACGTAGCGGGGCGAAGGCCCGGCCTCCATGGCCCCGATGCCATCCGCGTAGCTCGCGGGCGCGACCCGCGCGTAGGGCCTGTCCGCGCGTCCCCACTCGGGGTACTGAAGATTGTTTCCACTGCCGTCGAGGCTTTCGACGCCGAGGGGGAAGACGGCGGCGAACTCGGCGCGGCTCCCGGCGTTAGGTTGCTCCTGACTCGGCAGGTGCACGAGCCTGCACGCGCCGGTGGTGAGGAGCAGAGCAAGCATCGCACCGATCCCCACACGCACGCGACCGACCCGAACCATGCGCCTCCTCCTGATGATCCGCCGCCGAGGAACATCCCAACTCTCGGTTTCTGAAGCGAGGAACATCCCCAACTCTCGGTTTCTGAAACCTTGGTTCAGAAACCGGTGTCCTCGCATCCGACGAACGACCAAGTCAAATTGGTCTTTCGGCCGAGAATGGGGCTGTCCCAAATCAGCCGATAGCTCTGTAGCGCGCACAACCTACGGCGGCGTTCCGTGACGAAAGCCAGCCAGTCCGCGGTCCGCTCGATCGACCCCGGCGCGAGTCCGGCCCGCACCTGTTTCTGGTGCCAGCACATGGAGTGCCTCCATGCCAACTCCGGACTGTGCTTGTTCATTGACCGTCTTGCGGGAGCCGACCGGCCTGACCACTCCGAGGGAAGCGGTTGTTGGCTCCGTTACGGCGTGCTGCCGACGGTCATTCAAACAACCGTAGGGACCCAACGCCAGCCGGCACGAGTCCGCTAGATGTGATCTGTGAATCAGTAGGGACCTGGGTTCGTCAGCGTCACCCGGTAGAGACCTTCTTCCGCCGTAATGAACAAGGTGCGGCCGTTGACGCCGCCGAAGGCGCAGTTGGCTGGGGTCCGCGGCACCGAGATGACGCCCCAGCGCGCCCCATCGGGAGCGAAGACCTCGATGCCCCTGCCAGTGGCAACGAACAGGTTGCCGGCATCGTCGACCGCCACACCGTCGGGGCCGATCCCCGTGGTCACGAAGGTCCGGGCCTCCGATAGCGTCCCGTCGGCAGCGACATCCATGACCCAGACGTGGTCGGCAGCGTAATTCGTGACGTAGAGCAAGCTCTCGTCGGGCGAGAGCGCCAGGCCGTTGGGTGCTTCCGTGGTAGCGCCGCGCCGCTCGGCGGTGAGACCGCCATCGGGGGCGATCCGGAAGATACCACGGAAGTCGAGCTCGGCCTGGGCAGCATCCCCGAAGAGTGGATCGGTGAAATAGATGGTGCCGTCGGAGCGAACGGCGATGTCGTTGGGTTGGTTCAGCCGAGCGCCCTCGAAGCGGTCGGCGATCGCCGCGACCGTGCCGTCGCTCTCGGAGCGCGTTACGCGGCGCGTGCCCGACTCGGCGACGATCAGCCGGCCTTCCGGGTCGACGGCGAGGCCGTTTGAGAACCTGCTCGGCCTCCGGTACACCGTGATCTCGTCGTCGGCTCCGACCTGATAGATCGTGTTGCCCGGAACGTCGGAGAAGAGCAGCACGCCGTCGTCCGGCATCCACTGCGGCCCCTCGGTGAACCCGTAGCCCTCGTCGATGAGCTCGACCTCTGCACGGCCAACCAGTGGGTCGGACTCGGCAGTCGTCGTCGGCGTCGTCGACTCGGTGGTGTTCACCGGCGGATCGCCATCCGCCGCATCGTCTCCACAGGCGATGAACAGAAGCAAGAACGACACCAACAGGACGCCTCTGGCGTTCATCGCCGTCAAACCCCCGATCCTTTGCAACGAGTCCGGCAGCACGCTCGGGTGATCGACTTCCTCGATCCTCACGCAGATGGATCTGTCTGAACGTAGGGTGCGGCTGCCCGGGGGTCAGTAGTCCCCGTCACAAGAAGCTCGTGACGTTCATCTCGCTCGCGCAAAGAGGCGTCACGCGGGAGGTCTAACCTCTGCAGTTCCGTAGGTGGGCGCTGAGGGACTCGAACCCCGACACGCCGACCTCTCACGCCGGGCGCGTGGCAATTCTGACGCTTGGACACGGCACTCTCTGAATCCGCGGATAGGGCTCCTAGTCCGCAGACGAGATAGGGCGACTAGACGGCGGCGTCATCCCTATGCCCCTGCGGCAAAGGGGTCAAGATGCGAAACTCATCCCCTCCCTACCGAGGAGTATTCGTCGAGGTGATCACCCTCCTGCACGTTGACGACCTCGATGGCCAACACTCCTCCCAGCGAGTTGTCGAGCAGGTTTCCTCGGTGCGCCTTGCGTCCTTGCCATCGGTTTCGACCCCGCTGGCGCCCATGTTGCGAGTCTAGGTCGCTACTCCACGTGCGGCGCGGGCTCCCGTGCCCCCAATGGCCCGGTTCACGCCCAGCCCGGACACCCACTGGACAGTCGAGGTGGCTACGCCCTTCTAGCAACCTCCGAGCGTCCATGGGCCGCAAGAGCTTCCCTCGGGGTTCAGTCGTCGGTTCGAGCGGCCGAAGGTGTGAGTATGCGTAGGGCGTCCCGGGCTGCTTCTAGGTCTATGCGAAGGGCTGTCACAGCGATCGGGGCCTGAACGTGGTTGCCTGATCTTTCCAGGGTTGCGCGGACGTCGCCGTGAAGATGTCGCTACCGATGCTCCTATCGACGTCAAGCGGCTCGTGAGGCCTTGCAGACGCTCGCTCCAAGGTCACGCGGGCGATGAAGCGTCGGCAGGGACATCGGTCAAGGCGCGGTAGACCTCGCGAGCCACGTACCGTTTAAGACACCGGATGATCTCCCGCTTGGACCTGCCCTCGGCGGTTCGCCTCGCGACGTAGTCGATCGTCGGTGGGTGACGCCATCGGAGCCGGACCAGCACGATCCGATGCAGGGCCGCGTTCGCGTGCCGGTCCCCACCGCGGTTCAGCCGGTGTCTCATGGTCTTGCCGGAGGATGCCTGGACCGGAGAGACCCCGGTCAGCTTGGCGAACGCGGCCTCCGAGCGCAGACGCTCCGGATTGTCCCCGGCCGCGAGCAGTAGCGCACCCGCGGTGTCGGACCCGGCGCCGAAGATGCCGACGAGCGCCGGGCAGGCCTTCGCCGAGTTCGCCCAGTTCGTCGACTGGTCGCCGGATGGCCAGTATCTCGTCTTCTCGCCGGGGCTGAACATCATCCGCCCGGATGGATCCGGACTCACCTCCCTCAAGGTGGCGGTCGGTGAGCCAGAGTTTCCCGATTGGATCGAAACGGCACCTTGAGGGACCTCGCCAGGCTCCCGTATGCCGGCTTAGCAGAACGACGCGACCGGCCATGCGCGCCAAGAGGAAGCGCCGAAGGACGATGACGCGGATCCAACGCTTCTTGGAAGGCGTCACCGTTCGAGAACGGATGCTCCCAAGAAGAGGCTGGGCTCGACGTGCGGCGTCAGCGGGTTCGGCACGGCAGATGCCTCAGACGATGGATGCATGCGTCGCGGCGGCGCCCTCCAGACTTCGCCCGATCGGACCGTTTGCCCGGCTGAGTTTGTGGCGGTGACGGTTGCGCAGCGGGAGATGCCATTCCAGCCTTGCGATGCTGATGAATCCCGTCATCAGCGACGGCTCGGCTCCCCTGTCAACGCTGTGTGGCCACGAGCGGCGCGTGGCGACGTTTCTGCGCGGTTGCGGTATGAACGAGTCATGAGGAAGCGACCGGTTCACGCCGCCGTCGCGGCCGTCGTGGCGGTCCTGAGTCTGACCACGGCCGCCTGCGAGCGTGCCCCTGTTGCCCACCAGCAACCGTCACCCATCGCATCGGCACCATCGGCCCAAAGCAGCGCCAGCGACGCGCGGCTGTCCATCACGCCGAGGGAAGGCAGGAGGAGGGCCGAGCCGGGGGCCGGGATCTCCGTGACCGTTTCGAGCGGCACGATCACCAGCGTGACCGCGATGGCCTCGGGTGATCCGGTCGAGGGTCGATTGAGGGCCGGCGGTACCGCGTGGCACAGCGTGTGGGCACTCGAGACCAACACCCGCTACACGGTTCGAGCGACGGCGGCCGACGACACCGGGCGAACGGTCACCGAACGCAGCACGTTCCGGACGCTGGCACCCTCGCGGACGTTCTCGACCAGGATCTTCGAGGGGTACCGGAAGACGTACGGCGTCGGGATGCCGATTATCCTCACGTTTAGCTCCCCGATCAGCAACAAGCGGGCGGTGGAGCGCTCGCTCGAGATCCAGACCTCCAGGCAGGTGGTGGGCGCCTGGTACTGGGACGGCGACCAGACGCTCTACTTCCGGCCGAGGACCTATTGGCGGCCGCACACGAGGGTTCGGTTCGTCGGCCACCTCGACGGCATCGAGGGCTCCCCACACCTGTACGGCGTGCACACCCTCACCCAGCGATTCGTGATCGGCCGATCGCTCATCGCCGTGGCGAACACGCGGACGCACCACGTGAAGATCTACCGGGACAAGCACCTGTTTGCGACCTGGCCGATGAGTGCGGGCAAGCCCGGCGACGACACGCCGAACGGCACGTATCTCACGATCGAGAAATCCAACCCCGAGGAGATGGTCGGCCCCGGCTACGACATCGAGGTTCCCTGGTCGGTTCGGTTCACCCTGGGAGGGAACTTCCTCCACGATGCCTATTGGTCGGTCGGGGACCAGGGGTTCGCCAACGTGAGCCACGGGTGCGTGAACCTCTCCCCGGAGAACGCCGAGACCTACTACAAGCTCGCCGTTCCGGGAGATCCGGTGACGATCACCGGGAGCCCGCGGGCTGGGACGTGGGGGGACGGTTGGACCGTCTGGTTCCTCAGCTGGTCCGAGCTCCTGGAGGGGAGCGCGTTGCACCAGGCGGTGCAAGCGGGGCCGAGGCGGAGCTCGTTCGTCGAGCGCGCGGCCCTTCGCCCGGCGCATTCGAGGGCGCCGCTCGGGACGTCGCGTCCGGGAAATGCCGACGCGACGCCGGGTTGACGGCCATCGTTAAGGGCACCCCCGGCGCGTGCCACGTCGCGACAGCTCGTCCCACACGGGGTTCTACCAACGTCGTCACAAACAGGACATCCTGGTCGAAGTTGATCCCCGGCATCGGAGCGTGCGGCGTGAACGCATTCCTTGCTGAGTCGTTTGGACGACCCACGAGAGATCACCGGAGGTGAGGACGTAGGCCTGAGGGATTACCCCGCCGGATGGGATGCCTTCGTGGCAGGAAGCGAGCTCTCGCCCGAGGCGAGCGCGGCCTTCAAGAAGGCTACCGGGGGGCTCGGTTCGTATCCGCGAACCCGAAGCCGGGTGCGGTGCCCACACCCACGAGCCGAAGGACATCCCCTATGCCCTCCCGCAGCGTAGGCAGACGGCTTCCAACGTTGCCGCCCGAGGGCTGAACGCCCTACCGGCTGTGCCCAGGGCGAACATGCTTGCGGGGCGACGAAGGTACCCTGGGCGGATGGCGATCCGACCCGCGCGATCGCGCCGTCCCTTGCTTTTCGGCCTCTCGCTCGGGCTTGTGCTCGCGGCGTGCGGACCCTCGGGCCGGATCCTTGACGCGCCGGCGCGTGGAGCGAGGGCCGTGGCTGCGCCGGCGGATCCGGCCGAGCACATCGCGGTCATCGTCATGGAGAACAAGGAGTACGGCACCGTGATCGGCGCCTCGGATGCTCCGTACCTGAACAAGCTGGCTCGTCGAAAGGTCCTGCTCATGCAGGAGTACGCGGTCTCTCACCCCTCGCTGCCGAACTACCTCGCGCTGATCGGCGGCTCGACGTTCGGGATAACGTCCGACTGCACCGACTGCTACGTGCGGGGCAAGAACCTCGTCGACCAGCTCGAGGCCCACGGGATCTCGTGGGGGGCGTACATGCAGTCGATGCCGAGCGCCTGCTACACGGGCGCGTCCTCGGGAACGGATCCGAACGCGTACGCGAAGAAGCACGACCCGTTCATGTACTTCAACGACATCCGAAACCGCCCCCTCCGGTGTAACAAGGTCGTCCCGTTCACGGAGCTCCCGGGAGACCTCCGCAGCGGCCTGCCGCAGTTCGTCTGGATCACCCCGAACGAGTGCGCGGACATGCATTCGTGCTCGGTGGCCACGGGCGACGCGTGGCTGCAACGATGGGTGCCGAAGATCCTGCCCGCCCTCGGTGCGAACGGAATCGTGTTGATCCTGTTCGACGAGGGCTCGAGCGATCTGGGGTGCTGCGGCGTGGATCCCGGCGGCGGGCATGTGGCCGCATTGATCGCCGGCCCGGGCGCAGCCGACCGGACGCGGATCCGCCCCGCCGCGGACCACTATTCGGTGCTGCGGCTGATCGAGGACGAATGGGGGCTTCGGAGGCTGCGAGGCGCCGGCGACGGGATCACCCCGTCGATCGAGGGGTGGAGGGCCGCGGCGTAGCCCCACGCTCGGCGGCACCCGCGGCGCTCGTGCTGGCGGGCGCCCGGAGCGTTCGATCTTCGTCGCCGATCAGTAGTGTATCCCGTTGCCGATGCCGACCACCCTCGTCGCCCCGGGCGGAACGCGGTGACGTCCTCGCCGACGGCCTCGATCTCGCCGGCGACGTCCTGACCTCGGACCCGCTGCTTGGGCGTCCGCAGCCCGGAGACGAGGCGGATCCCGTACGGCGTTGCCGGTCATGACGTGCCAGTCGCCGATGAACGCGCTCGCTGCGATGACACGGATCAGGACCTCCCCGCGACCCGCGACCGGCTTCTCGACGTGCTCGAACCGCAGGACGTCGGCCAAGCCGTACTCTTCCTGAACAATCGCCTTCATGCCGTCCCCCTCCCAGAACACGCCAGGTCGACCGGTCGGGGCACCATCGTGTATGACGGCACCAACAATTGGCCCCGCATTGGCCCCGCGACGTACTGCACGACGACGCAAGAGGACGAGTTGCGAAGAGATGCAAATCCGCAGCTAGATGGGTATCGCAAGGCTTCGCCGCAGGTGGCGGAATCGGTCCCAGGAACCCTCTCAAGGTGGAGACACGGGTTCAAATCCGGTTGGGACAGGGTGGAGCCAGTACTGCAGCGAGGGGTTGCCGCTGCGCTCACAGGCGCCGTGCGCAGCTGCCTCGAGCCGGCTGGCGCGCGCCGATCGATCAACTCCTCGCACCGCTTCCCACATCGGTTGCCTGCCCCTCCAAGAGATGCTTGAGGCTCGTCCAGATCCTCTGCTCCTGGCGCCGGCCCATCCAGGCGACCAACGGGCGCATCAGCTTGAAGATGCCGCGCGGCTCGACGTCCCACGACCATCGCATCCGGGTCCCTTCGGGAACGGGGTCGAACGTCAGGCCGCCGTCAGTATCCATCGAGGACATGTGCGTCGATGACGCAAGCCGCCGGGGCCGGTCGTACCCGGTGAACTCGATGACCATCTGGACGGGTCGGCCCATGCTCACGATCTCCGCCCGGAAGCGCGTGCCAAGGCCGATGGGTCCGTCGGAGATCTGTTCGGCGCGACGCATGTGCGGGTTGTAGCGAGGCTCGTTCCGCTCATCGGCTACGAAGTCGAACACCTCCTCCGCTGGTCGGCTGATCAGGATCTCGCCTTCGATGCGGACCATGTCCGGTCACCCTCTCTCTATGTCCCCGTGGAGCTCCGGTCCCCCTCCTGTTTCCACGATAGGCTCGTGGCCAAAGACGCTGGAGGGGCGCATGCCTCCCGCGCTGGACATTGGGCGTCGTTTCGCGGGTGGGAGCGGACGGCAGCCTTGTCCACGCGACGCATCCGCAAGAGACTGCAGCGATGAGGACCGAGTCGCTCGAGGATTCGTACCTGGCCCTCCCCGACGGCGCGGGACCGCATCCCGGCGTGGTCGTGATCCACGAAGCCTCGGGGCTGAACGACAATATCCGCGACATCTGTCGCCGCTTCGCCGAGCAGGGCTACGCGGCGCTCGGCGTCGACCTCTTCGGCGGACGAAACCGGATCGTGTGCATGGCTCGGATGTTCATCGGTGGTATGGCCGGCAACCTGGACTACTTCGGCGTCCCCGCCCTCAAGGCCGCGCTCGGACGCCTGGCCGACCACCACGAGGTCGACGCCGGCCGGATCGGCGCGATCGGCTTCTGCCTGGGCGGCTCGATCGTGCTCACGTGGGCCTGCACCGAGAACCGGTTGAAGGCGATCGCGCCCTACTACGGAGCCGCCCCCAAACCACGAGAGGCGATCCGCCGCCTCTGCCCTGTAGTGGGGTCGTGGCCGGGCAAGGACTTCACGACCAAGGCCGCGGCCATCCTCGAGACCGAGCTGACGGCGGCCGGTGTCCCTCACGACCTCAAGGTGTATCCGGGTGCGAAGCACGCGTTCTTCAACGACACGTTGCCAAAGCGCTACCACGCGGCCGCGGCAGCCGACTCGTGGCAGCGAGTGCTCGCCTTCTTCGCCGAGAACATCCGGGGCCGGCCTCCCACGCCTACCTGACGTTTCCCTCACCGGGGAACCGGGGTAGCGTCGCGCATTCCGATCGGCCCGGTTCCTCTAGAAGCCCGACCTTGCCCAGCCCGGAGAATCCGTCGGGCTTAAGGTGTTCGCCTGACGTCGCGAGCGCGTCACTACCCCTGCTCGGCACGCAGACCGGTGAGCGCCTCGCTCAGCTCCCAGAGTCGACGCTGAGCCTCAACGTCCATAGCGTATCTGGGCGGCTCGATCTCCTTTCCGTTGCGGAAGAACCGTCCGGTCGTGGCGGCATACTCGGGGGAGGTCGCGACGTGCGCGATCGCGCCTCCCGCCACCTCGGGGGACCGGCCTCGCAGACGAAGCATGAGCCGGAACGGGCCAGGCGCCTCGTGCATGAGGTTCGAACGCACGAGCCCTGGATGCACAGCGTTCGCTGTGAGTCCGGTGCCCTCAAGGCGGCGCGCGAGCTCGAAGGTGAACATCAGCTCCGCCGTCTTGGACGCTCCGAAGACCGTGAAGGGCCGGTACCGGCGCTTGGCCTGCAGATCGTCGAAGTCGATCCTCGTGGTCGCGGGAGCGGTGACGTTCAGGATGCGAGCCGCTCCGGGCCGCCTCAATTGCTCAAGGAGCAGGTTCGTGAGCAGGAAGTAGGCGAGGTGGTTCAACGCGAAGGTCATCTCGAGCCCATCGACCGTCACCTGGCGCTTGCGGAAGAACGCGCTCGCACAGTTGACGAGTACGTCGAGCCGGTCATGGTCGCGAGCGAACGCTGCGACGAGATCGCGGATCGAGGCCTGAGAGGAAAGGTCGGCGAAGAGCACCCCGATGCGGTCGTTCCCGGTCGCCCGCCGGATCTCCTCCGCGGTCGCCTCGCCCTTCGCCCGGTCGCGAGCGACGAGCATCGTGGTCGCGCCGATCGCCGCGAGCGCCCGAACGGTCGCCTCCCCGATGCCGGAGGTGGCGCCGGTGACCAAGCAGTAGATCTGGTCTGAAACCCCGCCGTTCACCGGACCACCGAGGTGTTGAACGTCCCGGTGCCGAGCGATCCCCACAGGCGGACCCACAGCGCCACGTGGATCTCCGGTCCGCGGGCCGTCGTGATCTCGCCGAGGTCGATGATGTCCCTCCATCCGAACGAGGTCCGCGCTACGACCGGTTGACAGATCCTCCCGACCGGGGGGTGTCAAGTGACATTCTCGGTTGGTTCGATTGGGCTGGAGCTCGGATCATCCCCTGGCAGCATCTGACGCGAGCCACGCCTCCAGGTCCTCCCACCGGTATCGAAGGTGACGGCCGACACGATGCGCCCGAGGACCCTTCCGCTGATAACGCCACGTATACAGAGTCCTCACCGGGACCTGAAGGTAGGCGGCAACTTCGGTTGGCGTGGCCAAACGTCGGGCCCCGATCGTCGCCCTTTCCACCTCGTCCCGAGCGCTGCCCTGCATCGTGTCGACGAGGGTAGCCCTACCCACTGACGCATTCGCGCAGCCCAGCTGCCGACACATCCCGAGGCACGGCCCACAGGTTCAGTCTCGTCGCCGACGCGTCGCGTCAACTTTTCGTCAACTTCTGGGCCCGAAGCCGCCAATCCCGGCGGCTCCGCTCAAACGAAATGGCCCTGTGACCAGGGCCTTTGGTAGTGGGCGCTAGAGGATTTGAACCTCTGACCTCTTCCGCGTCAAGGAAGCGCTCTACCCCTGAGCTAAGCGCCCGAAGTCCGGCATGGTACCGCCGGGCCGAGGCGGGGACCGGAATTGAACCGGTGTAGAGGGTTTTGCAGACCCTTGCCTAACCACTCGGCCACCCCGCCGGACCACCTGAGTTGCAGGTGCGAACGCTCAGTCTACCCGGGCACGAAACGAGGGCCCGAACGGGTCCTCCTACGAGCGGACGACGGGATCGCCAGCCCCTCCGGGCTACTTCGAAGGGCAGCGCATCCATAGACCGACGCCCGATGGAGCGCGGGAGCGACCCGCGTAGCATCGCCTCGACGGCGCTCCACCCCCGATCTCCACCCTCGATGAGGGCCGCGGTGCCGAGCGCAACGCGAGGGCAACGAAGGAGAGGCGCATCGATGATCGCTTCGGACACTCGTCACTCACGGCCGACAACGAGGTTCCTCCTACTCGTCGCGGCGGTCTGCCTCCTGCTCGTCGGCGGTAGCTTCAACGCTGCCTTGAGCGCCCCCGCTCATGTCAAGGTGACGATCTGTCACCGGACCAACTCGGTCTCGAACCCTTACAACAAGATCACGGTCAACCTGAGGGCGGTAGACGGCGATGGCCACAGCGATCATCAGGGGCATCGCGAAGGTGGGATCTTCGATCCGACCCTCGACTACCCCTCCAACCGGAAGGACTGGGGGGACATCATCCCGCCGTTCGACAAGAACGGTGACCCGATCACCGATCCGTCCTTCCCTGGTTCGCTCAACTGGACCCCGCTTGGGCAGGCTGTCTTCGCGAACGGGGACTGCGAGGTCATCGACGAGGTCATCGGCGAGCTGCGAGTCGTGAAAGACCTCGTTCCCTCCGACGATCCGGGAACGTTCCACCTCCAGATCGACGGTGAGACCGTTGTCACCGGCGGTGACGGAGCGAGCGCAAACCGCACCGTGGCGTTCGGTGACCACACCGTCGGGGAGACGGGGGCCGGAAGCACCGACCTCACCGACTACGCATCGCAGGTCGTCTGCCAGAACGGGTCGAGGCCGGCTCAACCGCCGGTGGACGGCACCAGCGCAACGGTGAACGTGCGGCCCGGCGACGACTGGACCTGCACGATCACGAACAGCACCGGGTCGCCTGGCGGCGACTAGCCTCAGGCCAGGACATCACGTGGACGATGTCGGTCACGAACTCGGGCAGCGCCGACGCGACTGATGTCGTCGTGACCGATGACCTTCCCGCTGGATTCACGTTCGTCTCGGCGAGTGCCGAGTGCGGCGAGTCGAGCGGCACCGTGACCTGCACGATCGCCCTCGTCCCGATGGGAGGCCATACTTCGGTCCCATAACGGCGACCGCGCCGGCTAAGTGCGGCCCGTACACGAACACGACCTCTTCGCGAAGCTGATGAGGGCGGCTTGGCCGCCGCCCGATCCGCCGCCCTCCCCTCGCGGCGTCAGCGGCTCTCGCCGTCCCGCATCAGCGCGCCAAGGATGTTCCGAGACACATCGGTAGGTTCATGCATCTGAAACGCGGAACGTCGTAAGAGACCGCGGGGCCACCAAGACCGGGTTCGCTCCCGCCTGGTTGCAGGGGTTCAGGTTCGGTCAGCTGCCTCCCGGCGTAGTGCTGCTCGACCATCCGGGTCGACGTGTGGCCGAGTCGGAAGGGCTGGATCGGGCCGACAAGGAGATCGCCGAGGCGCTGGGTGCTCGTCGCGGTGCGGCACGTGTGTGCGGCACGCGAAGGGTTCATACGTGTCGGGTCTGACGCGCACCCCTCCTGACCTGCGGTTCTTCGGAGC
>CAVQIQ010000012.1:0-138389 GCA_963712645.1 uncultured Actinomycetes bacterium | reverse complement strand
TCGAGCCCCCACGGGTTGCGCGTCGGTCCGAAGACGTCGTTGTCGGTCCACCCCTGGAACGCGAACTCGGGGATGTTCGTCCGGCCGAGCACGATCGCGCCCGCCGCGACCATCC
Organism: uncultured Actinomycetes bacterium; assembly: GCA_963712645.1. Taxonomy (GTDB): domain Bacteria; phylum Actinomycetota; class UBA4738; order UBA4738; family HRBIN12; genus DASSJM01. The sequence goes on along the minus strand of CAVQIQ010000012.1, from coordinate 138,274 downwards.
TCTCCACGGTGATCTCGCTCCGCTCGGCGGGCGGGCGATCGAGCATCGTCCGCGAACCGAAGTTCGTTACCTTGCCGCCCACGTCGGTGTTGTCCTTGACCAGCAGCGGCAGGCCGGCGAGCGGGCCCTCGGCGCCGCGACGGTCGAGCGTCCGAGCCTGCGCGAGCGCCTCCTCCGGCCAGGCCGCCGTGACCGCGTTCAGTGCCGGGTCGAGGCGTTCGATCCGTGCGATCGACTCCTCCACCAGCTCGACCGCCGAGAGCCGGCGATCGCGGACGGCCTGGGCGAGCTGCGTCAGCATCTAGCGGCCGAGGCTCTTGATGCGCCCGATGAACTCGCCGCGCTTGTGGTCGCGCAGGATCACCGACGCGGCGTTTCGCCCCGGGACGCCCATCACGCCGCCGCCCGGATGGGTGCCCGCGCCGCACAGGTACATGCCGGCGACCGGCGTCCGGTAGTCGCCGTGCCCGGGGATCGGGCGGAAGCTGAACAGCTGGTCCGGCGTGAGCTCGCCCTGCATGATGTTCCCGCCGATCAGACCGAACCGTTCCTCGATGTCCCTCGGCGTGAGCACCTCGAGGTGCTCGACCGCCGACTCGAGCGAGGGCGCGAACTCGCCCAGCGCCTTCAGGACCCGGGCCGCGTAGTCGTCCCGGCCGCCCTCGTCCCACGATCCCTCGGCCAGCTCGTACGGGCCGTACTGGCTGAACGCGAGCATCAGGTGCTTGCCCCTCGGGGCGAGCCCCTCGGGTTCGTGCGCCGTGGGGAACACGACCTCGACGTAGGGGTGCTCGCTCATCCGGCCGTACTTCGCATCGTCCCACGCCCGCTCGAGGTATTCGATCGACGGTGAGACGGCGACCAGGCCCTTGTGCAGGTCGCCCTCCTGGTCCCATGCGGGGAACGCCGGCAGCTCGGAGAGCGAGACGTTCAGCTTGACCGAGCCCGAGCGCGTCCGGTACCGCCTCACGTCGCGGACGACGTCGCCCGGCAGCCGCTCCTCACCGATCAGCGACAGGTACGTCGTGACCGGGTGCGCGCACGAGACGACGCGCTGCGCCCGGACCAGCGAACCGTCCGCGAGCGCGACCCCTACCGCCCGGCCGCTCGCGTTGATCGCGACCCGGTCGACCTCGGCGTCGGTCCGGATCTCGGCGCCCGCGGCTTCGGCGGCCCGAGCCATCGCCGCCGAGATCCCGCCCATGCCACCCTTCGCCCATCCCCACGCGCCGGCGTGACCGTCCACCTCGCCGATCCAGTGATGCATCAGGACGTAGGCCGAACCCGGCGTCATCGGCCCGCACCACGCGCCGATGATCGCCTGGGTCGCGAGCGCGCCCTTGACGCGTTCGTCCTCGAACCACTCGTCGAGGAAGTCCGCCGCGCTCATCGTGAACAGCCGCACGGTCTCGTGGAGATCGCGACCGCTCCATTTGCGGAAGCGCCCGGCCGTGGCCGCCCATTTCGGGAGATCGCGCAGGTTCATGTTCGGCGGCACGACGAACAGCAGGTCCTTCAGCAGCCGCGCGACGCGAACGAAGTAGCGGTCGAACGCGACGTACGCGGCCGCATCGTGCTCGCTGAACCGCGCGATCGCGGCGGCGTCGCGCTCGACATCGCCCCACAGCGTGAGCGATGTCCCGTCGGGGAACGGCACGAAGTAGTCGGGCGTGACGATCGAGAGCTCGTAGCCGAAGCGCTTCAGGTCGAGCTCGCGCACGACCTGCGGCGGCATCAGGGACACGACGTAGGACGCGCTCGAGACCCGGTAGCCCGGCCACGGCTCCTCGGTGGCCGCGGCGCCCCCGACGACGCCGCGCTTCTCCAGGACGAGCACATCCAAGCCGGCCTTCGCAAGGTACGCTGCGCACGCGAGGCCGTTGTGGCCTCCCCCGATGATGACGACGTCGCGTTCGAACACGCCCACGGAAGCGGGAGGGTACCGGGCGCGCGATGTGCCGCGCAACGGCGGACGTCGCGGCCCGGCGCTCGGGAACCGCGATGCGTCCGCGAGGGTCCTGACGGCGTGAACAGCGTGCGGCCGTGAACAGCCTCCAGCGGCGAGGCCTGGTGAACGCCTCGGTCGCGGCCGTGGCCACCTTCGCGATCGGCTCGGCGGTCGTCTACGCGGCCGGTGGCCCCGACGAGGTCGTCACACCGCGGCCCTCCACCAGCCCTTCCGCCTCCCCGACGACCCCGTCCTGCGCCCCGACCTGGGACGTCGTTCGGAGCGCGAACCCGGGCGAGGCGGCGACCACCCTGTTGGGGGTCACGGCCGTCTCGTCGGCGGAGGCGTGGGCGGTCGGAGGGATCGGGGAGCCGGAGATCCCAACGGCGGCGGCGATCCAGCGGTGGGACGGCGACCGATGGCTGCCGGTCGCCGCGCCGAGCCCCGGGACCACCCTGAACGAGCTCCGTGCCGTCGATGCCTCCGAGCCGAACGACGTCTGGGCCGTCGGACGGACCTCGAGCGGGTCCGGCGAGCAGCCGCTGGTCCTGCACTACGACGGGACCCAGTGGTCCGACGTGGAGCTCCCGTCCGAGATCGACGGCGTGCTGAACGGAGTGGCCGCGATCTCACCCGCGGACGTATGGGCCGTCGGATCCGTTGGCGACCCGGCCGCATCGCTGGAGCGGGCGCTCGTCCTGCATTGGGACGGAACGGCGTGGGCCGACGTCGAGATGGGGCGCGCGACCGGCGGCGGCAAGTCCGCGCTCGTCGACGTCGACGGGATCTCACCCAGCGACCTGTGGGCGGTCGGCTACCACCACTTCCAGCCGCTGATCCTGCGGTTCGACGGCGAGGCGTGGAGCTCGAGCCCGACCGAGATCGACGGGACGCTGCACGCGATCGAGGCGTTCGCAGCCGGCGAGGTATGGGCCGTGGGCACGCCGATCCAACGCTTCGACGGCGAGACGTGGACCGAGACCCCGATCACCCGCGGCGATGCCGAGCTCGTCGACGTCGCGGCGATCGGCGGTCTCGACATCTGGGCGGTGGGCTCGCGTCCGTCGAAGGAGCCGGGGACCACGCGTGCGGCCGTCTACCGGTACGGCGATCGCGGGTGGGTGCCGGTCGAAGGACCATCGGTCGCGGGGTCGGACGCGCTCTCGGCGGTCGACGCCCTCCCCGACGGGACCCTGCTTGCGGTCGGATGGAAGGACATCGACCTCCAACGCGAGACCCTCGCGATCCGCGGCACGACCTGCCCGCCCGCGACGTGAGCGGACCGGCGCGGCGCATGCGCGTCGGCTAGGCTCGCCCGGCCGATGGACATCCGCCTCACGCCCGAGGATCTCGAGCTCAGGGATCGCGCCCGGAGCTTCACCGAACGGGTGCTGGTCCCCCTCGAGCTCGAGTGCGAGGAGCACGATGGGCTCAGCGCCGAGAGCTCCGCGAACGCGAAGCAGGCGGTGCTCGACGCGGGCTTCAACGCGATCAACCACACGAAGGACGACGGGGGTCAGGGCTTCGACCTCTTCCAACAGATCCTGATCGAAGAGCAATGGGGAAAGGCCACCGGCGGGCTCTGGGACATCCCGTGGCGGCCGTCGATCCCACTCGCGAACGCCACCCCGGACCAGAGGGAGCGGTACCTCCTCCCGGCGTGCCGGGGCGAGCGGCGCGACGCATACGCGATCACCGAGGAGCACGCCGGTTCGGACCCCTCGATGGTCCGCACCTCGGCTCGGCGCGACGGCGACGCCTGGGTGATCGACGGCACGAAGTGGCACGTCACGTCGGGCGACGTGGCCGATTTCATCCTCGTCCACGCGCACGTGGACGGCGACCCGGCGAAGGCGACGGTGTTCCTGGTCGACAAGGACCTGCCCGGCGTCCGGCTGGTCCGGACGCCGAAGTACTCGCACACGTTCGTGTTCGAGCATCCGATCTTCGCGTTCGAGGGTGTCCGCGTCGGGCTCGACGCGGTGGTGGGCGAGGTGGGCGCCGGTTACGAGCTCACGAAGGACTGGTTCGTCGAGGAGCGGATCATGATCGGCGCGCGCACGATGGGCGCGGCAACCCGAGCCCTCGACCTCTCGCTCGACTTCGCGAAGCAACGGGTCCAGTTCGGGGAGCCGATAGTGGCGTTCCAGGCCGTCGAATTCATGCTGGCGGACATGGCCGCGCAGATCATGGCGGCGAAGTCGATGCTGTACCGCGTCGGGTGGCAGGCGGCGCGCGGTGGCACCGATCGCAAGGAGCTGCACGCGCTCGCGTCGGCGGTCAAGCTCGTGTGTTCGGAGACGGCGGGCCGGGTGGTCGACGCGGCGGTCCAGGTCCACGGCGGCCGGGGCTACATGCGTGAGCAGCCGGTCGAACGACTGTGGCGCGAGCTCCGGGTCGACCGCATCTGGGAGGGCACCTCGGAGATCCAGCGGATCGTCATCGGCAACGAGCTCCGCAAGCGCGGCCACGAGGCCTATACGGGGTGGCCGTCCTGACCGATACTGCGGCGTGGCGGCCGAGGCCGGCCGCGGCGGCTCCGCCAGCTTCATCGGTCGCATCCGGTCGAGGAGGACCCATGGGCGACATCACGATCGGCATCGACCTCGGCGGGACCAAGATCCAGGCCGCCGCGCTGCGCGACCACGCGATCATCGGGAAGTTCCGGCTCGCGACCCCGCAGACCGGTGAGCGTGACGTGGCGTCCGCGATCGTGGCGGCGAGCGACGCCGCGCTCGCGGAGGCCGAGGCGCATCGGTCGGAGGTCCGGGGCGTCGGGATCGGGGCGCCCGGCACGATCGACGTGGAGGCCGGCACGGTCTCGAGCTCGCCCAACCTGCCGGGGTTCCAGACCGCCGAACCGGTCCCACTTGGCTCGATGGTCTCCGAGGGCCTGGTCGGCGCGCCAGTCACGATCGACAACGACGTGCGAGTGGCGATCCTCGGCGAATGGAAGCGCGGAGCCGGTCGCGGCTTCCGGGATCTGCTGGGCGTGTGGGTCGGAACCGGCGTGGGCGGTGGCCTGATCCTGAACGACGAAACGTACCGGGGGCAGGGCGCAGCGGCCGAGATCGGCCACATCATCGTCAAGCCGGGAGGCCGCGTGTGCTCGGACGGGCGGAAGGGACACCTGGAGGCCTACGCGGGTCGGGGCCGGATGGAGGTCTACGCGCGCGAGCTCCACGAGGGCGGGCGCAAGACCAACCTGTTCAAGATCATGGAGAAGAAGGGCCGCACGCGGATGTCCAGCGGCGTGATTGCGGAGGCGCTCGAGGAGGGTGACAAGCTCTCCCAGGAGCTGATCGACGGCGCCGTGGGGGCGTTGGCCACGGGCCTCGCGTCGGTGCAGAACCTGCTCGCGCTCGAAGCGATCGTGATCGGCGGCGGTCTGAGCGACCGCCTCGGTCCGCCCTTCGTCGAACGCATCCGCGACGAGATGCAGCCGCTCCTGTTCGTCCCCGAGCGCCCCCCCGCGATGCTCTCGAGCGAGTTCGGCGACCTGTCCGGGGCGGTGGGCGCGGCGGTGCTGGCGGGCGGCTAGACGCCTTCGCCGGAGCGACGAGGTTGCGCGTGTGCGATCAGGTCGCCGACAGGCAGCCGATCACCTCGTCGGGCAGCCCCGGGATCTGGAGCCCCGCGCCGCCGGAGGCGAAGTCGTACGGGACGCCGGACCACAGCCCCGGCAACCCCGGATAGGCGCGCGCATCGGGATCGCCGCTGTCGAACTGGAACCCGACCCAGTCCGGCGAGCGGAAGCCGTTCGTGTCGTAGGGGGCGACGGCGACCAGACCGGTCCCGAACTCCCGGGACTCCACCAGGAACCGTCCCTGGAAGGACAGGTCGTCCTTCGCGAACGCCTTCACGTACCAGCGACGGATGTCCAGGAGGTAGCCCTTGTCCGAGGGCGGGGACTCGGGTCCCTCGAAGTAGCGAAGGTCCACCACCTCGAGTGGGCCCCGGACGCCGGTCATCCGGCGGATCACCCGGAGCGGTTCGGCGTAGCGCGCCGAGTCACGAGGCGGCGCCACCCATCCGTCGACGCAGTCCGCGGCGACCGGCCCCCGCGTGGCGGGTGGCTCGTCCGGGAGCGCGGGCGGCGTGGGCGAGGCTGTGGGACCCGTCTGCGAGATCGGCGTGACCGGAGGCGTCCCGGAGGACGAGACGGACGGCGCGCCGGGCTCGGCGCCGCCGGTGCAGGCGGCGAAGGCGAGCGCGACGCACACGGATGCGATCGCGCCAGAGAACGCGCCAGAGAACGCGCCGGAGAGCGTGGTGGAGAACCTGTGCTGATGCATAGGGTCTGAGGGTCGCAGAAGGATATCGTTCGCGGGGTTGCTTGATAGCTTGGGCAACCGTGCACGGCCGCCCCGACCGACCCCCCGACGAGCGTTCCGGCTACGAACGACTCGGACACGACGACTCGCCGCTGTTCTCGCGGCGTTCGTTCCTGCGCACGTCGGCGTTCGCGCTCGCCGGCGCCACGATGGTCGCGTGCACCGGCGGCGGCCGAAAGCAACCGGTCGTCGCGCCGTCCGCAACCGCGTCGGTCGTGGCGACCGACACGCGGTGGCCGATCAAGCGCGCGATCTACGTGATGATGGAGAACCGGAGCTTCGACAACCTGTACGGCAGGTTCCCCGGGGCGAACGGCGCGACGGTGGGCGTGAAGTTCGGGCAGGAGGTGCCGCTCATGCCGAGCCCGCACTGGCTCCCGGGCGACATCCCCCACGACCGCGCGGCCCACCTGAACGACGTGAACGGCGGCGCGTACGACGGGTTCGGCAACGGACAGTTCGGCGACCCGTGGGCGTACACGCAGTTCGAGGGGACGTCGATCCCGAACTACTGGTCGTGGGCGAAGGACTATGTGCTGTGCGACAACTTCTTCGCGTCGGTCGGCGGCCCGTCCTACCCGAACCACTTCTTCTTCGTCGCGGGACAGTCCGGCGGCGCGCTCGACAACCCGGAGAACATCGAGACCCGGCAGCTCTCCGACGGCCGGACCTTCAAGAGCTGGGGGTGCGACGCGGTCGGCAAGAACGTGTTCGTCCTGGTGAAGGACGAGAAGGGGAACCTCACCAAGCACGACTCGTGTTTCACGTTCGAGACGGTCCCGCAGCAGCTGGAGAGCGCCGGCGTGTCCTGGGCGTACTACGCGGCACAACCCGGACAATCGGGGTACTTCTGGAACGCGCTGAACGGCATCGAGGGTGTGTTCCACACCGACCTGTGGCGCCCCGAACGGATCCGCTCGGTCGACCGGCTGCCGCACGACATCCGCGCCGGCCGGCTCCCCTCGGTCACGTGGGTCACGCCGCGGTTCGAGCTCTCGGACCACCCGCCCGAGAGCACGTGCTTCGCGCATAACTGGCTCACCGGCATCGTCAACGCGGTCATGGAGAGCGACGACTGGGAGCACACGGCGCTGTTCCTGACCTGGGACGAGTGGGGCGGCTTCTACGACCACGTCCCGCCGCCCACGGTCGACGAGATCGGGTTCGGGTTCCGCGTCCCGATGCTCGTGATCAGCCCGTACGCGAGGAAGGGCTACGTCGACGACGCCGAGGGAGAGTTCTCGAGCCCGCTCCGGTTCGTCTCGGACAACTGGGGGCTTCCGTACCTGACCGATCGGATCGAACGCACCCACAACTTCGAGCACGCGTTCGCGTTCGGGAGGAACCCGCGCACCGACGCTCAGCCCCTGCCGCCGATCGACCATTGCTACGGCAAGCCGTCGGAGTACCCGGGGGACGACTACCCGGGCTGGCCGGAGGGCACGCAGCCCGACCCCAGCCACTTCGTCTGATCGTCGACGTTGCCCGCGTGCGGGAGCGGAAGTCCACCCGTCAGGAGTTCGAACCCTGCCGTCAGCCGATCGGGCTCGTGGTGGGGGATCCCCGGCGCCAGATAGCGGTGGCCGAGCGCCCAGGTAAGGGTCTCAGCGGCGTGCTCGAAGCCACGATCGTCCCAGATGACCCGGTGGTCGTTCCAGGCGGTCAGCCCCCGCATCTGCATGAACCGCTCGCGAACCACCTCTGACACGTTCTCGTCGACCCAGGCGTGGCCCATCTCGTGCAACAGGGCGTCGCGGGCGATCTCGCTCACGATGACGACGCAGATGTCGACGCGACCGCCGAGCTCCGCACCCAGGTGGCCGTAGCAGCCGGACGTGTCGGCATGGAAGTGCACATCGACCGCCGGCGCACCCAGGCCCGCGTGCTCGTACCTGCCGAACGCCCAGCGAACCAGCCGCTCGTGCTCGGGGTCCGCGCCGAAGACGCGGATCCCCTGCCCCACGACGACAGGGGCGGTCCGGGGGTCTGTGTGGATGCTCCCGCCGGCCAGCGTCGCGGCCGCCAGAACCAGGATCAGGAGTCTCGATGCGATCTTCGTGCCCATGTGGGCAGGGTCGAACTCCGTTCTTGGAGCCCGGTCGCGTTCGCTTGAGGACGGCTTGAAGCCGAGGGCCGACCGAGGGCTTCAAGCGACCTACAAGGACACCCTCGGAGGCTGCGCGCGATGGACGCTCCGGGAACGCGGATGAGCCTTCCCAGCAGGGCGAACCTTCCCAAGCGCAGCCGCCGCGGGTACGGTCCGCGGATGCGCTTCAAGGTCCTCGGACCGCTCGAGGCGGTGGGCGAAGACGGGCCCGTCACGCTCGGTGGCCCCAAGCAACGGACGGTCCTTGCACACCTCCTGGTCCGGGTGAACGAGCTCGTCCCGGCCGACACCCTGATCGATCAGGTCTGGGGGGACGAGCCGCCGGAGGCCGCGCGGGGGACGCTCCACAGCTACATCTCGCATCTGCGAAAGGCTCTGGGCGCCGAGCGCATCGAGGGTCGCGCGCCCGGGTACGTGCTGCACGCCGCCGAGGAGGAGCTCGACGCGGCCCGCTTCGAACACCTGCTCCACGAGGCGCGGCTCGCGAACGGGAGCCCCGCCCGGGCGGGCGCGATCCTGCGCGAGGCGCTCGCCTTGTGGACGGGACCCGCTTTCGCGGACCTCGCGACCGAAGCCTCCCTCGCCGCCGGGATCGCTCGCCTGAGTGAACTGCGCGTCCAAGCGCTCGAGGAGCGGATCGCCGCCGACATCGCCCAAGGCCGACACGGCGAGGTGATCGGCGAGCTCGAGGCGCTCACCCGCGAGCTCCCGCTCCGCGAGCGCCTCTGGGAGCTGTTGATGCTCGCGCTCTACCGCTCGCGGCGACCCGCGGACGCGCTGGCGGCGTTCGAGCGCGCCCGCGACGGACTCGCCCGCGAGCTCGGCGTCGACCCGTCCCCCGATCTCCGTCGGCTGCACGAGCGGATCCTCCGCGAGGACACGGATCTCGATCTGGAGGGCGAACCACTGCGCGGCTACCGGCTGCTCGACCAGGTTGGCGAGGGCGCGTTCGGCGTCGTGTATCGCGCCATCCAACCGCAGGTCGGCCGGGAGGTCGCGATCAAGGCCGTCCATCCCGAGCTCGCCAACCACCCCGACTTCGTCCGCCGGTTCGACCGCGAGGCCCAGATCGTCGCGCGCCTGGAGCACCCGCACGTCGTACCGCTCTACGACTACTGGCGCGAGCCGAACGCCGCCTACCTCGTGATGCGCTTCCTCCGCGGCGGCAGCGTGGAGGACCTGCTTGAGGCCGGACCTCTCGAGCCGTCCCGCGTGACGTCGATCGTGGACCAGATCGCATCCGCGCTCGGCGCGGCCCACCGGCAGGGCGTCGTGCACCGCGACGTCAAGCCCGGCAACGTGCTCCTGGACGAGGAGGGAAACGCCTACCTCACCGACTTCGGCGTGGCGCTGGACGCCGGGGCACCGGAGAGGAGCACGGGCACGATGATGCGTGGGACCCCGGCGTACCTCTCGCCCGAGCAGATCCGGCTGGAACCGACCACCCCTCGGTCCGACGTCTACGCGTTGGGCATCGTCGTCTTCGAGATGCTGACCGGCGAGCATCCCTTCCCCGACACGTCCCTGACCGCGTTGCTCGACCACCACGTGCGGGACGTCGTCCCGTCCGCGCGCAGCCTTCGCCCGCAGCTGCCTCCCGCGGTCGATGAGGTGATCGGCCGGGCCACCGCGAAGGACCCGGACGAACGCTTCTCGGACATCGAGGAGATCGCGAGGGCGTTGCGAGCCGCGCTCGAAGGGACCCGCGTCGCGCCCCAACCAGCGGGTCCGATCCGCAACCCGTACAAGGGCCTGCGCGCGTTCCTCGAGGCGGACGCCCTGGACTTCTTCGGGCGCGAGACGGTCGTCAAGCGCCTCCTTCAGAGCCTGGTCGAAGACGGTGACGCCCAACGGTTCCTCGCTGTGGTCGGTCCCTCCGGGTCGGGCAAGTCCTCGCTGGTTCGAGCCGGGCTCGTCCCCGCGCTACGTCGGGGCGCTATCCCGGGCTCCGAGCGCTGGTACGTGATCGACGTGCTGCCCGGCCTCCACCCGTTCCGCGAGCTCGAGACAGCCCTGATGAGCTTGGCCGTCGAACCGCCCCCATCCCTCATGGAGGAGCTCGAGCGCGACGAGCTCGGCATCGTGCGGGCGGTCGATCGCATGCTCCCCGACCCCGAGGCCGAGCTCGTGATCGTCCTGGATCAGCTCGAAGAGGTCTTCACGATGATCGAGGACAACTCCGAGCGAGCGCGGTTCCTCGCGAGCATCCAGGCGGCGGCGCTGCAGCCGGATAGCCGGGTGCGCATGATCGCGACCCTGCGGGCGGACTTCTACGATGCGCCATTGTCGGTTCCCGGATTCGGCGACCTGCTCGCAGCTCGAACCGAAGCGATCACGCCGATGACGCCCGAGGAGCTGGAGCGGGCGATCGTGGCCCCGGCCGATCAGGCGGGCCTCGTCGTCGAACCGCGGCTCCTCGCCGAGATGATCGCCGACGTCGCGGATCGGCCCGGAGCGCTCCCGTTGCTGCAGTACGCGCTCACCGAGCTCGCGGAGCGCGCGGACGTTCGAACGCTGACGCTCGATGCATACCGTCGGATCGGCAGGGTCTCCGGCGCGCTCGCGCAACGGGCGGAGCAGCTGTTCGAGCCGATGAACGGAACTGGTCGCGAGGCGTGCCGGCAGCTGTTCCTCCGGCTCGTCACGCTCGGGGAGGGCACCGAGGACACGCGACGTCGCGTCCGGCGTTCGGAGCTCGCGACGCTTGGGGACGCGCAGACGATGGACGCGGTCGTCGAGACCTTCGGCCGCCATCGGCTGCTCTCGTTCGATCGGGATCCGGAGACCCGGGAACCCACGGTCGAGGTCGCCCACGAGGCCCTGCTTCGGGAGTGGGCGCACCTCCGAACCTGGATCGACGATGCAAGGGAGGACCTGCGCCAGCGGGCCAGGGTCTCGATGGCGACGAGCGAGTGGATCCACGCCGATCGGAGCCCAGATTTCCTGATGTCGGGAATCAGACTCGCGCAGGCCGAGGAGGCGATCAAGGACGGTTCGATCCGGCTCACCGACTCCGAACGCGAGTACCTCGATGCGAGCTTCGCCCATCGAGATGCCGAGGTCGCAACCGAACGAATGCGGCACGCGCGCGAGCTCACGCTCGAGCGCCGAGCTCGTTCACGCCTTCGGGGACTGGTTGCCGTCCTCGCCGCCGGCCTGCTGGTCGCCGCGAGCCTGACCGCCGTCGCAGTGAACCGAAGCCGTGAGGCCCAACGACGGACCGATCAGGAGAGGGTCCTCGGGTTTGACCGGTGCCGTGCTCTCGAACATTGGGACAGCGACCCCGAGCTGGGCCTCCAACTGGCTCTGCATGCGATTCGCATCGCTCCGACCGGAGAACCCGTCCCCGCCGAGACGGTGGGGGCGCTGCATTGGGCGATCCAGGAAGTCCGGCATCCAGTATCCGGTCCGAGACGGGCCGGTCGTCGCCCTCACGGGCCCGCTCGGCCATCGCGGCATCTTCGACCTGCCCGTGTCCGATCTCGCGAATCACGCCCTCGATCAGGTGGATCGGCCACTCACCGATCGCGCATGTGAGCGTTACCTCGCGAGTCCACGGCTGCCCTGGCCTTCCCGATCGGTTCGCGCCCGACATCCCTTCCGTGCCCCTGAGACCACTCGTCCGATCACCCCTCGGAGGCACGAGGGTGATCATCGGAGGGGTGGACGACGTGGCTCTCAGCAAGACAGCTGAAGGAATTCGGCGCGCGACGGGATCGACCTCAACCTCCTGCCCTCCGGTGACCCAAGATTCCCGCGCGGTCCGATCGGCCGACATCGCGATCGTTGCCAGCCGAGCTGGGTGGCGTCCCTCGCCGGGCAGGGCGGCTGATCGAGCTCGGTCCAGATACCTCGACATGGAACGACTCCAGCAAGGACTACAGCCCGTACCTGCTTTCCCTGGGCTCGGTCGCGCGGGACGGGTCATGGCCCGCTGAAGAGGCACCTTCTACGGCCTCCCCGTTCGGCCTGAACCTGAAGAGCCTCATCTGGTATCCGGTCCCCGAGTTCCGGCGCGCCGGCTACGTCATCCCGGACACCTGGAACCAGCTGGTCGCCCTGACCGAACGAATGATGGCCGACGGGAGAACCCCCTGGTGCATGGGACTCGAAAGCGGCGACTCGGATGGATGGCCCGCCACCGACTGGGTCGAGAATCTCCTTCTCGCGGGAGCGGGTCCTCCTCTCTACGATCGATGGACGTTCCATGGGTCCCCTTCGATCACCCGGCCGTCCGACAGGCGTTCGAGCGCTTCGGTCAGATCGTCTTCGGCGACGAGAACCTCTGCCCTCGGGACCGACGGCGCCGTGCTGTCACGACTGGGGGCTGCGCAGCTCCCCATGGTGGAGAGCGATCCCCCGAATTGCTGGCTCTACCACTTCCCGAGCTTCGCTCTCAGTCCCTGCCGCCGGGCTCCGTGGGCAGGACCACCAACGCCTTTCCGCTTCCCGTCCGTAGACCCCGCGAACGACGGCGTCGGTCCTCGGCGGGATGGGAACCGCTCTGGTCTTCGCCGACCGTCCCGAGGTTCGGGAAGTCGTCCATTCCTCGCGAGTCCCCAGTTCGGACAGGACTGGTTCACTGCGGGCGAGGGATCGTTCTCTGCGAACGCGCGTTTCGATGCGAGCGCGTACAACCCCTCGTGGCGCCACCAAGCGAAGATCCTCGACGCAGCGCTTGCCGCGGACACTTTTCGGGTGGACGGAGGCGACCTCTTGCCGCCCAAAGTCGGGACCACCCGGTTCTGGGACGCGATGATCCGATACCTGAGGGAGGGGCCCGATAGCCTCGACGGGATCCTCGCCGATCTCGAGGCCGCGTGGCCCGACGACGGCTGAGGTGCTGCGGGCAGGGCTGACCAGTTGCCGGACGCCTAGGAGCCCTGTTGCTCGCGGGCGCGCCGCATCATCTCTTCCTCGGATACGTCCTCGATGTGCGTGTGAATCCACCAGTGGTTGCCGAGCGGATCGACGACGCCGGCGCTGCGATCGCCGTAGAACATGTTGGCCGGCTCGCGGAGCGACGTCGCTCCCGCCTCGAGCGCCCGCTGGTAGACCTTGTCGCAATCCTCGACGTAGGCGACCACGGTCGAAGGCATCGGCCCGCTGACGCCCTCCGCGGTCGAGGCGTCGGCGAGCATCACGATCGTGTCGCCGACGCGCATCTCGGCGTGCCCGATCTTGCCCTCCGGTGTCGGCATGCTGCCGAGGTCCTCAGCGTCGAAGGTGGCCCTCAGGAACTCGATGAGGCGGGGAGCTCCCTCCACCAACAGGTACGGCTGGAGGCTGTGGTACTGGTCGGGGATCGGCTTCACGGCCATGGCCTCCTCCTTCCTCGCGGTCGATCGAGGCTACAACCTCGTCGGGATCTGCGCCTAGCCCTGCGGGATGACGAGCACGTCGACGGCAACGCAGCCGTTCGGCCCACAGATCAGCGGGTTCGCGTCGAGCGCCTCCAGGTGTACGGCGAGGTCGTGCGCGAGCCACGACATCGCGACGATCGCCCTCGATAGGGCATCAACGTCGGCGCTCGGTTGGCCTCGAACGCCGTCGAGCAGCGGACGGACCTCGAGTCGGTCGACCATGGATCGGGCTCGATCCTCGTTCAGCGGCGGTATCGCAAGCCGACGGTCCTTCATGATCTCCACGAGCACGCCACCCGCGCCGGCCAGCACCAGGGGCCCGAACTGCGGGTCCCGAACGATCCCGAGCGCGATCTCGACACCCGGCGGCACCATCGGCGCGACCGTGACCTGGGGACCGAGCCGACGTTCAAGATCCGCGTACGAGTCCTCGAGCGAGGGCGAGTCGTCGACGCCCAGCCGCACGCCGCCGACATCGGACTTGTGCTGCACCCCGGGCGACGCCGTCTTCACGGCGACCGGGAACCCGATGCCTTCGGCCGCCTCGATCGCGTCCTCGAGCGTGTCCACGCGAACGCTCGCGACCACCGGCACGCCGTAGTCGGCGAGCAGCGCCAGCCCCTCGAGTTCATCGAACGGCTCTCCACTCGCGAGTCGGTCGCGCCACCGTTCCCGGACCTCGTCGGCCACTGGTGACGTGCCCTCGACGGGCGAGCGCGCACGGAAGTCCCGGTACGCGAACAGGTGCTTGAACGCCGCGAGACCCGTCTGCGTCCCCTCGAGCACCGGGATGCCGTCGCCCTCGAGCAGCTTCGCGTCGTTCCGGTCGATGCCGCTCGAGAAGTTCGAGAGCATCGCGTAGGGCTTCCCGGTCTCGGGGAACGTCTCCCGGGCCATCGCGATGTAGCCCATGTCCGGGTACTCCTCCGAGGTCAGGTCGACCGAGAACGCCAGTGCGGACACCGACGGATCCACGAGCAGCGCACGGACGCACCCCGTCACGATCTCGTGCGCGTCCTTGCCCGTACCCCAGAAGTCGAGCGGGTTCACGGCGGGCAGACCGGGATCGAGCAGCGATCCTATCCTCGCCGAGGCCTCGGCCGAGATCTCGGCCATCGGGACCCCAACCTCGGCGGCCGCGTCGACCATCAGCGCTCGCTCGCCGCCCGAGTCGTGCACGCTCGCCAGTCCTCCGGGTCCGGCCCGCCGGCCCGCCGCGAACAGAGCCAGCGTGTCCGCCATCTCGTCGAGGCTCTCGACGCGCGAGACGCCGTAGGCGTCGAACAGCGCCTCGTACGCGCCGTCCTCCCCCGCGAGCGCGCCGGAGTGGGCCTGCACGAGCTCGCGCGTGCGCTCCTCGCGACCAACCTTCAGCGCCACCACCGGGATGTCGCGCTCGTTCGCGAGGACCAACGCGTCTCGAAACCCGGCCGGATCGCGCACGGTTTCGATGAACAGTCCTACCACCTTGGTGCTCTCCAGCCCGAGCGCGTACCGCAGGTAGTCGGCGACGGTCGTCACGAACTCCTGCCCGGCCGAAACGGCCAGGTTCAGCCCGAGGGCACGGTCGTTGTGGATCATCGCGCTGAACGCGGACCCCGAGTGCGAGAGGAACGCCACGCCGCCGACCGGCGCGTCCTTCGGCTCGTAGAAACCGAGCGCGCGCACGCGGCGCTCGAGGTTCGCGAACCCCATGCAGTTCCCGCCGCACACGGCCATCCCGGCCTCGCGCGCGATCGTCGCGAGCCGCTCCGTGAGCGGCGCCACGCCTACGCGGGGCTCCTCGTACCCGCTCGCGAAGATCACCGCGCTGCCGGCGCCGGCGTCCGCGGCCAGGCGGAGCTGGTCCTCGAGCAGCGCGTTCGAGACCGCGAGGATCACCACGTCGACGGGCTCACCGATCGCGGCTACCGAGCCGAACGCTCGATGACCGAGCACCTCGTCGTACTTCGGATTGACCGGGTAGATCGCGCCCTCGAACCCGCCCTCGACGAGCTCGACCACGCTCTGGTGGCCGACGGAGCCCTCGCGCACGCTGGCGCCGACCACCGCCACCGATCGAGCCTCGAGCATGCGCTCGAGGGCGGTGCGCTGGTGCTCGGACGTCACCGCGGTTTCTTGACCGCCCGGTCCCTCACGGCCGCACGATACGCCTGCCAGCCGGGGATGCCGTTCACGCCGCCACCGGCGTGCGTGGCCGAGGAGCCGTGGTACAGGCCCTTGATCGGCGTCCGGTAGTCCGCGTAGCCGGGCGCAGGACGCATGTGGAACAGCTGATCGACCGAGAGCTCGCCGTGGAAGATGTTGCCCCCGATCAGACCCAGCTCCTGCTCCATGTCATAGGGCCCAAGTACCTGGCGGTCGATCACCGCCGTCTTGAAGTTCGGCGCCAGCTCCGTGTACAGGTCGATGATCCGGTCCGCGTACTGCTCGAGCTCGTCCCGGTGCGGCTCGAGGTTCCAGTCGTCGGGCACCCACTGCGTGAACATCGAGAACACATGGACGCCCTCGGGGGCGAGCTTCTTGTCCAGAGTGGTCGGGATCACGCCGTCGACGAACGGCCGGACCGAGGCCTTGCGCCCCATGTGGGAGTCCTGGAACGCCTCCTCCGCGTACTGCGGCGTGAAACAGAGCTCCACCGAACCCGTGTGGTGGTCCTGCTGCTCCTTGCCGGGATCGGCGATGAAGTCGGGCAGCTCGGACATCGCGACGTTGATCTTCACGACGCCCGAACGCGTGCGCCAGCGCTCGATGTCCCAGACGAAGTCGGCGGGCAGCTCCTCGCGACCGATCAGGTCGAGGAACGCGATCTTCGGATGGATGCAGGTGACGCCGAGCGGTGCGCGCAGCTCCTCGCCGTTCTCGAGGACCACGCCGGCGAACCGGCCGCCGGTCGTCAAGACCTTCTGCACGCGAGCCTCGGTGCGTACCTCGCACCCGTAGGACTCGGCCGAGCGACGGATCGAATCCGAGACCGCGCCCATCCCTCCCTGCTGGAAACCCCATGAGCCGAGGTGCCCGTCGCCGACGTCGCCGATCGAATGGTGCAGCATCACGTATGCGGTGCCGGGTTCGTCGGGTCCCGCCCATGTCCCGATGATCCCGTTGACCGCGAGCATGCCCTTGATCTCCTCGGACTCGAACCAGTCGTCGAGCAGGTCCGTGATGCTCATCGTGAACAGACGCGTGACGTCGCCGACCCCGCGGACGCCGAGCTTGCGCATCTTCCACGCGGCCCGCGCGCTCTCGATCAGGTCGCCGAACGCCATCGAGCCGATCTTCGGCGGCTTCTGCAGGAGCAGGGGACCGAGGACGTCGGCGACCTCCTGGAGCCACGCCTCCCACTGCGGCAGGACCTCGGCGTCCTTCTTGGAGAACTGCGCGATCGAGTCGTGGCTCTTCGCGGCATCGTCCGCGTAGACCTTGATCGATCGTCCGTCCGGATACGCCTGGTAGTAGGGCCCGAATGCCGTGACGTCGTACCCGTGTCGCTTGAGCTTCAGCTCCTTGATGATCGTCGGCGGCATCAACGACATCACGTACGAGTAGGTCGTCACGTTGATCTCGGGATGATCCGCGAACGGCGCGCTCGTGTCGGCCGCGCCGCCGGTCTTGCTCCGGGCTTCGAGCACCACGGTCTTCGCGCCCGCGCGGGCGAAGTACGCCCCCGCGGTCAAGCCGTTGTGCCCGCCCCCGATCACGATCGCGTCGTAGGCGTTCGCCATGGCTGTTCGGTCTCCCGTCCGGTCGTGAGAGTTCGCCGGTGGGGCGTCATCCTCCCACGCGTTTGAATGGCCAGTCAAGCGAGCCGCGCGGCGGCGGCGGTTGACAGGCCAGGTCAGGGGCGTAGAGTTGCTGAACTCCGGTTCAAACACCGGCGAGCCCGCCGTCCCAGGACTGGCCCACGTTCAACAGGAGCGGAACCCGTGAGCACCGGCACCGTGAAGCAGGGCAAGGACCGGCACCAGGAGATCCTGGACGCCGCGGCGCGCGTCATCACCGATCGCGGGCTCGCGGAGACGCGCATCTCCGACATCGCCGACGAGGCCGGCGTCTCGCCCGGTCTGATCCTGTACTACTTCGAGTCCAAGGATCGCCTGCTCGCCGAGGCGCTCACGTTCGCGAACGACCAGTTCTACCTCCGCACCTCCCGCGAGATCCGCAGGATCCCCTCGGCGAAGGATCAACTGCGTCGGCTCGTCGACCTCTCGGTGCCGGGGTACCTCCCCGAGTTCGGCCGTCTCGACGAGTGGGCCCTGTGGATCGAGGTCTGGGTGCGCGCGCTGCGCGACCCCGAGATGGCCAAGGACCGCGAGGTCCTCGATCAGCGCTGGCGGTCTCAGCTCGCCGACCTGATCCGCGGCGGTCAGTCGAGTGGGGAGTTCGGCTCTGCCGAGGACGCGGACGAGCTCGCGCTCCGGATCGCGACCCTGATCGACGGCCTCGCGATCCAGGTGATCATGAACGACTCGGAGGTCTCGCCCGAACGGATGCGCCGCACCTGCATGGAGGTCTCGGCGCAGCAGCTCGGGTTCGAACTCGAGCCATCGAAGGCCTTCGCGTCGCGTCCGTCGACTTGACCGCGCGGTGGTCCATGACCCTAGGGTGAAGACCGATCGCGGAAGGAGCGCATCAGCCGAGCGGCGCCTGAGGGTCAGGCGCCGGAGGCCGCCCACAGGTCGGGCAGGTGCTCCTCGTAGTGCTCGTACGTCTCGCCGGCGAACCATTCGACGGCGGCCTCGTCGATCACCGGGAGCTCCTGCCAGCGGCGCAGGATCACGTCGCGCGCGGCGTCGAGCCCGGACCGGACCGCGGCGACGTCCATCGACCCGGCATCGTCCGCGAAGGCGGCGTTCCGCGCGTTCACCCACTCGTCCGTCTCTTCCGGTTCGAGGAACGCGCCCTCGCGCATCCGCTCGAGATAAACGATGCACTCGCGGATCCAGCCCGCGACGTGATGCAGCATCTCCTTCACCGTCCAACCCTCGAGCACACCGGGCGCCGTGAGCCGATCGTCCGGGACGCGTGACAGCGCGTCCTCGAAGGACGCCCATCCCTCCGCCTCCCGACGCGCGTGCTCGGACCGAGGTTCGTCCATCATCGAGAGGATACGCTCGCCTCGATGGCGGCCGAGATCTCACGGGCGGGACCCGAACGGGTCGGCGAGCTGGTGGACGTGCTTGCCCGCTCCTTTGCCGACGACCCGATCGTCCGTTGGCCGTTCCCGACCGACGGGAGCGCGATCGAGCAGTGCCGCGAGGTGTTCCGGATCCTCGACGAACGGTTCGTGCACACCGGGTGGCTTTGGGAGGCGGGCGGCGGCGCGGGCGTGGCGATGTGGGTCCCACCCGGTGCCGCGGATCGCTTCGTCGAGATCGAGCTGGAGACGCGGGCGCCGATCGACTCGATGACCGACGACGCGGGGGTGCGGTATCGGGCGTTCTGGGACTGGATCGAGGACCACCTGCCGACCGAACCCCACTGGTTCCTCGATCACCTGGCGGTCGCCCCGGAACGCCGTGGCGAGGGTCTCGGCGTCGCCCTCGTCGAGCTCGGGCTCGGATCCGCGCGACGGGACGGGGTCCCCGCATTCCTGGAGACGGCTCGCCCCGAGAACGTCGGGTTCTACGAGCGGCTCGGCTTCCGGGTCGTCGCCGACGAGCCGGCACCCGGCGGCGGACCGAGGCTGTGGTTCATGCGGTTCGACCCGTGAGGGTTCAGCCGGCGAGCGTTCGCGCGCCTCGCTTGGCGAGCTGGTCGGCCACGATGTTGCGCTGGATCTCGGAGGTGCCCTCCCAGATCCGGTCGACGCGAACCTCGCGCCAGAACCGTTCGGCGACGTTCTCGCGCATGTAGCCGCGCCCGCCGAAGATCTGCACCGCGCGGTCGGCGACCCGGCCCGCCATCTCGCTCGCGTAGAGCTTGGCCATCGAGCACTGCGCGTGTTGCACCTTGAGATCGACGCCGCGGTCGACGTTCTTCCCGAGCTCGTAGGTCATGAGCCGCGCCGCCCACAGCTCGGTGACCGAATCCGCGAGCATGTGCGCGATCGCCTGGTTCTGGATGATCGGCGCGCCGAACTGCACCCGCTCCTTGGCGAACGCCGTCGCCTCGTCGACCAGCCGTTCGGCGGCGCCGCAGCAGCGCGCCGCGATCATCAGGCGCTCGTAGCGGAACCACTCGTACGTGAACCCGAGGCCGTCCCCCTCCCCGCCCACCAGGTTCGACGCGGGCACGCGGACGTCCTCGAACGCCACGACCGCATGGGTGTCGGCGTAGGTGTGGGTGTACGCGGGCTCGCGCACCAGACGGACCCCGGGCCTGTCCTCGTCGACGAAGAACATCGCGTGCGACCCGGCGTTGGGACCGCCCTCGATCTTCGCCTGGAAGAAGACGTAGTCGGCCGAGCCGAACGAGGTCACGTGCATCTTCGTCCCGTTCAGGACGTACGCGTCGCCGTCCCGCCGGGCCGTGGCCGCGATCGCGTCGACGTCTGACCCGGCCCCCTCCTCGGTGATCGCGTAGCACTCGTGCCGCTCGCCGCGGATCGTGGGGACGATCCAGCGCTCGAGTTGTTCGGGCGAGACGACGGCCGGCGCCCAGGCGGCCGGCGTATGGACGCACCAGCCGAGCGCGTTCGTGACCCGGCCGATCTGCTCGGAGACGAGGACCTGCTGGAACATCGACAGGCCGCCGCCGCCGAGCTCCTTCGGCATGTTCATGGCCCACAGACCGAGCTCGATCGCCATCCTGTGGTGCCGCTCCCGCAGCTCGTCCGACAGCCGGCCGCCGTGCAGCTCCGCCTCCACCTCGTGCGGGATCAGCTCGGCATCGACGAACGACCGCGCCCGCTCCTGGATCTGGCGATCCGCGTCGGACATCGGGTAGGTCGTCACGTGCGCGACTCTACGAGATGAACTCGAGTCGGTCGCGATTGTCCTCGATCTGCCGGCGCGAGTCCGGGTCGACCGAATGATCGCGTTCGGGCGAGTCCGGCTCGTCCGGCCGCTCACCGAACAACTCCCCCGACAGGTAGCGCTGACCCGTGTCGGGCACCGCCGTCACGATCGTCGCGAACTCCGGATGCTTCTCGGCCACCTTGAGCGCGGACGCGACGTTGATGCCGCCCGACGGTCCGGCGAGGATGCCCTCCTCGCGGGCGAGCCGGTGCGCCATCTCGAGCGCCTCTTCGGTGGAGGCCGTCACGATCCCGTCCATGAGCGAGAGATCGAGGTTGTGGGGGACGATCCCGTCGCCGATCCCCGGGACACCGTGGGTGCCCCACCGCTGTTCCGAGATCAGCGGGCTCTCGGCCGGCTCGACCGCGTAGGCGCGGATCGCCCGGTCGTACGCCTTCAACGCTCGAGCGACCCCCGTGATCCACCCCCCGGTCCCCTGCGCCGCGACCACGGCGTCGACCTGGCCGCCGCTCTGCTGCCAGATCTCCTCTCCCGAGATCGCCTGCGCATCGGGGTTGTCGGGGTTCTCGAACTCCCCAGGCACGAAGTAACGCCCGGGGTCGGTGGCGACGATCTCGCGCATCCTCGCGATCGCGAGGTCGATGTCGGTCCCCGCGCCGGGCGTCAGGACGAGCTCGGCGCCGTACGCCTCGATCATCCGCTTGCGCTCGAGGCTCATACCCCGCGGCATAACGATCACGCAGTCGTAGCCCTTGATCGCGGCGACCGCCGAGCACGCGATCCCCGCGTTGCCGGTCGTCGACTCGACGATCGTCATCCCGGGCCTCAGGTCGCCGCGCTCCTCCGCCCGTTCGATCATCCGGCGGTAGATCCGGTCCTTCGTCGAGCCGGTCGGCCCGTACCACTCGATCTTGGCCAGCAGGCTGAGACCTTCCCGCCCCACTCGGGACAGTCGAACGAGCGGCGTCCGCCCGACGGCGTCGAGCATCGACGGGAGCGCTCGGGCGTAGGCGTCCCAGACGAGCGAGTCGGGCCGCTCCATGGCACAGTTTGACTCGCCGTTCAATCCGAGCGCAAGCCCGTGGCGAGTGCCGTCAGTGGCAGCCGTCGAACGAGAAGTGACCCGGGTCGCTGCCGGGTAACGACTGGCACCAGCCGTTGTCCTCGAGCGCCTGCACGATCCTGGGATCGTCCACGCCCTCCTGGGTGATGTCGACCGCGGCGCCGAGCTGGTGCCAGGACAGCCCGGCCGGGGCGCACCGGTCCGGACACCCCTCGGGGTTGCCGCAGATCGAACGGCACGCCCGCCGCTGCTCCCCGCACGATCGATAGCTCTGCACGACCGGGATCGGGACGCCGGCCTCCCGCTTCGCCTGAAGGAACGCCCGCATCGCGACGGGTTGGAGCCGAACGCCGTCGACGTTGCGGAGCGGCGGCCGCTCGGCACACGGATCGTCCGGGATCACGATCGACGGGCCCGAGAGGACGATGTAGCCGACGCCTCCGGCGACCAGGACCACGGCCGCCACGGCGAGCACGAGGAGGCGGCGGCGACTCCTCTTCGTACGGGCGGCGTGGTGACGTCGGGCGGCCGTCGGGCGATGCTACCGCCCCTCGCGGAAGCAGCCGCCCGTGCCCTTGTGCAGAATCTGCACATGGCCCGACCCACGTACTGGCGAGCCGCCGAACCTAAACGTGCCTACGACGTCGTGATCGTCGGCGG
The DNA here is from genome assembly GCA_963712645.1 of uncultured Actinomycetes bacterium. Lineage (GTDB taxonomy): Bacteria > Actinomycetota > UBA4738 > UBA4738 > HRBIN12 > DASSJM01. The sequence continues at coordinate 115,879 of CAVQIQ010000012.1, read as the reverse complement.
CGGGGGGCACGGGCTGTCCACCGCCTACTACCTCGCCAAGCAGCACGGGATCACGGACGTCTGCGTGGTCGAGAAGGGCTGGCTCGCCGGCGGCAACATGGCGCGCAACACCACAGTGATCCGATCGAACTACCTGTGGGACGAGAGCTCGGCGATCTACGAGCACTCGCTCAAGCTCTGGGAGGGGCTGGAGGAGGACCTCGGCTCCGACCTCCAGTTCAGCCAGCGCGGCGTGCTGAACCTCGCGCACTCGCTCGGCGACGTCCGCTCCTCGACGCGGCGGCTGCACGCGAACCGCCTGAGCGGGATCGACGCCGAGTGGCTGGAACCCGAGGACGTGAAGGCGTTCTGTCCGATCATCAACACGTCGCCCGACGTCCGGTATCCCGTGCTCGGCGCGACGCTCCAGCGCCGCGGCGGCATCGCCCGCCACGACAAGGTCGCGTGGGCGTACGCGACACGCGCGAGCGAGCTCGGCGTCGACATCGTGGAGCACGCCGAGGTGACCGGGTTCGTCCGAGGGGCGGGCGGCCGCGTCGAGGGCGTTCGGACGACGCGAGGGGACATCGCCGCGGGCAAGGTCGGGCTCGTCGCGGCCGGTCACACGAGCGTGCTCGCCGACATGGTCGGCCTGCGCCTCCCGGTGCAGTCGCACCCGCTGCAGGCGCTCGTCTCGGTCCTGCTCGAGCCGGTGCTCGGCTGCGTCGTGATGTCGAACGCGGTGCATGTCTACGTGTCGCAGGCGGACAAGGGCGAGCTCGTGATGGGCGCCGGGATCGACGCGTACAACGGCTACGCCCAGCGGGGCTCGTTCCACGTGATCGAGCACCAGCTGGCCGCCGCGATCGAACTGTTTCCGATCTTCGCGCACGCGAAGCTGCTGCGGACCTGGGGCGGGATCGTCGACGTCTGCCCGGACGCCTCGCCGATCCTGTCGACCACCCCGATCGAGAACCTGTACCTGAACTGCGGATGGGGCACGGGCGGATTCAAGGCGACGCCGGGCTCCGGGTGGGTCTTCGCGGACCTCGTGGCCAGGGGTGAGCCCGGACTTCTGGCGCGGCCGTACGCGCTCGAGCGGTTCACGACCGGCGCGCTGATCGACGAGCACGGCGCCGCTGGGGTCGCCCACTGATGCAGGCGCGGACGGTGCGGAGGATCGCGCTCGAGCTCCCGGACGCCGAGGAGCGGGAGACCTGGGAGACCGCGACGTTCCGCGTCCGGAACAAGATCTTCGTGATGTTCGCCGAGCGCGAGCGCGACCTGTGGATCAAGTCGACGCACGACGAGCAGAAGGCGCTCACCTCGATGGACCCCGACACGTTCTTCGTCCCGCCGTACGTCGGCCCGAGCGGGTGGGTGGGGGTTCGGATCCGCACCGTCGACCCCGAGGAGCTTCGCGAGCTCGTCACCGAGGCGTGGCGGCTCACGGCGCCGAAGCGGCTCGTGCGGGCCTTCAACGAGGCCGAGGCTGTCTGAGTGCTGCTCGTCCCCTGCCCCTGGTGCGGTCCCCGCGAGGAGATCGAGTTCCGCTACGGCGGCCAGGCCGGCATCGCGTATCCGTCGGATCCGGACGCCCTGAGCGACGAGGCCTGGGCCGACTTCCTGTTCATGCGCGACAACCCCAAGGGGCCGTTCGCCGAACGCTGGTACCACGTCCACGGTTGCCGGCGGTGGTTCGACGCCGTCCGGGACACGGCGACGTACGCGTTCGAGCGGTCGACCCCTCCGGGCAAGGGCTCTCCGTGACCGCCCGGCGGACGCCGTCGGGTGGGTCGGCGATCGACCGCGCCGAGCCGATCTCGTTCACGTTCGACGGCGAGGAGGTCTCGGCCTTCGTGGGCGACACGATCGCGAGCGCGATCCTCGCGAAAGGGATCGACGCACCGTTCCGCAGCCCGATCCTGGGGCGCCCGCGCGGCGTCTTCTCGGCGGGCGCCGAGGAGCCGAACGCGTTCGTCGAGATCTCGGAGCCGTGGTTCGATCCGATCGTCGCCGCGACCATGGTTGACGTCGTCGACGGCATGGTGGTCCACAGCCGTCCCGGCGTCGGAGGCCTCCGCGGCGATGCGCCGCGCGGCCGCCCGGTCGAGCACCGGAACGCGCACGTCGAACTGCTCGTCGTCGGGAGCGGGCACGACGGCTTCTACCCGGCTCGCGACGCCGCGGCGCGCGGGGAACGCGTGATGCTCGTCGAGCAACATCGGACGATCGAGCGCGGAGCCGGGGGCGACTTCCGGGCCGAGGGCGTCACGTATCTCACGCGCGCGACGGCGCTCGGCGTATACGACGACGGGTACGTCACCGTGCTCGAGCACGCGGACGAGCTCGACCGGCTCTGGCACGTTCGCGCGAGGCGCGTGATCCTCGCGACCGGCGCGTTCGAGCGTTCGATCGCGTTCGCCGACAACGACCGGCCCGGCGTGATGCTGAGCCACGCCGCGTCGACGTATCAGGTGGAGCACGGGGTGCTCGTCGGCTCGCGCACGGTCGTGTTCACCGCGCGCGCAGGTGCGTACGGCGCGGCCTCGAACCTCGTCGCGCACGGCGGCGAGGTGTTCGCGATCGCTGACGTCAGTGGGACCGAACCCGACCCCGGACACGCGATGGACGCCGCGGTGCTGCGCGGCTGGGTCGTCACCGGGACCGAGGGCGACCGACGGCTCGAGGCGGTCGACCTCCAGGGACCGGACGGAGATCGCCGAACGGTCGAGTGCGATTCGCTCCTCGTGTCGGGCGGCTGGGACCCGAACATCGCGCTGTGGCGCGCGATCGGCGGCGACGTCCGGTTCGACGATGCGGTCCACGCGTTCATCCCGACGGAGGGGCCGCCATGGCTGTCGGTCGTCGGCGCGGCCGCCGGCGAGGTGCCGAACGATGCGCCCTACTGGTTCGTCCCCGGCGACGACACCTCGCGGCACTTCGTCGACTTCCAGCGCGACCAGACGATCGCCGACATCGCCGGCGCGGTCGACGGAGGACTTCGCTCCGTCGAGCACGTGAAGCGCGCCACGTACATCGGCACGGCGATCGATCAGGGCCGCACGAGCGGGGTCATCACCGCCGAGGTCGTGAACGCGCTCCTCGGCGAGTCGCCCGGTCGGCAGGGCCCATCGAACGCGCGGCCGCCGGCGATGCCGGTCTCGTACGCGATCCTCGCCGGACGGTTCCGCGGTGACCTGTTCGACCCGGTGCGAACGACTCCGATCCACTCCCGCCACGTCGAGCGCGGCGCGGTGTTCGAAGACGTCGGGCAGTGGAAGCGCCCGCGCTACTTCCCCCGGGCCGGCGAGTCGATGGACGACGCGGTGTGGCGCGAGTGCCTCGCGGTCCGGAACGCGGTGGGGGCGATGGATGCCTCGACGCTCGGCAAGATCGAGGTGGCAGGTCCCGACGCCGCCGTCTTCCTGGACCGCATGTACACGAACCGGATGTCGAACCTGGTCGTCGGCTCGATCCGCTACGGGCTGATGCTCGGGCTTGACGGGATGGTGCTCGACGACGGCGTCGCGATGCGGCTGGCCGAAGACCGGTACCTGGTGACGACCACGACGGGCGGCGCCCCGGTGGTGCTCGACCGGTTCGAGGAGTGGCTGCAGACCGAGTGGCCCGACCTGCAGGTCTTCTGCACCAGCGTGACCGAGCAGTGGGCTGTCGTCGCGATCAACGGACCTCACGCCCGCGAGGTCGTCGACGCCGTCGGCACGGACGTGGACCTCTCGCGCGAGGCGTTCCCGTTCATGACGTTCCGCGACGGTCACGTGGCGGGTGTTCCCGGGCGTCTGGCACGGGTGAGCTTCTCGGGCGAGCTCGCGTACGAGCTGCACGTCTCGGGATGGCACGGCGCGCACGTCTACGATGCGGTCATGACGGCGGGCGAGGCGTTCGACATCGCGCCGTACGGAACCGAGGCCATGCATGTGCTCCGGGCGGAGAAGGGCTACGTGATCGTGGGCCAGGAAACGGACGGCAGCGCGACCCCGGCCGACCTTGGCATGGACTGGATCGTGAACCCGTCGAAGGGTGACTTCATCGGCCGACGCTCGCTCCGTCGCCCCGACCTCGTCCGACCTGACCGCAAGCAGCTGGTCGGCCTGTTCCCGGAGGACCCCGGGTTCGTGCTGCCCGAGGGCGCACAGCTGGTACTCGACGAGACAGTCGAGATCCCGATGCCGCTCGCCGGCCACGTCACCTCGTCGTACCGGAGCCCGGCGCTCGGGCGGTCGTTCGCGCTCGCGATGCTGAACAGCGGGCACAGGATGCGCGGCCGAACGGTGTACGCGCCGCTGCCCGAGGGCACCGTGGCCTGCACGGTCGCCTCCCCGGTCCCCTACGACCCGGAGGGCAAGCGCCGTGACGGCTAGGGGCGCGCTCGCCGAGCGCTCGTGCGATCTGGAGGGTCTGAACGCAGGCGAGCTCGCGTTCCTTTCGCAGCTTGACGTCCGGGTCGATCCGGCGACGGCAGCCAGCCTCGGCTTCCCCACCCAGCCGAACACGACGACGACGTGGGGCGATCGCGACGTCCTGTGGCTTGGGCCGGACGAGTGGCTCGTCGTGGGCCGGCCGGGCGACGCCGACGCGATCGCTGCGGAGCTCGAGGCTTCGTTCGACGGCCTTCATCACTCCGTCGTCGATGTCTCGGCCAACCGAGCCGTGATCGAGCTCAGGGGACCGTCGCGCCACGACCTGCTCGCGTCCGCATGCCCGATCGACCTGCATCCACGCTCGTGGAGCGATGGACGGTGCGCGCAGTCGGTGTTCGGCGCGGCGCAGGTCCTGCTCCACGAGCGGGAGGGGACGACGAGGGTGTTCGTGCGCCGCTCCTTCGCCGACTATGTCGTCGACCTGCTGCTCCCGGTCTCCACACCCTGACCCGGTAGGCTCGCGGCCGGATGGATGCCATCACCCCCGCCCTCCGCGCCCTCGATGGCTCCGACCTCGCCTTCGAGGTCAAGCGGACCCAGCGCGCGCGTTCGGCCGAGGAGAGCGCGAGCTTCCAGGGGATCGAGCTCGGCCAGCTCCTCCGCACGATCGTGGTTCGGCGTGGAGCGGACGACTACGTCTTCGTGCTCGTGCCGGGGGGCCGCCAGATCGATTGGCCGAGGCTCCGGGCCCACCTCGGCGTGAGCCGGCTTTCGCTGCCGGATGCCGACGAGGCGAAGGCGGCCACGGGGTACGAGCGAGGCACGATCACGCCGCTGGGCTCGGCGAACGCGTGGCCGGTGATCGCCGACGCGGTCATCCCGAACCTCGAACGCGTGGCCATCGGCGGCGGTGGGCACGGCGTGAACCTGCACCTCGCCGGCTCGGATCTCGTGCGGTTCCTGGGGGCGGACGTGGCCGAGGTCACCCGTCCGGATGCGGATCGTACGGAGGCGCCACCCGCACCCTCCGCGTGACACAGGTCACCCGACAGCGGTAGCCGCGACCACCGCGCGCCGGCCCCTATGGGACAACGATCGGGTCACGTAGGGAAGGAGGTACGACATGAGCGCCAGGGTCGAGTCACCACCGATCGGAGGTTCGTTCGCCGCGCCGATCCTGATGGCGATCCTCGTTGCGCTGGGTGTCGGGGCTCTGTTGGGAGCGGTGGTCACGAAGGCCGTGAACGACCGCCCGAGTGGGCTAGCGCCCGCCCGCGCCCTCGTGGCGACCCCCGTGGGCACCGCGCCGTGGGACACCCAGAAGCTGGAGGCCATGCAGGGCCGTGTCCTCGCCGAGCAGTTCCGCGTCGACGCTGCCGCACCGATCGTCGTGACCGCGAAGCCTTCGAGCACACGGCCGCCGCTGCGGGAGCAGGGGTGGGACGCGTACAAGCTCGAGGCGATGGCGGGCCGTGTGCTCGCGGCCGGGGTCGGGGCCGAGGACCCGCCGGTCAAGCCCCACCTGCCCAAGCGCCCACCGAGCGGGTAGGCGGCGAGTACGCGTCAACCGAACGGGCCGGGTTCGCATCGCGAACCCGGCCCTTCGGCGTCCGGACACACACGAACCCTCCCGCCGGGCTTCACGAGCCCTTCACACCCGCCGCGCAGGATGGCCTTCGAAACGGACGGAACGCGTCGAAAGGAGGCAGCGATATGCGACGCGGATGGGCGATCGCGGCGTCGATCCTGGTGGTCCTGGCGATGATCGGGATCGCGGTCGGCGCCTACAACGCCGGCGTGGACGAGGGGATCCAGCGCGCCGCCACGTCGGACCAGGTGGTCCAGGTGGTCGGCGGGTACGGACACGGGTACGGGTTCTTCCCGTTTGGGTTCTTTCTGTTCCCGCTGTTCATCTTCGGGACGATCTTCCTGTTCAGCCGGGCCTTCCGGGGACCTCGCGGGTGGGGTCACGAACACGGACCCGGATACGGACCGTGGTCCGAGGAGGGCCGCAAGCGCTTCGAGGATCGCGCCGAGGACTGGCACCGGCGTCAGCACGAGCAGGTGAGCGACCGGGAGAGCACCGGACCGCCGGGTCCCTGAGCCCGAGGCGGTTCGAAACGGCGGGCGGTGGCGGTTGCCACCGCCCGCTCGTGTCGGCAGGCTAGCGGCGCCGGAGGCGTGTCATGACGACCGTGTTGGTGGTCGAGGACGAGATCGAGATCGCGCGCGTGGTGCGCGACTACCTAGACAACGCCGGGTTCGAGGTCATCGTGGTCGGCGACGGCGGCTCGGCGATCGCCAGCGTCCGCAGCGCGAAGCCCGACCTGCTCGTGCTCGATCTCGGGCTCCCCGGCCGCGACGGGCTCGACGTCGCGCGAGAGATCCGGCGTTGGTCGAACACCCCGATCGTGATGCTCACGGCCCGCGGCGACGAGACCGACCGTGTGGTCGGCCTCGAGCTCGGCGCCGACGACTACGTCGTCAAGCCGTTCAGCCCAAAGGAGCTGGTCGCGCGGATCCGCGCGGTCCTCCGACGGACCCGAGCCGCCGAACGCGGCGCCGAGATCCTGCGCGCCGGTGACGTCGAGGTCGACACCGGGAAGATGCGGGTCTCGGTCGCCGGCCGGCCCGTCGAGCTCACGCCCACCGAGTTCCAGCTCCTGGCCACCCTGGTTGCCGAACCCGGTCGCGTCTTCACTCGCGGCCAGCTCCTGGACGCGGTCCACGGGGTCGCCATCGAGTCCTACGAGCGCGCGATCGACGCGCACGTGAAGAACATCCGCCGCAAGGTCGAGCCTGAGCCCGGCTCGCCGCGCTACGTCCTGACGGTCCACGGCGTCGGCTACCGGTTCGCCGATGCCTGAGTTCGGCCGCTGGCGCGGTGGTCCGCCTCCCTGGTGGCCGCCCGACGAGTCGTGGCCTCCCCGGAGCGGCGAGTGGAGTGGCATGCGCGGCCGTTTCGTCCGGCGCATCGCGATCGGCTTCGGGATCTTCTTCCTGTTCGTCTTCCTGATCGGGTGGCTGGGCGCCGCATTCGGCGCGCGCGGCGGCGCCCACGGCGGGTTCTTCCCATGGTTCCCGTTCGTCCCGATCCTGGTGGTGATCGGGTTCATCGCCCTGGGCCGCGCCATCCGGCGAACGGCCCGGCCGATCGGCGACGTCATGGATGCCGCCGAGAAGATCACCGACGGCGACCTGTCGGCGCGCGCCCCGGTCCATGGACCGCCCGACGTCCGAAACCTGGCTGGGGCGTTCAACCGGATGGCCGAGCACCTCGAGCTGAACGAACGCCGGCGCCGGAACTTGCTGGCCGACGTGGCCCACGAGCTCCGAACGCCGCTCTCGGTCATCCGCGGGCGGGTCGAGGGCATTCGCGACGGCCTGTACGAACCCGACGGCGAGCACCTCGAGTTGATCGAGCGCGAGACCGACGTGATGGCCCGCCTGCTCGAGGACCTCCAGCTGCTCTCGAACGCCGAGGCCGGCGCCCTCCGCCTGCACCGAGAGCGGATCGAGCCGCGCGAGCTCGTCGAGACGGCCGCGGGCGCGTTCCGAGCGCCGGCGGACGACGCCGGCGTGCACCTGCGAACAGAGATCGACGACGACCTGCCAACGCTCGACGTCGACCGCGTTCGGATCGGCGAGGTGCTCGCGAACCTCCTGGCGAACGCCGTCCGCCACACCCCCGCCGGCGGCGCGGTCGCCCTCGCGGCGTCCAAGGCGCAGGAGGGCGTGGCGTTCTCGGTCGCCGACACGGGCGAGGGCATCCCCGCCGACGAGCTCGCGCACGTGTTCGACCGATTCGCCCGCTCGCCCGAGTCGCGCGGCGCGGGGCTCGGCCTCGCGATCGCGAAGAGCCTGCTGCAGGCGCACGGCGGAACGATCTCGGCCGAGAGCGAGCTCGGCCGCGGGACGACGATCCGGTTCGTGCTGCCGGCGGCCTAGCCCTTCGGGATCTCCTTGGTGGGATCCCAGTGCGGCGTCTGCACGACCGAGGCTTTCACGCTGCCAGAGACCGGCGTCTCGACCTCCAGCGTGCTGCCGAGCTCGGCGTGCTCGATCGGCAGCATCGCCAGGCCGATGTTCTTCTCCAACCGCGGCGAGAAGCATGCCGACGTCACGCGGCCGACGACGTCGCCCCCGACCGACACCGGGAAGAAGTCCGGCATCTCGTTGTCGATGTAGCTGCCCAGCGGCTCGCCCTCGATGTCGACGCCGACGAGCTTCTGCGACACGCCCGCGGCCTTGATGCGCTTGAGGGCCTCCTTGCCCATGAAGTCGGCCTCCTGCTCGAGATCGACCATCCACGTGTAGTGGTAGCCGACCTCGAACGGATTGTTCTCGTACCACATGTCCGCGCCGAACGCGAGGATGCCTCCCTCGATGCGGCGGATGTGGCACGGCCCGATCACCTCGAGACCGTGGGGCCTGCCGGCCTCGAGCACGCGGTTCCACAGCGCGACGCCGCGCTTCGACGCGTCGTACAGGTAGATCTCGTAGCCGATCTCGCCGGTGTAGCCGGTGCGCGAGACCACCACGTCCATCCCGTCGAGCTGGGCCTTCATGAGGGCGTAGTACGGGATGTCGAGCACCTTCTCGCCGAACAGGTCGACCAGCACCTTCTTGGCGTCCGGGCCCTGGATCTGGACGGGCGCCACGTCGATCTCCCGCACGGTGACGTCCATGCCCCTCGCTCCCGCGATACCGAGCGCGTACAGGTTCACGTCCGAGTCGGCCAGCGAGAGCCAGAACTCGTCCTCGGCCACGCGGAGCAGGATCGGGTCGTTGAGGATCCCGCCGTCGGGCGCCGTGATGAACACGTACTTGCACTGGTCGACCGCGCACTTGTGCAGGTCGCGCGGGATGATCATGTTCGTCAGGTCGAACGCGTCCGGCCCCTTGATCTGGATCTGCTTCTCGACCCCGACGTCCCAGAGCGTGACGCCGTTCACCAGGTGCCAGTACTCGGCGACAGGATCTCCGTAGTGGCGCGGGTGGTAGGTGTGGTTGTAGACGCTGTAGCGCGCGACCCCGTGCTCTCGGGACGCGTAGAAGTACGGCGACTTGCGGATCCGCGTGTACAGCAGGATCCCCGGGTTGTCGATCACGGCCAACGTCCGTGCCCCCCTCTGCGCGACACCGTCACGCTCTCAATCGCTCGCCCTTGGGATCCCACTGCGGATCCTCGGCGACCGTCGCCGGCAGACGCTCGTCGAAGTATTCGAGCTCGACCGGCGTGCCCGGCACCGCGAGCTCGACCGGCAGGTAACCGTAGACGATGCAGCGGCCGACCGAATAGCCGTACCCGGCCGAGGTCGCGCAAGCGACGACCCGCCCGTCCGAGCGGATCGGCTCCTTGCCCAGCACGACCGCGTCCGGGTCGTCCAGCGTGATGCAGGCGAGCCGCTCGGTCGGGCCCTGTTCGAGGATCCGCTCGAGCGCGTCGCGGCCCTGGAACGCCCCCTTGTCCATCTTGACGGCGAAGCCGAGCCCTGCCTCGAACGGATCGTGCTCGGTGTGGACGTCCTGCCCCCAGAACCGATACCCCTTCTCCAGCCGAAGCGTGTCGAACGCCCCCAGCCCGGCCGCTGCGAGCCCGTGCTCCCGGCCGGCCTCCCACAGCAGCTCCCAGACCCGGTCCCCCATCGCGAACTGCCCGTACAGCTCCCACCCGAGCTCGCCGGCGTAGGAGATCCGCTGGGCCCAGACCGGGCCGACCTCGCCGACGTTCAGGTACCGGGCCGTCATGTACGGGAACGCCTCGTTGCCCACGTCGACATCGGTGACCTGCGCCAGGATCTCCCGGGCGTTCGGCCCCCACAGGCCGAGCGCGAACAGCGAGCCCGTGCGCTCGGTGATCCTGACGCGCTCGCCGTCGCGGATCTGATGCCGCATCCACGCGAGGTCGTGCTGGCCGCTCCCGCCGCCGGTGACGACGCGGAAGAGTTCGTCGTCCTTTCGCGTGATCGTGAGGTCGCAGCGGATCCCGCCGGCCGGCGTGAGAATGGCCGTGTAGACGATCGTGCCCACCGGTCGATCGATCCGGTTCGCGCAGATGCGTTCGAGGAACGCGAGCGCGTCGGGGCCCTCGACGTCGAACTTCGCGAACGCCGTCAGGTCGAAGAGCGCCGCGCTCGAGCGCGTGGCCAGGTGCTCTGCCCCCTCGATCGGCGACCAGAACCGGCCCGCCCATTCGTCTCGATGGAGCCAGGGCGCATCGGAGGGGACGAGTGACGCGTTGGCCTCGAACCACTCCGGCCGCTCCCAGCCGGCGCCGACGACGAACTCGGCGCCGAGCTCGACCTGGCGCTCGTAGAACGGCGAGAGCCGGAGCTGGCGCGGGCGCGCCATCTGCTGGCGCGGGTGGATGACGTCGTAAACCTCTCGGTACTGCTGCTTGCCGCGTTCGAGCACGAACGGCGACGTGGTCATGTAGGGATAGAAGCGGTTCGCGTCGGCCTCGGCCATGTCGATCGACGGCTCGCCCTGCACCATCCACTCGGCCACGTGCCTGCCGAACCCGCCCGCGTGCGTCACCCACACGGCCTCGCAGAGCCAGAACCCACGGACCTTGGCCGACTCACCCACGATCGAACCCGCGTCCGGCGTGAACGAGAACATGCCGTTGATCGAGCGTTCGGGATCGGCGGGTCGCATCCGTCCCTTCAGGGCCGGCAGCAGTCGGGCCGCCTCGGCCTCGGCCGCGTCGAAGTCGGCAGGCGTGAATGGCATCAGGGACGGCATCAGCGGGTCGTCGCCGGGGCGCCGAAGCTCGGACTGCGGCGTGGCGATCGGCTCGTGCTTGTAGTTCCCGACGGCGTAGTGATCCTGCCGATGGCGGAAGTACATCGCCATGTCCTGGTGCCGCAGGATCGGGTGCGCGACCTCGCGCGTGTCGCCCTCGAGCTCGGGGATCGGGTCGGTCCAGACGAGCTGGTGCTGGACTGCGAGCAGCGGGACCGGCACGCCGGCCAGAGCGCCCACGCTCGGACCCCAGATCCCGGCGCACAGCAGGACCCGTTCGCACTCGACGTCGCCGGCGTCCGTCTTCACTCCGCGGACCCCCCCGTCCCGGATGTCGAACCCGGTCACCGTGACGCCGCCCTCGAACGCGACCCCCTTGCCCTCGGCCGTGCCGGCGAGCGCCGCGGCGACCCGAACGCCCTTCGCGATCCCGTCGGAGGGCACGTGGTAGGCCCCGAGGATCGCGGACGGGTCCAGCAGCGGGACCTTGGCGGCGGCCTCAGCGGGCGTCAGGAGCTCGGCACCATCGAGGCCGTACGAACGGGCGAACCCGAGCCGTCGCTTCAGCTCGCGCATCCGGGCCTCGGACGTCGCCACCTCGATCCCGCCGACGGCGTACCAGGCCGGCTCGCCGTCGTGCTCGAGGGTCGCGTACAGCCCTACGGACTCCTGCGCGATCCGGCACATCATGCGCGAGCCGTTGGTCTGGAAGGCCAGACCCGGCGCGTGGGTGGTCGAGCCGCCCGTCTCGAACAGCGGACCCTGATCGAGCACCAAGACGTCGGGCTCGCCGAGCTCGGCCAGATGGTGGGCGGCGCTGGAACCGACGATCCCGGCCCCGATCACGACGGTTCGGGCGCGGTCCTTCACGTCCGGAGCCCCTTCACGGCACGCAGTCTTCCGCGCACGTGACGGGTCGGCAACCGCGCTACGGCTTCGCGTTGACGGCGGTGCGCAGCTCGGCGAGGGCCGACAGCATGGGCGTCGCCGAGCGCCTGCCCTCCATCTCGGCGCCGGAGGCGGCCGAGCTCGCCAGCCTGATCGGCTCCCGGAACGGCGGGTTCTTCGGTCATCTCGTCTCCTTCGAGACGCGGCTCACCCGGTCGCGGTGTCCGAGGACGGCTTCCACCGTCGATAGACGCGCATCTCGTCGTCGGAGTACTCCGTCGCCACCGCCTCCTCGATCGAGCAGGCGTAGTGGACGAGCCCGTACGGCGGTTCGCCGGGGCGAGCCGTCACCGCCGGGTGCGAGGGCGAGACCTGTTCGAGCCACCCGCGCGCCATGAACTCGCCGTGATCGCCCGCGTGGTCATCCCACGGCAGCGCGGTGTGCAGCGCGTAGCGCGCGTCGCGTGCCACCTCGCGCATCTTCGGGCTGGTGTCGCGGAACGAGATGCACAACAGACCGGTCCCGAGCCAGGGAGAGACCGGGTGCACGCGCGGTCCGCCGTCGTGCCGGAGCGTCGCTTGGTACACGATCCGACCCTCCATCCGCTCCAGGGCGAAGGCGGCCAGATCCGGCTCGGAGTTCGCGAACTCGGCCCAGGTGGCCACGACCGAGGCAGCCTACCGCCGTGTTCGACCCGTACGCTGGCGGACGAGCTGATCGCCCCCTCGGCGACGAGGCTGATCGGGGCAGGAGCGTGGTCTAGCCTGAGCTCTCCACTCGTTTGCGCTGCAACACCTCACCACTCGAGTCGAACGCGACGACCGTCCCGTCCATCGGTCCCTCGACGGGCGCAAGGAACAGGAACGCCTGCCCCGCCTCGATGGATCCGGGCGGGATCGGATACAGCTCGCCGTCGAAGATGGTGCCGTCATCGAGCTGGAGCTCCACCGTAGACACACGATCGGATGCGATCCCCCACACCGATGTGGGGAGATCGGCTACCGCGGGCGCGTCCACCGGCGTTGCGCTCGGCGGGACGGCACCGACGGATCCGAGGTCGGCATCCCCCAGCCGCTGCAGCGGGAGCGACGCCCCGATCGGTCCCATGAGCAGTTCGAGCTCGAACGGAGTCTCCGCGCGCCCGCTCACGTCGAGGAGCTTGAGGCTCCACAGGTTCCCATCGGGATCCGAACCGGTCGCGATCAGGTGGATGACTGGCGTCGACGCTCGCTGACCGAGCCCGCCCTATCCGGACGTGTGCTGGTAGCCGGAGAGCTTCGGTCCCTTGAGCGCCACGATCCAGCCGTTCAGCGTCCCCTGCACGTACTCGCTGCCGGGGTTGAAGCACTGCGTCGAGCCGAGCCGGAACCGGCCCATCGACTCGTGGATGTGACCGTGGAGGGCGACGAGGGGCTGGTACCGGGCCACCGCGTCTCGCACCGCTACGCTCCCGCCGCCGGTCGTCAGGAACCGGCCGGCCTCCCGGATCGGCCTCGGGAGCTCGCCGGGGCGCTTCTCGAGCTTGAGGCACGTGTCGATCGGCGTGTCCTTCGGCGGGCAGTGGAGGTTGAACACGCACCTGCCGACGTCGGGGACCGAACCCACCGAGCGGTCGATCGCCGCCGCGATCTCCTCCTCGCTCGCCTCGCGCGGCGTGTCCCAGGGCGTGACGGTGGAAAGACCTACCGTGACCATCGTGTGCTCGTCGTCGAGCTCGACGATCCGGTCCTCGCTGGCGACGACGTTCGGGCCCTCGTGGCGATCGAGCACGTCGAGCATCGCCGGCTCGTCGTCGTTCCCACCCGTGAGGTACATGCACACGCCGGAGCCGGTCAGCCGTTCTTCGGCGACGGAGAGCCACTCCTGGAGCCGTTCGGACGCCAGGCGCTGGAACCACCCGAGCTGCGCGAGCTCGTCGGCCCTCACCGCCTCGTACTCGTCGGGCTCGAACACCTGCCAGTAGAAGCCGGGCAGCTCGACGCTCCGTGTGAACGAGTCCAGCCCGTCCTTCTCGAACTCGTGGTCGCGCCCCTGGAAGTGCGCCCGGAACACCCCGTTCGTCCGCACGATAGGCACGAGCGCCTTGCCCATCAGGTCGCCGCCGAACACCAGCGCGTCGCACTCGTAGAACGCCGCCGCGCCGAGAAACTTGCGGAACGTGGGCTGCGAGCCGTGCAGGTCGGCGGCGAAGAAGATCCTGAGCGGTCGTCCCTTCGACCGGAACACGCCGGGCCTCCTATCCCAGGTGCACCACGATCGTCTTGAGCTCGGTCAGGCGTTCGATCGAGAAGCGCCCTCCGACCAAGCCCACCCCGCTCGCCGAACCAGCCCGCCCGGCGAACGGCAGGTGCGACTCCCAGTAGTTCGTGCCCTCGTTCACGTTGACCCAGCCTGTTCGTCCGCCATCAGCCCATCCTCAGTGGTCCTGTGACGGCTGGGGCGGCCGCGAGGCCGCCCCAGATCCGCCTTGTGCTCCCCGCCTACTCGACGGGGATCTCCCGGTACACGGCGCTCAGGTCGATCCCCTGTCGCTTCCGGTAGACCTTCGCCACGATGTAGATGATCAACGCTAGCCCGTACATGATCCCCATGAACCACAGCGAGTCCGTGTTGTTCACGGCGTACAGGTCGTTGGTGAACCAGTGCCACAGGTTGAACCCCAGGAACGCCGCGGTGATGAACCCGGTGACCGTGATCAACGGCAACCCGAGGATCTTGTACCGGGCGATCGCGGAGTTCGCGTACAGCGACTTCTTCCGGTAGGGCAGGATCATCGCCGCGATCGCCGTCCCGAAGAACGTCACCGCGATCACCAGTGTCGCATCCAGGATGTAGGTGGAGAAATTGCTGGTGTACGCGTACAACGCCCCGACCGCGATCGAGGGCACCAGCATCAGCACGAGCGCCCACACCGGCACGTGCCGCTTCTCCGAGACGTCGGCGACCTTCTCGGGCAGCACCCGGTCGAACGCGGCGGCGAAGATCACCCGTGTCGACGACAGGAACAACGTCCCCGCCCACCCGAGGAACCAAGCGCCGAAGGCGAGCACGATGAGCGCCGAGATCAACGAGCTGTGGAAGTAGAAGCTGGCTAGGAACGGCGCATAGGACCAGACGGGTATCGAGGCATCCCCGAACCCGTAGACCGAGGCCCAATAGTTGAGGTTCGCTGCATTGAAGAACTCCCACCCGAAGAATTTGCTGGCGAGCAGGATGAAAACGACGGCGACCGCCACCGTGACCCACAGTCCGTACATCATCCCGCCCATCACGCGCTTGAAGTCGCTCGCGCCCCGCACCTCGCCGTAGAGCGTGGCACCCCAGTTCGGCCACAGGATCCAGAAGCACAGGAACGGGATCAACAGCAGGGTGTCACCGAAGAACGGCGAGAACCCCAGCTCGGGAACCACCGGACCGCCGTTGTTCGTCACCCCGAGGTCGATCGTCTGCTGGTAGACGTCGCCCTTGGCCCCGAACAGGTTCGCGGTCTCCTGGTTGAAGGCACTCTGGAACCCGCTCTTGGAGCCGAACAGCATCACGACGAACACGATGGCCAGGGCGATCATCCCGATGTAGAAGCAGACCTTCTGGACCTTCGCGTAGCCCTCCATCCCCAGCGAGACCAGGTACCCCGCCAGCACCACCGTCGCGAGGATCACCACGAACAGGCCGTTGTCGGTCGCCAGGAAATCGGACAAGCCGTCCCACTTGAAGGTCGCGGCGAGCGGTTGCAAGACCTCGACGTTGAGGATGTTCCCGTAGATCGGCGCCCAGTACCACAGGATGAACCACCACCCGGTGACCGCGAGGACGAACGCGATCCCGCCCCCCATCACGCGGCTCTGCCACACATAATCCCCGCCGGCACGCGGCATGACCGAGATCAACCCCGCGTACGTGATGACGAGGAACGTGACGAACACGCCCGAGATCAACAACGCGGGGAGCACCTGCCCGGTCGGCACGAACGCGAGCACCGACAGCGCGAAGAACAACCCCAGCGTCACGAAGTTCACCGACATGAAGGAGTAGAGGAACGCGTCGAACTTCGACCACCCCTTTACCAGGCCGGTCGCCTTGCGCAGGAACAAGGTAGGAGCCTCGCCTACCGCTGCCATCTGCACCCCCTCCCGGGTACGGAACGGCGGATCAGCCGTTCACCAGTTGGTAGTTCTTGACCTTGCGCTTCTTCGGATCGATCGTCACGACTGCGGCCTGCAGGATGCCTTCCTCGTATGAGCTCCCCGGGTTGAGCGACAGCGTCGAGCCGATGCGCACGTCGCACCTTTGCTCTCGTGGATGTGCCCGTGCAGCCCGAGCATCGGCTGGAACGACTCGATCGCCTCGCGCACCGAGGTCGAGCCGACCGGTCGGAGCGCTTGCCCACCGGACTTGTACGTGAGGTCCTCGTTCAGCGCCGGCGCGTTGTCGAGCTTGGAGCCGTACGGCGGCGCGTGGAAGTTGAAGATCGTGGTCTCGGGATCGGTCGCGTGCGACAGCGCGTTGCGGATCCGAACGGCGAGCTCGGGCTCCTCGGCCTCACGGAAGGTGTGCCAGGGGGTGGGATTCGTCCATCCCATCGAGATCATCGTGAACCCGTCGAGCTCGATCGGGTGCTCCTCGTCCCCGGTCTCCACGACGTGGGCGTGCGTCAGCAGGTCGTCGATCTCGAACATGTCGTCGTTGGCGGGACACGCGACGACCCGGATCCCCGTGCCCGCGAGCTTGTCCTCGGCCATCGCGATCCAGCGTTCGGTCCCGTCGAGCATGACCTCCTTGAAGCGCTTGTCGACGAGGTCCGCGTCCTCCTGCATCGCGACGTACTCCTCCTGCGAGACGCGGATCGGGTAGTAGCCGCGGTTCATCACGCGCTTCTCGAACTCGACGATCTCCTCGTCGGTCTCGAACGACTCGAGGTGATCCTGGAGGGAGGCCTCCCAGGAGCCGTTCGGGCGCTGGACGATGGGCACCATCGCCTTGCCCGTGACGTCCCCGCCCAGGATGACGACGTCGGCCCCGTAGAAGGGACCGGCGTTCAGGAACTTCTTCCAGCAGATCTCCGAACCGTGGAGGTCCGTGACGAAGAAGATCTTCACTCCGGCCATCTTCCGCCCGGCCGTAGAACGGCGCAAGCCAGCCCCGAGGGCTCGGCGTCGCCCCCCGAGCTAGTGGCCCACCTCCTCGGGCAGCTCGTACCACCGGACGCGGTCGCCCACCCGGGCCCGGAGCTTCCACTTCATGGTCTTGGGCACCTCTTCGCAGAAGGTCCGCACCCGTCGGGCCTGCTCGGCGGGTTCGAAGCGGCGTGCCTCCGGCAGCAGGTCGCGATGGTCCCCGTCGGCGAGCTGCGCCAACTTGTCCAGGTTCATCGTGGTGGTCCTCCACCAACCCCAGTCCGCCGCCACCAGGCGGCCGATGCGCCCGAGGCCGATCGTGCCGGTGTCGTCACCTGGCATCGCCTCGAACCCCGAGAGCAGGTGGAGCAGGTCATGGACATCCTTCTGGTTCAGCTCGACGATCTGCAGCTTGGACAGCAGGAGGTCGGTCACGTCGAGGGTGTCGGGCATCCGATCGATCCGGTCGGAGAAATCCAGGACGTGGCACATGTTCAGCTTGTCCATGACCACGTCGACCGAGGTCTTCCCGTCCGCGGTGGTGAAGTACATCTGTCGGTCGCCGTGGAGGGTGTTGAAGCGCGCGTCGCCCTGGAAGCCCCTCTCGCCGAAGAAGGCGATCACGTCCCGCTTCTTCGGCGACACGCACGCGAAGTCCATGTCCTGGTCCTCGCGCGCCCGATGGGGGAACAGCGGGCACAGGAGGCGGACGGCCTGACCGCCGATCAGCTTGAGCGGGATGCCCCGAGCGTTGGCGGCGCGAACGACCTCGATCGACTCCTCGAAGGCGTCTCGGACCGGCGCGTCCATCCGGGTCCGAGCTTACCCCCGCCGTCCGTCGAGCCGCCCACGCCCGAGCGCGCGAGACGCGACTGAGGCACACTTCGCCGAGAGGCAGCGGTGGTGGCGGAGCGGTACGACTTCGTGATCGTGGGCGGCGGGTCCGCCGGGTGCGCCCTGGCCAACCGCCTGTCGACCGACCCGTCGAACCGGGTGCTCGTCCTCGAGGCCGGCCGGCCCGACTACCCGTGGGACGTCTACATCCACATGCCGGCGGCACTCACGTTCCCGATCGGCAACCGCTTCTACGACTGGAAGTACGAGTCCGAACCGGAACCGCACATGAACGGCCGCCGGATCTACCACGCTCGCGGCAAGGTGCTCGGGGGCTCGAGCAGCATCAACGGGATGATCTTCCAGCGGGGCAACCCCCTGGACTACGAGCGCTGGAGCGCCGACCCCGGGATGCAGACGTGGGACTACGCGCACTGCCTCCCGTACTTCCGCCGGATGGAGCACTGCCTCGCGGCCGAGCAGGGCGACGAGTTCCGAGGCGCCGCCGGCCCCCTCGTGCTCGAACGTGGCCCGGCCACCAACCCGCTGTTCGGCGCGTTCTTCGAGGCCGCGCGTCAGGCGGGCTTCGAGCTGACCGACGACGTGAACGGCTACCGACAGGAGGGGTTCGCGGCGTTCGACCGGAACATCCACCGCGGCCGGCGGCTCTCGGCGGCAGGCGCCTACCTGCACCCGGTGAGGTCGCGCCCGAACCTCGAGGTCCGAACGCGGACGTTCGTCACCCGGATCCTGTTCGAGGGCTCCCGCGCCGTCGGGGTCGAGGCGGCGCGCGGCCGTGGCGCGCCCGCGCGGATCCACGCGGGCGAAGTCATCGTGTGCGGCGGCGCGATCAACACGCCGCAGACGCTGCAGCTCTCGGGCGTCGGCCCGGCCGACGAGCTCCGCGCGCTGGGGATCGACGTGGTGCACGACCTGCCCGGCGTCGGCGAGAACCTGCAGGATCACCTCGAGGTCTACGTCCAGCACGCGTGCACCCAGCCGGTCTCGATGGCCCCGTACCTGAAGTGGCGGTACCGGCCCTGGATCGGGTTCCAGTGGTTGTTCTTCCGCACCGGGCCCGGCGCGACGAACCATTTCGAGGGCGGCGGGTTCGTCTGCAGCAACGACGAGGTCCGGTACCCGAACCTGATGTTCCACTTCCTGCCGATCGCCGTCCGGTACGACGGCTCGGCGCCGGCGAGCGATCACGGCTATCAGGTGCACATCGGGCCGATGTATTCGGACGCGCGGGGTTCGGTGAAGATCACGAGTCGCGACCCGCGCGTGCATCCCGCCCTGCGCTTCAACTACCTGTCGACCGACCAGGACCGGCGCGAGTGGGTCGAGGCGATCCACACGGCGCGGCGGATCCTCGGTCAGCCCGCGATGGCGCCGTTCGACGGGGGCGAGATCTCGCCCGGCCCCGGCGTGCAGACGGACGAGCAGATCCTCGCGTGGGTCGCCGGCGACGCCGAGACCGCCCTGCATCCCTCGTGCACCTGCAAGATGGGGACCGACGGGATGTCGGTGGTCGACCCGGTCACGATGCGCGCCCACGGTCTGGACGGTCTGCGCGTGGTCGACGCCTCGGTCTTCCCCTACGTCCCCAACGGCAACATCTACGCCCCGGTGATGATGGTGGCCGAGAAGGCGGCCGACCTGATCCTGGGGAACACACCGCTCGCGCCCGAGACGGTCGAGTTCTTCCGCCGGACATGAACCCGGTCTTGGCCGGGACGGCCGTCAGCCCAGCGCGAGCAGCATCAGCCCAGCGACGACGAGCGCCACGCCTACGTACTGATTGGGAACCAGGCGCTCGTGGAGGAGCACGACGCCGCCCAACACCGGGATGAACGGGTAGGTGGCCGACGCGGCCGTCACGATCGATACGAGGCCGACCTCGGCGCCCCGCGCATACAGCAGCGATCCAAGCAGCTCGACGACCCCCCCGAGCGCGGCGAGCCGGAGTGCCGATGGCGAGCGCTGGACGGGGGCCGCGCTGCCCCGGTTCGACCGCACCCAGACGAGGAACGCGGCCGCGACGACGACGATCGACAACGTCCCCCGCGCGAACCACATCGAAGGCAGGAACCCGGCCTCCTTGGCCGACCACCCCAGCACATAGGTTGCGACCCCGAACAGCAGGGTCGACGCGATCGCCCAGGGCAACCCGGGGAACCGAGTGAACGATCCGCCACGGAGGGCCCGTAGGTCGGTCGATGTCAGTACGGCCCCCGCGATCGTGATCGCCGCCCCGGCCCACTCCACCGCTCCGAGCGACTCGTCGAGCAGGACCACCGAGAGGAAGACCGGAACGACGGCGTAGGTGGCAAGGACCGGGGAGACCACGGCGATGGGGCCGAGCTCGAGGCCCCGATAGAGCGTCGCGAACGCGCCGGCGCCGAGGAACGCAGCCGGGACGAGCCACGGCACGACCCTGGGGAGGCCGGACAGATCCGGCCGAACGATGATCACGAGCAAGGTCGCCACGATCGCGACGGAGACCTGCGCGACCACGAGCGTCCGGCCGCTCCCGATCCTGCGGCTCGCCATTCCCGCCCACAGGTCTCCCAGACCCCAGCCGAACGCGGCGGCGAGCCCGAAGATCACCCCTCGCGCCGATACCGCGCGTCCCGCCAGGCGATCGCGGCCTTCAGACCCTCCTCCTGAGTGATCCTCCGGAACTCGTCGCGGGCGGGAAGGTTGGCCGTCTCGATCATCACG
The DNA here is from genome assembly GCA_963712645.1 of uncultured Actinomycetes bacterium. GTDB lineage: Bacteria > Actinomycetota > UBA4738 > UBA4738 > HRBIN12 > DASSJM01. Next base: position 95,207 of record CAVQIQ010000012.1, on the reverse strand, counting down.
TCCAGCTCCGTGTTGGCATCGAGCGCCGCGCTGAACCCGGCGATCTGCCACACGCGGTTGATCGACGCCTTCATCGTTCGGACGACGAACGGCTCGTTCCTCGCGATCTCGTCCGCGAGCGCTATCGTCGCGTCCTCGAGCTCGTGGCGAGGCACGACGCGGTTCACGAGACCGATGCGGAGCGCCTCGGCGGCCGGGATGCGGTCCTCCCCGGTCAGGATGAGCTCCTTCGCAGCACGCACGCCCACCACCCACGGCAGGAACATCGAGACGACGCCCGACCCGAACCGGATGTCGACGTAGCCGAACACCGCATCGTCGGCCGCCACCGCGAGGTCGCAGGCGAGCATCAGGTCGGTCCCGCCCGCCAGGCAGTACGAGTGCACCGACGCGATGACGGGCTTCGGAAGCTCGAGGATCCGCAGGAGCCGCTTCGTGTCGCGGTCGAGCTCTTGGTGCCACTGGGCCGCGTCCTTGGTCCCGTCCTCGGCGTCCTGGTTCAGGTCGTACCCCGCACAGAAGGCCCGCCCCGCCCCTCGGAGCACGACGACCCGCACGTCCTCGTCCTCGGCCGCCGCGTCGAACGCCACCTCGAGCGCGTCCATCAGCTCGGCGCTCAGCGCGTTCAGCGACGCAGGACGGTTGAGCGTGAGCCGTCGGACCGGTCCGAGGTCCTCGGAGAGCAGGACGCCGCTCTCGTCGTGCACATGGCTGCTCATGGCCGAGTCAGGTCTCCGGTCCGGTCGAGTGTGCGGCGCATGATACGGGCGCCTGAACGGTGCCTCAAACTCAGCCGCGCCCGAGCAGCTCGAGCACCTGCGCCGCCGCGCGCCTGCCGCTCCGCAGGGCGCCCTCCATCGTCCCCGAGTGCTCGCCCGCGGTGTGCTCGCCGGCGAACGCGACCGCGCCATGCATGCGTTCGAACAGGTGCCGGCGGGCGAGCGACGCCCCGTCCCACGCGGAGTACGCGCCGCGCGCCAGCGGGTCCTCGGCCCAGACCTTCATCACGGGCTTCCCGTTCGGCCGGAGCTCCGGCGCGAGATCGACGATCCGGCCGATCCAGGTGCTCGGGTCGCCGGTCGCGGTCCCCAGCGGCCCCTGCGGGATCTCGCTTCCGGCGAACGAGGTCACCACACGCCGCGTGCCATCAGCGCCGTCGGCGACCCAGAACCAGAACGGGAGGTCCGCGCTTTGGATCGCGCATCGGCCGGGCTCGCCATCGAGCGGGACGGCCAGCTTGGAGGCCACCCCCATCGGCAGACCCTCGAACGCCTCCCGCTGGTCGGCGGCGAGTGGCGGGTCGAACGCGAGCTCGGTGACGAGCCGAACGGGCACCGCGACCACCGCCACGTTCGCGGAGATCGTGTCGCCGGCGTCGACCTCCACGCCTCTGGCGCGTTGGCGGATCGCGATCGCGCGCGTCCCGAGACGAACGTCGGGTAGCAGCCGCGCCGCGGCGTCGGCGATGGAACGATTGCCCTGCGCCATCCGCCGGTAGACGGCGGGCTCGGCGGCCAGCTTCCCCGCGTGCCATCCTGGCCGCCACGCGACCAGGAACAGGTCGCTCGCGAACGTGCCCGTCAGGCGCGCCCGCGCGACCGCGCGGGCCCGGTCGTCGCCCGGGACGAGGTCCAGGGCCTCGCCCATCGAGCGCTCGGCGGGGTCGACCGAGGCCAGGTGCTCGTCCGCGGCCTCGAGGAACGCGTCGAGCTCGGCCATCGACACGGTCGCTTCGCCACGCGGCTCCCGCCGCAGGTAGTCGACGCTCGCATCGCAGGCAACCAGGCCCAGACGATCGATCGTGGCCCGGAGAGCATCGTCCTCGCCAAAGATCCATTCGGCGCCGAGCTCGGCGATCTCGCCGTTCCCGAGCCGAACCGAGTGCACCCGCCCGCCTACGCGATCTCGGGCCTCGACGACCGTGACGTCCAGCCCCACGTCCCGAACCTCCAGCGCAGCGGCCAGGCCGGCGAATCCGGCTCCCACCACGACGACATCCACATCGACCACGGCGAACCCAGTCCTTGCGAGCGACGGATACCTTGTGCTACTCAGGGCCCCACGGCTATCGCGAGGCGCATCGATCCGGGTTGGGAGCAGGATGACACAATCTAGCGACGCCTTTGCGCGCGCCCGGCTGAGTCGCAGGGCGTTCCTGCGAGGCTCGGCCCGCGCCGCCGTGGCGCTCCCCTCCCTGGCGGCGATCCTGGCCGCCTGCGGCAGGCCGGGGATCGGGGCGCTCTCGCCCCGCGACCGGGACATCCTGGAGAACCCCGCGAGGCCGGACAACCCCCAGCTCCTGCCCCTGTATCAGGACCCGATCCCGACCGACACGCCGATCGAGCGGAACGCGACCCTGCACGTGTACAACTGGGATCAGTACCTGTGGCCCAAGCTGTTCCGAGAGTTCGAGGACCGCTACAGCCAATACGGCGTGACGGTCGAGCTGACGACCTTCAACGACATCTCCGACGGGATCGCGAAGATGACCTCGGGCCAGGTGGCGGCGGACGTCTTCTTCCCGGATCCCTCGTGGATCTCCCGGCTGGTGATCGCGGGGCTCCTCCGGCCGGTCAACCACGATCTCCTGCCGAACCTGAGCCGCTACATGTGGGGCGCCTTCCAGGATCCCTTCTACGACAAACAGTGGCGCTACACGGTCCCCTACACGATCTACACGACGGGGATCGCGTACCGACGCGATCACATCTCCGACGAGAAGGTCCGCTCGTACGACAACCCCTATGACATCCTGTGGGATCCCGAGTACCAGGGGAAGGTCACCGTGTACGACGACTTCCGGGAGACGCTCGGGATGGCCCTGCTCCGCAACGGCGTCAACGACGTCAACACGGCGGATGGCGCCGCGATCGCCAGGGCGAAGGACGACATCCTCGACCTCATCGACCGGACCAGCGCCCAACTGACGATCAACGGCATCTACGTGAAGATGCCGCAGGACGAGTTCTGGGTGGGCAGCTCGTGGTCGGGGGACGTCGGTGCGGCCTACGTGTTCAACCTGCCCAAAGGCACTCCCGGATCGGTCCTGGGGTTCTGGTACCCGGAGGGGGGCGGCGGGATGATCGGGAACGACAACATGGTCATCCCGACCAGCGGTCAGAATCCACGCCTGGCTCACGAGTTCATCAACTTCATGCTCGACAAGAACATCTCGTTCGAGAACTTCGTGAACTTCAACGGGTACCAGACGCCGCTGAAGTCGATCAACCCTCGCTCCGTCGTCCCGAGCGTGCTTCCGGAGAACCTGTCCGAGGCGGTGGTCGAGCCCACCTACTTCGACGACGGACACTTCCTGCTCGCGCTGACGCCGGCCGCGAACAGCCTGTGGACCGCCGCCTGGGACGAGATCAAAGCCGGTGGCTAGCGACACCACGGTCGCGACACGGACCGGGCGTCGTCGCAGGCGGGCCTCCTCGTCCTGGACGCGCAGCTCCGGGGTCCGCTACCCGCGATGGTACTGGCCCTCCTTCAGCATCCCCTCGATCGTGTGGCTGCTGCTGCTGTTCGTGCTGCCGTTCTACGTGATCTTCTCGGTGGCGTTCGGGACGGTGGACATCTTCCAGAACCCGGTGCCCGTCTACCAGCCGTGGTACTGGAGCGGGGCGACCTTCGGACAGACCCTCGAACGATTCATCGGTCCGGCCGCCTTCTACCAGCCGGCGCTGATCCGAACGCTGATCTACGTCCCGATCGCGAGCCTGATCTGCCTCGTCCTCGGGTACTCCGTCGCGTACTACGTCGCGCGCTACGGCGGACGGCACAAGGGCCTTTTCCTGTTGCTCCTCATCTCGCCGTTCTTCATCAGCTATCTGATGCGGATCTACGCCTGGCAGAGCCTCCTGGTCACCGACGGGATCATCAACAAGGTCCTGACGTCGACGCACATCGTCGGCGCCCCGGTCGCCTGGCTTCAGGGAAGACCGGTCACCGTGATCCTCGGCCTGGTGTACGGCTACATCCCGTACATGATCCTTCCCCTGTACGGACAGCTCGACCGGATCGACGCGAGCATGCTCGAGGCCGGCCGGGACCTGGGGGGCGGCCCGGCCGCGACGTTCCGGCGGGTCACCTTGCCGCTGTCGCGCCAGGCGATCCTCGCCGGTCTGGTGATCGTCTCGCTTCCGATGTTCGGCGATTACTTCACGAACAACCTGCTCGGGTCGACCAAGACCTCGATGTACGGCAACCTGATCGACAACGCGGTCACGAGCCCGGGCGGCGCGCCTCAGGCCGCGTCGCTCGCGATCGTGCTGATGGTCCTGCTCATCATCCCGCTCTGGTACTACCTCCGTGCCACCAGGCGGGGGCAGGTATGAGCGGTCGTCGCGGTCTCGGCGGATGGCTCTTCGACCCCTGGCGCAAGCCCGTCTTCCTCGCGACCGTGACGTGGGGATACATAGCATGGTCGATCCTTCCGGTCGTCATCGCGATCGCGTTCTCGTTCAACGCCGGCCGATCCCGGAGCGCCTGGCAGGGATTCTCGTTCCGGTGGTGGGTCGGAACCGAGTCGGCGCAGGAATCGCTGCTCTACTCGCCGTCGCTTCGCCCCGCGATCTTCCAGAGCCTGCGACTCGCGATCATCACGACGCTGATCGCCGTCCCACTCGGGACGCTGTTCGCGATCGGCCTGGACCGTTGGCACGGCCGAGGCCCAGGGCTGGCGAACTTCGGGATGCTCCTGTCCTTCGTCGTTCCCGAGATCATCCTCGGCATCGCGCTCTTCCTGTTCTTCCTGTTCTTCCTCGAGAAGGTCGTGCACCTGGGAACGGTCGCGCAGATCCTCGGCCTGGCGACGTTCCAGCTCTCGTACCCGGTGATCGTCGTCCGCGCCCGATTACTCTCGATCGGCCCCGAGTACGAGGAGGCCGCGATGGACCTCGGCGGCTCCCCCACCCAGGCCGTGCGCCGCGCGCTGTTCCCGCTCCTGTACCCGGCGATCTTCGCCTCCGCGGCGCTCGTGTTCGCCGACACGATCGATGACTTCGTCACGGTCCGGTACCTGTCCGGCCCCGCGTCGAGCGAACCGCTCTCGGTGAAGATCTACGACGCCGCGCGCGGGTCCCCCACGCCGGCGGTCAACGCGGCGGCGACCTTCATGCTCGTGGCCACCCTGGTCGTCGTGGTGGTCGTGGTGTTCGTCCGGCGGATGGCCGGCCGGGGACAGCAGCGCCAGAGCGCCACCAGGGAGTTCGTCGAGATCCAGCTGTGAGGTCGGGAGTTCGCTCGCTCAGGTGACGGGGGCCGTCTCCCCCTCCATCGTCGCGAGCTCGTCCCTGGTCGTCGTGTCCAGGAGGACGCGGAGCGCATCGGCGGGCAGGAACACGCTCACCGACTCGCCTTGTTGGTAGGGCAGGGCCTCGCCCTGATTCTGGACCCAGACCTGCAGGGTCTGCCCCGGCGCCAGGTGGACGATGACCTGCATGATCGAGCCGACGTAGACGACCCGCTCCACCATGCCGGGCACGCGGTTCTCCCCGGTCGACCCGCTCGCCTCCAGGTGGACGCGTTCGGGGCGGATCACAACCTTGGCGTCTCCATGCGCATCGGTGTCGCCCTGCCCGGCCATCAGGTCGAACTCGCCGATCCGGACCCTGGCGCGACCCTGCCCGTCCGAGCCGCTCACGGTCGCGTCCATGAGGTTGGACACACCCAGGAAATCGGCGACGTAGGTCGTGGTGGGTTCCTCGTACACGTCCGAGGGCGACCCGATCTGCTCGACCCGACCGTTGCTCATCACGGCCAGGCGGTCGGACATCGTGAGCGCCTCCTCCTGGTCGTGCGTCACGTACACGAACGTGATGCCGATCTCCTCCTGCAGCGCCTTGAGCTCGATCTGCAGCGCCTTGCGCAGCTTGGCGTCCAGCGCGCCCAGCGGCTCGTCGAGCAGGAGCACGGCCGGGTTCAGGATCAGGGCTCGGGCCAGCGCGACCCGCTGCTGCTGCCCGCCGGAGAGCTGCGACGGGCGCCGGCGCTCGAAGCCCGAAAGGCGCACCATCTCGAGGGCGTCGGCGATCCTCTTCTTCGCGTCCTGCTTCGACACGTCCTTGTAGCGAAGGCCGAACCCCACGTTCTCGGCCACGGTGAGGTGGGGGAACAGCGCGTAGTTCTGGAACACGGTGTTGACGTTGCGCTTGTGCGGCGGGGTCTGCGCCATGTCCACGCCGTCGAGAAGGATCTGGCCCTCGTCCGGGCGCTCGAACCCGGCGATCAATCGCAACGTGGTCGTCTTGCCGCAGCCCGAGGGCCCGAGCAGGGAGAAGAACTCCCCCGGCGGCATGTCTAGGTTGATCCCGGCGACCGCGGTCACGTCCGAGAACCGCTTCACCAGGTCGACGAGCTGAACCTCCCCTCCGGCCATGCGCGCGAGCATACCCCGAGGCGCTTGGGGAAGGCGGGCGGAGCCGCGCTAGCCGAGGTTCAGGTAGACCGACTTGCTCTCCAGGAAGTCCTCGACGCCGTGCTTGCCGAGCTCGCGGCCGATCCCCGACTGCTTGTAGCCGCCCCACGGCATCTCGTCGGCGCCTTCTTCACGTCGTTGGTCCACACGGCCGCGGTGAGCCCGTACTCGTTGTCGTTGGACATCGCGACCACCTCGTCGACCGAAGAGAAGGGGATCACGGGCATCACCGGGCCGAAGATCTCCTCACGCGCGATCGTCGCGTCGTTGCCAACGTCGGCGAACACCGTGGGCGGGACGAAGTAGCCGTTCGCCAGGCGCGCGTCGGACGGTCGCGGCCCTGCATCGCGAGCGTGGCCTCCTTCCACCCGATCTCGATGAACCGCTCGACCCGCTCCTGCTGCTCCTTGCTCACGAGCGGTCCCATCTCGGTCGTCTCGTCGGATCCCTCGCCCAAGACGATCGACGAGGCCGGGTCGACGAACGCGTTCGCCGCGTCGTCGTACAGCGGTCGCTCGACGAACACCCGCGTCCCCGCCGAACAGATCTCGCCCTGGTTCCAGAACACGCCGTTCGCCGACCCCTCGAAGGCGGTCTCGGGGTCGAGACGTCGAAGCGCTCGCCGTCGCGCGCGTCGACCCACTTCCCATCGATGAAGTTCTGCAACGCGTCGGCCAGGCTCTGCCATATGTGTCCTGAACGAATATTCAGCCTATCGCGGGACGGGAGGAGCCGGGCGTGGTGGATCGGAGAGGAGGCTCAGGCGCCGGGGCCCAGCCACTCGCCGTCGGTCCACGTCGGCTCGCCCTCGAGCAGCTCCATGATCTTGCCGAAGTTCTCGTCGGTCTGGGGATCGTGGACCATCGCGAAGTAGGCGTCCTTGTCGTCGTACATCACTGCCACCACGACGTCGTCGCCCTCGTCGGCCTTGAGAACGTAGCCGCCGCGATAGCCCTTCTCGGCCGCGCCGGTCGGTGGGCTGCTCATCAGCGCGATGAGCTCGTCGCGCTTGCCGGCCTTCGGCGTCATCCGTCCGAGCGTCCCGTACACGGCAGCACCCTCCTTGGCCAGCGGTCGAGCGCGGAGCATACGACGTCCGCCTCGCGACGGTAGGCTCGCCGCGTGCCGGGGGACCGAACGAGGACGGTCACGAGCGACGGCGTCCGACTCCATGTCCGCGAGTGGCCGGGCGACGATGAGGGCGTCCTCCTGATCCACGGGCTCGCGTCGTCCTCGCACATCTGGGACCTGGTCGCACCGCGACTCGTCCGGCTCGGGCACCACTCCGTCGCGTACGACCAACGCGGCCACGGCCGCTCCTCCAAGCCCTCGTCGGGCTACGGGTTCGACCGGACGACGGCCGACGCGGCCGCGGTGATCCGCGCCACGCGGCTTCGCCGGCCCGTCGTCGTCGGACACTCGTGGGGCGCGAACATCGCGCTCGATCTCGCGGTCCGCCGGCCCCGACTGCTCGGTGGGGCGGTGCTGCTCGACGGCGGCTTCCTCTCGATGCGCGAACGCTTCGATTGGAGAACCGCGAGGCAGACGCTCGCTCCGCCTGCGTTCGGCGGGATGACGGTCGACGTGTTCCTGTCGCGGGTCCATCGCAACCTTGGACGGACGATCCCGATCACCCCCGAGCTCGACCAGGTCTTCCTCTCGCTCGTCCGGATGGACCGCGAGGGGCGGGTCCGGCCGCGTCTGTCCCGCGCGAACCACCTCAGGATCCTGCGGGCGCTGTGGGCGCAGGACACGTTCGGAATGCTCGAACGCGTTCGCGTCCCGACGCTCATCCTGGCCGCCCGCTCGCGTTCGAGCAGCCAGACCGCGCCGGGGTTCGACCGGGACAAGGCTATCGCCGCGCGTCGGGCTCGAACGATCGGACCACCGGTGTCGTTCGAGTGGATCGAGGGGATCCACGACGTCCCGCTGCAGCGCCCCGAGGCGGTCGCCCGGCGGATCGCGAGGTTCGCGGACGGGACGACCCGCGTTCTGCTCCCGCGCTCGTAGGATGGTGGAGTGGCCGTCTTCCTGTTGATCCTTCTGGTCCTCGCCGCCGCTGCGGGCGTGCTCGGCGCGGTCCTCAAGGTCACGCTCGTGATCGTCCTGTCGCTGGTCCTGTCGATCGTGCTCCTCGCCTGGATCGGAGCCTGGTACGCGAGGCGCCGTGTCCGCGCGTTCCAGCGCGACATGCAGGTCCGGTTCGATCAGGATCGCCGACGCCGAGAGGCGTACGACGTGCGCGCGGACCGACCTCAGGACCCCGCCCGCGGCCTCGGCGACGGCAGGTAGCACCCAGCCGATCGCTCCGCGGATGACGGCGGCGGAACGAGCTCGCGAGGTCGTCCGGACCCTGAAAGTGATGGGCGACCCATCGCGCCTGGAGGGCATGTCGCGGTTCGGGATCGACACCAACCGCGCCGTGGGCGTCTCCGTGACCGAGCTCCGGCGCGTCGCGCGCGATCTCGGGCACGATCACGACCTTGCGACGGCGCTCTGGGCATCGGGCGTGCACGAGGCGCGCATCCTGGCCTCGTTGGTGGATGAGCCGGCCCGGGTCTCGAAGGCGCAGATGGAGGCATGGGTGGCCGACCTGGACTCGTGGGACGTCTGCGACGGGGTGTGCGGCAACCTGTTCGATCGAACCCCGTTCGCCCTCGACAAGGCGGTCGAGTGGAGCACCCGCGAGCCCGAGTTCGAGAAGCGTGCCGCGTTCGCCCTCATGGCGTGGGCAGCGGTCCACCGCAAGGACCTCCCCGATGCCGCGTTCGCGTCCGTGTTGCCCGTGATCCGGGAGCAGGCGACCGACGACCGCAACTACGTGAAGAAGGCGATCTCCTGGGCGCTTCGGCAGATCGGCAAGCGCAGCGTCGAGCTCAACGCCCGGGCCATCCGGACCGCCGAGCAGATCGGACGTTTGGACGCACGATCTGCCAGGTGGATCGCCCGCGACGCCCTTCGCGAGCTTCGAAGCGACGCCGTCCGGGCCCGCCTCGGGCGGCGCTGACCTATAGCTCGAGCAGGGCGGGCGCGAGCTCGCGGAGCTGCGGGAGGCACGGGTCGAGCTCGTCCTCGGCGACCACCTGGACGCAGACGTGGTCCGCACCCGCGTCAAGCTGCTGTCGCACGCGCACGGCCACGCGGTCGACGTCGCCCCACGCCACCACCGCGTCGATCAGGGCGTCGCTCCCCTGGCCGGCGACATCGGCGTCGGTCCACCCCACGCGCCTGAGGTTGCGCGCGTAGTTCTCGGTCTGCAGGTAGTCCAACGCGAACCCTCGGGCGACGCGCCGGGCCTCGGACGGGTCGCTCTCCAACACCACGGTCTGCTCCACAGCGAGGACCGGGCCCGGACCGAGCCGCTGTCTCGCGAACGCGGTGTGCTCGACCGGGACGAAGTACGGGTGGACTCCGTGGGCGCGTTCGGCCGCGAGCTCGAGCATCCTCGGGCCGAGCGCCGCGAGCACCAGCCGCGGCGTGACATCGGGCTCGGGGGCCGCGGAGGGCGCGCGGTCCATCGCGTCGAGGTAGTCACGCATCGCCGTGTACGGCCGCTCGTACGTGCCTCCGCGACGCGCGACCGAGCCCGCGTGGCTCACCCCGATCCCGAGGACGAAGCGCCCCGGGTAGGCATCCGAGAGCATCCTCCACCCATTCGCCATCGCGGTCGGATCGCGCGCCCAGATGTTGGCGATCCCGCTCGCCACGACCGCTCGCCCTGTGCTCGAGAGGATCCATGCCGCGTGGGAGAAGACCTCGCGGCTCTCCACGGACTCTGGGATCCAGATCGCGCGGTAGCCCAACGACTCCATCTCGACCACGGCCTCGCGCTCCTCGGTGGCGGTCAGCGCCTCGAGCGCGAAGCTCCAGACGCCGATGCGCCCGAGCGACTCGCGGAGCTCGTCGCGCTCACGGCGAAGCTCGAGACCCTGGGCTTCCTCCATGGCGCCGGACCCTATCAACGAGGTATCGCCCTGCACAGCCGCTACCAGCCCTGATACGCAGACCCGCAGGTCAGGGCACTCACACGAATCACATAGATGTCATGTTGCGACAGGTCCGCCGGGTGGCGTACTGCCTTCGTGGTGCCTCCGACTGTCCTCTCGAATCTGATGACGATTGGTTGCGACGACACTCCGTGAACTCGTCGAGGAACAGCACCCCGTGGTGCGCGAGTGTTCGTCAATGTACCCCGAAGCCTGCCCACCTTTCGCGGTGGCCACTGCTCGACGGCAAGCCGGGCCGGACGCCACGGGCCTGTAGGGTCTACGGCCTGTCGGCATCGGCGAGTTCTGGAGCTACGCAGACCGGCACCTTCGCCGAGCTCCTGATCGACTGCGAGGAGGCCGGACGCTCCGGGCGGTGCTCATCGGCATGCCGCGGGAGAGCGAGCGGCGCCCATTGAGACGCGCCGAGCCCGCGCCACACGGCGAGCCCCACCGCCGATCGAGCCGAAGGGGGCGGCCGGTGAAGGCCGCCCCCTTGGTGTCAATGGGATCTGAAGTGAGAGACCGTGAAGATGTCTGCCTCGCCCAGCGGCGGACCGGGGGAGTTCCGCCCGTCGGTCCACACCGGATAGTCGAGATTCTTGGTCACCGCGTCCAGGCCGTTGTAGTCCCCGATGAACGAACCCGAGGAGAAGAACGCGTTGTTCGGGTTCCACGACGCTGTGCTGATGTCGAAGTTCGCCGGAGCGAAACTGAGCGATTTCGTGATCAGCTCCCACGTCTCAATCAGCGTGTTGCTCGGGTCGTTGCGATTGTCGAACCAGATGACGTGGATGCCTCCGCTCTTGTCGACCGAGACCCACGGGAAGAACTGGTCCCCGGGTGCGGCGGAGGTCGAGGACCCGACGTGCGACACGTTCTGCATGTTCTGCCACGTGGTCCCGTAATCGGTGGAGAAGGTTCCCGTGATGTCGGCCCCCGACGAGGCAGAGTTGACGTTGTTCTGGACCACGTAGACCAGGGCGCCGAGGCGCGGGCTGAAATCCATCGACGGCGACAACGGGATCCGGGCGTTCTTGTTCGGCAGCAGGTCGTCCAGGTCCGGGTTGTCCGACCACTGCCCGGGCTTGTCGATCTGCACCTGGGGACCGAACGACACGCCGCCGTCCGTGCTCCGCTTGAACAGCAGCGCCCGGTCAAGCGATGTGTTGCAGTCCTCCGAGGCATAGGAGATGTCGAGCCCGCCCTGGTCGTCCACGACGGGGACCGCCCACTGGTTCGCCGTATCCCCCTCGCCATCGCCACCGGGGTCGTCCGAGACCACGGAGGTGTGGCTCCACAGGGTGTCCTGAAGGTCGGTGTCGTTGTTGGGGTCGACGTCGTCCGTGTAGGCGAGCTGCACCGGGCAGTAGTCGCTGAACCCGTCGGGCTGGATGTGGAACTTGATGTACGTGATGTACAGCCGGCCGTAGAAACGGCTGGAGGGGTTGTTGTCAATCGCGAGGAGTTCCTTGTCGAAGAACAGCGACGGGTCGAAGTCCTCCAGGTTGTCGTCGAAGTTGGTGATCACCTGCGAGCTGAAGCGTGCACCGGTCCAGTGATCTCCGTTGTCCTTCGACTGGATGACCTGGATCTCCGACTCGGGGTGGAACCGCATGAAGCACAGCTGGGCGGCGTAGAACGCGTTGTCGCGAGCGCTATACACCACGGTGGGGTCACCGCCGGAGCAGAAGTCCCCTGTCTCCGGGACCCTGGGGGTCAGGAACACGGTGCTCCAGGATCTCCCGAAGTTGTGGGTCGTATAGATCGCCAGGCCCCCGTTGACATAGTCGTTCGACGCGGCCACCGCAGTGCCGGGGGAAGCCGTGTTGAACGCCACCGCCGTCTCGTTCTGCGGCATCTTGGGGATGGTGGGTTCCGTCGTCATGTCGATGTTCGCAAACGGGCTCCCCGCCGGCCGGCGTGACATGAAGATCGTCCCCCGGTGGGCAGGCGCGTACCTGGCCTGGGCCTGCCGAACGCCCTCGGTGAGGTAGGCCCTCACGCCGTTCGAGATTCCGCCCGGGTACTTCTGTACATGCTTCACCCAGCGCGGCGTGTGCCGGTGATGCTTCCCGGGCGCAGCCTGGGATCCGATGGCAAACATCACCATGCTGGCCAACACCACGAGCACGAGCGAGATCCGCAAAACGCGTCTCATGAGCGCCTCCTCCGTCGCGAGACAAGACTCGGGGAGTCCACTCTCACCCCCCTCCCCGCGTTCGGCGACCGCTGGGTTGGCCGAACGCTCTCCCCGCATCGTGGGTATCCGCAGGAGTCTAGCCCGCAGCCATCCCGCAATGCGAACCGGCTCCCATGGTGCCGCTCCCGGCCCAGGATCGACCCATGAGCCGGTTATGGGGAGATGGCCCGGCTCGTGCGTCCGGCCCGTGGATCACGTGAACGGTTCCACCCGGTCGTCGCCGGACACGTCGAAGCTCGCGCTGCGCTTCCAATCAATCACGACTTGAACTGTGTGGGACCAGGCGACAGCTCGAAGATAGCCGACTGAAGGTAAGGGTTGCGATTCCGGGAACACAGGCTGAGATCCCCCACAGCGTGATTCCCGCTGACGCATACACACGGGTCAGCGATGCCAAGCTCGCCGCATCTCAGCTGCCTCCCACCGTGACCGATCAGTATGGGACCATCACCAAGCCCGCCACTTGGTTAAGACCCCAGACAAGCAAGAGCCGCCCGAAGGCGGCCCCTGCACTCAGCCGCCGAACCAGCTGAGTCCGTACCTGGGATGATACCCAGGTCTTCCAGGGCGTCGATCCACCACCCTGAAGAGTGCTCCCTCCATTCGGCCTACTGCCAAGACACTGCCTCCGGGGGGTTTCCTTAGCCTCGGCGCAAGAGAAACCGCTGGTAGATGGCTGAATCTCGAGTGACCGGACCCTATCAACGAGGAAGGGGCCCCGCATGGAGGCCCCCTCCTCTTCTCGCGACGACCGGTATCAGGATTCGTCTCTGACGCCCACGGGCTGAGCCTCAGGGACCAGGACCGGCCGCTGGGTCTCCACGTGGCCCTCGACATCCAGGTCGGGCAGCCACTGCAGCCACTTGGGCAGGTACCAGTTGCGGTCGCCGAGCAGCTTCATCGCCGAAGGCACGAGGATCGATCGCACGATCGTGGCGTCGATCAGGACCGCGATCGCGAGCCCGAACCCCATCTCCTCCAGCGCCGTCAGCCTGCCGGCCGCGAACCCTGCGAAGACCGCCACCATGATGATCGCGGCTCCGGTGATGATCCCACCGGTCGTCCGCAACCCGTACGTGACCGCCTCGGCGTTGTCACGCGACTTGTCGTACTCCTCTCGGATCCTCGTGAGGAGGAACACGTGGTAGTCCATCGACAGGCCGAACAGGATCGAGAACAGGAACAGGGGGAGCCACGCCTCGATCGCGTCGGTCTGCTGGAACCCGAATGCGTCCGCGATCGTCTTGCCGATCGCGGGGCCGCCCTTCTGGAAGACCAGGACGATCGCACCGTACGCCGCTCCGACGGAGAGCAGGTTCATCACGATCGCCTTGGCGGGAACCACGAGCGACCGGAACACCACCGTCAGCAGGATGAACGACAGGCTCAGCACGATCACGATGATGAGCGGGGTGTAGTCGCTCGAGACGTCGAAGAAGTCGGTGATGAACGCGGTGTCGCCTCCTACCAGGACCCGGACGCCCGTACCGCCGAACGCCTCGGGGACGTACGTCCCACGCAGGTCGCGGATCGCCTCGACCGCCGCCTCGCTTTGCACGTCCGTCGCCTCGCCGGCGAGCGGGATGTCGAGGAGCGTGACGCTCCCGTCCTCGCTCGCGCGCGGCTCCGCCGGGGCGCCCAGGCTCGGGTCGTCGGCGACCTCGGCGGTCAGCGTCTCGATCCCCTGCTGCACCTGCGGATCGTCCGGGCTGCCGAGGATCACCACCTGAGCGGGCGCGTTCGCCCCCGCCTTCGGGAAGTACTTGACCAGGGCCAGGAACGCCTGCTTGGTCTGGATGTCGTCCGGGAGCGTCGTGATACCGGACAGCCCCTGCTTGATCCCGCGGCCGTCGTCCTCTGGGTGGGCCTGGAACCAGAAGGGGAGCGACAGGACGATCAGGAAGCTCGCGGAGAGCAGCAAGCTGATCACCGGCCGCGCCATGACCGCACGACTCGCACGGTCCCAGAAGCCGCCCGGCCGACCCTGCTCGATCTGCTCGTGCCGGACGCGACGGGACAGCCACGATGCATCCCGGCGCAGCCAACGCGTCAGACCGACGGCCGCCGCGACGAACCCGATGAGCCCGGCCACGGCGACCAGTCCGTTGGGAGCTCCGACCGCGGATGCGATCGTCGCGACCACACCCGCCACCACGATCATGCCCAGGAGCGAGAGCGCGTTCGCGGTCCTGGACATCCACGGCCAATCGAGCCAGTCCGATCCCACACGCTTGGCGGGGGTTCCCAGGAGATTCAGGACCGCCGGCAGGAGCGTCATCGACGCGGCGACCGAGACCAGCACCACGATGATGGCCCCGCCCGCGAGGCCGCGGAAGATCGTCGTGGGGACGAGCAGCATGCCCGAGAGGGCGATCACCACCGTCATGCCGCTGAAGAAGACCGCGCGGTTCGCGGTGGCACCGGAGCGCCCGATGGCATGGACCTTGTCCCCACCCTTGCGTCGCTCCTCGCGGTACCGCGACACGATGAACAGCGAGTAGTCGATCCCCACCGCCAGACCCATCATGGAGATGAGGTTGGGGGCGAAGAAGGTGAACTTCCAGATCTGCCCGATCAGAGCCACGATCCCCAGGGTCACGGAGATCGCGAAGACGGCCATGATGATCGGCGTGACGCCCGCGATGAGCGCCCCGAAAACCACGATCAACACGATGATCGCGGCGACGATCCCGATCGACTCACCGAAGCGCAGGTCCTCCTCGGAGATCTTCTTGAAGTCCTCGGTGGACGTGGCGTCGCCGAGGATGAACGCCTGGACGCCGCCGGTGCTCGCCTCCTCGCGGATCTTCCCGACCTCGTCGACGTGTTCGGCCGCGTCGTCGACGTCGCCCGTCATGATCACCGTGAACAGGACCGCCCGTCCGTCTTCGGAGGGGATCGGTCCCATGGGCGCCGTCTCCGGATCCTGAGCGACGTCGGCCGGCAGCGGGAACGCGGGCGGGGCGTACGTGACGACGTCCTTGCCCAACGCGTTCAGGTCCTGCAGGACCGAGTTCACGTCCTCGACGAAGGCGGGATCCTCGACCGCGCCCTCACCGGTACCGGCGATCAACCAGTTCTCGGTCACGAGGTCCTGTTCCAGGCGGCGTTGCTCAAGGATCTGTTGCGCCTCCTTGGCCTCGGGCGTGTTCGTGAAGTCGATGTCGGTCGTGAGGGCGGACCCGAGCAGCGCGGAGCTGGCTGCTCCCGCCAGCACGAAGACGACGAACCACACGCCCACCGTGCGCCACGGGTGCCTGCTGCTCGCCCGTGCGATCGATTCCGGATTCAGCCTCATCCGATCCTCCCTGCCCCTCGTGTCGGAATCTTGCCCTCCACCGACTTACGTCATATGCTTACAACGTACGAAGTATAGAAGTACGATGTAAGGTGTCAACCCCGGGCAGCGGTTGCCGCTTCCCGAACACGAAAGATTGCCTGACCGATTTGGACGGTGGATGAACGTGCGGACCAAGACCGAGATCACCGAGGAAGCTCCGCCCCGCGAGCGACTGAGCCGCGACCGGATCATCGAGGCCGCCCTCCGGGTGATGGACGGCGAGGGGCTCGAGGCGGTCACGATGCGCCGCATCGGACGAGAGCTCGGTGTCGAGGCGATGTCGCTGTACAACCACGTCGAGGACAAGGACGACATCCTCGAAGGCGTCACCGAACGCGTGATGAACGAGTTCGAGTTCCCCCCCTCCACCGGCGACTGGGCCTCGGATGCCCGCGAGATGGCGCGGGAGTGGCGGCGGCTCCTCGGCCTGCATCCGAGCGTCTGCCAGCTGCTCGCGGAACGCCACAAGCCGCTGGAGGGCCATGCCACGTACCGAGCGATGGACTCGGCGCTGGGCGTGCTGCGTCGTGCCGGGCTCTCGGCCCGAGACGCCGCGCAGGCGTTCAACGCCCTGGGCGGCTACATCCTGGGTTTCGTGATGATGGAACAGGGGTTGATGATCGGGAACGACGACGACCATGCACGGCAGCACGATCTGGCCGTCGAGGCATTGCAGGGCTCGAACCTCGTGAACGTGATCGAGTGCCTCCCGTTCTTCACCGATTGCACGACGGATCAGCAGTTCGATTTCGGGCTCGACCTGATGATCCGCGGGATCCGGGCGGGGGTCGCCGGCACCGCCTAGGGCCGACCCGCTAGCGCAGCCCCAGCTCCTCGCCGACCCGGCCGAACACCTCGAGGGCCTCGCCCAAGTCCGCCTCCGTGTGATCGGCGGTCACGATGGTCCGCACCCGGGCCGAGCCCTTCGCGACGGTTGGGAACACGATCGCCGGGCAGAACACGCCCTCCTCGAACAACCGCTGCGCGAACGTTTGCGTCCGCTCCTCATCCCCGGTGATCACCGGGGTGATCGGCGTCTCGCTGGCACCCGTGTCGAAGCCCAGCTCGTGCAGCCCGGCCTTGAACGATCGCGTGTTCGACCACAGGCGCTCGAGCCGCTCGGGCTCGTCCACGATGATGTCGAGGGCCTCGATGCACGCGGCGACGGCCGCCGGCGGCGCACTCGTCGAGAACAGGTAGGGCCGGCCCCGGTTCTGCAGCCACTCGATCAGCTCGTGCGGCCCGGCGATGAACCCACCCAGCACGCCGATCGCCTTCGAGAGCGTGCCGACCTGCACGTCGACCCGGCCGTGGAGGCCGAAGTGGTCGACCGTCCCGGCGCCGCCCGTGCCGAGGACGCCCGACGCGTGGGCATCGTCGATCATCATGATCGCGCCGTGGCGCTCGGCTACCTCGACGAGCGCGGGGAGGGGCGCGATGTCGCCGTCCATCGAGAACACGCCGTCCGTCACCAGCAGCTGTCGCCGACCCTCGGCCTTGCTCTCCCGGAGCAGGGCGTCCGCGTGGTCGGCGTCCTTGTGCTCGAACACCTTGATCTCGGCGCGCGAGAGCCTCGCGCCGTCGATGATCGATGCATGGTTCAGGCGGTCGCTCACGATCACATCCTGCTTGTCCAGGATCGCGGCGACCGTGCCCGCGTTGGCCGTGAAGCCCGACTGGAACATCAGCGCGTCCTCGGCGTGCTTGAAGGCGGCGAACCGACGCTCGAGCTCGAGATGCAGGGTCATCGATCCCGCGATCGTCCGCACGGCACCCGTCCCGGCGCCGAGCTCGCTCGCGGCCTTCGAGGCCGCGGCGTTCATCCGGGGGTGGCTCGCGAGCCCGAGGTAGTTGTTCGAGGCGAGGTTGATCACGTCCCGCCCGTCGAACCGAGCCCGAGCGCCCGTGGGCCCCTCGAGGGTCCTCGGCTGCAGCAGGAGTCCCTGCTGATCGAGCTCGGTAAGCCGCTGCTTCAAGAAGTCGAGCGCACCCGGCATCGGAACCTCACGCTACCGCATACGCTATGCCCGGTCCGGGCGGACCGACGGGAGACACGTGGACGACATCGAGCTGGACGCCTTCCTCGCCGACTCCGTCGCGTCGGTCCAGGGCAAGCTCTACGCGCTCGGAGCGGGATGGAACCGCATCGCCGTCACGCTGTTCCCGGCCCGGCACGACCGCGTGGGGATCGGGCTGTTGTTCCGCGTGCCGGCGGGCTCCCCGGCCGAGCCGCGCCGGTTCGAGCTCCGGTTGATCGGCCCGGCGGACGGAGAGCTCACGCTCGGATCGGGATCGGAGGGTCCCGTGAACCGCATCGGGGGCGAGTTCACCGCCGGCGGAGCCGAGGAGCAGATCGTCCCGATCGCTCTCAACCTGAACGGTCTCGCGCTCCCCGCTCCGGGAGGGTACCGCGTGGTGATCTCGATGCAGGGCGAGGATGTGAAGACGCTGCCGTTCACGGTCCAGGCGCTCGCCGCCCAACCGCGACAGGACCCGCCCTCGACCACGACCGGGACGGCCGGCTACCTCTGACCGATCGCGCCCGGGAACACGATGACCTTCGCGGCGTGGCCCGACGCGGCGGTCTCGAACGCCTCCTCGTACCGATCCAACGGGAACCGGTGCGTGATCACCGGGGAGATATCGACCCGCCCCGTGGAGAGGAGCGTCGTCGTCTGCTGCCACGTCCGGAACATCTGCCGCCCTGTGATCCCCAGGATCCGCGCCTCCTTGAAGATCACCTGGTCGTTCAGGTCCAGGGTCACCGGGCCGTCCGGGAGCCCGAGCAGCGACATGCGGCCGCCGCGGGCCAGCAGTCGAGTCCCCTGATCGATCGCCGTCGCGTTCCCCGACATCTCGAGCACGACCTCCGCCCCGTTCCCGTCGGTCGCGTCGAGCACCGCCTCGACGGGGTCGTCGGCCTTCGGGTCGATCAACAGGTCCGCACCCATCTTCGAGGCGAGCGCCCGGCGCTCGTCGTTGGGTTCGATGGCGATCACCTTCCAGGCGCCGAGCGCACGCGCGATCCCGACCGCGAACAGGCCGATCGGGCCGCACCCGATGACCGCGACAGGGTTCGTGAGCAGGTCCTCGCCACCCTCGGTCCCGAACGTCGCGTGCACGGCGTTCCCGAATGGTTCCATCACCGACGCGTGGTCGGGCTGGATGCCCTCACCCACGATCCACACGTTTTCCGCCGGCACCACGACGTACTCCGCGAACGCCCCGTCGGTGTCGACGCCCAGGATCTGGAGGTTGCGGCAGATGTGTGCTCGTCCCGTCCGGCAGGTGGAACAGACCCCACACGCGATGTGGGTCTCCACCGCCACGAACGCGCCCTGCTGCACGTGGTGGACCTCGGGACCGACCGCCTCCACGGTCCCCGCCACCTCGTGACCGAACGTCATCGGCACGCGGGTCACACGACCCTGGGCCCACTCGTTCCAGTCGAAGATGTGGAGGTCGGTCCCGCAGATCGACGCGGCGTACACGCGGACGAGCACCTCGCCCTCGCCC
The DNA here is from genome assembly GCA_963712645.1 of uncultured Actinomycetes bacterium. Classification (GTDB taxonomy): domain Bacteria; phylum Actinomycetota; class UBA4738; order UBA4738; family HRBIN12; genus DASSJM01. Next base: position 75,744 of record CAVQIQ010000012.1, on the reverse strand, counting down.
GGTTCCGGGACCGGGACGTCGCGGAGCTCGGCGCCGGGGCGAGGTGCGGTCTTGCGCAGGGCGCGCATCGAGCCCAGCCTAGCGCGATCGAACGCACTGGGGCGCCCGCGGTGGAACCATGGGGCCCGACCGCGCCGTCCAAGCCGGACTCGACGGCCGACTCGACGATCGGAGTGATCATGCGCGTGGGACGGATCGGTGTGGCGCTCGCGGCGGTGGCCGTGATTGCCTCGGCGTGCGGCGGGCTCGCGAACGATGACCCAGGTTCTGGCGGCACCGCGGGGGCGACCGGCGCGACCGGGATCGAGCACCCGACGGGCGCGGATCAGTTGATCCTGCGGATGGCCTACGAGGGCGGGTTCGTCCCCTACGAATACACCCTCGGGAGCACCCCGTTCTGGTCCCTGTTCGGCGACGGGACGCTGATCGTGCCCGGCCCGCAGATCGAGATCTATCCGGGCCCGGCGCTCCCGAACCTCACCGCGACCCCGGTCTCCGAGGAAGGCATCCAGGCGATCCTGGAGGCCGCGCGCGACGCCGGCCTCACGGACGGCGACGCGAACTACGGTGATCAGTGCATCGCGGACGCGGCCACCACGGTCTTCACCACCGACGCCGACGGCCAGACGTCGGTCGTCTCCGCGTACGCCCTCGACGTGGGCGAGCCGGCCGGCACGTGTGGGAGCGACGAGGACGCCGCCGCCCGCGCGAAGCTCGCGGCATTCCAGGCGAAGCTCACCGACCTATCGAGCTGGCTCCCGGACGGTTCGCTCGGCACCGAACGCCCCTACGACCCGACCGAGATGCGCGTGTACGTCCTCCCCTACCAGGGAGACGCCGAACTGCCGCAGGGTCCGATCGAGTGGCCGCTCGAGCCCCCACTGGACGCGTTCGGCGAGCCCGTCCAGAACGCCCCGGCGGCCACGCGCTGCGGGGTGGTCGCCGGTGACGACCTCACGACGCTGCTCGCGGCGGCGAAGGACGCGAACGCACTCACGCCCTGGACCAGCGGCGGGACCGAGTACCAGCTGATCTTCCGGCCGCTGCTGCCCGACGAGCACGCCTGCTAGCGCTCGGTTGCGACGGCGGCGGAGGGCTTCACTCGCGGGAGCCGGGCGGGCAGTGGCGAGCCCTCGCGCGATGATCAAGGTCGATGGTGGGCCTCGGACAGGAAGGGGCATCATCCGAGGGGGGATGGCGACCTCCACTTGATCTGTTGCAGGGGACGCCCACGGACGTCCCCAGCCAGTTCAGACGACTCAGGATCCGCGCGCGAAGAGGCTACTGAGCCCGAGCCAGCGTCTTCGAGACGAGTTCCGTGCGTCCAATCGGGATGCTCGGTCTTGCGCAATCTCTGGCAAAGCTCAACGAGCCTCGCTCGGTCGACCGGTGCGTCATCGCCGAAGTCGCCCGAATCACCTCCGGTATCGTGCAGCTGCCCGCACAGCTCCGCCGACAGAGCTCGGGCGAGCTGCGGCTCGCTGTCCAAGATGGGAAGGAACGCTGAAGCGAGTTCGAGTGTGGACACACGGGTTGCTGCAACGATGCTTGCCGTCCTCCGGTACGCGATTCGCGAATTGGCCCGGCTGGTTGGCCGGTCCCCGCGCGGGCGAGACCGCGTCGACCGGGATCGGACCCACGAGCCAGCTGCGTTGGGCCTGGTCGACGATCTCGGACCGATCTCCACGCCATAGGCGCCCGCCCACCGCCTGCTGAGACACATGACAACCGTGCAATGTGGCAGGTCCGTGCGCCTTGTATCAGCGTCTCCAGCCGAGATCGTCGTGACAGTCCTGTCATCCATCTTGCCTCCGAGCCTGGGACCGCTCGAAAGTAGGTCTTCGCGGGTGCCCGCTGACGGGACGGAGGGTGGCATGGTCGGATCATTCCAACGTAGGGCAGGGGTAGTCGCGCTGGTGGCCGTCGTGGTGCTCGTGGCGTCCGGGTGCTCCAATGAGAGCACGCCGACGGCGCCGATCTACAACGTCTTCGGGCAGCAATTCAAGTTCCACGGCATGCCCAAGTCGATCCCCTCGGGAAACATGCAGATCAACTTCTCGAACAAGGAGTCGTTCCCGATCACGCACGAGATGATCGTGAAAGCGCTCCCCACCGGGGATACGGCGCAAGACATCATCGACAGTGCGAAGGTTCCGGGGTGCGAGGGCGGCGGCGAGTGCGAGACCCAATACCTGGCTTTCGGTGAGATCGCCGGCGTGGACACGGGGGCGACCCTATCGAACGTGTTCGATCTGCCCGCGGGGGAGTACTTCTTCGCATGCTGGGAGACGGGAACTCAGAGTGGAGAGGAGAACGGCCCGCCTCACGCTTCGAAGGGCATGGTGTTCACGTTCTCGGTGACCTGACCGACCCGAAGGGATCAACCCGGATGCGCGGGATCCGCGCGGGACTGGCTCGTCTTGGGCTCGCGCCGGTTTTGCTGTTGCTGACGAACTGCGCGAAGCAGGGGATCTCGCCCCAGGGTCAGGATGTTCATCAGCTGTACATGATCATCCTGATCTTGGCCGCGCCGGTCTTCATCGGGGTCGAAGCGGCGCTGATCTGGTGCATCGTGCGCTACCGAAAGCGCTCGGACGAGCCGGCGCCACAGACCGTCGGCGGGAGTCGCTCGCTGGGCGTGTTCTTCGTGATCCCCGCCGTGATCGTGGCACTCCTGTTCCCCTTCGGCGAGACCACCCTCCTGCGTATCGCACGAACCGAACCGCCACAAGTGCAGATCCGGGTCGAGGGGTTCCAGTGGCAATGGACGTTCCTGTACCTGCAGGAGGGCATCTTCGTGAGCGGCAAGACCCTCGTGAAGCCGGCGGAGATGGTTGTGCCCGTCGACGAACCAGTCCGGATCACGCTGACGTCCCGTGACGTGATCCATTCGTTCTTCGTGCCGGATCTTCTCTTCAAGCGTGACGCGATCCCTGGCAGGACCAGCACGTTCGAATTCACACCCACGGAACTCGGGACCTTCCCCGCGCAATGCGCCGAGTTCTGCGGCCTCTGGCATTCGAAGATGACGTTCGATGTGAAAGTGGTGAGTTCCCTCGACTACCAAGCCTGGATCAAGCAGCAGCGCAAGGCAGCCCAGAGCATCACGTGCAAGCCCGAGGGGACGACCCTGTCGCTCGTCGCACACAACATCTCGTGGAACGAATTCTGCCTGGCCGTTTCCGCGAACACACCCTTCATCGTCAACATCAACAACCAGGACGCCGGCATCGAGCACAACTTCTCGATCTACGACAGCTTCTTCCAGAAGACCACGTATTTCACAGGACCAAAAGTAACCGGACCCGCAACCATCTCGCTCAACCCCGAGCCGTTACCTCCCGGCCGCTACTACTTCCAGTGCGACGTCCACGGTCCAGCGATGTCCGGGGCGTTCGTCGTCAAGGGGTGAGCAGGATATGAGCTCGAGGGGAACGACGTGGCCGTAACCGAGGCTCCAACCACCGAGCTCGCGCCGGAGCCCGAGCGAGGCCGGCTGCTCGACTGGCTGAAGACGACCGATCACAAGAAGATCGGAATCCTCTATCTCATCAACAGTTTCGCGTTCTTCGCGATCGGCGGTGTGCTCGCCCTGCTGATGCGCACGGAACTCGCCCGGCCTGGAACGCAGATCTTCGCTCCCCACGCGTACAACCAGCTCTTCACGCTGCACGGGACGCTCATGATCTTCCTCGTGATCTTTCCCCTCCTCGCGGGGTTCGGCAACTACTTCGTTCCGCTGCAGATAGGTGCGCTCGACATGGCGTTCCCACGGATCAACGCTTTGTCCTTCTGGCTGCTACCGGTGGGCGGGCTGACCATCGTGTCGGGGTTCTTGGCAAGGGGCGGTGCCGCCGCCGCGGGATGGACCGGTTACCCCCCGCTCTCCGAGCAGCTGGGCACGGGCCAGGACCTGTGGATCGCCGGGCTCATCATCGTCGGAACGGCCTCGATCCTCGGCGGGATCAACTTCATCGTGACGATCCTTCGCATGCGAGCGCCGGGCATGACGATGATGCGGATGCCGGTGTTCACCTGGAGCATCCTCGCGACCTCGCTCCTCGTGATCCTCGCTGCTCCGGTGCTCACGGCCGGACTGATCATGGTGTTCGCCGATCGGCAGATCGGGACCGTGTTCTTCGATCCCGGTCGTGGAGGCGTCGTCCTGCTCTGGCAGCACGTGTTCTGGTTCTTCGGGCACCCGGAGGTGTACATGCTGATCCTCGGCGCGTGGGGGATCGTGACCGAGATCGTTTCCGTCTTCTCGGGTAAGCCGATCTTCAGCTACCGAGGCGTGATCCTGTCGTTCCTCCTGATCACGGCACTCTCGTTCAGCGTCTGGGCGCACCACATGTTCGCGACCGGCGCCGTCGAGTTGCCGTTCTTCAGCGTGACCACCGAGCTGATCTCGATCCCGACGGGCGTGCTCTTCTTCATATGGCTGGGCACGATGTGGAAGGGCAGGCTCCGCTTCGAGCCTCCCATGCTGTTCGCGCTCGGCTTCATCGCCATGTTCCTGATCGGCGGGATCAACGGCGTGTGGGCAGCCTCCCCGGCCATGGATTTCGCGATCCACGACACCTACTGGGTCGTCGCGCATCTCCACTACGTGCTCTTCGGCGGGACGATCTTCGGCGTGATGGCCGGGATGTACTACTGGTTCCCGAAGATGACCGGCCGGATGCTCTCAAGGAAGCTCGGCATCTGGCAGTTCTGGCTGCAACTCGTCGGCTTCAACCTCACGTTCTTCCCGATGCACATGCTGGGTCTGCAGGGCATGCCCAGGCGGATCGCGGACTACGCGCCGGACCGCGGGTGGAGCTTCCTGAACCTCATGTCCTCCATCGGCGCGTTCGTGATCGCGATCGCGATGATCGTGTTCTTCGTGAACATCTTCCTCACGCTACGGAAGCCTCGGTCTGCGCCGGACGACCCGTGGGGGTCCAATACGCTCGAGTGGGCGACGTCCTCCCCGCCACCTCCTCACAACTTCGACGCCTTGCCGCAGATCCGCTCGGATCGCCCGGCGTACGACCTCCGCATGGCCGCGAAGGAGCCGCAGGAATGAGCGCCGTCACGGTGCCGAACGAGCGTCCCTCGCGGGAGCTGAGCGGGCCGGTCATGGGGATGGTCCTGTTCGTCGCGTCGGAGGCGATGTTCTTTGCGGCATTCTTCGGCGGCTACTTCACGATCAGCGGCAACGCGAAGGTGTGGCCGCCTCCTGGGACCCCCGATCTGGAGATCGGCATCCCAACCCTCCTCACGGTGATCCTCGTGACGAGCAGCCTGGTCGTGCAATTGTCGCTGCGATCGATCCGCCGCGACGATCGGCGTCGTGCCATCCTCTTCCTGGGCGTCACGATCGCGCTCGGGATCGCCTTCCTCCTGCTCCAGCTCTACGACTACTCGCAGCTCGGGTTCGGGGTGAAGGACGGGACGTTCGGCACGCTCTTCTACGTCATGACCGGCATCCACATGGCACACGTGTTCGGCGGCGTCGTCTTCCTCTCGCTCGTCTTCGGTCAGGCGATGGGCGGCGTGCTGTCGTCAAGGAATCATGACTCACTTGCCGCCGGCGCCATCTACTGGGACTTCGTCGACGTCGTGTGGCTCCTTTTGTTCACGACGTTCTACCTCCTAATGCCCAGGTGATGGCATGAGTACCATCTCGCGAATCTCCTTATCGCTCGCAGCCTTCCTGGCGATCGCGGGGACCGTCTACGGGCTGACCAGCCACGAAGCCGGCGGCACGACGCTGCTCCTTGCGGCCGCGGCAACGTTCTGCTTCGTCGGGCTGGTGGCGCGGAGGGAGGGAGGCCGACCCTCGGGCCCGGAGGCCGGCGAAGAGGCCGAGATCAACGTGGCGCCTACGATCTGGCCCTTCGGGTTCGCCGTCGCGGCGGTGATCATCGCGCTCGGGCTCATTGTCAGTTCTTGGCTCTTGATCGTCGGCGCGATCGCGTTCGCCCTCTCGGCCGCGGGCTGGCTCCGCGACGTCGGACGCTCCCGGACGCACGCCGACCACTCGTAGTCGACCCGGTTAGCCCCGGATCATCAACCAGCCCGTGAGCACGACGAGCGTCACGATCACGACCAGGAACACGGTCGCGTGGTACTGCGTGGGGCTCGGGCTTGGCAGCCGCGCGGGGTTGCAGCGCCGGCATGCGGACTCGCCCCACGGAACGCGGTCGCCGCATCGGACGCATCGGTCGTAGCCGTCTCGGATACCCTTCACGGCACTGACCTCCTCCCGGGCTTCATGCGTGGATGGTGGGCTCGGCTCCTGCTTGTTCCTCGGGCGTCGGGACGCTCATCGCCTCGGCCCGCCCGACGTCGGTGCGAGCGGGCGACAGGAGGCGGGCGTCCATCCGCCGCGCCTCGCGCTCGTCGACGCGCATCCAGTCCAGCATGACCAGGGTAAGGGCCGGCAGCATGAGGATCATCCCACTGATCCACATGAGCGCTCCCCCCATCCGTTGGTCCGCAGCGGCCTTCGCCGTGCCTTCGATGGCCTCGTAGGTGGGGTACAAGATATGGTTCGCGCCGGAGAGCGCGAGGCCGAGGAATGCCATCGACGCCATCGCCATGAAGAGGTACAGGATACGGCCGGGATGGGAGAGACCCATGGGAGCGGGGTCGCGCCCAACGACGGGCATCCAGAACAGGACCGCCGTCGCCAGGTAGGCACCGTGCTCGAGCGCGTGGACGCCGTCATTTCGCAGCGACGCGTCGAAGAGCCCCGTTAGATGGGATCCCCAGAGGACGCCGAAGAACAGGGCCCACGCGACGATCGGATGGGAGAGGGTTCGGAGCGGTGGGCGCGAGAGCGCAGCGGAGAGCCTCCGCCGGTTGGCGGGCGAGCATGACAGGAGCGCGAGCGTTACCGGGGCGCCCAGCACCAGGAGTGGGGCTGCGACCATGGTGAGCAGCAGGTGCTGGACCATGTGAACCGAGAACGACGTCGCTGAGGCCGTGTCGATCGGCGACTCGAGTGCGATGAGGACGATCGCCAAGCCCGCGAGGAACTGCCGTCCGCGAGCGCGCGGGAAACGGCGATCACCCCGCTCCCGACGAACTCGCCGCTCCGCGCGAACGTAAGCGACGCCGGCCACCAGGGCGATGACGACCGCCGGGTCAAACGTCATGTTCGCGAGCATAGGCGTCGAGCGCGCCGCCCGCCGGGGTCGAGGCGGGAGCCAGTCCCGGCGTTCGCTGCCTCCACGTGCCTTCTGGGCGGTCGGCTACCACCGGAGACAGCGGCAACAGGATCTTGAACGTCGTTCCGACGCCGACCGCGCTGGCGACATGCACCTCGCCGCCATGGGCATCGACGATCGCTTTCACGATCGACAATCCGAGGCCGAAGCCGCCCGTATGCCGGCTTCGCCCCGGATCGGCCCTCGCGAACCGGTCGAAGATGTGATCCAGGTCGGGGGCCGGGATCCCCGCCCCGGTGTCGCGGACCGAGATCAGGGCCCAAGCACCACGGCGGCGGATCGCCACCTCGATCGTGTCCGATTCGCGAGTGTGGTTCACCGCGTTCTCGATCAGGGCGTCGAGCGCTACTTCGAGGCGGTCGGCGTCGGCCGTCACGGTGGCCTCCTCGGTACTTCCGAGAAGCCAACGCCGCGGCGTCGCGGTCCAGCGACGAACAGCGTCGACCACGATCGTCTCCACGTCGACCGGCTCGAGATGGAGGAACTCGGGGTCCTCAGCTCCGGCGAGGAGGAGGAGGCGGTTGGCGAGGCGACGCAGGCGCATCAGCTCGTCGGCGATGACGGCGGCATCCTTGGTGAGGGTAGGGTCTTTCGCGATCCGTTGGATCAGCTCCGCATGCCCCAAGGCGACGGTGATCGGCGTCCGCAGTTCGTGCGACGCGTCTTGCACGAACCGCCGCTCTCGTTCGAGCAGACGCAGGTTCGCCATCGACACACGCTCGGTCTCCTCCATGGCCGTCAGGCGCCGGCGTGCATGCCACACCATCGCCACGAACATGGCAGCCATGAGGGGGACCTCGGTGAGCTCGTCGAGCGAGGTGGCGCCCTTCAACACGTCGATCCAGATCAAGATGCCCGTCAACACCATCACGAATGCGAGGATCACCGTCGTGGGACGCGCCTTCCACACGCGGAACCCGTAGAGGATCGTCAGGCTCACCCAGATGAAGTGGAACGGAACCGTCTCCCAGTCGGGCCACAGGAGCATCGCGTACAGGTTCGCGAGCGAGAACAGCACCCAGGCGATGTCCCACCACCGCAAGCGGTTCGGCCATTCGAAGTCAGGCTGCATCGATCCGGTACCCCACACCTCGAACGGTGACGATCGTCCCGGAGCCGAGCTTCGCGCGAAGGCGCCGCACATAGACGTCGACGACGTTCGAGCGCGGATCGAAGTGGTAGCCCCAGACCGAGGCGAGCAGGCGATCCTTCGACACCGTGTGACCGGCGTTGCGCAGCAACTCGCTGAGCAGCAGGAACTCGCGCTCGGCGAGCGGGATCGGACCAGATCCCTCGTCGGCCTGCCGCCGGATCAGGTCGAGGGTCAGTGAGCCGGCCGACAGACGCGTCTGGATCGAACGGGCCGCGATCCGGAGGCGCGCCCGCACGCGTGCCAGGAGTTCCTCGAGCGAAAACGGCTTCGTGATGTAGTCCTCCGCGCCTTGCTCGAGGCTCCTCACCTTCGAAGCGGTGTCGCTGAGCGCGGACAGGATCAGGATCGGCTGCGACGGCTTGCGCGCCAGGATGCGCCGGAGCACCTCATGGCCGTCAAGCCCCGGCATCACGAGGTCCAAGACGACGAGGTCGTACGGATGATTGAGCGCGCGGCGCAGGCCTTCCTCACCATCGCTCGCGCAATCGACCGCCATGCCCTCGGCCTCTAAACCGCGACGAACGAAGCTGAGGATCCGCTGCTCGTCGTCGATCACGAGGATGCGACCGATCGGAGCCAGGTCATCCCCTAACCGCTCAGGCGAAGTCATGCCCCCACCTCGCCAACCACATTAGCGACTACCGTTCCCGCTGGAAAGTGGGCCGCCGGTAGCTCGGGCGGCCCGTCGATCAGGAACCTGGCCCGGAGCATCAGTCGGCCGGCCGGAGCTCCAGAGAGCTCGATCCTTCGGCCACCTCGGGAGATCCTAGGGTCCGGACAGGGATGAACCGGAACGACCGTCCCCACGATCCTCCTCGTGGTCCCAACGAGGTCCGTCTGCTCCTTACCTGGCGCCTCGCCTGCGGATAACGAACGACTGCCCCTCCTAGTAGATTGCATTCGTGGGACATCCGCTCCTCGCCGATCACGATCCTGTCGAGATCCGCGACCCAGGGCCCGCCATCCGCGGCCGGCGATTGGCAGCAGCTCTGTTGGTGGCCGTTGTCGTCATCATCGCCCTCGCGATCGGGTGGGCGGCCGCCCGGGGTGGCAGTTCCCGTGGTGTCCTCGGTACGGCCGAGCGGCCGGCGGTGGCAGTCGCCATCCACGAGCCCGCTCCAGACTTCGAGCTCCCGGTCCTAGGTCACAAGGGTTCCACCATCGCGCTCTCCTCCCTCAAGGGGCAGGTCATCGTCCTCAACTTCTGGGCGAGCTGGTGCCATCCTTGTCGGGACGAGGCGCCCGGCCTTCGATCGGCATGGGAGCGGTCTCGGGGACAACACGGCGTCTTGTTCCTCGGGGTGAACGAGATGGACGACGAAACGGGCGCGCAGGCGTTTCAACGAGAGTTTCAAGTGACCTATCCGAGCGTGTCCGATCCGTCGGCATCGCTTGCGGACGACTACGGCTTCTTTGGGCTGCCCGTGACCTACGTGATCGATGCACAAGGGGTGATGCGGTACCGGTTCATCGGACCCGTGACCGAGTCCGCCCTGGTCGATGCGGTGCGCTCGGTTCTCCGAGGAGTCGGCAAACGAACCGTGACGAGCCGTTGACGGGTGGCTCTTGGCCGACACGAGGTCCACGATGCCGAACACAGCGCGCCTCCCGCTTCGCCGGGCATGTGTTCTTGCCACACCGGTCGACGCCGGTGGCGCGCGGCAGGGGCCCATGACATGATTGCCTTCCCTAGGCGGGCGCCTACTCCGTCCGACTGGGCCGGCTCGTAGGGCTGAACCGGCAATGTTGCTTCGAGGCGGGGGTGTGCGGATGTCCTGGCTCGCAGCGGCGGGTCGTGCCGCCGTGATGCTGGTAGCGAGTTACCTCCTCTACGTGCTGGTACCGAACAACCTGCTCTCCTACCTCTCGCTCCAGACCGCGCCTCGCAACCGTGACGTCCTCGTGACTCTCTGGTGGGTCGTTGCCCTAGGGTTCGGCTGCTGGCTGTTCGTCCGGCTGCAGCGGACGCGGGCGGGGTAGGCCGTGTCGTTCGAGGCTAGGCCGATCGGGTCCGAGTGGTTCGACGACAACGTGCCGTGCACGCGAGCGTGTCCCGTGCTCACGAACGCCGGTCGCTACGTAGCCGCGATCGCCGCCGGCGACGATGAGCTCGCCTATCGGATCGCCCGACTGCCGAACCCTTTCCCATCGATCTGTGGTCGGGTGTGCGCCGCGCCGTGCGAGATCGCTTGCCGCCGAGGGTCGATCGATCAGCCGATCGCGATCCGCGCGCTCAAGCGCTACGTGTGCGAGCGATTCGGCGTGGAGAGCGGGCACGGTCAGCACGTCTACGCCGACACTCTCCCGAAGGCGCCTCCCCGTGATGAGCGGGTCGCGATCGTCGGATCGGGCCCGGCCGGCATGGCGTGCGCCCACGATCTGGCGACGTACGGGTACCGCCCCGTGGTGTTCGAGGCCCAGGACCGGCCCGGCGGGATGATGGTGCTCGGCATCCCTCCGTACCGCCTGCGTCGCGACGTCCTCCAGGACGAGATCCGCGCGATCTTGGACATGGGGGTCGAGCTGCGGACCGGTGAGGCCCTCGGGCGAGACTTCTCGCTCGGCTCGCTGAAGGACGAAGGCTTCGCGTCCGTGTTCCTGGGCGTCGGCTGCATGCGCGGCCGAGACCTGAGCATCCCGGGTGTCGACCTCGATGGCGTGCTGCGCGCGGTGGACTTCCTGCTGAACGCGAACCTCGGGTACCGTGTGGAGCTCGGCGACGACGTCCTCGTGATCGGCGGGGGGAACGTCGCCCTCGACGCGGCCCGAACCGCCCTCCGAGAGATCGCGGCCGGCGGGCCGGCGTCCGATCAGCCTGCACCGGAAGATGAGCCGGAGCTCGAGGGCGCCGTCACCCAGACGCTCGACGTCGCGCGTGTCGCCAAGCGGCTCGGGGCCCGGAGGGTTCGCGTCGTCGCGCTCGAGAGCCGCGAGGAGATGCCGGCCCACGAGTTCGAGATCGAGGAGGCCGAGGTCGAGGGCATCGAGGTCATCACACGCCTGGGACCGAAGGCGATCCTGGGCGACGAGCGTGTGAGCGGGCTCGAGACCCTCCGGGTTGCCTCCGTGTTCGATCCCGACGGTCGGTTCAACCCCCGGTTGATCGACGGGACCGAGTCGATCCTGGAGTGTGATTCGGTCATCCTGGCGATCGGCCAGGCGCCCGACCTCTCGTGGCTGTCGGACGACGACGGCGTCGACCTCAGCCCGCGGGGCACGATATCGGTCGATCGCGAGTCTCTGGCGACAAGCGCCGACTGGATCTACGCGGGTGGGGACGTGGCGTTCGGCCCGCGCAACCTGATCGATGCGATCGGGGACGGCCGGCGCGCCGCCGCCTCGATCCATCGGCAGATCGCCGGCGAGGAGGCGCCCCTGCCATCTCGCTCCGGGCGGAAGCTGCTCCCCATCCTGGAGGTGCGGGGACGGACGCTTGACTATACCGAGTACCCGCGGGTCCCCATCCCGGCCGAGCTCTCGGAACGGCGGATCGGCTCCCCGGAGGTCGAACTCGGGTACACGCCCGAGCAAGCGCGCGAGGAGGCATCGCGCTGTCTGCAGTGCTTCCTGAACATCATGCTTGAGCCGTCCATCTGCATCCTGTGCGGCGGATGCGTCGACATCTGTCCCGAGAAATGCATCCGCATCATCCCCACCGAGGAGATCGTGGGGGTCGAAGCCACCGGACCATCGAGCGCCCTGATCATCCAGGAAGAGCTGTGCATCCGATGCGGGCTCTGCGTTGACCGCTGTCCCACCCACGCGCTGTCCCTGCAGGGATGGTCGGAAACCTCGACCGCTCCCATCGCGCTCGAGCCCATCGGGATCTGAGAGGCGATGGCGTCGAACGGACGGCGAGTGCGGGACCAGGTGTGGTACCGGTCGATCTTCCATCCGGGCGAGGCGATCAAGGAGAGCGAGGTCTACCGGTCGGCCATCCGTCACCCGTCGCCGTCCACGCCACGTGGCCGGGCTCTGACCTCCTTCCAGAACTTCTTCCTCCACCTGTACCCGGTGAAAGTGCCGCGCGAGGTGCTCTCGTTCCGATCGACCCTGCGTCTCGGGTTCATCTCGACGGTGCTCTTCGGAGTGCTCACCATCTCGGGCATGTACCTGATGTTCTTCTATCACCCGACCCCCCCCGACGCGTACTTCGACATGCACTCGCTGGCCACGACCGTGGCCTTCGGGCAGTTCGTCCGCAACATCCATCGGTGGGCGGCCCACCTGATGGTGCTCGCGGTGTTCGCGCACCTGCTGCGCGTCTTCTACTCCGGTGCCTACAGGCCTCCTCGGCAATTCAACTGGGTGATCGGCGTCTTCCTGCTGCTGGGGACGCTCTTCCTCTCGTTCACCGGTTACCTGCTCCCGTGGGACCAGCTCTCGTACTGGGCGATCACCGTCGGGACGAACATCGCCGGCTACGTCCCGGTCATAGGCGACGGCGCCCGCAAGATGCTCCTGGGGGGCGCCGAGGTCGGCAGCGCCACGCTGCTCCGCTTCTACGTCCTCCATGTCATCTTCGTGCCAGCGCTCACGGTGATCGGGCTCTGCATCCACATCTGGCGCGTTCGCAAGGACGGCTTCGCGATCGCCGATCGGGAACGGGAGCCCGCGCCTGCGGCCGAGGTCGCCGCGGCCCCCGAGGAGGTGAGTGCCGGTGTCTGATGGTGGCGAGCCGAGGGAGCGCTACCGGCTCCTGGGGATCGTCCCTCGTGAGATCGAGCAGCGCGAGGAGCAGGAGCCGGACGACACCGTCTTCACGTGGCCGCACTTCCTGATCCGTCACGTGGTGGTCGCCGCGGTCACGATCGCGATCGTCTTCTCGATCGCGATCGCCTTCGACGCCCCGCTCAAGGACATCGCGAACCCGAGCCTCACGCCGCAGGAGGCTAAGGCCCCCTGGTACTTCGCTGGTCTGCAGGAGCTGCTCGCGCACCTGCAGCCGATGGTTGCGGGCATCCTGATCCCGGGCGCGGCCCTCGTGTTCCTGTTCGCCCTCCCGTACCTCGATCGCGGAGAGGGATGGCGGATCAGGGACCGAAAGATGGTGGTGATCGTGTTCACGGTGCTCGCCCTGGCGGCGTTGGTGCTCACGGTCGTCGGCGCGTTCTTCCGTGGTCCCGGTTGGTCGTGGGTGTGGCCGTGGGATCACGTCTACCTGGAGCTGTAGCGATGGCCGCCGACGAGACGCCTGCGGAGACGCCCGGATCCGAGCCGATCGCCCGACGAGACTTCCTCAACACGACGTGGAAGGTCCTCGGCGTAGCTCTCATCGTCGAGGCTGGATGGACGAGCTACGACATCTTGAACCCGAAGCAGGCCGTCGGGTTCGGCGGCGTCGTCGACGCGGGCCCAGTGGACGACTACCTCACCGAAGGCACCGTGAAGTACTTCCTGGACGGACGCTTCTACGTGACGCAGTTCCAGGGAGGTCTGCGCGCCCTGTACCAGAAGTGCCCGCACCTCGGCTGCAAGGTCGGGGATTGCACGACGGCGGAAGCCTCGTCGGGCTTCCGATGTCCGTGTCACGGGAGCATGTACAACGTGATCGGCGAGTACCTGGACGGTCCCGCACCGCGAGGGATGGACCGCTTCCCGATATCGATCGAGAACGGGCACGTCATGGTCGACACGTCGTCGGTCGTCGAGGGACCGGCGCGTGGGGTCCTCGCCGGCCCGACGGAGCCTCCGACAGCGTGCGGGAGCGAGGGATGACCGAGACTCTGCGCGACGATCCCGTCCTGGTCCGACGATCACTGCGCTGGAAATGGGTCGGCACGTTCATGCTCCTGCTGCTGGTGGTCGCCTTCCCCGTCTACAAGGCCGTGGAGTCCTCCCGCCGAGCCGACGCGGTGCGCTCGCAAGACGTCGCCCTGATCTCGTCCGGGCAGCAGCTGTGGGCGATCAACTGCGCGGCGTGCCACGGCACGAACGGCCAGGGCGTGGACGCGCCCGCACTGAACTCCCAGGAGTTCTTCGAGGGGACCTCCGACGAGCAGATCGCAGGTATCGTCCGTGGCGGCGTGCCGGGAACGGCGATGCCGGCCTGGTGGAACGAGTACGGGGGGCCGCTCACCGACCAGCAGATCGCCGAAGTGGTCACGTACGTCCGCTCCTGGGAGAAGACCGCACCGAGCTGTCCCGATTGGCGGACCCCGTCCTGCCCCGGTTCGGGAGCCTGAGGGGTGATCCATCGGACCGCGGTCGTCGCCGCGCTCACTGGTCTGCTCCTCGCCGCTTGTTCGAGCGCAAGCCCGGAAGGAGCGAGCGGCACCGTCGTGTACATCCCGGGGTACGAGCCGGGCGGTGGGGGAACCGCCGCCGTCGTTCCGCAGGGATACACGTCGACCGATCAACCGATCGTCGTCGGCCTCGGCGAGACCGACCCCACCCACATGTTCATCGACCTGTCCCAGCCCTACGCCCCGGAGGGCACGGTCACCTTCATCGTCACGAACCAGGGGGCGGAGACGCACGAGTTCGTGGTGCTGCGCACGGACTCGCCCGCGGACTCGTTCCCCATCGTGTCGTTCGAGGGAGAGTCGAACCGGATCGACGAGGACGCCAAGGGCGTGACCAACGCAGGGGAGACCGGCGACATGGAGCCGGGGACGACGATGGCCCTCTCGCTCGATCTCGCTCCCGGCCACTACGCCGTGGTCTGCAACCTGGCCGGGCACTACGCGATGGGGATGCACCAGGACTTCAACGTCGTGCCGGCGGGCTCGACCCCGATCCAGGTCGGCCTGGGCGAGACCGACCCCACCCACATGTTCATCGACCTGTCCCAGGCCTACGCGCCGGAGGGACCGGTCACGTTCATCATCACCAACCAGGGGCAGGAGGATCACGAGTTCGTGGTGCTCCAGACCGACACCCCGGCCGCGGACTTCCCGATCACCGGGTTCGAGGGCGAGGACAACCGGTTCGACGAGGACGCCAAGGGCCTGACCAACGTGGGGGAGACGGGCGACCCGGCGATGGCGCCGGGCACCTCGATGATGCTCACGATCGACCTGTCGGCCGGGCACTACGCCGTGGTCTGCAACCTGGCCGGGCACTACGCGATGGGGATGCACCAGGACTTCAACGTCGTGCCGGCGGGCTCGACCCCGATCCAGGTCGGCCTGGGCGAGACCGACCCCACCCACATGTTCATCGACCTGTCCCAGGCCTACGCGCCGGAGGGACCGGTCACGTTCATCATCACCAACCAGGGGCAGGAGGATCACGAGTTCGTGGTGCTCCAGACCGACACCCCGGCCGCGGACTTCCCGATCACCGGGTTCGAGGGCGAGGACAACCGGTTCGACGAGGACGCCAAGGGCCTGACCAACGTGGGGGAGACGGGCGACCCGGCGATGGCGCCGGGCACCTCGATGATGCTCACGATCGACCTGTCGGCCGGGCACTACGCCGTGGTCTGCAACCTGGCCGGGCACTACGCGATGGGGATGCACCAGGACTTCAACGTCGTGCCGGCGGGCTCGACACCGATCCAGGTCGGCCTGGGCGAGACCGACCCCACCCACATGTTCATCGACCTGTCCCAGGCCTACGCGCCGGAGGGACCGGTCACGTTCATCATCACCAACCAGGGGCAGGAGGATCACGAGTTCGTGGTGCTCCAGACCGACACCCCGGCCGCGGACTTCCCGATCACCGGGTTCGAGGGCGAGGACAACCGGTTCGACGAGGACGCCAAGGGCCTGACCAACGTGGGGGAGACGGGCGACCCGGCGATGGCGCCGGGCACCTCGATGATGCTCACGATCGACCTGTCGGCCGGGCACTACGCCGTGGTCTGCAACCTGGCCGGGCACTACGCGATGGGGATGCACCAGGACTTCAACGTCGTGCCGGCGGGCTCGACCCCGATCCAGGTCGGCCTGGGCGAGACCGACCCCACCCACATGTTCATCGACCTGTCCCAGGCCTACGCGCCGGAGGGACCGGTCACGTTCATCATCACCAACCAGGGGCAGGAGGATCACGAGTTCGTGGTGCTCCAGACCGACACCCCGGCCGCGGACTTCCCGATCACCGGGTTCGAGGGCGAGGACAACCGGTTCGACGAGGACGCCAAGGGCCTGACCAACGTGGGGGAGACGGGCGACCCGGCGATGGCGCCGGGCACCTCGATGATGCTCACGATCGACCTGTCGGCCGGGCACTACGCCGTGGTCTGCAACCTGGCCGGGCACTACGCGATGGGGATGCACCAGGACGTGTGGATCACCCCGATCACGCCCGCCTGATCGGTTCCGTCGGCGACGCGACCACGATCCCTCGATATGTCCGACGCTAGACCGCGGTCCCCGGGGATACGGGCCGGCACGTTGTCGCTGGTAGTCCCCAACACGTTCGAATCCGTGTCTCCACCTTGAGAGTCTCCACATCCTCGATGGGGACGCCGGAGAGTCCAGCAACCAAGACAAGATGGATCCCGGCGGCGCTCAGCCGTCGAGTCGCGTACGGCGGACGGCTACAGGACGCGGCGTCGGCGCGCCCGTAGACCGGAACGCCGACCCCTGGCGCTCGCGGAGAAGACCACCTGCGGGGGCGCGACCTTCATACCCTCTTCCTCGAACGCCTCGTGCAGGTCCAGGCGCGCGGCCATCCGGCCGACGTCACCCTGCTGATCCGCCGTCACCAGCGTGATGCCCGTACCGGTCCGTCCGGCCCGGGCCGTGCGTCCGACGCGGTGCACGTAGCCCTTGTCGTCCTGGGGCGGGTCGTAGTTCACGACGTGGCTGATCCGCTCCAGATCCAGACCGCGGGCCGCGACGTCCGTCGCGACCAGGACCCTGGCCTTGCCCGTCTCGAACCGCTCGAGCGCGCGCTGACGCGCCCGCTGCGGCATGTCGCCGTGGAGCGCCTCGGCCTGCATCCCCTTCTGCTTCAGCTTGTGCACCAGACGATCGGCGCCGCGCTTGGTCCGCACGAAGACGAGGGTCAGCTCACCATCGTGCTCGAGGAGCTCGATCAGCGCCTCGACCTTGCCGCGCGACTCGACCTGGACGAAGCGATGGTCGAGCCCGTCGACGGTGTCGTGCGCCGATTCCACCTCGTGCAGGACCGCGTCGTTCGTGTAGGCGCGCGCAAGGTGCCCGACCGCGCCGTCCAACGTGGCGGAGAAGAACATCGTCTGCCGGTCCTTGGGGATGCGCCGGACCAGGCGGTCGACCTGCGGCTGGAAGCCCATGTCGAGCATCCGGTCGGCCTCGTCCAGGACGAGGATCCGGACGCGGTCGAGACGGACGCTGCCGCGCTCGGCGAGATCCTGCAGGCGCCCCGGGGTGGCGATCAGGACGTGGGCCTTGGCGTTGCCGCGAGCCTGCTGCTGCATGCTGACCCCGCCGTAGGCGACGCCAACCCGCAGACCGGAGGCCCTCGCGATCTCGGCGAAATCGTCGGCCACCTGCTGCGCGAGCTCGCGCGTCGGCACCAGGACGAGCGCGGTTGGCGTCGGGTCGTTCGGTCGGACGCGCTCGACGATCGGGATCGCGAACGCGAGCGTCTTGCCGGAGCCGGTCGCCGAACGCGCGAGCACGTCTCGTCCGGCGATCGCGTCCCGGAGCACGAGCGACTGGATCGCGAACGGATCGCAAACCCCTCGCCTGCCGAGGGCATCGATCACACGCCCGGACACGCCGAGGTCGGTGAACGTGGTGGTCATGTTCTCTCCTTCTTCCGGCGCGTCGAGCGCGCCGCATCTCGGCCGGCTACGCCTGCGGGGGTGAGCCGAGCGGGCGCGGCCAGGTGGATCCTGGGGAGGTTTGGCCTTGCCCCGAGACCCCGGCCAGATGATCCGGAAGGAGGAACGAGGAGCGAAACCTCACGGACGGCGATGCCGTCCTCGACGACCACGATACCAGCTACCGGTCAGGAGGGAAGCAGGAGCAGCAGGATCATCACGTAGTGGCACGCCGCCGCGGCCACCATGAACGAATGCCACACCTCGTGGTAGCCGAAGATCGACGGCGAGGGATCGGGTCGCCGCCTCGCGAACACGATCGCCCCCGCGGTGTAGAGCAGGCCCCCGGCCAGCAGGAGGGCGAGCTCTGCGGCCGTCATCTCGCGCGCGAGCTGCGGGAGGGCCACGATGGCCAGCCAGCCGAGCACGATGTAGAGCGCGGCGCTCACCACTGAGAGCCCGTCGGGGCGAGCCATCTTCATGGTCACACCCACCACCGCTCCGGCCCAGATCACGGACAGGAGCACGATCTCCCAAGTCCCGCCGAGCACGAGCGCCGCGACCGGCGTGTAGCTCGCCGCGATCAGCACGTAGATCATCGAGTGGTCGAGCCGCTTCAACCACCGCCTCGCGCGTTCGGTCCACTGGCCCCTGTGATAGACGGCGCTCGAGCCGAACACGGCCGCGAGGCTCACGGCGTACACGCTCGCGACCGCGATCGCGGCGGGACCGTTCGCGAGCAGGATCAGCACCACGCCCGCAGGCAGGGAGACGAAGAACGCGACCTGGTGGATCCGCCCTCGGAAACGGGGCTTCGGGGGTGCGAGAACGGCGACCAAGACCCCTCATCCTACCCGGGCGGCTTGGGCTACCCTGCGTCGATGGGAAGAGATCTCGTCCGCCGGATCGCCGTCGCTCGCGGCGACGAGCCCGCGGACCTGGTGCTTTCCGGCGGTCGGGTGCTGTCAGTGTTCACGGGCGAGTTCCTCGAGGCCGACGTCGCGATCGTCGGCCAACACGTTGCCGGCGTCGGCCCGGGCTACGAGGGGACCGAGCGGCTCGACGTCTCTGGCCTGTTCCTGCTCCCCGGCTTCATCGACGGGCACATGCACCTGGAGACGACCAAGCTCAGGCTCGACGAGTTCGCGCGCGCGGCGCTCCCGTGGGGGACCACCACGGTCGTCCTCGACCCGCACGAGATCGCCAACGTGTTCGGGATCGAGGGGGTGCGGGCACTCCTGCAGGACGCCGACCAGGTCCCGCTCGACGCCTACGTGATGGTCTCCTCGTGCGTGCCGGCCTCGCCGTTCGAGTCATCGGGGGCGACCCTCACACCCGAGGACGTCGCCGAGCTGCTGCGGACCGAGCCGCGGGCGATCGGCCTGGCCGAGATGATGGACTACCCCGCGGTCGTCGCGGGCGACGAGGACGCGGTCGCCAAGGTCGCCGCCGCCGGGGATCGTCACATCGACGGGCACGCCCCCGGGCTCTCGGGTCCGGCGCTGAACGCGTACCTCGCCGCCGGGGTGCGCAGCGATCACGAATGCACGACGTACGAGGAGGCGCTGGAGAAGCGCCGCCTCGGGATGTGGATCATGATCCGCCAGGGCTCGGCGGCGCGGAACCTGGAGGCCCTCCTCCCGCTCGTGCTCGAGCACGGCATCACCAACTGCCTGCTCTGCACGGACGATCGTGAGCCCCACGACCTGCGGGAGCACGGTCACATCAACGACGTGATCCGCGAGGCCGTGGCGCTCGGCTGCCCGCCGGCCGACGCCGTCGCGATGGCCACGCTCAACGCGGCCCGGTACCACCGCCTCCACGAGCACGGCGCCATCGCGCCCGGCTACCTCGCCGACATCGTCGGGGTGCCGGACCTCGTATCGTTCCGCCCCGAGCGGGTGTGGAAGCGGGGGCGGCCCGTCGCGGAAGGTGGGCACCCCACATCGATCGCGTCGTCGACCCTGCCGGACTGGATGCGGGACAGCATGCACGTCCGCGAGCTCGAGCCGAACGACTTCGGGGTCGTCGCCAACGGTCCGGTCCGCGTGATCGGCGTCGATGCGGGCACGATCGTGACCCGAGCCCTGGTCGGCGAACCGCTGCGCCGGGACGACAAGGCGTGCGCCGACCCGGGGCGCGACCTGGCGAAGCTCGCCGTGATCGAGCGGCACCGGGACACCGGTCGGATCGGCGTTGGCTTCGCGCAGGGGTTCGGGCTGCAGGCGGGGGCGCTGGCATCGAGCCACGCGCACGACGCCCACAACATCGTGGTGGTGGGCATGACCGACGAGGACATGGCGGCGGCGGCGAACCATCTCCGTGCGATCGGCGGCGGCCAGGTCGTCGTCATGGACGGCAGGGTCATCGCCGAGCTGCCGTGCCCGATCGGCGGCCTCCTGTCGGACCTGACGTTCGAAGAGGTCGCGGAACGCGCCCGCGTCCTGGAGGAGGCGGCCGGGGAGCTCGGCACGACGCTCCCGTCGCCGTTCATGGCGATGTCGTTCCTCGCCCTGTCCGTGATCCCCGAACTCAAGCTCACGGACCGCGGCCTCGTCGACGTGGACCGGTTCGAACTCGTCCCGCTCGAGGTCTAGGCGGGGTCGCTCAGCGCACCAGCGATCGGACGCGGTTCGCGATCGCGAACGCCGAGATCCCGGCCCAGTCGCGGAGCTCTTCAGGCGTGCCCGAACCGGGCATCTGCGTCACGGCCACCTTGACCACCCTGCCCGAGAGATCGCCGCCGTCCGCCAGCGCCGCGAGCACGGCATCCCCGAGCCCCCCTTCGATCCAGTGGTCCTCGACCGTGACGAGCAGACCGGTCTCCGAGACCGCGGCGCGGAGGGTGTCGGCGTCGATCGGCTTGACCGTGTAGCAGTCCACCACCCGGGCCGCGATGCCCTCGGCTTCCAGCGACCGCGCGGCCCCGAGCGCCTCGTGCACGGTGATCCCCGCCGCGACGAGCGTCACCCGATCGGCGTCCGAGGACCGGAGCGTCTTCGAACCGCCGATCGGGAAGGCCTCGTCGCTCTCGTAGATCGCCGGCGTCTTCTCGCGGGTCGTCCGGATGAACGAGATCCCCGCCAGGTCGGCCATCTCCGCGACGAGCCGCGCGGTCGAGTTGCCGTCGCACGGGTAGAGCACGGTCGAGCCGTGGACGGCGCGCATCATCGCCAGGTCCTCGAGCGCCATCTGCGAGGGGCCGTCCTCGCCGATCGAGACGCCTGCGTGAGAGCCGCTCAGGCGCAGGTTCGCGCGGCTGATCGCGGCCATCCGGATGAAGTCGTAGGCGCGCGTGAAGAAGGCGGCGAACGTGGCCGGGAACACCACCTTGCCCAGCACCTGCATGCCGACCGCCATCCCCAGCATGTTCTGCTCGGCGATATAGCTCTCGACGAAGCGGTCGGGCGCGACCTTCTGGAGGTCCTCGGTGTGGGTCGAGTTCGAGACCTCACCGTCGATCGCGACCACGTCCCCGCGCACCGCGAGCGCCGCGAGCGTTTCACCGAACGCCTTCCGCGTCGCGATCGCCTCCGCGTACACCGGCAGCACCACGTTCGGTACGTCGGCCGGCGGCGAGACCCCGGCCTCGGGCTTGCGCGGCGTGAACGAGACGTCGCGCGGCCCGCCGAGCTCGGCGATCGCGCGATCCGCTTCCTCCTGCGACAGCGCCTTGCCGTGCCATCCCTCCTGGTTCGCCAGGAACGAGACACCATGCCCCTTCTCGGTCTTGGCGATCACGATCGCCGGCCCGTCCGAACCCTCCGCCTCGGTGAACGCGGCATCGATCGCGGCGACGTCGTGACCGTCGACCTCGATCGGATGCCAGCCGAACGAACGCGCGCGAGCGGCGTACGTCTCCACGTCCCACTGGAGCATCGTGGGGCCGCGTTGGCCCAGCCGGTTCACGTCGATGATCGCGATCAGGTTGTCGGCCCCGTGGTGCGAGGCGTTCTCCATCGCCTCCCACACCGAGCCCTCGGCGACCTCGGAGTCTCCCATCAGACACCAGACGCGGGCCGGGATGCCGTCCATCTTCATCGCGAGCCCCATCCCGAGCGCGATCGGCAGACCCTGGCCCAGCGACCCGGTCGCGACGTCGATCCACGGCATCTCGGGGAGCGGGACGGGGTGTCCCTGCACCGGCGACCCGAACCGACGGAACGACAGCAGCTGCTCGTCGCCGATCGCGCCGACGGCCTTGAGGACGGAGAAGATCAGGGGCGACGCGTGGCCCTTCGACAGGACGAAGCGGTCGTTCGCCAGGCTCTTCGGGTCGGCGACGTCGT
This sequence comes from uncultured Actinomycetes bacterium, assembly GCA_963712645.1. Taxonomy (GTDB): domain Bacteria; phylum Actinomycetota; class UBA4738; order UBA4738; family HRBIN12; genus DASSJM01. Next base: position 53,385 of record CAVQIQ010000012.1, on the reverse strand, counting down.
ATCGGAGATGGTCGGACCAGAGCACGGCGACCAGGTGGGCCGCCGAGAGCGAGGACGTGGGATGACCCGAGCCCGCGGCCGTCGAGCTCCTGATCGAGTCCACGCCGAGCTGCGCGGCCAGCTCGTTCCACCCGTTGACCGTGCCCATCGAACCTCCTTCGGATCAGCCGGCCGGTCTCACACGGCCGCTCTGCCGGGCGATCGTCCGTCGCGGAGTCTACGGTTCCCATGCGCGACCGCGTCCACACGGGGTCGTGCGCGTCGGCCCTGCTACCCTTCCCGCCATGGCCGACTACAAGGAGGTCCGCGTCGAGCGCCTGTTCCTCAAGGTGCCGAACACGGAGAAGCTTCGGAAGGGAGCCGCCGGACGGCACAAGCACCTGCTCGCCGACGGCTGGCGCGAGGCGGAGCGCCGGCGCGAGATCGACCACATCTGGGTCCGGTACGAGCGGACGGGGCCGACGCCCCTCCGGTTGCGGATGCCCCGGCCCGAGAAGGACCAGGGGCGGTTCGAGCGCCGTCCACGCATGGGCGGGCGCGACGGTGGCCGAGGCGGCCCCCGCGGCCGTCGCTGATCGGTCTCCAGTCCTCCGAACCGTTCCGAGAGCCGAAGATCCTTCGGCGATGTCCCCGTTGCACCGGAGGAACGGCGGGTATCATGACCTTCAGAGTCGGTTCATCCGGCTCAGGGCAGAGAACCCACCACGCGCCACGACCGCCGTCGGCGGATACCGGAGCCAACGATGAACGAGCACAGCGATCCAGGCGAAGGGCGTCCCAGGCACGAGGCCGGCCACGCCCACGCGGCCGACCAGCCGTTCGAGTATCCGCTGCTCCGCGAGTACGTCGAACCCGACTGGACGCGCCTGCCCGGGTTCCGTGATGTCACGAAGGACCAGTGGGAGTCGGCCCAGTGGCAGCGGGCCCACACGATCAAGAACCTCGTCGAGCTCAAGCGAGCGCTCGGCGACCTCCTGACCGACGACCTCTACGCGGACATCGAGCGCGACCAGCGGGAGCGCGCGACGATGTCGATGCTGCTCCCGCCCCAGATGGTCAACACGATGGACGAGACGGATCTGTACGAGGACCCGGTCCGTCGTTACATGGCCCCCGCGCTGTCGGACCGGGCCGAGGAGTTCCCTTCTCACCCGATGGCCGCTCGGGACTCGCTGCACGAGGCCGACATGTGGGCGGTCGAGGGGCTCACGCACCGCTACCCGACCAAGGTGCTCGCCGAGCTGATCTCGACCTGCCCGCAGTACTGCGGGCACTGCACGCGGATGGATCTGGTCGGCAACGACACGTCCCAGGTCCTGAAGTACAGGTTCGAGATGAAACAGAACGAACGCTGGGACGCGATGCTCGACTACCTTCGCAGGACGCCCAGCGTCCGCGACGTCGTCGTCTCGGGCGGGGACATGGCCAACGTCCCGATCAAGCGCCTGCAGGAGTGGCTGTTCGCGCTGTTCGACATCGAGAATGTACGCGACGTGCGCATCGCGACCAAGGGCCTGATGGGCATCCCGCAGCACTTCCTGCAGGACGACGTGCTGGCCGGGTACGGCGCGATCGCGAAGCGGGCGCACGAGCGGGGGGTCGAGGTCGCGATCCACACCCACGTGAACGCCGCCCAGCAGGTGACGCCGCTCGTCGGTTCGGCCGTCCGCAAGCTCCTGGACATGGGCTACCGCGACGTCCGCAACCAGGGCGTGCTCCTGCGCGGCGTGAACACGACCCCCAAGCAGATCCTCGAGCTGTCCTTCATGCTGCTCGATCACGCGAAGGTCATGCCGTACTACCTCTACCTGTGCGACATGATCCCGAACAGCGAGCACTGGAGGCTCGCGGTGTGGGAGGCGCAGGAGCTGCAGTTCGCGATCATGGGGTATCTGCCCGGGTTCGCGACCCCGAGGTTCGTGTGCGACGTGCCGTTCGTCGGCAAGCGCTGGGTACACATGGTCAACTCGTACGACCGGGTGAAGGGGATCTCGTACTGGCGGAAGAACTACCGCACCGGGATCGAGTACGACGACCCCGAGGCGCTCTCGCGCGAGTACCCGTATTACGACCCGATCACGACGCTGCCCGAGGAGGGCAAGCGCTACTGGCGCGAGTTCCACGCGGAGCAGCAGGGCAAGCGGCTCCAGCCGGCCTGAGGGCCCGAGCCCACGCTCCGGGAACGCCGCTACGGCAGCAGGTGCAGCGTGTGCTCGCTGTTGCCCCTCTCGTCGACGATCTCGACCGACGCCGAGCCCCCCACGTTCTCGAACTCCCCGGTGCCGCCCGTGATCGCGAGCACCCAGGTCCCGCCGACCTTGAGCTGCGAGACCGGGATCAGGCCCTCGGCCGTGACCGTTCCACGGGTGGGGATCTCGTAGATCTGCGAGCACGAGTCCTTCTTCGCGAACTGCACGGAGCAATCGACGAACAGGTGGCCCGCGACCGCATCCTGGGCGTCGGTGAGCTCGCTCCGGAAGATGTAGCGGTCGCCCGGCCGGAAGTCGTCGGCCTCCCCGACCAGATCGAGGTTCCTGCCCCGCAGCGTGTGCTCGCCGAAGACCACCGTCTCTTCCTGCACGATCCCCGTCCCCGCGAACGCGGTCGTGAGCCCGGCCGCGAGCATCCCCACCAGCACCGCCCACATCACCGTGACGAACCGTCGCATGTCGTCCTCCCCTCACTCGGCATGTTCTACGGGCGCCCGGCATCATCCCGTCGTCGAGGGCTTTCTGCAACGATCCAACGCCCGGGGCTGCGATAGGGTCATCGACCGATGCCCAGGACCATCCTCCGCACGTCGGCCTTCGTCTTCCTGTTCGCCCTGATCGCCAGCTCGTGCGGCGACGACGCGCCCGCGTGGACCCCGCTTGCCGCCGCTCGACTACGGGAAGGCGCCGGCGGCCGTGGACGCGGACGCGTTCGAGACGGCGACGCCGATCAAGCACGTGGTGTTCGTGATCAAGGAGAACCGGACGTTCGACAACATGTTCGGCCTGTTCCCCGGCGCGAACGGCGTCACGGTCGGGATGGATCAGGGCGAAGCCCGTGTGCTGACCCCCGCCGTCGACCGTCTCGAGATGGACATCCGCCACTGCTACGACTGCGCGCTCCAGGCATGGAACGAGGGCGAGATGGACGGGTTCGCCACGATCAGCGAGACGGCCGACGAGTTCGCCTACACGCAGTACCAGCCCGGTGACCTACCCAACTACTGGCACTGGGCCTCGTCCTACGTCCTGGGGGACAACTTCTTCGCGAGCGCGCAGGGGCCGTCGTTCCCCAACCACCTGTACACGATCGCCGCCCAGTCGGGGGGAACGCACGAGAACGTCTACCAGGACATCGACGAGCTCCGCGAACGCCATCAGGGTACCGGTCTGTTCAAGGCCTGGGGCTGCGACTCGATGGAGGACGGCTACGCCGTCGTCGTCGACAGCGAGGGCGTCAAGAAGAAGGTCCCGCCCTGCTTCGACTTCCTCACCGAGGGCGACCTGCTGAGCGAGGCGAAGATCCCCTGGGCGTACTACGCGGCGACCCAGTACCAGAACGGCTACCTGTGGTCGGCCTACGACGCGATCCGCCACGTCCGCGAGAACGAGGCGTACTGGCAGACGCACATCTTCCCGGTCGACGCGTTCGCCGAGCAGGCCCACGCGGGGCTGCTGCCGCCCGTCACGTGGGTGACCCCACGGTTCGAGCTCTCGGAGCATCCCGAGTACAGCATGTGCCACGGCGAGAACTGGACCACCGAGATCGTGAACGCGATCATGCAGAGCCCCGAGTGGGACTCGACCGCGATCTTCATCACCTGGGACGACTACGGGGGCTTCTACGACCACGTGCCCCCGCCGCAGGTCGACGACTTCGGCTTCGGGATCCGGGTCCCGCTGCTGGTGATCAGCCCCTACGCGAAGGAGGGGTTCGTGAGCCACGAGCTCGGGGAGTTCTCCAGCGTGCTGCGATTCGTCGAAGACAACTGGGGGCTCACCCAGCTCACGCACCGCGACCACGACGCGACGCCGCTGCTCTCGGCGTTCGATTTCGAACAGGCACCCCGACCGCCGGATCCGCTCCCCCTCCGCACCGATTGCGTCGGGCCGAAGTTCCCCGATGACTAGTCGCCGGGCTTGCCGATCGTGCGCAGCAACGGCCACGTCGCCGCGAACTGCGACGTCGACGTCCCGTACGGGCAGTCGTCCCGGAGAGGCAGGATCAGCTTGTCGAAGTTCGGGTGCTCGAAGTCGAACGCCCCCGAGAGCGGGTCGGCCTCGGCGTCGCGGTCGGTCATCGGGTCGAGCCCGAACAGCCGCTCGATGAACGCCAGCACCGAGGAGAACTCGTACGTCGTGCCGTCCACCGCGCCGCCGTCGCGGTTCGAACCCTGCCGCGTGTACGGGCTGATGATCAGGGCCGGCGTGCGCGGGCCGAGCCCCATGACGTCGTACCGCGGGGGCTCGACCGGGTCGTAGAACCCGCCGAAGTCGTCCCAGACCACGACGATCGCCGTCGATCGCCAGTACTCGCTCCGCATGATCGTGTTGACCTGGTGGACCGTCCAGTTCTCCCCGGCGCACGTGCTCTTCCCACCGCCGGGGTGCTCGTTGTAGGACTCGGGCGGGATCACCCACGAGACCGCGGGCATCTCACCATGCTTCACATCCTTGACGAAGTTCGAGGGCTCCAGGACGTTGTCCCACATCGGCCCGTACCGGACGTGGCGGATCATCTGCATGACGTTCATCCACGCGTTCTCGCTGGCGTAGTACTTCCAGGAGATGCCCGCCTGCTCGAGCTGGTCGGGCAGCACGGGGATGTCGAAGCACAGGCGGATGCTTCCCCAGAAGTCGGCGATGTCGTAGACGTTGGACCCGTTCTCTGTGATCGTGCGTTCGAGCTTCATGATCTGGTCCTCGTGCTGCCGGGCCTCGTTGGGGACGAACCGCGTCGCCCTCTCGGTCGGGTCGTCGCAGTAGTTGCCCTCGTGATCGGTGGTCGACTTGTTGTCGATGATGAAGTTCGATTGAGCCGCCACCGCGTACAGGTGTTCGGGCAGCGTGGGACCGTACATCGGCGTGAAGAAGTGGTCGGCCAGCACGAAACGATCGGCGTAGGCCCAGTAGTTCGGGACGCCGTCGCGGTCGAGGTAGGAGTAGTTCGTCAGGTCCGCGCCGTACAGGTCCGCGTTCGTCGACTGAGGGATCGGCCCGTTCATCCGGTTGAAGCCGTTCATCTTGCCGCCGTTGATCGCGGTGAGGCCGCACCGGAAGCAGTGCGTGAGATCGTGCGGATAGATGTCGGGACCCTTGGTGAGCTGGACGACCGGGCCGTCGTGGCACCCGTCCTGCGTGCACCTGATCGTGCCGCCCTCGGTCGCGCCCTCCGCACCCGGGTAGGTCGCGAAGTAGTTGTTGAACGTCCGGTTCTCCTTGACGATGAACACGACGTGCTCGATCGGCGTCTCGCCGGGGACGACGGTCCCGCCTCCGTTGCCCGAGGGCCCGCTGGCGCCCGTCCCGCCGTTCGAACCGGTCGCGGGTGAGGTCCCGCCGGACGGTCCGGTCGAGGCCCCGTCCTCGTCGCCGCGGGTCGAGGCCCATCCCAACGCCGTGATGGCCACCACGACGACACCGAGGAACACCGCGAAGCCACGCCGCCGCGCAGCCCGCCGTCGGTCGAACCGCAGCCGCCTCCCTGGGATCGGCACGCGCGAACCGGGTCCGGACGGTGCGCTCATGGCCGCCTAGCCTATCGACGCGCCCTCCGAAGATGGCGCGTTCTCCGCGACGCCAGCGACTCGACCAGCACGAGCCCGCCCAGCACCGCCAGCGCGATCGGGACGCTCGTCCCGGATCGGTCCCCGAACCCCGGCGGCACCGGCGAGCAGAGCTCGCGCAGGCGCGCTCGTCGGTCGTCGAGCACCGGCCGCATCGCCGGGACGCCCGCGAGGTTATCGAGCTCGAAGGGATCGGGGGCGAGGTCGTAGAGCTCCTCCTCGCCCGTCGAGTACAGCACGTACGTCCAGGCTTCCGAGCGCACGGCGCAGAAGGTGGGGATCGGGTTCGTGCCCTCCATGTGCTCGATCAGGAAGTCGGAGCGCCACGAGCTCCGGTCGCCCGCGAGCACCGGGAGCAGGCTCAGGCCGTCGGTCGGCGGATGTGGCACGCCGGCCGCGTCGGCGATCGTGGGCGCGAGGTCGATGTTCAGGGCGAGCACGCCGGGCAGGCTGGTCCCGGGCGTCCATCCGGCCGCGTCCCAGCGCATCACCAGCGGCACGCGGATCGACTCCTCGTACGGCGCCTCCTTCTTGGTCCACCGATGCTCCCCGTGCAGGATCCCGTTGTCCGAGGTGAACACGATCAGCGTGTTCTCCAGTCGTCCGGCGGTCTCGAGCGCGTCCAGGACCCGGCCGATCGCGCGGTCCACGCCGAGCAGCGATCGGTACTGGTCCGCCCGGAACGCGTCGATCGCCGCCTCCTGCGAGGCCGTGAACGGTGGCAGGTCGCGGACCCACGCCGGCTTGTCCGATACGTCGGCCTCGTCGAACGAGGGCGGGCGGGCCGGGGGCAGATCGGCGAACGCGTCCTCGTCGCCGGGGGACGGGATCGCGGGCTCGTGCGGCGCGGACGTCGCGAGCTCGAGGAACAGCGGTCCGGTCGAGCCCTCCACGAACGCGACCGCCTCGTCGGCCAGCACCTCGGTCGCGTGGTCACCGGGACCGTGCCCGAACGCGATGGAGCGACCCGTCGATCGTCAACGTGTAGTCCACCGGCGCCGAATGCACGAAGGCCACCCATCGGTCCCACCCCGGCGGGACGTACCCGGTCACCGCCGCATGCTGATACCCGTCGAGGTACTTGCCGAACAGCCCGGTCCGGTAGCCCGCGTCGTGCAGCCACGTCGCGAGCGTCGAGCCGTCGTGGAACCACTCGAACCGTCCGAACGGCGGGATCTGCCGGTAGACCAGGTGGGTGTGGGAGTAGTCGCCGGTCAGGATGCTCGCGCGGCTGGGGCAGCAGAGCGGGTTGACGACGAAGGCGTCGGGGAACGTCACGCCGACGCCGGCAAGCCGCTCCGACAGGATCGGCATCGCCCACAGGGTGTCCCATCGTTGATCGTCGGTCACGATCAGGACGATGTCCGGCGGCGCCCCCGTCTCGGAGACGGCCGGCACGCGAGCGGTCGCCGCCGAGGCCCGGGCGGCGGGATCGGCCGGGGCGACGAGCAGCAACGCCCCGAGGGCGATCGCGACGTGCCTCACGCGCTCCGGTACGCCTCGAGGGTCGCGGCCAGCCGCGACACGTCGGCCTCGAACGTCGGAGCATCCACCACGTTCACGAGCTCGTCGGGGTCGTCCCGGAGCGCGTAGAGCTCGCGCTCCCCCGTTCCGAGCTCGATGTAGGCGAACCGCCGGGTGCGGACCTCCCACCACGCGGGGATCGCCCGGTCACCGACCCATTCGGCGAACACCTCACCCGGCAGCCCCTCCCGGCTGCCGGTCAACAGCAGCGGCACGAGGCTGACCCCGTCGAACGCCGTCGGGGTCGACGCGCCCGCGAGCTCGGCGATCGTCGGGGCGATGTCGGCGGCTGAGACGATCGCTCGCTCGGTCCGATGGGAGGCACCGGGCATCCGGATCATGAAGGGGACGCCCAGGCAGGCCTGGTAAGGACAGCTCTTCTTCGTCCACCGGTGTTCCCCGAACGCGAGCCCATTGTCCGAGGTGAAGACCACGACCGTACGCGCGAGGTCACCGCGCGCGCGGACCGCGTTCATGATCCGGCGGATCGCGTCGTCGACCGCGAGGAGCGCGGCGTACGAGTCCCGGCGATGCTCACGCTGCGCCGATAGCCGCGCGTCGCCCATCGGGGCGAGACCGCGGACCCAGGCCGGCTTGTCGGAGACGTCGGGCTCCCCCACGGACGGCGGCGTGGTCACCGCCAGCCCCGAGAACGCCCCCTCGTCACGGGGCGCCGCGACCCAGGGCGGGTGTGGCGCCGTCGGCGCGAACCAGAGGAAATAGGGCCGATCGGCCGGTGCCTCGCGGACGAACTCGGTCGCCTGATCGGCGAGGACGTCGGTCGCGTAGTCGGCGTCGGTGTGCCCGTGCCGGACGACGTGGTCCTGCTCGAACATCGAGTAGTCGTAGTACAGGCTCATCCCCGGACCGTGCTCACGCCCCCACCACCGATCCCACCCGGCCGGGACGAACGCAGACCGGCCGAACGGGTACAGGTTCAGGTACTTGCCGACCAGCCCGGTGTGGTAGCCCGCGTCGTGCAGCCACGTGGCGAGCGTCGAGCCCTCGTCGAACAGGTGCGCGTCCTCGTTGTCCCGGACTCCGGTGTGGTGCGAGAACCGTCCGGTGAGCATCGTCGCGCGCGAAGGGCAGCACAGCGGGGTGTTGACGTACCCGTTCTCGAACACGATCCAGTGGTCCCTCGGATCGAGCGCCCGGCGTTGCAGGAACGGCATCACCTCGTACGGGTTCGGGATCGAGTCGTCCGGCTGGTCGTCCGTCACGATCACGATCACGTTCGGCCGGGGGTCCTCCGTGCCGCGAACCTCCGGGAGCGCCGCCACGCTCCACCCCAGGGCGAGGACGGCGAGGCCGACGGCCAGGCCGGGGCGGACGCCGGGGCGCGCTCGTGCCGGGCTCGGCGCGACCCCACGTGCGCTCATCCGAGCTTGTGGAGCTTCCAGATGTTCTCGCCGGGCCACCGACGGGCCCACGCGAGCGGCGCGAAGTCCGGATACGTGGTCCGGGGACGGGTGGGCGGACGGAGCTCGACCAGGTCGAGCACCTCGAAGCCGTTCGACCGGAACAGCCGGATCCACTCGCCGTAGGCCAGCTGGAACTCGACCGTCTCCCATGTCGCCCGGCGCAGGCCGAAGTAGCTACGGACCAGCTCGGGACCCGGCGGTTGTTCGCCGTCGCCCCAGCACAGCCAGATCAGCGGGCTCGCGATGTTGAAGGCGAACGCACCGCCCGGAGGCAGCAGCCGGGCGACCTCGGGCACCGTCAGGTACGGATCGGCGAACGTCATGGCCCCGTGATCGCAGAACACGATGTCGAAGCTCTCGTCCGCGAACGGCGCACGTTCGGCGTTGGCGTTGACGAACGGCACCGGCTCGCGAGGCCTCACCGGCGAGCCGGCGGGCGTGGGCGAGCTGGCGGATCGACAGATCCAACCCCACCGAGCGAGCTCCCCGGCGCGCCAGCGCGATCGACCACTGGCCGCCGCCGCACCCGAGCTCGAGCACTCGCTTGCCGGTGATGTCGCCGAGGATGTCGAGCTCGGACTCCGGGATCCCCCAGGTCCCCCACGCCGGACGGTCGAAGCGGTTGAGCTGCGAGCCGTGCTCGCGCTGGTAGTCGTCCGCCTCGCGGTTCCAGTTCGCGCGGTTGCGGCGGATGTAGGCGGGCTGGACCGGGGCGCTCCGGCGGGGGGCGCTCACCGGTGCGACGGGTGTGCTCCGGCGAGCGGTGCTCACCGGTCGAGCCATCCGGCATCGCGATCGTGCTCGTCGGCGACCAGTCCCGCGGCGATCGACAGGGCGACCTCGGCGGGCCGGCGTCCGCCGAGGTCGAGGCCGAGCGGGGATCGGATGCGCGCGAGTTCCTCGTCGCCGAAGCCCATCGAACGCAGCTCCTCGACGTACGGCCCCACGTGGCGACGACTCCCCATCACGCCGATGAACCGCGCCGGTGAACGCAGCGCCCGGGCGAGCGCCGCGGCGATCCCCGGCGCGTCGTGGTCGGTGAAGACCAGGCGGGTCTCGGCGTCGAGCTCGACGTCGCCGAGCTCGCGCGCGACCGGCATCGAGTTCGCATCGGCATCGGTGACGCGTTCCGGACGCGTCTCGACCAGGATGGGCGCGAACCCGAGGCCCGGCGCGAGCCGCGCCAGCTCGCGGGCGACGTCGGTGGCCGAGACGACTACGAGGGCCGGCGCGCGCCGCGACGGCTCGAGGTACACCTCGACGTCGCCGAGCTCGTGGTGGTACGTCCGGATCCCGGGTTGGCCCGACGCGAGGATCTCGGCGGCGTCGCGGACGACCGCCTCGTCGAACTCGGCGCACCCGAGCGTCCCGTGGACCTCGCCGCCTGGGACGATCCGCATCGAGTTGCCGACCGCGCAGGGCGGCGAGCCGTGCACCTTGACCGCCTTGGCGTCCACGGAGCCAACCACCGCGGGCGCAGGCCGCTTCGCCTCGCCTCCGTCGGCGTGACCCGTCGGGTGCGCCCCCGTCCGGCCGCCAAGCAGCTCGACGGCGTGCGGCAAGACGGGCAGCAGGGCCTCGAGGCTCTCGCGGACCCCTTTCGGGCTGCCGGGCAGGTTCACGATCAACGTGGCGCCACGCGAGCCCGCCACGGCTCGCGACAGGGCGGCCATCGGCGTCTGCCGCAGGCCGTCGTGGCGCATCAGCTCGGCCAGACCGGGAGCCTCGCGTTCGAGCACCGCCAGCGTGGCCTCGGGCGTCACATCGCGCGGGCCGAACCCCGTCCCGCCGGTAGTGACCACGAGGGCGAACCCGCGTGCGTCCGCGAGGTCGCGCAGGGTGGTCTCGATCGCCGGGCGCTCGTCGGGTAGGACGGTCCGGGCCTCGACGTCGAACCCCGCCTCACGCAGCACGGCCTCGGCGGCGTCGCCCGAGCCGTCGGCTCGCGTTCCCTTCGAGACGCCGTCGGAGACCGTCACGACGGCGACGCGGATGCCGCTCACGCACCCATCCTGCCAGACACGCCCGCGCTCGTCCGTACTACGGTTGCCAGGACGGAAGGGAGCACCGATGGACGCGTGGATCGACCGACTCGCGGCGGCGCTCGACGAGGACCCCCTGACCGACGCCGAGACCACTCGGCTGCTCGGCTCGGCCCGGGACGTCGCGCATCGCGTGGAACGCAAGATCACGCCGCTGGCGGCGTTCCTCCTCGGCGCGGCGACCGGCCGGAGGATGGCCGAAGGCGGCTCGAGGGACGACGCCCTCGGATCGGCGCTCGGGACCCTCGAGGGGCTCCTGCCGTCCGAGCCTCCCCAGAGCCGAACCACCTCGGGGGGGTAGGCTGGGGGTTCGCATGGATGCCTGGCAGCCGCCGACTTCCCTCCCCCCGGCGGAGGGCCCACTGGTCGACACGTTCGGCCGGGTCGCCGACGACCTCCGGGTCTCGGTGACCGATCGCTGCAACTTCCGGTGCACCTACTGCATGCCGGCCGAGGGGCTGGTCTGGCTCCCCAAGCACGAGATCCTGACCTTCGAGGAGCTCACGAGGCTCCTCGAGGTGTTCGTCCACCGGCTGGGGATCCGCTCGGTCAAGGTCACCGGTGGCGAACCCACCGTGCGAGCCGACCTCCCCGAGCTGATCCGGATGTTCCGGACCTCCGCGCCCGAGATCGACCTGTCGATGACGACGAACGGCGTGCTGCTCGACCGGCTCGCCGCGCCGCTCGCCGAGGCCGGGCTGGACCGCGTGACGGTCTCGCTCGACTCGCTGGTGCGGCACCGGTTCGAGCAGATGACCCGTCGCGACGCGCTGGACCGGGTGCTCGCGGGCATCGCGGCCGCCGAGGAGGCGGGCCTGGTCCCGATCAAGATCAACTGCGTCGTGATCGCGGGGACCAACGACGACGAGGTCGTCGACCTGGCGCGCTGGTCACGGGAGCAGGGCCATGTGGTGCGGTTCATCGAGTACATGCCGCTCGACGCCCAGCACGCGTGGGAGCGCGCGAAGGTCTTCTCGTCGGCCAGGATCGTCGAGGCGGTCGAGGCCGCGTACCCGCTCGTCCCCGAAGGACCCGACGCCGAACCCGCGACCAGCTACCGCTTCGCCGACGGCGCGCCGGGGGGCATCGGGGTGATCGGCAGCGTCACCGAACCGTTCTGCGAGACCTGCAACCGATTGCGGATCACGGCCGAGGGGCAGGTGCGGGCCTGTCTGTTCTCGCTCGAGGAGACGGATCTGCGCGGCCCGCTCCGGGAGGGTGTCTCCGACGACGAGCTGATGGGCCTGATCCGTGGCAACGTGTGGCGGAAGTGGTCCGGGCACCGGATCAACCTTCCGGACTTCGAGCAGCCGGAGCGCTCGATGTCCGCGATCGGCGGCTGAGCCGAGCCCCTCAGGTCCGATCCCTGGATCGCGCGCTGCCGCGAGCGAACCATCCCTTCACGGTGTCGCCCGCGAGGAACCACCCGACGCCGAACGCGATGAAGCCGAGCAACGCGAACAGCACGATCGCGAAGCCGCGGGTCACCTCGAGGAAGCCGACCGTGACCGGCGTCCCTGGAGGGGCCGCCGTGTCGCCGATGTTGGCGATGCTGGTGGCGATCCCCCACACGCAGAGGGCGGCGAGGACGAGGAACCCGAGGCCCAGCACGAAGGCGAGCACCTCGAGCCAGTCGTGGGCTGCGGTCGCCTCGCTCATCCGGCGGCGGAGGGTGCGATAGGTCATCGGTTCACAGGTCGGCGAGCTTGGCGAGCCCCGAGATCTTCACCAGCACGAACCGCTTGCCATCGCGCTCGACCATGCCCCGGCGCTGGAAGTCGGACAGGATCCTCGTGACGTTCTCCCGGCTCCCGCCGCACAGGCTCGCCAGGTCGGCGTGCGTCACGATCGACGGCACGACGGCGCCGTCGGGGGGGAGCTCGTCCAGCGATGGGGAGACGAGTTGCAGGAGGCGCTTGGCGACCCGCCCCTTCAGGTCCAGGTACAGCAGGTCCTCGACGAACGCCTCCTGCGACAACACCTGCCGGGCGAGCGCCCGGAGCAGCGCACGCGCGGCCGTCGGCTCCTCGATCAGGAAGTCGAGGAGTACGGGCCCACCCGCTCGCCACACCTCTGAGTCCTCCAGAGCCAGGGCCGCTGCGGATCGAGGCTGATCGCCCAGCACACCGAGCTCCCCGAAGAACTGCGGGGCGTCGAGGGTCGTGTGGAGCTGGCGGTGGCCGTTCGAGGACAGGGAGCTGATCTCGACGCGACCGCTGATGAGGAAGTAGACGTCCGGCGCGTCGTCGCCCTGATGGAACAGGTAGGTCCCCCGGCGGAACCTCCGCGTGACGCCCTGAGCCGCCAGACGCGAGATCGTGTCCTCCGAGGCCCCCTCGAACAGGGGCGTCCGGGCCATCCCCTCCAGCAGCGCGTCGCTGACCTCGGTCGCCACAACGGTCGCAAGCGTAGTCAAACTCTCCCCTCAGGTCTCCCCCCGTAGCAAAGACCCGGGCCGCGCATGCGACCCGGGCCCTCGAACCTTGGAGTTGATCCCTACTTACCCTGCCTGCGCTGCTTCTTCTGCACCTTCTGCACCTTCTGGACCTTCTGCACGCGGGTCGCGGCCTGTGCGCCGGACTTCTTCGCGCTCGAACCCGTTGGCGCCTTGGGAGAGATCTTCTTGTCCGCCACGGTGGGGATCACCTCCTCCACGTTCCAGGGCCCGGAGGCCTCGACTTCATGGGCGCATCCTCGTCGCCAACGTCACTTCCCGCGTGTGTCGCCCGTCACGCGACCGCATGTGACATCGGTCACAGGTCTACCATGTGACGCACGTCACATGGTCAATTGAGCTCCGGGAGATCGAGCGGATCGGGACGAGGGGTGCAGGCGCCGCAGTACAGGGCGTCCTCGACAACGAGCGCTCGGGTCTCCTCCTGACTCCGAAACAGTTCGAGGATGTACGGGTGCGTCTGTACGTGATCTTCGCAGATCCCCCGTCCACAGAAGCGGCAGTTCCCCACCGCCGTCCTCTTGCAATGCCAGCAGTCCATCGGATCCTCTCCGTCGCTAGTGCGTCATCGTCTGGGTCACCGGGAGGGTCGGGTCGAGCGTGCCCCGCCGGAACGACCCGGCCAACAGCTGATCGAACCCGTCGCGGTCCAGACGGAAGACCCTGGCAGGCGTCCGGGCGATGACGCTCGCGGTTCGTGGCACGTCCAGCAGCAACGCGATCTCGCCGAAGTACGCGCCCGGCCCGATCGTCTGCTTGAGCTCGCCATCAGTCACGATGTCGAACCGGCCGGAGGAGACGGCGTAGAAGGAGTCCCCTTCCTCTCCCTGCTGCACGACGGAGCGGCCAGCCCCAACCACCATCCATTCCCCGCGGCGACGGAGTTCGACCAATTGCTCCGTCCCCAGGTGTGCGAAGCAGGGCTGCTGCCTGAGCTCGGCAAGTTGTTGCAGGGTCGGCTCGAAGTCCGGCACGTGGATCGTGTCCGCGAGCAGGCGATCGAATGTTCCCTGGTCGATCTCGAAGACCTCCGCTTCCTGCACAGCCCGGATCGTTGCCGCCCGCGGCGAATCCATCAGCAGACCGAGTTCGCCGAACGATTCACCGCGGACCAGCGTGCGGATCTGATGCTCATCCCCGGTCTCCGGATCCTCCTCCACGACCTCGAGGACCCCGTTCCGAACGACGTAGAAGCCCGTCGGCCGGTCCCCCTGGCGGAACACAGGCTGGTTCATCGCCAGGGTCCGAAGCCGGACCCGTCCGGCGAGCTCGTTCAAGACATCGACCGGCACATCCTCGAAGATCGGGAGAGCATCGATCAGCTCGGCGGCCTCCACCCGCCAACGCGCCTCGAGACGGAATCGGATCCGTCGAGCGATCGCGCGGATCCGACGGGCGATCGAACGGACCAGCGAGATCAGGCCCCGCACCACCGGACCGATCACGACCACCGCGAGGGCGATGAGCAGGATCCGTGTGTACGTCCCGCCGTCCCACAGCCGCGTGACGAGCGGGCCGAACAGCGTCTTCCAGTACCGATAGGAGCTGTAGAGCGCGAAGATCGTGAAGGCGACCCCGAGGGTCCCGTACAGGGCGAGTCCGACGTCCTGCTTGGTGAAGTGCTCCCGATGCCGGATCTTCCGGAACAGATCATCGCGCATGAACGCGAGAGATCGGGGGCGTAGGTCGGGCACCTGGATCACATCGGCCAGGATGAAGTAGCCGTCGAGCTCGAGGAGGGGGATCAGATTCATGATGATCAGGTAATAGTTCAGCGCGGCCGCGGTGAACAGCGTGCGCGCCAGGAACCATTCGGGGAACCACCAGACGATCAGGGCGGACACGGATGCCAGGATCATCTCGGCGAACGGTCCAGCGAACGACGACATGATCTGCTGACGTCGGTCCATCATGAGACCGTCTGAGCCGTCCACGAAGAACGCGGGAGAGCCGAAGTAGATCATGAAGCCGGCGCTCTTGATCCGCCGCCCGTTCCGCACCACGACGAGGGCATGGCCGAGTTCGTGGATGAAGACGGAGAAGTAGTCGAGCAGCCAGAGCACGATGAAGCTCGCGGCCAGCGACGGGCCGCCGATCGTGAAGTCACCGGATACGACCAACCGGGCGAAGATCACCACGCCCACGATCGCGACGAACGCTTCCACCGCGATCGCGACCTTGCTGAACGCGTACCGCAACCCGTGGTCGTAGAGCCATTGGACGACCCGGTTCGCGTCGGACCACTCGATCGTGAGCGTCTTCGCGAAGGTCCTGGCCTTACGCCGCCGTTCGGTCACGGGATCCAGAGCGCGCGTGACGAGCGCGTCGACATCGCGGTACCTCTGATCGAGGAAGTTCCCCTCGTAGAGTGTTCGCACCAGGTCGGTGACGGCATCGGGGTCGAGGTCGCCCGACGCTTCGAACTCATCGAGCACGAGCTCCTTCACCGAGCGGGACCCGTCCATCTTCCGGAGGAGCGGGAGCTCGCTCGCAGGCAGTCGGTAATGCAACAGGTCGCGTGTGTTCGCGACCATCACGTAGTCGTTGCCCCACCTCAGCGGGAATTCGCGGATCTCGACGTACTCCGCAAGCTTTGGTCGGTATCGCGTTGGATCCAGCAGGTCTGACAGGCGATCCCAAAGATCGAGGTCGGCATGCCCTTCACTCGCGGCGCGATCGGCGACGAGCCCGTAGACATCGAGACCGGTCAAGGTTCGGTGGTCCCGCTTGCGCGCTCCATCTCGAGTCGGCGCTGCACCGTGGCGTACACCGATGGCCGGATCGGCACGCGGCGCTTGGACGCAACCAGGTTGCCGATGAAGCCACCGATGAACAGGGCGGCCGCGATGAGCGCGAGCACGGTCGCCCAGGTGATCCCGCCGCTCTCTGGCGCCACCAGAGACCGCGTGACCTCCGCCGACTCGCCGAAGTCGTCGACGACGCCGAGGACGAACCGTGCATCCTCGGGGATCGACTTCACCACGTGCGCATCGACCTCGAAGGAGAGGTTGGCGCCTCCGGTGGTCACGATGACGTCGGCACCGTTCACTCGCAGGTACTCGCTCGTCGCGGTCGCGCCGGTGCCAACGATCAGGTCCCGATCGCCCACCGTCAGCTTGTTGTCCTCGATGTCGAACCGCAGCCCATCGAGGTTCTTGTTCCCCGAGGAGGTGACCGAAGCATCAAGGAGATGGAGCGCCTCCCAGCCCCCCGGCATCGTCCCATCGATACGGATCGTGAGCGTCGACCCCACCGTGAGGGCGCCGGTCACCTCTCCATTGACGCTCGGACCGCGCGTTGGGCTCGGCGTAGGTGACTGCGCCGATGCGGGGCTCTCCGCAAGGACCACGACGAGGGCGGCCACGAGCAGGTGCGCTCCCAAGGCGCGTCGACGGATCACGGAGCGCATCTTCGACCCCGCGGCGTCGAGGCGCAACGTGCGCCGAGGCGCAACGTGACGCAGGTCACTCCTCGGTCGTGCGCCGCATCACCGTCTCGAACCGCGAGCCGGACGTACGGTTCCCACGGGTTCTGAGGGAGATGCCAACCAAGGACCCTGGAGGAGGAGCGGAGATGCTGAGCGGAGAGATGGCCCGGTACCAGATCGGCGACCGCGTTCGCGAGGCCGAGGCCGAGCGCCTGGCCCGGTCGACCCGCAGGAGCAAGGCGGCGGAGTCGCGGAGCGTCACCCGCCGCATCGGTCGTGCCGCCCTGGCGGCCGCCACCTGGCCGATCAAGCACTAGCGTTCACGGCCCGGACATCCACGCGCCGCCCGGCCTTCACGGGCCCGAGATAGGTTCCATCCGCCACGAGAGGCACGCGCCACCTCTCGAGAGCGGGGGGTCGGGTCTCCGACCGGGCCCCCCGCGCCCCCTTCCACACACACGGGAACGGGTGCGACGCGCGCCGGGGCCGACATCGTTCAGTCCCCACCGGACGGCAGGTTCACGATCTCCAGCGGCGGGAGATGATCGGCGGGTTCGAAGCCCAGGATCTTTCCGTAGAAGGTGAGCTCGGCCGACAGACCCTGCGAGATGCTCTCCACCTTTCGGAACCCGTGCTGCTCGCCCTCGAACAGGAGGTACGCGTAGGGCAGCCCCCGGCTCTGGAGCGCCCGAACGATGACCTCGGCCTGGGCGGGCGGGACGACCTCGTCCTCGTCGCCCTGCAGGATCAGCAACGGGCTGGACAGCTGCTCGGCGTGGCGGACCGGGGAACGTTCCGCCCACAGCTCGGCGGCCTCGGGCCACGGGCCGACCAGGAGGTCGAGGTACTTGGACTCGAACTTGTGCGTTGTCTCGGCGAAGGGCTCGAGATCCGAGACGCCGAAGTAGCTCGACCCGGTCGCGAACACGTCCCGGAAGGTCAGCGCGCAGAGCGTCGTCCAGCCGCCGGCGCTCCCCCCGGAGATCAGCAGACGGTCAGGGTCGGCGAAGCCACGCTCGACCAGGTGCTCGGCAACCGCCACCGCGTCGTCGACGTCGACCACGCCCCACCGGCCGTACAGGCTCTCTCGGAAGGCACGGCCGTAGCCGGTGCTCCCGCGGTAGTTCACCTCGGCGTACGCGAACCCACGGCTGGTGAAGAACTGCACCTCGAGGTGCATCTCCGGGTCCGCCTCCGACGTCGGTCCGCCATGGACGTTGACGAGCAGCGGCGGACGTTCGTCGTCGGGGGCGACGGCCACCGGATTCGTCGGCGGGTAGTAGTGAGCGAACGCCGTCTGTCCGTCGGTGGTCGGGAACTCGATCGGCTCGGGTACGGACAGGTAACCGGGATCGAACTCCAGCACGGAGCTCTCGCGCAAGACCTCCACCGCGCGCGTGGAGAAGTCGAGCGACACGACCTTCGTCGGCGTGCTCGGCCCACCGGCGATGAACGCGAGCCGCTGACCCGAGACGCTGACCGCCGGCTCGAAGGTCGCGTACGGCAGGTCCAGGTCCAGGAGCTCTCGCGTCATCGGATCGAGCAGCGCGAGGTGGTGGACGCCTCGGTCGCGGTACGCGCAGACGATCCTCCCGTCGGAGAGGAAGGCGTACGAGGAGTAGCCGAAGAGCCACATCGGTACGGCGAACTCGGCCGACATCGGCGTCAGGTTCGTCAGCTCGCCGTCGGCTTCCTCCCGGTAGAGGTTCCACCAGTCCGTGCGATCCGAGACGAAGGTCAACGAACCATCGGGGCCCCAGGCCGGCTGGAAGATCGACTCGTGCTCGCCCCCCGCGACCGCGCGCGACGGCCCCGCCGACCCGTCCGACGCGACATCGGCCACGAGGAGCTCGGTCCCGTCCCAGGGCATCCGCGGGAAGTCCCACGCGATGAACGCGACGCGCGCGCCGTCGGGCGACCACCGTGGGAAGGCGTAGAAATCCCGTCCGGACGCGAGCGTCGTCATCGCGGATCCGTCGGCGGCGATCACGACGAGCTCGTTGACCGGCATGCCCTCGCCCTCGTGGCGTTCGTGGACCGACACGATCCACCGGCCGTCCGGCGACACGTTCATGTCGGCGTAACGCTGACCTCGGGGGATCGCGGGTTCGGGGGTGATCGCAATGGGCACTCCGCCGACCTCCTGGCGGTACAGCCGCTGGTCCTCGAGGTTCACGAAGTAGGTGGTCGCACCGGCGATCGCGTACGAGCCGCCGCCGTACTCGTGGACCCGGGTGCGGACGGACACGCCCGGCGGCGTCACGTCCACCGGCTCCGCGCCGGGGTCGGAACGCACGACGACGGAACGGCCCTGTTCCTGCGGCCGACGCTCGAGCCACGTCGTGGCGTCGCCGATCGCGCGCGTCTCGCTCAGACCGACCGAGGCCGCCGCGGCGCGATCGGCCGAGATCGGCGACGGCCATGCTCCGTAGGGGATGCGTTGGGCGTCGCTCATCCGTGCCAACGGCCGACGAGCACGCGCGTCACCTTGAACCCGCGGTCCATCGTGCTCCGCACGTCCCCGAAATCGTTCCGCCGCAACACGGACGCGGCGGATCTCGCGCGGTCGGGGCTCACCTCGACCAGCAACCAGCCGCCCGGCTTCAGCCACCGCGGACCCTCGGACGCGGTCCGCGCAACGAGCCCGAGCCCGTCCGGGCTGCGGTCGGTGAGCGTGTGCAGGGGCTCGAAGCGCCGGATCTCCTCAGGAAGCTCGCGCAGCTCGTCGCGAGCGACGTACGGCGGATGCAAGGTGATCACGTCCACCCGCCCCTGCAGGTCACTCGGCAGGCCGCCGAACAGGTCGCCCTTCGCGAACGTGGCTCGCAGGCGGAGCAGCTCGGCGTTCTCCCGGGCGACCCGGACGGCGATGGGCGAGATGTCGGTGCCGAACACCCGGACCCCCGGCACCTCGTTCGCGATCGCAAGTGCCACGGTCCCGCCACCGGTCGCGAGGTCGACGGCGACCGGGCGCCGGCGTCCGCGGAGCCTCCGCACCGCCTGCTCCGCGAGGTACTCGGTCGAGTCCCGTGGCACGAACACCCCAGGCCGCGCCGCGATCTGCAGCCCGCGGAAGACCGCCTGTCCCGTGATGAGCTGGACGGGCTCGCCCGACGCCCGCCGGGCGATCATCCGGTCGAAGCGCCGGCGGACGTTCGGTGGGACCTCGTCGTTCGGGGCGACGCGGTCGACGCCGAGCGCGTAGGCGAGCAGCTCGTCGGCCTCGATCTCCTCGCGATCGCGCTGCCAATGATCGATCGCCGTGGACGCCTTGAGCGTCGCGACGGCATCGGTCAGGACATCCTTCGCCTTCCTTGGCGCCTTCATCGGGCGAGCATCGTACCCGCGGCGGCGCTCGCCCACCTGCCGCTCGCTTCGTCCTGGCTACAATCGCTGCCATGCCCGAGGCCGCGAGATCCCCGAAGGCCCGCACTTCGAAGCCCCGCAAGAAACGGACCCCCTCGGCCAAGACCGAGGACATCCGCCTGGCCGGCGACCGGATCGTCGTGGAGAACCCGGACAGCGGCGAACGGACGTCCAGGAGCGGGTTGTTGATCCCCGCGACGGCCGCGCCGGCCCCCAAGCGATGCGTGTGGGGCGAGGTGCTCCTGGTCGGACCGGACGTCCGCTCGGCGAACGCGGGCGATCGGATCCTGTACCTGCCGCAGGCCGGTTTGGAGGTCGAGCTCGACGGACGGGACTGCCTCCTGCTCCGCGAGCGCGACGTCCAGGCGGTGTCGTCCTCGCCGAACGGCAAGGAGCGGCAGCCGGGCCTCTACCTGTAGGACGCCTCGGCGGATCGTGTTCATCCGGGTACGAAGGTGAGCCGCAGGCGACGCTGGTCGTTCTCGCGGTTCGGGTCGACCACCACGACCCGCTGCCACGTGCCGAGCACGAGCCGGCCCGCGTCCACCGGGATCGACAGCGAGGGAGCCACGACGACGGGCAGGAGGTGGTCGCCGCCGTGACCGACCGAACCGTGCCGATGCCGGTAGCGATCGTCGCGGGGCAGGATGCGTTCGAGGAACTCCTCGAGGTCGGCCTCGGAGCCCGACCCGGTCTCCATGAGCGCCACGCCCGCCGTCGCGTGCGGCACGAAGACGTTGACGAGCCCGTCCCGCCCGGCCGACGAGCAGAACGCCTCGACCAGGTCGGTGACGTCCACCACGCGGCGGTCTCGCGTATCGATCCGGTGCTCCCGGGAGTTCATCCCGGCGGCTCGCCACCCTCGTTGGGGACGCGGCCGGATGGCGGCGCGGGCATGTCGGGGGTCGCCGGCGGGATCGGTGCGATGCCGTGAGCCCCCTCACCGAGGTTCGACCAGCCACGAAGGCCGGCCCCGGACGAGGCAGCCGACTCGTCCCGAGAGCCGAGCGCGACCAGCGCCGCGACGATGCCCTGGACGCCCCCGGCGATGACCAGGTAGAGGCCGATCCCGATCGTGAGCCCGAGCAGGCCGCTGTTCAACGCGCGTTCGACCTCGGCCCTTGGGAGCTCCGTCGCAGCGGCCTCGACGAGCTGGTCTCGGACCGTGAGGACCGTGTAGAGACCGACGCCGACCGCAGCGAGACCACCGATCGCGGCGCTCGGCCGCAGACGAGCCATCGCTCGGTGTGCTCCGGCCAGGACGCGGAACCCGGCGACGACCATCACCACACCGGCGACGATCGCCGCCTTGCCCTCCCAGCCGTCGATGCCCTTCGCCTGCACGGTGAACGGCCCCGCGGAGACCTCGGCCCAGGCGAGGAAGGAACCGACGATCGCCAGCACACCGCCCGCCAGCGCCAGCGCCCCCGCGAGGACGGCTCGACCCTGCATCGACGCTAGGCGCCGGGGTCGGGTGGCGAGGCCGACGGAGGCATCGGAGCAGGCGGCACGTCCGTACCGCCCATCGTGGTCGCCGGGGTCGCGGGCGCGGGGATCTGGTCGGGAACCGCTGGCTGGCCCGAACCACGCAGACCGAGGATCCCGCCGGCCAGGGCCACGACACCGCCGCCGATCACGACGTACAGCCCGATGCTGATCGAGACGCTGAGCTGGCCGGCGTCGATCGCCTGGTCCAGGACCGTCCGGACCTGCTGGGCGGAGGCCCCGAAGGTCGGGGCGAGCTCCTCGGCCGCGGCATCGAGCACGCTGTCTTTCGCCGTCAGCGCGTCGTACAGGCCGATGCCACCGCCGATGATCCCCGCGAGGATCACCAGGACGGCGAGCACCCGCTTGGTGCCCCTCGCCATCACGATGCCCGCCACGACCGCGACGAGGCCCGCGACCAGCGTGATGTACCCGTCCGAGCCGTCGACGCCCTTCGCGGTCACGCTCGTCCCGCCGCCAGCCACCTCCGCCCAGGCGAGGAACGATCCGAGGGCCATCAGGGCGCCCCCGACGACCCCGAGGATCCCGGCGACCGGTGTGCGCGTGACGTTCTCCGTCTGGTTCATCAGGCCCCCGATCCCGGCGAGCGCCGGTCGCCGGCCATCCTTCCACCCAGGCACGGCCGCGTCGAGCGCATCGGCCGGCAGGCCGCCGAGCCGGGCCTTGACGATTACGTGTAATGATGTAATCTACGACCATGAAACCACACGGTACGGCTTCGATGGACGAGCTGAGGGGTTGGTTCGCCGGCAGGATCCCGGCCGACTGGTTCGCCGGGACTCCGGATGTCCTCTCCGATCGCGACGAGATCCTGGTGGTCG
Organism: uncultured Actinomycetes bacterium; assembly: GCA_963712645.1. Taxonomy (GTDB): domain Bacteria; phylum Actinomycetota; class UBA4738; order UBA4738; family HRBIN12; genus DASSJM01. Next base: position 31,044 of record CAVQIQ010000012.1, on the reverse strand, counting down.
GAACGCTCTCGGACCCCGAGCTGCCGTCGGATGCGACCGCCGAGGTCGCGGCCTCGGCGCGCGTCGCGCGGATCGACGGCTTCCGCGAGGACACGCGTGAACACCGGATGCGGATCGCGCAGGAGGCCCAGCATCGGTTCGGTCGGCGCGTCTCGTGGGGCGCGTCCTGCGGCGACGTCCGCAAGCTGTTCACCACGGTAAGCGTGCCGGCGATGACGCGGCTCCGCCTGGACGAGCGCAGGGTCCTCGACACGCTCGTCGAGGGGGGCGTGGCGCGTTCGCGCAGCCACGCGCTCGCGTGGTGCGTGCGTCTGGTCGCGCAGAAGCAGGACGAGTGGCTGAAGGACCTACGAGAGGCGCTCTCGGGCGTCGAGAAGGTCCGGGGCGAGGGCCCCACCTCCTAGCGCGCGCTACTCCGCGCCGAGCCCCATCCGATACAGCCGCTTCCCGTCGTCCTGATCGACCAGGACGACGGCCAGGACGCCGTTCTCCAGCAGCTCAGGCCAGGACGACCCGATCCAATCCTCGGCCTCGTCGGCGGCGGCGAACCGAGGCGAGCGCCCCATCTCCTCGCCGGCGCCGTCGAGGTATGCCCAGACGTACATCAGGGCCTGCGGATCCCGACGATCATGTTGACCGCCCTGGTCACCGCCACGCGCTCCCCCGCCTCGAGGTCCTCGGGAACACTCTCGGGCCCCAGGCGAGCCGTCTCGAGCATCCGATCTGGGTAGACGACGGTCACGTCGACGTAGCCGACGCCGTGGACGTCCCAGGGCTTCACCTCGACGACCACGGCCTCGCGCTCGCCCAGCATGGTCCGGCAGGCTAACGCAACCGTGACGCACGGAGTTCCCCCGATCGGCCGACTTGAGTCGGTCTGACCCTCCACCGAGGGTAGACGGACATGCCCGCACGGCCCCTGCGGCGCCTGGTCGCCGTCCTCGTATGTTCGGCGTACCTGCTGTTTCCGCAGGCAGCGTCGTCCGCGCCCGGCGCCGAGTCGAGGAGCGGCGAGCGCGGCTCCGGCCCCGCGACCTTGGGCGGCGGTCGCGCCGGATCGAACACCGACCGGACCGCGGCGGCGGGCGGTATCCGGTGGTCGGACGTTCCCCACACCCTGTGGGCGCACACCGCGATCGATTTCGTCGGCGCGGCGAACGACTGGATGCGCGATCGCAAGGCCGCGGCGGATGGCACGTACGCGTTCGAGCCGGACCGGCTCGAGAGCCGCAAGCTGTTCGCGCGGGCGTTGTTCCGCGCGTTCGGCACGATGCTCGAGCAGGACCCGGAGCTGACGTTCTCCGATCTCCCGGCGACCGACCCCTTCTACCGGTACGCGAACGTGGGCGTGACGGCGGGGTGGATGCAGGCCGACGACGCCGGCGCGTTCCGTCCGAGCGACCCGGTGACGACCCGCGAGGTGCACCGCGGGCTCGTGCTCGCGATCGGCATGGGCGATCTCGCCGCGGGAGCGGACGCCCTCCGCCTTCGAGACGAGACCGCGATCGCGACGCCGAAGGACTTCGGGACGCTCCTGATCGGGATGCGGATCGGCCTGCGCCACAACCACCACGACGAATCCCTCGACGTCGGTCCCGACGACCCGCTCCCTCGCGCGGAGGTGGCTTGGTCGTTGTTCCGCGCCGCGACCGAGCCGTCGTGGATGCACGATTCGCTCTCGCACTACGCCGACATGAGGCTCCCCAATCTCACGAAGAGGATGCAGGCGGTCGTCGGCTTCGCGGTCGGATACGTCGGCTACCCGTACGTCTTGGGTGGCGACTGGTACCGGCCGGCGCCGTCGCGCTACTGCTGCGGGTACCAGCCGATCGGCGGGTTCGACTGCTCCGGCGTGATCTGGTGGGTGATGAAGCAGGCGGTCGACGGGTGGGACAACACGCCGCCCCGGGGGTACGCGGGATGGGCGCTGCCGCAACGGACCTCGGCATCGATGGCGTTGGTGGGGCGGAAGATCCACTGGCACGAGATCCGCCCCGGCGATCTCCTGTTCTACGACGGCGACGACGACGGGACGGTCGACCACGTCGACGTGTACGTCGGCAACGGCTGGGCGATCGACTCGGGCCGCAGCAATGGCGGCGTCACGTTCACCTACGTCTCCGGCACGTGGTACCAGGACCATTTCGTGCACGGCCGGCGTGTGATCGGCTGAGGCCGTCAGGCCGTCCGTTCCGCCTCCAGGGCCTCGCGTTCGGGCTCGGTGAGTGGCCGCGAGCGCCCCGTCTCCGGGTCTCGGGCCACCACCACCGAGCGTGCCTCCGCCGAGATCGTCCCGTCCTCCTTGCGCACCTCCTCGCGCGTCCCGACGCTCGAGCGCCCGATCCGGTCCAGCGTGCACCGGACGATCACCGCTCTGTCATCCTGCGTGAGCTCGGTGCGGAAGTCGATCTCCACGCGGGCAAGGACGAAGTCCCACGTGGTGCCCGACACCGGCCCGAGGATCGCCTGCACCCACGCGTCCCGCGCCTCCTCGAGGTAGTTCAGGTAGACCGCGTTGTTCACATGGCCGTAGGCGTCGACGTCACGCCACCGGATCTCGATGCGCTTCTCGAGCATCAGGGCCGGGACCGTTCCGGGCGCGACGTCGACCGGCGGAGCCCGTGGGGGTCACTCATCGATCCGGTCCACCCCGAGCCCCCGGTCGGCGAGCCACGCGACGGCCTCCGCGATCCGGTCGTCGTCCCCCTCGACCTCGACGATCACCCAGCCCCCCCGCTCCTCGATGTTCGCGCGCCGGATGTTGGTGACCAGCCCGAACTCGATCGCCAGCTTGTGCAGGATCGGTTCGGACGCGAGGTGTCCGGGGAAGGTGAGGTGGAGCCGAGCCGAGCCCACGGCCGATTCTGGCACGGCGGGCTGTGGCGGAGGACCCCGGATACGCGGAGGCCCCGGATGGCTCCGGGGCCTCGGCGTGAGAGAGGGGGCTCCTGCTGGTTCGTTCGACTCGAGCGGCCGTCCGGTTCACCCACCTCCTGAACGCGGCGAAGCGGCCCTCCTCGGAGGGCCGCTTCGACGTGCTTCGGACCGACCGGACCTAGAAGTCCATGTCGCCGCCGCCGCCCGGCATGGGCGGGGCCTTCTCCTTCTCGGGCTTCTCGGCCACGACCGCCTCGGTGGTGAGGAACAGGGCTGCGATCGACGCCGCGTTCTGCAGCGCGGAGCGCGTCACCTTGGTCGGGTCGATGATGCCGGCCTTGAACATGTCCTCATACTCGCCCGTCGCGGCGTTCAGACCGAACCCGACGTCGAGGGCACGGACCTTCTCGATCACGACGCCGCCCTCGAGACCGGCGTTCGCCGCGATCTGCTTGATCGGCTCCTCGAGCGCTCGCCGAACGATCATCGAGCCGGTCAGCTCGTCACCCTCGAGATCCACCTTGTCGAGCGCCGCCTGGGCGTTGAGCAACGCCACGCCTCCGCCGGGAACGACGCCCTCTTCGACGGCCGCCTTCGTGGACTGCACGGCGTCCTCGATACGGTGCTTCTTCTCCTTGAGCTCGACCTCGGTCGCGGCTCCGACCTTGATGACCGCCACCCCCCCGGCCAGACGTGCCAGGCGCTCCTGCAGCTTCTCGCGGTCGTAGTCGGAGTCGGTCTTGTCGATCTCGGCCTTGATCTGGTTGATACGACCCTTGATGTCCTCTTCCTTGCCGCCGCCCTCCACGATCGTGGTGTCGTCCTTCGTCACCATGATCTTGCGGGCGGTGCCCTGCAGATCCAGGGTCGCGTTCTCGAGCTTCAGGCCGACCTCCTCGGAGACCACGGTGGCCCCGGTGAGGATCGCGATGTCCTGGAGCATGGCCTTGCGCCGGTCGCCGAACCCGGGAGCCTTGACCGCCACCGAGCGGAAGGTGCCGCGCATCTTGTTCACGACGAGCGTCGCGAGCGCCTCACCCTCCACGTCCTCGGCGATGATGAGCAACGGCTTGCCGCTCTGCATGACCTTCTCGAGGACGGGCAGCAGATCCTTGACCGCCGAGATCTTGGAGTTGGCGATCAGGATGTATGGCTCCTCGAGGACGGTCTCCATGCGCTCGGGGTCGGTGACGAAGTACGCCGAGATGTAACCCTTGTCGAACCGCATGCCCTCGACGAGCTCGAGCTCCATGCCGAACGTGTTCGACTCCTCGACCGTGATCACGCCGTCCTTGCCGACCTTGTCGACGGCCTCGGCGATCTGCTCGCCGATCTCGGGGTCGGCTGCGGAGATGGCGCCGACGTGGGCGATCTCCTCCTTCTGCTCGACCTCCTTGGACTGATTCTTGATGCTCTCCACGGCGAGCTCGACCGAGCGCTCGATCCCGCGCTTGATCGCCATCGGGTTCGCGCCGGCCGCGACGTTGCGCAGGCCCTCCTTGACGATCGACTGTGCGAGCACCGTCGCTGTGGTCGTGCCGTCACCCGCGACGTCGTCGGTCTTCTTGGCGACCTCCTTCACGAGCTCCGCGCCGATCTTCTCGACGGGCTCCTCGAGCTCGATCTCCTTGGCGATCGAGACGCCGTCGTTTGTGATCGTGGGGGCGCCCCACTTCTTCTCCAGGACCACGTTGCGGCCCTTGGGGCCAAGCGTGATCTTCACGGCGTTCGCGAGCATGTCCATGCCACGCTCGAGCGCCCGCCGGGCCTCCTCGTCGTACGAGATGAGCTTCGGTGCCATCGCTCCTCCTCCGTGCTCGGTTCCGCGCCGCTGTCTGCGCAGATACCCTCGATGACTGCTAGCACTCTCCGCAACCGAGTGCTAACGAATGGTACCCAGGCGGGCCGTCGGATGGCAATGCGTCCTCCTGCCTCGTTTCGCCGAGCCCCCGACGTGGCAGGGTTCGATCGAGGGGCGGCCGGATGGCCTCCGGGCGTGAGCTAGCAATCCCGAGACGTCTCCACGCTCACGAGTGCGTCCCCGGCATCGGCGTCGTACACGTCCCGTCCGGGTCCGCCGTTCGCGACGTCGTTGCCGCCGATGCCGTCGTCGGTGGCCACGCAGAAGTCCAGACCCCGGCCGCCCTGCACGATGTCCGACCCCGAGTCGCCCCGGCTCGCGTCGCGACCGGGGCCGCCCTCGACGTGGTCGTCGGAGCCTCCCCCCGTGACGAGATCGGCGCCCCGCCCCCCGCTGAGATCGTCGGCACCGGGTCCCCCGTCGATCCGGTCGTTGCCCCTGCCCCCGACGATCCGATCGTCGCCGCCCAGCCCGACGAGCGCGTCGTCCCCGTTGCGACCGCAGACCACGTCCCCGCCGGGGGTCCCCCGCAGGACGTCGTTCCCCTTCGTGCCCGAGATCGTGCACCCCGAAGAGCCGGAGGGGTCCAGCGGCCGCGCACCGACCGAGATCGGAACGATCAGCGACGCGAGGACGCCGAGGACGGCCGCGCGACGGCACGGATCACTCGTCGGTGCCGCCGGTCTCCACCATCTCGTGGATCTGCTCGACGATCTCGGCGTTGGCGAGCGTGGTGACGTCGCCGAGCGGACGACCGCGGGCGACATCGCGGAGGAGCCTGCGCATGATCTTGCCCGAACGCGTCTTCGGGAGATCGGTCGTGAAGATGATCCCGTGGGGCCGTGCGATCTTGCCGATCTTGTGCGCGACGTGGTCTCGGAGCTCGCCGGCGACCGCATCGTCCCCCTCGTACCCGCTCTTCAGCGTGACGAACGCGACGATCGCCTCGCCCACCACGTCGTCGGGTCGCGAGACCACCGCGGCCTCGGCGACCTTGGGGTCGTCCACGAGGGCGCTCTCGATCTCGTACGTCGACAGGCGGTGGCCCGCGACGTTCATGACGTCGTCGATCCGGCCGAGGAGCCAGAAGTACCCCTCCTCGTCCCGCTTCGCGCCGTCGCCGGCGACGTAGGTCTCGGGCCCGAACTTCGAGAAGTAGGTCTCGACGTAGCGATCGGGATCGCCCCAGATCGTCCTCGCGATGGACGGCCACGGGCGCTTGAGCACGAGGTATCCCCCACCCCCGAGCGGCACCGTCGAACCCTTCTCGTCGACGACGTCGGCGACGATGCTCGGGAACGGGAAGGTCGCCGAGCCCGGCTTGAGCGCCGTGATCCCGGGCAGGGGGGTGATCAGGATCGCCCCCGTCTCCGTCTGCCACCAGGTGTCCACCACCGGGCAGCGTTGGCCGCCGATATGCGTCCAGTACCAGACCCACGCCTCCGGGTTGATCGGTTCACCGACCGACCCGAGCAGGCGCAACGAGGACAGGTCGTGCTTCTCGGGGAACTCGGGTCCCCATCGCATGAAAGCCCGGATCGCGGTCGGCGCTGTGTACAGGATCGTCGCGCGGTACTTCTCGACCACCTGCCAGAGGCGATCCTTGTCCGGCCAGTCCGGCGCACCCTCGTAGATCACGCTCGTGGTGTGGTTCGCCAGCGGGCCGTACACGATGTACGAGTGCCCCGTGACCCACCCGATGTCCGCGGCGCACCAGTACACGTCGTCCTCGTGGATGTCGAAGATCATCCGGTGCGTCGCCGCCACCTGCGTGAGGTACCCGCCGGTCGTGTGCACGATACCTTTGGGCCTCCCCGTGGTACCGCTCGTGTAGAGCAGGTACAGCGGGTCCTCCGCGTCCATCGGCTCGGGCTCGCACTCCGTCGACTGCCCCTCGACCAGGTCGTGGTACCAGCGGTCCCGTCCCTCGGTGAACGCGTGCTCGCCGCCGGTCCGGCGGACCGTGACGACGTGCTCGATCGTCGGACACTCCCTCAGGGCCTCGTCGGCGTTCGCCTTGAGCGGGACGACGGCCCCGCGGCGGTAGCCGCCGTCCGCGGTGATCAGCACCCTGGCCTCCGCATCGATGATGCGGTCGCGGAGCGCCTCGGACGAGAACCCGCCGAACACCACCGAGTGCGGGGCGCCGATCCGCGCGCAGGCAAGCATCGCGACCGGGAGTTCGGGGACCATGCCCAGGTAGATCGCGACCCGATCGCCCCTGCGGACGCCGAGCCCCTTGAGGGCGTTCGCGAACCGGCAGACCTCGTCGAGCAGCTCCCGGTACGTGATGGCCCGCTCCTCGCCCGGCTCGCCCTCCCAGTAGTAGGCGACCTTGTCGCCGCCGCCGGCCTCGACGTGCCGGTCGAGGCAGTTGTAGGCCGCGTTCAGCTGGCCGCCGTCGAACCACCTGACCCAGGGCGGATCCCAGGTCATCACGGCGTCCCAGCGCTTGACCCAGCCCAGCCGGTCCGCTTGCTCCGCCCAGAATGCCTCGTGGTCGGCGTCGGCACGCTCGTAGATCGACCGGTCCTGGACCACCGCCCGGGCCGCGAACGCCTCCGGAGGCTCGAACACACGTTCCTCCGAGAGCAGCGCTGCGATGTTCTGATCGGCCTCCGACATGGGCACTTCCCCCTCGCTCGGCCCGACAGTCACGCATCGTACGGCCCGGAGCCTCCGGGGGCATCCGGGAATGGGCCTCGATGTGCTTGCATCCGTGCCTGGCAGGCCCCAGCATCGTGCCTGGAGGCCGCCACGGAGGCGGCCTCGAACCCTGCGGGGGGAAGGAGGCCCACGTGGCCATGTACGAGGGGTACTGCGTGAAGGACCGCGAGAAGGTCCAGTTCGAGGGCACGGTCGTCGAGCTCAAGAACGGCCGGAAGGCTGCTCAGGGCATCTGTCCCAAGTGCGGGACGAAGGTGATGCGGATCCTGGGCAAGAGCGACGCCTAGACCACCCCACCGCTCGGAGCCGGGCCTCCGGCTCCGTTCAGGCAGGCAGGGGTGCCTGCGGAGCCTCCTCGGCAGGCGCCGTCTCGTTCAACCCCGAGAGGAGTTGCTCCGACGTGAAGACCGTCGGGCCGGCCGTGCGCTGGTGGCGTTCGGCCAGATCGGCGACGGTCGTGCGCTGGAAGACGCCGTCGATCGCCCTGGCGACCTCGCCCCAGAAGCCCTGCAGCCCACACCGCGAGTCCGCGAAGCACGTGTGGTCGGTCGGCTCCAGGCAGAACATCGGGTAGAGCTGCCCCTCGATCGCGTCCGCGATCTGGGCCACGGTGATCTCCGTGGGATCCTTGGCCAGGCGGCACCCGCCGCCGGCCCCCCGGAAGCTCTCGACCAGGCCCGCCTTGTGGAGCGCACCGAGCTGTTGTTCGAGGAATCGAACCGGGATCTGCTGCGCCTGCGCGATCTCGCGTGCGGGCACGAGAGCCCCGCTCTCCCGGCGCATCGACAGCTCGATCATCGCCCGCATGGCGTACTCGAGCTTCTGCGAGATCTTCAGCATGTCGCGCTCATCCGCCGCTCATCCCTGCTCATCCGTGCCTATCCCTTGAGGCCAATGTAGGAAGGGCCCCAGAGGGTGTCAACGAGCCCTCCCGTGCCTGGCACGCACGACGAGATCCGGTCGGGTTGCCCAGAGATGGCCCGGATGGCCCATGTTGTGTGCCCCCGTCCCGGCCGATACTCCGCGAAGCAAGCGGTCCATGGATGGAGTCGACATGCGGGTACTGGTGATCGACGACGAGCCGGACGTCCTGATGCTCTGCCGGGTGAACCTCGAGCTCGCCGGGCACGAGGTCATCGAGGCGACCAACGGCGAGGCGGGCCTCGACCTGGCTCTGCGTGAGCAGCCCGACGTGGTCGTGCTCGACGTCATGCTCCCCAAGTTGGACGGGATCTCGGTCCTGGGGACCCTGGCGAACGACGAACAGACCCGCGACCTCCCCGTGATCCTGCTCACGGCCAAGACGCAGCTCGAGGACCGCCGGGCCGGGTGGGCCGCCGGGTGCACTGAGTACCTGACCAAACCGTTCTCCCCGGTGGACCTCGTCGGCATCGCCGAGCGCGCCCGGGCGATGTCGGCCGTGGAGCGCTCGGATCGCCGGCTGCGAGAGCTCGCGCAGCTCGGTGCCTGAGCCGTCGGCCGCCCGGTCCCGCCCCACGTAGACTCGAGGCATGCTCCCGATCGTCCCGATCCAGCCCAAGCATGTGTCGGAGTACGCGGAGGCGGCAGGGCAAGAGGCCCTCGATAGCCTCCGAGAGGCGGCGCGGCAGCTCCAGGGGCTCAGGGTCCTGAACGTCAGCAGCACCGCCTACGGCGGCGGCGTCTCCGAGCTGCTCCAGACGCAGGTCCCGTTGATGAACGACCTCGGCGTCGAGACGACGTGGGTCGTGATCGAGGGTTCGGACCGGTTCTTCAACGTCACCAAGGCCGTCCACAACGCGCTGCAGGGCGCGGAGACGCACCTCGAAGACGACATGCGCGAGACCTACTGGGAGCGGATGCACGCGAACGCGGCCGAGCTCCCCGACGACTTCGACGTCGTGATGGTCCACGACCCGCAGCCCGCCGCGCTCCTGCAGGTCCTCGAGGAGAGCTCGCGTCGCAAGGGCAAGTGGATCTGGCGCTGCCACATCGACCTCTCGGCCCCGTACCGTCCGGTCTGGGACTTCTTCGAACCGATCGTGAACCGGTACGACGCGGCCATCTTCACGGCCGAGGAGTACGTCCAGCCCGGGGTGCAGGGACCGATCCGGGCGTTCATCCCACCCTCGATCGACCCGCTCAGCCCGAAGAACGCGCCGATGATGGAGTCCACCTGGCAGGGCGTCCTGACGCCGTTCGGCGTGGACCCCGACCGCCCCCTCGTCACCCAGGTCTCGCGCTTCGACCCCTGGAAGGATCCGCTCGGCGTCATCGACGCGTTCCGCTTGATCCGTCGCGAGGTACCGGACGCCCAGTTGGCGTTGGTCGGGTCGCTCGCGCACGACGATCCGGAAGGCATCCGGTACCTGGACCTCACCACCGAGCACGCCGCCGGCGAACAGGACATCCATCTGCTCACGAACCTGAGCGGGGTCGGCGACAGCGCGGTGAACGCGTTCCAGCGCGCGTCCGACGTGATCGTCCAGAAGTCGCTCCGCGAGGGGTTCGGGCTCGTCGTCGCCGAGGGGATGTGGAAATGGAAGCCGGTGGTGGGCGGGGACGTGGGGGGCATCCGCCTGCAGATCCAGGAGGGGGTGACCGGCTACCTGGTGAACGGCATCGGCGAATGCGCGGATCACGTCGTCGAGCTCCTGCTGGATCCCGAGCGGGGCAAAGCGATGGGTGAGGCGGGACGCGAGCTCGTTCGAGCGCGCTTCCTCTGCCTCCGCGAGATCGAGGACACGCTCAGGCTGATCTCGCGGATCACGGTATGAGCCCACCGCTCATCGTCGCCTCGAACCGAGGCCCCTTGACGTTCGAACCCGCCCCCAAGGGCGGCGGGCTCCAGGCTCGTCGAGGCTCCGGCGGTCTGGTCACGGCGCTGTCGAGCGCACTGATCGAGGCGGAGGGCGTGTGGGTGGCCGCCGCGATGTCCGAGGGCGATCGGGAGATGGTCGCGGAGTCCAAGGGCGGCAGGATCGACCACGCGGAGGGCGACGTCCGGTACCGCCTCCGATACCTCGACATCCCGCCCGACCTCTACGACGGCTACTACAACCGCATCTCGAACGGGATGCTGTGGTTCGCGCACCACTACCTGTGGGACACGGTGACGTCGCCGTCGTTCGGACCGGACGTCGAGGAGGCGTGGGAAGCCTACGTGGACGTCAATCGCCGGTTCGCGACCGCCCTGGCCGAGGAGGGGTATGCGCTCGGCGGCGACACCGCGTTCCTGATCCAGGACTATCACCTCTCGCTCGTGCCGAGGATGCTCCGCGAGCTGGTGCCCGATGCGCTCATCGCGCACTTCTCGCACACCTCGATCGCCGGTCCCACGTACTTCCGCATGCTCCCGGCGAGGATCCACGATCAGGTCCTCGGGGGCCTGATGGGCGCGGACGTCCTCGGGTTCCACTCGCCCGCGTGGGCCGAGAACTTCCTGCTCTCCGCCCGTCAGTTCCCCGGGGCCCGGGTCGACCTCGCCCGCTCGCGCATCGTGGCCGAGGGTCGCGAGGTGACGGTCCGCATCCACCCGATCTCCGTGGACGCCCGCGCGATGCGCGAGGAGGCGGCGACGCCGCGGGTGCGCAGCCTCCGGCACGCACTCAACAAGTGGCGGGACAACAACCGCCTCATCCTTCGCGTCGACCGGCTCGAGCTCACCAAGAACGTGGTCCGCGGGTTCCAGGCGTACGAACTCTTCCTGCGCCGAAACCCGTCGTGGATCGGACGGGTCCGGTTCCTCGCGCTGCTCTCGCCCTCGCGGATGGAATTGCCCGAGTACCAGGATTACACGGAGGCCTGCCTCGCGGAGGCCCGCCGCGTGAACGACGCCCTCGGCCGAGACGACTGGCTGCCGATCGAGCTCCGCCTGAAGGACGACTACATCGGCGCGATCGCCGCGTACGGCCTGTACGACGTGCTGTTCGTGAACCCCGTGATCGACGGGATGAACCTGGTCGCGATGGAGGGACCGTTGCTGAACCGGCGACGCGGCGTACTGGTGCTCTCCCGCAACGCGGGTGCGTACGGGCGGCTCGGCCGGTACGCGCTGCCCGTGAACCCATTCGACGTGGACGAGATGGCCGACGCCCTCGAACAGGCGATCGAGATGCCCGTGGACGAGCGCACCCGGCGTTCGCGAGGCCTCTCGCGGCTGGTGCTCGCGAACCCGCCCGCACGGTGGGTCGGCGGACAGCTCGAGGATCTCGAGCGCGCCAAGCGGCGGCGGCGCTAGAGCGTCCGAAGAAGGCCGACGAGGCCCTCCGGCCCGTCGGCGACCACGTCCGCCCGCTCGACCAGCTCCGGCGGGGTCTCCGGTCCCCGGACGGCGACGCGAACGGCCACGCCGACATCCTTCGAAGCCGACAGCCGGTCGACCGCGGCGAACGCATCCAGATCCGCGTGATCGTCGCCCGCGTACAGGAGCGCCTGGAGCGCGTGCTCGCCGACGAGGCGTTCGACCGCGCCGCCCTTCAGCGGCCGATCCGGCGGGACGAGCTCGACCACCATCTTGCCCTCGATCAGCTCCAGACCGGCCCCGGTCGCGACCGGCTGCAGCGCAACCAGCAGCACGGCTCTCGCCCACGCCGGATCCGGCGCCTGCCGGTAATGGACCGCGACCGAAACCCCCTTGTCCTCGACCCAGGCCTCCGGGACCTCGGCGACGGCCGCCTCCGCACGCGGCACGACCGCGTTCACCAGCTCCGTCGCGCCCTCCTCCAGCCCGTACAGGCCGACGTACGCAACGTGCGGGAGGTCGAGGAGCGCCGCCACCTCGTCCGAACGCCGCCCGGTGACGATCGCGACGGTGCGGTACCGCTCGACGAGGCCGGCGAGCGCGTCTCGGGCGCCGTCGACCGGCCGTGCGAGCTCGGGGCGGGTCACGATCTCTGCGAGCGTGCCATCGAAGTCGAGGACGATGCCCGCGACGACCGCGCGTTGCCGCAGCGCGTCGAGGTCAGCTCGACTTGAGGGTGGCGTAGTCGTTCCCGAGGAAGATCGCGACCTGCGTCGAAGGATCGATGTCGGCCGTGTCTGGCTCGAGCCTGACCACCTCGACTCCGTCGAGCTTCTTGAAGAAGCTGCTGGCGAGGTAGTCCGCCTCGACCTTGTCCTTGGGGGCGTTGAAGTAGATCGTCGTGACCGGGTACGACGTGGGCGCGTCGGCCGGGTCCTGGGTCGCGATGTATCCGAGCTCCTCCAACCGGCCCTGCGTCTCGCCGGCCAGGCCGCTGACTCCGGCGCCGTTGAACACGGCGATCCGGACGCCGACGACGGTCGGGCTCGGCTCCGCGCCCGTTTCACCGGTGGCCGTCTCGCCCGTCGGCCCGGTGGCGTCCGTGCCGGTGTCGCCGATCGTGCCGTCCGTCAACGGGGCGGTCACGCCACCACCATCCCCGCCGCCGTCGCCGGAGCCGGAGGACAACGCCGGGAAGGCCTGATCGATCACCACGATGCCCCCGATGACCAGGGCGACGATGATCGCGAAGCGGAGCGTGCTGGCGGCCAAGGAGAGGTAGAAGCTCCTGTTGGTCGGTGGCTGGTGCACGCCATCCTACCCCCGGCTACTGCGGAAGCCCAAGCCGCCGCGCAAGGCGCTTGCGCCGACGCGACTCGCGGAGCCTGCGCAACCGACGCACCAGCATCGGGTCGTATCGGAGCGCCTCCGGAAGATCGATCGCTCGCATCAGGAGCTGCTGATACCTCGTCGACGAGATCCCGAAACGCTCGCGGATCAGGCGCTCCTTCGGGCCCCCCTCCAGCCACCACGAGCGCTCGAAGTCCAGGACCCCCCGGGTGCGTTCGTCGAGCTCGGGCGCGAGATCGCGCGGTTGGGCTCCCACGCAGGCGAGGGTAGCGGGCGCTGCCGACGCTGCAAGCACCCGGGGCGGCGACCCGAGGGCTCAGGCCGAGAGCGCCCGGACCTGCCGCACCGCGACCGTGAGGGCGGCGAGATCGCTGGCCTCCTCGAGCGCGATCCCGCGCATGAACCGGCCGAGCCGGGTCATCGACTCCTCCCGCCGTTCGAGGAACGCGGCCAGGGCATCCTCGACCGGCGCCCGCGCGTCACCCTCCCCGAGGACCTTCTCGGCCACCTGCCGGCGGGTCAGCCGGAGGTCCTCCTCCAGGGCCTGGAGCGCCCAGCGATGCCACCGCGTGGTCGCCGAGACCTCGGACAGGCGCGCACCCAGCCAGTCGAGGTAGGTCGCCTCTCCGACGAGGAAGAACGCGCGGGTCACGTCCTCGAACGACCGGCCGGTGGCGAGGGCCACGTCCGCCACGTTCGGACCGTGCACGAGGAAGGGCTGCAGGACGTGCGCACGCGCGATGCCCTCGGGGACGCCCCGGTCCATCAGCGCCCACGCCGCGCGCTCGCGCTCCTGGAGCCATCCGGCCGGCGCGACCTCGCCGACGGCGGTGGCGAACGCTCGGAACGGCCCCGCGTGCGCCTCGATCGCCCGGCCCAGCTGCCCCGGCACGTGCTGCAGGTACCAGCGCGCCGTCACCTCGACCAGCCGGTCGACGCCCTCCATCAGATCGTCGAGGAGCGCGGGCTCGAGCGCGCCGACGAGCGCCTCGATGTCCTCCCACCGTTCGACTGCGCCGGTGACGTCGCGCGCGATCCGGTACGCACGCGTGACGTCCGCGGCGTCCGCCCCGGTCTCGGTCACGACGCGCGAGACGAAGGTGATGCCCTGCGAGTTCACGACGTCGTTGGCGACCAGCATCGCGATCAGCTCACGTCGCAGCGGGTGTTCGTTCAACAGCGGACCGAACCGCTCGACCACCTGCGGCGGGAAGTACCCGCGCAGGTCGGTCTCGAGATACGCCGAGTCCGGGAGCGAGGACGCGAGGAGCGCGTTCGTGAGGCTCTGCTTGGCGTAGGCGAGGAGCACCGCGAGCTCGGGGCGTGTCATCCCGCGGTTCGTGCGCCGGCGCTCCGCCATCTCCTCCGCGTTCGGCAGGGCCTCGAGGTCGCGATCGAGCACCTCGCGAGTCTCGAGCCCGACCATCAGGTCCTCGTACGCCTCCATGTGGTGAGCGGACGTGACGGCCTCCTGCGAGAGGATCTGCGCCTGCAGGAAGTTGTCGTAGAGCACGTGGCGGACGACGTCTACCTCGACGTCGGCGAGCAGGGCATTGCGCCCGTCCATCGTGAGCTCGCCACGCGCCACCCCCAGCCCGAGCAGGATCTTGAGGTTCACCTCGTGGTCCGAGGTGTCGACCCCGGCCGAGTTGTCGATGAAGTCGGTGTTGATCCTCCCGCCGGCGAGCGCGAACTCGATCCGGCCGCGCTGCGTGAAGCCGAGGTTGCCGCCCTCGGCCACCACGCGGCACCGAAGGTCCTTGCCGTCCACGCGGAAGTCGTCGTTCACGCGGTCGCCGACGTCGGCGTCCGACTCCGTCGTCGCCTTGACGTACGTGCCGATGCCGCCGTTGTAGAGCAGGTCGACGGGGGCCCGCAGGATCGCCGAGATCAGCTCGCTCGGCGAGAGCCCCTCGGCCTCGATGCCGAGCGCGAGGCGGGCCTCGGGCGAGATGTCGATCGACTTGGCCGAGCGCGGCCAGACCCCGCCGCCCTCCGAGATCTTGGAGCGGTCGTAGTCGTCCCAGCTCGACCCGGCCAGCTCGAACACCCGGCGGCGTTCGGCGAACCCCACGGCCGGGTTCGGCGCCGGGTCGACGAACACGTGTCGATGGTCGAACGCCGCGACCAGGCAGATCTGATCCGAGTACAGCATGCCGTTGCCGAACACGTCGCCCGACATGTCGCCGATGCCGACCACGGTGAACGGCTCGTTCATCACGTCCGTGCCGATCTCACGGAAGTGCCGCTTGATCGACTCCCAGGCGCCGCGCGCCGTGATGCCGAGCTCCTTGTGGTCGTATCCGGTCGACCCACCCGAGGCGAACGCGTCGCCCAGCCAGAAGCCGTACTCGGCCGAGATCGCGTTCGCCGTATCCGAGAACTTCGCGGTCCCCTTGTCGGCCGCGACGACGAGATACGGATCGTCCTCGTCCGCCACGACGACGGATGGCGGATGCACGGCCGCACCGTCGACGAGGTTGTCCGTGAGGTCGAGCATGCTCCGCACGAAGGTCTCGTACTGGCGGGTCCCCTCCTCCTTGAGGGCCAGCGGATCCTCGAACGCGTGCTTGAGAACGAAGCCCCCCTTCGCGCCCGTCGGCACGATGACGGCGTTCTTGACCATCTGCGCCTTGAGGAGCCCGAGGACCTCGGTCCGGTAGTCCTGACGCCGGTCGGACCAGCGGATGCCGCCGCGGGCCACCCGACCGCCGCGGAGGTGGATCGCCTCCATCTCGGGCGAGTAGACGAAGATCTCGAACAGCGGGGTCGGCTTGGGCATCTCCGGGACGGCGGCGGACCGCAGCTTGAATGCGATCGAGCGGCGCCCCGCGACGTAGACGTTCGTTCGGACCGTCGCGTCGATGACCCCGAGCGCGTTGCGCAGGATCCGGTCCTGCTCGAGCGAGCGCACGGCGTCCAGATCCGATCGGATCCTCGCCCCCTGGGCCTCGACGGCTTCGGGATCTCGAGGCCGCGCGGGGTCGAACCGCATCTCGAACAGCCCCACGAGCTGCGCGGCGATGATCGGGTGGGCGGCGAAGGCGTCGTTCTTGTACTCGACGGGGAACGTCGAGTTCACCCGGTGGTGGTACTTGCGGTAGGCACGCAGGATCTGCACCTGCCGCCAGTCGATGCCGGCCGACACGACGAGGCGATTGAGCGAGTCGGACTCGCACTCCCCGCGCCACACCGCGCCGATGCACTCGGCGACGCGAGCGCCCGTGGCCTCGACGTCGATCGGCCGGTGGTCGGTGTCGAGGACGCCGAAATCGTGGAGGAAGCGTTCGTCGCCGTCATCGCCGAACAGCGTGGTCGGCCACTCCTCGATCACGCGCAGGCCGAGCGACTCGAGCGTCGGCACGAAGTCCGAGAGCTCGACCCTGCCGTCCACCTTGTACAGCCGGACGTGCGTGAGGGTCTGCCCGTCCACGGCCTGGTTGGCAAGACCGATCAGGAACCCGTCCTCCTCCCGCTCCAGCTCGTCGAAGCGCGCGACGTCGAGGCCGGCGATCGCGACGTCGGTCGAGGCCTTGTAGTAGTCGGGGAACCGATCCGCCCACCGCTCGAACAGCGTGCGGGCGCGTGCCTCGCCGTGCTCGTGGATCAACCGGTCGAGCAGCCGATCGTCCCAGGTGCGCGCGATCTCCATGACCTCGTGCTCGAGCTCGTCCAGAGGGACGGCGGGGATCTGGCCGTGACCGATGTGCACGGTGAAGTGGAGCTGAGCGATGCCGCTCTCGGTGAGCGCGACGTGGTGGTCGATCGTGGTCCCGTCGAACCGCTCGAGGAACAGGTCCTGCAGCCGGAGCCGGACGTCCGAGTCGAATGCGTCGCGCGGCATCGCCACGAGCAGCGACACGCTCCGCCCGTACGGATCGCGGCGCGCGAACAGGCGGACCTCCTTGGTCTCGTGGACCTGTAGGAGGCCCATCACCTGCTCTCGCAGTTCGTCGGTCGGGGCCGCGAACAGCTCGTCCTTGGGGAAGCTCTCGAAGATCGTGACGACCGCCTTGTAGTCGTGCGACCCCTCGTACAGGTCCTCCGCGTCGAGGATCTGCTCCAGCTTGCGGTGCAACAGCGGCGTCCTACTGGCCGGCTCCGAGTACGCCTTCGACGTGAACAGGCCGACCATCCGCGTCTCGCCGATGATGCGTCCCTCCGCCGAGACCTTCCGGACGCCGATGTAATCCATCCGCGCGCGCCGATGGACGGTGGACGGCCGGTTCGTCTTCGAGTAGATCAGGAGGTCACCGCCCTCGATGCGCGCCCGCAGGTTCGGCTCGATCGTGTCGAGCGGCACCGGTCGCTCGTACGCCGACCAGTCGAGCTTCGACAGGATCCCGAGGCCCGACCCGGGCACGGCCGCGAGCGCGCGTCCCTCGGGCAGGTCGACGAGCTCGTACTCGCGATAGCCGAGGAAGACGAAGTTCAGGTCCAACAACCACTCGATGAAGGCAACCGTCTCGGCCACCTCGTCCGGCGGGTACAGCGCCGAACCGGCGCGCGCGATCTCGATCATGTGGCGAGCCGCGTCCTTCATCGCCTCGAAGTCGCGGACCGCGAGGCGGACGTCGCCCAGGACGCTGCGGATCGCCTGCTCGAGCTCCGTCCGTTCCTGCATGGTGAGTCGCTGCTCGAGCTCGAAGTGCATCAGGGACTCGCGGTCCTCAGTCGTGCGGACGTGCAGGATCCGTTCGATCCGGCCGGCGGGTCCGCGCTCGACGCCGATCACCGGGTGGATCACCCGCCGGACGCCCAGGCCCCAGGCCTCGAGCTCCTCGGTGACCGAGTCGTACAGGAACGGGGAGTCCGCCGCGCTGACCTCCACGACGGTGCCGAGCGCCTCGTATCCGTCCTCGGACGGGTTGGGCTGGAACACACGGACGGCGAACTCATCCTCCCGCCGGGTGTCGGCCAGCTCGAACGCCCCGACGATCACGCCGACGAGCTCCGCTGCCGGCCGTTCGGCCAGGTCCTGCGGCGGCAGCCGCCGCGTGAAGGCGACCGCGAACGCCCGCACGGCCTCCGCCCGTTCCGGCGGCACCGAGGCGTCGAGGAGCTCCAGCACGGAGGCGGGCAGAGCGCCCGCGGTCACCTCGTCCGTGGTGCTCACGTTGCACATGGTACCCGTGCCCGAACAGGCCCCCGACCTGCGGCTTCAGGAACAGCTCGGACCGGCCGAGTCATGAGAGGATGGCCCGGCCACGTCCGGGCCCCTCCAGGATGGTCGAGACCAGCAACCGCATCAGCGGAACCGTCGATGAGCACGAGCTGCGCTCCGTGGCGCAGCTGCGGATGCTGCACGCGCTTGCGACGCGGCTGAACGCGCTGGACGACGTCACCGCGATCGGCGAGGCCATCACGACCGAGCTCAAGACGCTGATCGACTACCACAACTGCCGGATCTACCTCCTGCTCGAGGACGGCATCACGCTCTGGCCGATCACCTTTCGCGGAGAGCTCACCGAGTACGAGTCCGAGACGCCCGAGGAGCTGGTCACGCAGGTCGGCGAGGGCATCACCGGCTACGCCGCGATCACCGGGCAGACGTACTACGCGCCCGACGCCCTCCACGACGAGCGGGGCCTGCAGATCGAAGGCACCGACGAGATCGACGAATCGCTCCTGGCCGTCCCCCTCAAGGTCGGCGACAAGGTGACCGGCGTCATCGTGCTCTCGAACCTCGGGACCGATCAGTTCGAGGAGGATGACCAGCGGGTGCTCGAGGTCCTCGGATCGCACGCGTCCGTCGCGTACGAGAACGCCCGCCTGCTGCAGAAGGAACGCGAGGCAGCGAAGACGGCGTCGGCGCTGCTCGGTCTGTCGCAGGCACTCAGCGGAGCCGGGAACGTCTCCAGCGTGCTCGCGCGTGTCGTTGCCGCCGTGCCGTCGATCATCGACGCGTCCGTCGTCGTCGCCTATCGTCGCGACCAGAAGACCGGGGACTTCATCCCGTCCCATCATCGTGGTCTCTCCCTCGAGCGGCCACCGACGGTCCCCGCCGATCTCGCGAGTCGTTTCCTCGTGTCGTTCGATGAGCCATTCGTGATCGAGCGCGACATGGCCGGACAGGTCCCGACCGAGTTCCGGCTCGTCGACGAGCCGGCGGCGGCGCTTATCGCGCCGATGTCGTGGGAGCCGGACGAGTTCGCGGCGCTGGTGGTCCTGGCCCCCGACATCGAGACCACCTTCTCCGAACGCGACCGTGACCTGGCGCGCGGGATCGCCCAGATCACCTCGCTCGCCCTGGGCAGCGCGCGGCACGTGAGCGAGCTCGAGCGGTTCCACGAGCTCGCGGAGACGCTCGACGCGATCTTCTGGGAGGCCGAGCCGCAGACGCTCGCCTTCAGGTTCCTGTCGAGGCGGGCGTCCTTGGTCCTCGGCCGGGAGACGGATACGTCGGAGGCGCTGCCGCGGCGATGGGGCGACCACATCGTCACGGAAGACCGGGCGCCGATGACCTCGACGCTCCGAGCCGCCGTCGCCACCCCCGGCGACGATCTCGACCTGGAGTACCGGACCCGTGGGCGGGAAGGGGAGACGCTCTGGCTCCGCGACATCGTCCACATCGCCGTCGACGCGAGAGGCAGGCCGGTCGTCCGAGGTCTCATCGTCGACGTGACCGAAGGCAAGCGCGCCGAGCAAGCGCTGCGTCGCAGCGAGCAGAAGTACTCCGAGGCCTTCCACCGCGAACGCGAGGCCACCCGGCGCTTGCGGGCGCTCGACGAGATGAAGAACACCTTCCTCGAGGCCGTGTCGCACGATCTCCGCACCCCGCTCACCTCGATCCTGGGCTCCGCGGTCACCCTCGAGCGGTCGGGCATGGACATCCCCCGCGAGGACGCGATCGACCTGCTTCAGCGCATCGCGTCGAACGCCCGCAAGCTCGAGGGACTGCTGGGCGACCTGCTCGATCTCGACCGGCTGCAGCGCGGGATCATCACGCCGCAGCGCAGGCCGATCGACGTCGGCGCGCTCGTCCGCGGCGCCGTACGGGAGTTCGAACAGCTCGGCGGGCGCGAGATCGAGTGCGGGTCCGACGAGCTCATCGCGAACGTCGACCCCCCGAAGGTCGAGCGGATCGTCGAGAACCTGCTGTCCAACGCCTCCCGGCACACGTCGCCCGACAGCCGCATCTGGGCACGGGTGGAGCGGCGCGACGACGGGATCCTGGTCGTGGTCGAGGACGAGGGCGGCGGCGTCCCGGACGAGCTCAAGGACGCGATCTTCGAGCCCTTCCGGCAGGGTCCCGGCCCCGCGAGCACGTCGCCCGGCGTCGGCGTCGGGCTGTCGCTCGTCGCCCGCTTCGCCGAGCTCCACGGCGGGCGGGCGTGGGTCGAGGACCGTCCCGGCGGTGGCGCCTCCTTCAAGGTCCTGCTGGCCGAGGCCTGAGCGGCACCTGTTCGCGTTGCTCGTCTGAGAACGGGAAGCCTCCCCGACCGCGGAGATCGGGATCGGCCCGATCGCGCACTCGAGGGCAAGGCCTACGGGGGGCAGTCGGCCTTCCCGCTGTCGGCGTTCACCATGCACGCGCTCACGTCGACCGCCTCGAACGCCGAAGCCGGCACGGTCTTGAGCTGATCGAGCAGGTGATTGCGCCAGTGGGCGTCGCGCGTGCCCTGGAAATACCAGTTCGACCCGTTGTCGGCGAGCATCAGCCCGTACCGCTGCATCGCTCGCAGGATCGTTCGCGCCCTCGGGCTGAACCCCCCGAGGTCGAAGTCCGCCTTGAGCCGAAAGCGCGCGCCCATCGGCGGACACTCGGGGTCGTCGACGCCGGCCTCGTGGCGAGCCGGCCAGACGTAGGCGTTCGTCGTGCACGAGACCGTGAACCGGATCGCGTGCGTGATGCTTCCGGCCTTGACCTCGTCCCAGCGCACGAGCCCCGGCAGGATCGGGAGCCCGGCGGCGTCGGCGGACGTCCAGGTGTCGGGGCGGAGCCGGTTCGAGTCCAGGTCGAAGACGGCGCCGCTCCCCGCCTGTGGGTCGCCGTGGTTCCACGACGCGGCGAACAGCTCGTACAGCCGGCACGTGCCGCGCTCGACGATCAGCGCGTGCCGATCAGAACCGCCCTCGATCGGCGTTCGCGCGTCGAACGGGTAGGGGCCCGGGTCGCTCTCGTCGGCGTAGGTGAATCGGACGCGTTCCTTCGCATGATGGCGCCCCACGACGTCGAACGGGAGCCCATATGACGGCGGCCCGAAGTCCGGATGCAGGTCCGTCGACCCCGCTCCGGCCGAACGGAGCCAGGAGTCGCTGAGCTCGTGGACCGGGAGCGCGTCGATCCGCGTGTTCCAGATGTTCGACGCCGGGAAGACCCGGCAACCAGATCCAGGGATGGGTTCAGCGACGGCCGCCGAGGGAGCGATCGCCGATCCGATGAGGAGGAGGGAGGCGAGCGCCTTCGCGGCGAGGTTCCGGTGCCGAGCCTGCATGGTTATGGCATCGGCACCCCGGCCCTCCGACCTTACAACGCTGTCGGAGGCTCGAGCCGGCGGTCGGATTCGAACCGACGACCTGCTGTTTACAAGACAGCTGCTCTGCCCCTGAGCTACGCCGGCGCCCGAGCGAGCCTAGCAGCGGTGAGCCGCCGGCCGGGTCAAGCGCCGCGCCGCTCCGGCGCCCTCGCATCAGGAGCCTCCTCCGAGTCTGGGGGGCAGCACGAAGGCGTACAACGCCGCGGTGAGCGAGGCCGACGCGTTCAGCGAGCCGACGCGGCCGCGCATGGGGAGGCGCACGAGCAGGTCGCAGGCCTCCCTGGTGAGCCGCCCGAGCCCCTCGCCCTCCGAACCGAGCACGACGGCGACCCGGCCGTCGGGCGGCTTCTCCTCGAACACGGTGCGCTCGGCGCGCTCGTCCAGCCCGACGACCGTGAAGCCCGAGTCCTTCAGGCGCTCGAGCCCGCGGGCGATGTTCGCGATCCGCGCGTGGGTGAGGTGCAACAGCGCGCCGGCCGAGGCCCGGATAGCGGCAGGAGTGACGTCGGCCGCCCGCCGGATGCGGGTGACGAGCATCGTCGCGCCGGCGGCCTCCGCCGAGCGCGCCGCGGCGCCCAGGTTCTGCGGGTCGGTGATCCCGTCGAGGATTACGACCAGATCGTCGGGGCCGAACGGCCACGCGGCGAGCTCTCGCTCGCCGATCGCCTTGGGCGAACCGGCGAACGCCACGACCCCCCGATGGTCGGCCGCGAGCCCGTCGAGCTCGGAACGGACGACCTCGCGTACGGGGAGCCCCGCCTCGCGGCAGGCCTCCAGCACGTCCCGTAGACCCGCCGTCGAGCGCGCGTCTCGGGCGACGAGGACCTCCCGCGCCGCACCGGATCGCACCGCCTCGAGAACAGCCCGCCGGCCGCCCACGACCGGCGTGTTCACGACCGCGCCAGCACGACGAGC
Organism: uncultured Actinomycetes bacterium; assembly: GCA_963712645.1. GTDB lineage: Bacteria > Actinomycetota > UBA4738 > UBA4738 > HRBIN12 > DASSJM01. The sequence continues at coordinate 8,672 of CAVQIQ010000012.1, read as the reverse complement.
GCGAGGCAGCCGATGCCGTCGCCCGTGAGACCCAATCCCTCCGGACGCGTCGCCTTGACCGAGACCCGCTCGGTGGGGACCCCGAGCGTTCCACAGAGAGCTCGCCGCATCGCGTCTCGGACCGGCGCGATCGAGGGACGCTCGGCGATCACCGTGAGGTCGGCCGAGACCGGGTGCGCACCGGCTGTTCGCACCAGCTCGACGACGCGCCCGAGCAGGTCGAGCCCGCCGATCCCCGCGAACGCCGGGTCGGTGTCGGGGAAAAGCTCCCCCACGTCGCCGAGCGCGACAGCCCCGAGCATCGCGTCCGCGACCGCGTGGCACACCACGTCCGCGTCCGAATGCCCCGCGAGACCCTCTGGCCCATCGAGGCGGACGCCGCCGAGCATCAAGGGGCGCCCGGGCACGAACGCATGCACGTCGAACCCCATACCCACGAGCGGTTCGGTCACCGGGCGAGCGCCTCAGCGAGCCGGATATCCTCGGCCGTCGTGATCTTCATGTTCGTGCGCTCGCCGTCGATCGCCCGGACGCGGTAACCGGCGCGCTCGAGCAAGAGGGCGTCGTCGGACGCCTCGAACCCGTCGGCCGCCGCCCGCTCGTGCGCATCGCGGAGCGCCGCCGACATGAACGCCTGCGGCGTCTGGGCGAGGGCGAGCGAGTCGCGCGGTTCGGTCCCCTCGATCCTCCCGTCCTGCACGCGTTTGACCGTGTCTACCACCCGGAGCACCGGGACCACCCCGTCCCAGCCCTCGAGCGCCTCGAGCGCGCGCGTGTACAGCGCCGGCGACGCGAGCGGCCGGGCAGCGTCGTGACAGAGGATGCGGTCGACGTCGGCGGCCACGGCCGCGAGTCCGGCGCGCACCGACGCCTGACGGGTCTGGCCGCCGGCGACGACCGCGTCGACGCCGAACGCGTCGACGGCCCGATGCACCTCGGCCTCCCAGCCGGGCGGGGCCACCACGACGACGGACACGGAGGCGGCGGCCGAGGCCAGTTCGACGGCTCGCGCGACGATGGTCGCGCCTCCGAACGGCATGAGCGCCTTGGGGAGCGTGGAGTCCATCCGCTCGCCCCGTCCTGCGGCGAGCACGATCGCGACGGCCCGGTCCACGGGCCGAGGTTACTGGAGGTTCGCGAACACCATCCTGCCGGTCGCGGTCGTGATGACGTTGCGAACGACGATCGGGGTGTCCGAGCCGATCTGCTCGCCGGCGGCCTCGACCACCACCATCGTGCCGTCGTCCAGGTAGCCGACCGCCTGACCCGCCTCGCGTCCCTGCTTGACCAACCGCACCTCGATCTCGTCGCCGATCCCGATCGGCAGGCGGAACGCCGCCGCGAGATCGTTCAGCCGCGGGACCGGGACCCCCACCGCCTCGGCCACCTTCGACAGGTTGTGATCGGTCGTGACGAGCGAGGCGCCGCGCTCCCTGGCGACCCGGACGAGCACGGCGTCGACATCGGATCCGCCGTCGTCCTCGATCAGGTGGACCTCGACCGTCGCGGAGCGTTTCAGCTCACCGACGGCATCCAGACCACGTCGGCCGCGAGCGCGCCGCCGTGGATCCGACGAGTCGGCGATCGTCTGCAGCTCACGGAGCACCGCGGTGTGGACGAGCAGGTCCCCGGACAGGAACCCGGTCGCCACCAGATCCAAGATCCGGCCGTCGATCAGCGCGCTGGTGTCTACCACGAAGAGCTTCTCCGGGGCGCCCGCCGCTCTGGGCTTCATGCCGATCAGACCGAACAGCTCCTCGTGTTTCGTCCGACCGATCCGGAACCCGGCGAAGGCGAGCGTGACGTAGGTGAACGCGACGCTGGTCCATGCCACGAGCGGCGGGAGCCGGAACACGGGGACCGAGAGCAGGGCCGCGACCGCGAGGCCCGCTAGCAGGCCTCCGACGCCGGCGACGATCTCGGCGGCCGGAACCTTGCGGAGCTCCTCCTCCAACGAACGCACGGCGGTGGCCGTCTGCCGGCCGAGCACGCCTCCCAGGACGAACCCGGTCGACGTCCCGAGGACCACGTAGGCCAGGGTCTGCGACGGAGACCTGGCCACGCGGCTGGCGACCGTGTAGCCGGCCGCGGCGAACAGGGTGACGAAGATCAGGCGGACGAACTCGACCAGGCGACCCCTGGGCAACGAACGGCGTTCGGAGGCCTCCCGAGCTCGAAGGCGTCCGCGCCACGAGCGCTCCTCGTGCGCGAGCATCTCCCCTCAAGCCTCGACGCCGCGGGCCGACGACTTGAACCGGGCGTGCCAGAGCGAAGCGGGTGGTTCATGGATGAGGGACGACGGAGCCCGGCCTCAGGCCTCCGCCATCACGCGGGCACCGTGCGACTCGTCGAGCACCTTGTCGATCATGGCCTCGGCCTTCTCCTCGCCCCCGCCGGTGGCGTAGGTGAGCTCGGAGATCAGGATCTGGCGGGCCTTGTTGATCATGCGCTTCTCGCCCGCGGACAGGCCGCGCTCACGCTCACGGATCGAGAGGTTCCGGACGACCTCGGCGACCTGGTAGATGTCGCCCGAGCGCAGCTTCTCGATGTTGTTCTTGAAGCGACGGCTCCAGTTGGCCGCCATCTTCGACTCGTCCTCGCGGAGCACGTTCAGGACCTTCTTGACCTCGTTCTTGCCCACGACCGAGCGGAGGCCGACCTCCTCGGTGCTGTCGACCGGCACCATGAGCGTCAGATCGCCGTAGGAGACCCGCAGCTTGAAGTACCTGCGCTTCTCTCCCAGGAACTCACGCACGCACAGCTCTTCGATGACTGCCGCACCGTGTTCCGGATGCACAACCGTGTCGCCTTTGCGGAACACGAGACCCCCTAGCGTCGGTGGACCAGGAACTGTCGGAACCTGCTCAAGGGTAGCACGCGGGACTCCTGGCTCGCAAATCAAAAGCCCAGGTCAGAGGCCCCTTTCGGTCATTTCGGGACGGTCGGCCTAGGGCGGACGGTCGTCGGTCTGCCCTCCGGGACGCGCAGCCGCCCAGGTCAGCGCGTGCATCACGTGCCGGACCGGGACCGACCGGAGCGCCCCCGCGGGCTCGGTCCCCTCGGGCACGAACACGGTTCGCAGCCCCGCCGCCCTCGCGGCCGAGAGGCGGGCGGCCATCCCCGGCGCCGGGCGGACGACCCCGGTCAGCCCGATCTCGCCGACGAACGCCGACGCGGACGGCGCCGGCACGCCGGCGGCCGCCGAGGCGACCGCGGCGGCCACCGCGAGGTCGCAGGCAGGGTCGTCGAGCCTGGCACCCCCCGCGACGGCCCCGAACACATCGGAGCGCCCGAGACCGAGACCCGCGCTGTCGAGCACCGCCCCGACCAGCTGGAACCTGCGGAGATCGAGACCGCTCGCCTGCCTTCGGGCCGTCCCTTCGCCTCTGGCGACGAGCGCCTGGACCTCGACCGCGAGCCCACGCCGGCCCGCCAGCGGGAGGGCCGTGGCGGCGCCGGGCTCGCCCCCGCCGGGGAGCAGGAGGTCGCCCGGGTCGATCTCGCGCAGCCCGGCCCCCGTCATCTCGAACCAGGCCACCTCGCCCTCGGCCCCGAACCGGTTCTTGCCGGCCGAGAGCATCCGGAGCCCCGAACGCGGATCGCCGTCGAACGCCAGGACGACGTCGACGGCGTGCTCGAGCGCCCGGGGGCCGGCGAGGTCCCCGTCCTTGGTGACGTGGCCGGTCACCAGGACCGAGATGCCCTCGGCCTTGGCGAATCCCACCAGCGCGTCCGCGCACCCGCGAACCTGCGACGGTCCCCCCGGCACCTGACCCGCCGACGGGTCGCGGAGCGCCTGGATCGAATCGACCGCGAGCAGGAAGGGTCGTGCCGATCGTGCGGCCTGCACGACGGCGGGCAGCTCGCGGCCCGACACGAACGACAGGCTCGATCCGTCGATCCCGAGGCGGTGGGCGCGGGCCGAGACCTGACGGCGCGACTCCTCACCGGACGCGAACAGGCAGGGAAACCCGGCGCCCGACAGGCTGGCCGCCATCTGGAGGAGAAGGGTCGACTTGCCGATCCCGGGTTCCCCCGCGAGCAGGGCCACCGTAGAAGGCACCAGCCCGCCGCCGAGGACGCGATCGATGCCGGGCAGACCGGTCGAGACACGCCGCTCGTCTGAGTCCTCGTGGGCGAGGGTCTCGAGCGGTCGGCCGGAGGACGAGCTCCGGACGCCGTCCTCCTCGATCGTGCCCCAGGCGCCGCAGCCGGGGCACCGCCCGGCCCACCGCGCGAGCTGCTGCCCACACTCGCGACACGAAAGGACGGTCCGGACCTTGCCCATGGATGGACGGTAGCGAGAGGGTCTGACAGATCGGGGACGAGAGGTGTCGGCGCCCCGAACTAGGATCCGCGGTCGCGGGTCCGATGGTCGTAGCCCTGCTGGAAAGAAGAAACGCTTCGCCGGGCTATCGACCCGCGACCCTTCGCATCCGATAACCGATGCACTGGAGGCGTGGAGATGCAGAAGGTCCGAGCGGACGGGTTCGACCGGCTGGATCCGCTCGAGTCCGCCCGCGCCGAGCCCACCCCCGGCCCCCTCCCTCTGCTGCAGCCCGAGCCCCCGCACTACCCTCTGGCGATGGTCGAGTGGCACGACGCCTGGTTCGACCTCGATCTGGAGAGCCCCGACGGCTGCCGGCAGGACTACCTCGTCCGCACGGTCGGGTTCCTGGTGAGCGACGGGCCCCGGTTCGTGTCCCTCGCCCAGGAAATCCTGCCGGACGGCGAGGGCCTCCGCGCGGTCACGCACATCCCGCTGCCGATCATCGAACGCGTGATCCGGCTGGAACGATCGGCCGAGAGCCTCGACCGGCCGGCCTCACCGCACCTCGCATCCGGGTAGACTGCACGGGTCCGAAGGTCCTACCAGGACCACGACCCGGAAGGAGGGATGCACGATGGCCGAGACTGCCCTGGCCGTTCCGATGGATCCCTCGGGGATCGGGCGCTAGCCCGACCGCCCGGCGTCTGCCGCCGAGCCGCCCCGACGGGGCGGCTTTTCCGTACCCGACACCACGGAGCCGAGGGCTCGTGCGCGCGCCGAACGGATATGCGATCGAAAGGACACCGGGTTGGACATCGAACAGCTCGACGACGACGAGGTCGGCGGGACGTCCCTCGACCACTTCCTGGCCGAGGGCCTGATCACCGGCGTCGTCCGCATCGTGAAGACCGGCAAGGAGGCCTCGGTGCACCTGTGCCGAGGGAACCGTTCGACCACCGGCGCGGATCTCGTCGCGCTCAAGCTCTACCATCCGCTCGACCGGCGGGATTTCCGCGACGAGTCGATCTACCGCGACGGCGAGTGGATCGAGGAGCGCAGGATCCGCGCCGCGCTGGAGAAGAAGACGCGGTTCGGCCGCCAGGTCCAGGGCGGATTGTGGGTGAGCCGCGAGTGGGAGACGCTGCGAGCGCTCTCGGAGGCGGGGCTACCCGTCCCGCGACCGATCGCGAGCACGGACGACGCGATCCTGATGGGCTACGTCGGCGACCTCGAGCTGGCCGCGCCGCAGCTCCGCTCGGTCAGGCCGGACGCCGTCGAGGCACGGGATCTGTTCGACCAGGTCCTGCGCGCGATCGAGCGGATGCTGTACGTCAACGTGATCCACGGCGACCTGTCCGCATACAACCTGCTCGTGTGGGACGGGCGCGTGACGGTCATCGACCTCCCGCAGGCGATCGACCCACGCAAGAACCGGCACGCCCACGCGCTGCTCGAGCGCGACGTGCGTCGCATCTGCGAGCACTTCGAACGGCTCGGGGTGCGATCGTCGCCGGACCGGCTCGCCGCGGACCTGTGGACCGCGTGGCAGTTCGCCGACCTGGTCCCCGAGGAGCTGCGGACCGGGATCGAGATGTGACGATCGTGTGACCGTGCGGAGGCACCCCTTGTGCTCGGAACGGGTGACGGCGTATGGTTCACGGTTCACCGACGCGGAAAGGAGGACGAGCGATGGATGTGAATACCACCATCACGATGTTCGTCTCGTACCTCCCGGCGTCCCTCTCGGCCTAGCCGGGCTCCACCGAGCATCACCATCGGCGGGCGAGGCGGCTCAACAGATGGCTCGGCAGGTGTGCTCACGCATACCCGAGCCACTCCCACATGGAGGTCGGCAACGAACGTGGATCCGAGTGCACGCACCATGCCCGCATCGTGGAGTCACAAGCGCGATCGAAGGACGAAGGGGCTGTTCCGCGATGGAACAACAGAACCGGCACCGACGGTGGCCCGGGGACCTCGAGTCCTTCTCTCATCGTGTGCTCACGACGCTCCTGTTCACGGACGTCGTCGACTCGACCGGTCGGGTGTGCGAGCTCGGTGACCGGACCTGGGCGGAGATGCTGCGGACGCACCACGCACGGTTTCGGGATGGGCTGGGGCGGTTCGGCGGTCGCGAGGTCGATGCGGCAGGCGACGGCTTCCTGGCGGCGTTCGGCATCGCGAGCCACGCGGTGGCGTTCGCGTGCACGTTCAACGACGTGGTCGACGACCTCCGCCTCGAGGTCCGCACCGGCGTCCACACGGGCGAGTGCGAGCTCGAGGAAGGCAGGCTCCGCGGGATCGCGGTGCACGTCGCCGCGCGGCTGGCGAGCCTCGCGCGTCCGGGCGAGGTCCTGGTGTCCTCGACCGTGCGGGACGTCGTCTCCGGCAGCGGGTTGAGGTTCGCGGACCGCGGCCTGCACGAGCTGCGCGGCGTCCCGGGGATGCGCCGGTTGTTCGCGGCTCGTTGGAACGAGAGCCGCGCCTTCACGCGGTCCGATCTGCACGGATCGAGGGCGGCGGCGGGTGTCCGGCACCGCCGGCAGCCAGTCACGCTCGTGGAAACAGCCGACGCCGGATGACCGGCTCGCGGGTCCGGGATCTGCCCGGGCCCGCGAGCCTATCCCTCGCGGGCGCCGCGGAACTCGAGCGTGTAGCGCCAGCTCGAACCGTCGGGCGCGTGATCGAACGCCTGGAGCCTTCCGGTCTCGCCCCCCGGCAGGAGCATCGGGAGCCCGAGGTGTTCGTCGCCGGGCCACAGGTCCTGCCGAGCTCGATCCTCCATCCGGACCATCGTCATCGGGAGATCGCCCTCGGATTCGAGCGGCTCGCTCCACTCGGAGGTCTCGGCAGGCACGAGCTGCCGGTACCGGACGAACCGAGCGGACACGTGCATCAGGACGGGCTCGCCCGGCGACTTCCAGGCCCTCCCGAGGGACCGCCACTTCTGCCCGTCTCGGGATGTCTCGACCGCCCAGCACTCCTCGTTCCCGAGACCCACGGCCAAACCCTACGCCTGGTTGCAGGCGAAGGGGAACTCGGCCACGTGCCGTTCGAGCTCCTGGAGAACGAGGAGCAGAGCCCGGTTCCGTCGTACCAGGTCGTCCAGCGGTGCGTCGAACGAGAACGCCCACGCATTGAACAGGACCGCCCCGACGCGCCGAACGCATTCATCGATGTCACGAGCTCCCCTCCTCGATCTCGCGAGCGCTTGATGATGGGCCGCCGCCGCATCGACGAGGTGCATCGTCCCCTCCCGGACCATCCGGCCAACTTCGAGCCCGAGCGCGAGCACGGACTCCGGTTCGCCGCCCGTGAGCAGCTCGATCGGTTGCAACGACCGGGTGGTCGTCAACCCCTCGAAGTCCTCCACGCTGTCGCGGAGGACATTCATGGCGCAGGACGCACACAGGAACTGCTCACCGAGTCGCACCAGCGACTCCCGGTCGCAGATCGCACACGACGAGCGCCTCATCGGCTGACGCGTCAGCACTCAGCGCCGCGCACGTCGTACACAGGAAGTTCCTGCCGCTTCGGACGCTCGCCGTCCCGCCGCAACGATCGCAGCGGACCACGGCTCCGCTCCGGCCGAACAGTGCGCTCGGGAGACGGGCCGAGCCTCGACCGGTCGACGCATCGGCCCGGCGCATGCGGGAGAGGCCGGATGAGGGAACGATTGGGTACCGCGACCACGAGGGGTCGACGCCGGCCTCCAGATGCCGTGACTCGATGCCGAGTGGACCGGCCTCACCTGCGATCCGAGCGTTGGCTCGTCGTGCATGTCTGACGACCTCCACGAGAGCAGGTTGCGGTTCCAACCAGCAAGGTCGGCCTCGACCAGTCAATCCCCTCGACGGGCTAGGTCATCCGCCGCCGGTCGGTCGTTCGGAAGAACGCGCAGGTCGGCAGGCACCGTTCTCGTTCGGCTCGCTTCCTCTTCGTTCGAGCAGCCCCCGGTTGGGGTCGCGACACCGAACGGCCCGGCAGCCAGATGGTTGCCGGGCCCTCGGTCTTTCGGGGTTCGGCGTGGCGTCCGAACCCACATTCTCTCTACCCGGTCAGGCCTCCTGCGAACCCGCGAGCTCCACGGGGGGGATGTCCGGTGGGACTCCCGCGCCCTCGAACACGATCTCGCCGTCGCGAGCGTCGACGATGATCGTCTGGCCGGCGCGGAACTCCTTCCACAGCAGCTTCTCGGACAACGGGTCCTCGACGAGCCGCTGGATCGTCCGCCGGAGCGGCCGCGCGCCGAGCGAGGGGTCGAACCCCTTCTCGGCCAGGACCGACTTGGCGGCGTCGGTCAGCTCGATCTCGAGGTCCTTGGCCTTCAGCTGCTCGGTGACCCGCTTCATCAGCAGGTCCACGATCTGCTTCACGTCCTCCTGGGTGAGCGAGTGGAAGA